>DAOTNF010000041.1:0-1357 GCA_035450685.1 Candidatus Cloacimonadota bacterium | reverse complement strand
TGAGGTGTCCTGAAAAAGGTGGACTAAAATAAGGAGTAAAAAATGGCCAAACAGTCCATCGCCCAGGTAACGCTTCGCTACAGTGAGGCATTCAAGTTGAAGGTAGTTCAGGAGATTGATAAAGGAAGGTTGACAATAGCAGAGGCAACCCGTCTTTATGAAATCAATGGCAGAACCACGATTTACAAGTGGCTCCGCAAATACGGAAAGGATCAAGTAATAAGAAGATACGTGAGGATTGAGATGAAAGACGAGAAATCGATATTGCAAGAGCAAAAAGACCGGATCAAGGAGTTGGAGTCCGCCCTGGCCTCTGTCACCCTGCACAATATTTGCCTTCAGAGCTATGTGGAGGTGGTCAACGAGAACATCAGCGAGGCTGAAAAAAAAACTTCACTTTCCAGGCTGTCCCCCGAGCAAAGAAGAACGCTGGAGCGGCTTCTGTCAAAGCGTCCATGAGCGCCATCTGCAAGAATCTCAACAAGAGCAAGTCCTGGTATTATGAGACCCTGGCATCCTCCCAGAAGGTTGCGGAATACGAACAGATGATTGTGGACGAGGTGCTTAAGATCAGGGCGGCGCATCCTGCCTACGGTATCCGCAAGCTGTGGCATGAGTTGTCCAACCTGGGGATCGGGATCGGCCGTGACAAACTCCACAGGATCCTGCGCGATCGCGGCCTGGTTCTGCCCCGGCGCTACAAGAAGGTTCGCACGTCGATCCCCGGTATTTATGACTCCAGCTTTGAAAACCTGATCAAGGGAGTAGCCATAACCCGTCCCAACCAGGCGGTCTGCGCCGACATCACCTATATCCACACCACCGAAGGCATTCTCTACCTGTCGGTTCTGATGGACATGTATTCCCGTAAGATACTCAGCTTCAACATCAGCAACAATCTGCGCACTGAAGGGGCTCTGGATTGCCTTAACAAGGCTTTGAAAAGCACGCCGGAACTGAAAGGCGCTATCCACCATTCAGACCATGGCTGCCAGTATTGTTCCTATCGATATCTGAAAAAACTCCAGTCCCATGGCCTTGCGATAAGTTTCACAGGCAAAAACCACTGTTATGACAATGCCAAAATAGAGCGCTTCTTCAATACCCTGAAGCATGAATACCTGATCCATAACGTCCTGAAGAGCAAACGCCTGGCAAGGGAGTTGATCAAATTGTCCATCCACGATTACAATCACTGCCGCCTGCATGCCGGCATTAACTACCAGAAACCAGCCCAACTATATGATGCTGCGTAAGTTTCACTTTTTTCCAACCCTGCTCGGTAGCGGGATTATATGTAGGGGCTTAGGCTAAACAACAAAAGCTAAAAAACAGTCCGCCATTTCAGGACTTGACA
>DAOTNF010000040.1:0-2326 GCA_035450685.1 Candidatus Cloacimonadota bacterium | reverse complement strand
CAACAGAATATCACCAAGGACGTAACAGGTCGCGTGGATGTAGCACTGTTCATTCCGGAGAAGACCTCAGAGGGAGCAGAAGTCTTTATCGAAGTAAAGACCCCAGGAAAGCTCGATTCTGACCTCATAGCCGGAGAGACTCAACTTCACCTCTACAATGCCTACCACAAATCCGCTATCAGCATCCTTACCGATGGTATCAAGTGGAGATTCTATCTGCCCTCTGCCGGAGGCGAATTTGAAGACAAACTCTTCAACGAGCTTAACATTTTGGATGATGACCCAGATGATGTAGCGCAAACCTTTGAGATGATCCTGAAGAAGGAAAACTACCGGATAAAAGCACTCAATACTGCAGAAGATATGCGCAATGAACTGGTTCGTATAAAGCTTATCGGCAGTGTGAAAGCTGAAGCGATCAATATGCACGAGAAGACAGACCTTTCCCCGTATCTATTTGCACAGCAGCTTATAAAGAAGAACCATAGATTGGATATTGATATAGCTGACATAGAACGTCTATGGGACAAAAAACAGTCCGGCATAAAACACTATAATCTGGGCAATGGTACTGAAGACGATGATCCTGCGATTCATACTGAGCCACTCAAAGACTACCGCTTCACTAAAGTACATCACATTGTCTTATGTGGAAAAGAAAAGATAGAAACTCGCCATTGGCATGAAGTAAAACGAGCTGTCTATAACTATATCCTCAAGCACAAACCTGGCTTTCAGTTAGCCGGATCATTCCGACATTCCAAAGATAAAACGGAGTTTAGAACTCCATTAACTCTTGATGATGGCTACTTTACCGAATCAAATTTGAGCGCATCAGACATGGTAAGACACTCAAGAAAAGCAATGCAAGCAGCAGGTTATAACCTTGAAAAGGACTTAGTCGTTGCATTTGAATACACCGATAAAAGGAAGGCATAATGAGCAAAGAACAAGAAAGAGACGAGCTGCACAGAACTATTTGGCAGATTGCCAATGACCTGCGGGGCAGCGTGGACGGCTGGGATTTTAAGTCCTACGTGTTGGGAATCCTATTTTACAGATTCATCTCCGAAAACCTGACCTCATACATCAATAATGAAGAGCGCCGCACCGGAAACACCAGCTTTGACTATGCCCAGCTTTCCGACGCGGATGCGGAATATGGCAGAGCAGACACCGTGAAAGAAAAGGGATTTTACATCCTGCCCTCGGAGCTCTTTGCCAATGTCTGCAATAAAGCCCGAAGTGATGCCGATCTAAATGAAACCCTCAGCCGGGTGTTTGTAAATATCGAAAGCTCCGCCAAGGGTTTTGACAGCGAAAACGACCTCAAAGGGCTTTTTGACGATGTGGATGTAAACAGCAACAAGCTGGGCCCCACGGTGGCCAAACGCAATGAAAAGCTGGTAAAGATACTGGAAGCGATCAATAAACTGAGCCTGGGAAACTATCAGGACAATAGCATCGATGCCTTTGGTGATGCCTATGAATTCCTCATGACCATGTATGCCAGCAGCGCAGGCAAATCCGGAGGGGAATTCTTTACCCCCCAGGAAGTCTCGGAATTGCTGGCAGAAATGGCTGTGGTGGGCAAGAAAGAAGTAAACAAGGTCTATGACCCCGCCTGCGGCTCCGGCTCTCTCCTGCTGAAGTTTGCCAAAGTGCTGGGCAAAGATAATGTGAGACAAGGCTTCTTTGGTCAGGAAATCAACATCACTACTTACAACCTCTGCCGCATCAATATGTTTCTCCACGATATCAACTACGAGAAGTTCGACATCGCCCACGGTGACACCCTCATTGATCCCAAGCATTGGGATGATGAACCCTTTGATGCCATCGTCTCCAATCCTCCCTATTCCACCAAGTGGGAAGGCGATGCCAACCCCCTCTTGATCAATGATCCCCGCTTTTCTCCCGCCGGAGTGCTGGCACCCAAGAGCAAGGCAGACCTGGCTTTTACCATGCACATGCTCTCCTGGCTCTCCACTTCCGGAACTGCCTGTATAGTTGAGTTCCCCGGAGTACTCTATCGCGGAGGGGCAGAGCAGAAGATCCGCAAGTACCTGATTGATAACAACTATATCGACACCGTGATCCAGCTTCCGCCTGATCTCTTTTTTGGCACCACCATCGCCACCTGTATCATCGTGCTGAAGAAGAGCAAAAGGGACAATTCCACGCTCTTCATCGATGCCTCAGCCGAGTTTGTGCGCGGAGGAAACAAAAACAAGCTCTCTGAAGAGAACCGTAAGCGCATCCTGAAAGCCTTTATTGAACGTAAAGATGAAGACTATTTTACTCGCTTGGTGCCCAATAGCGAGAT
>DAOTNF010000039.1:0-3036 GCA_035450685.1 Candidatus Cloacimonadota bacterium | reverse complement strand
GAAATTTTCAAAAGGCAAAAAGGACAAAAAACAAAAATCAAGGGGAAACCCTGACGCAGCGGAAGCCTATAATGCTGCTGCTGTAGGTCGCAACGGGGAGGTACCGAACGGAAACGGTGCAGTTGTGGGCATAGTTGTTCCAGCTACCGCCGCGCCTCACACGGTAAGACCCGCTATTTGCTCCCGTAGGATTATTCTGTGAACCACTGGGATAGCTACCATAAATGTCCCACACCCATTCCCATACGTTTCCACTCATATCAAAAGTGCCAAGCTCATTGGCGGCTTTGGTGCCTACTGTATGAGTGGTTTTGCCTGAATTTGATGAATACCAGGCAACATCTCCTATGGTATTGCTACCACTATAGGTGTAATTATGGGTCTGATTACCACCCTTGGCCGCAAACATCCATTCCATCTCAGTCGGCAGGCGGTAGCCATTGGCAGTCCAGTTACAGTTTACATTGGTATGATTGGTATTGCTGGAATTCCATCCCGCAGGCCAGTTATCAGGATTCGTGCCGTAGGTGCTATAGCTGTAGCAGGGAGTTAATCCTTCCTGCAGGCTGCGGCGATTACTGTATTCAATGGCGTTGAACCAAGAAACATAATAGACAGGATAATTGCTGCCTACCCCATATCCAGAAGCTGGATTAACTCCCATCACCGCCTGATATTCTGCCTGGGTGATCTCGTATTTATCCATGTAAAATGAGGACAGAGTCACATCAGAGGTGCCGTTGTTAAATGTGCCACCCTCTACCAGAATAAAGTCATCCACAGCAACAGGATTGGGATTGTCTCTGGCGATTACTTTGGCTTTGTAATCTGTGCCTACTGCCATTCCGTCACCGGCAGGATGCCAGATGATTTGTTTGCCGTTACCAACGGTGACGCTATTACCTATATCACCGGATACGGCTGTGGGAGGAATGTCATTGTAGCTGACGCCATTATCGGCAGAAATTAGCAGGGTTACGGCACAGTCTGTATCAGCAGCAAGGTCATAGGAAATAGTTACTTGACCGGCAGAAGGGGTGGCTACCACATTGCTTACCACGGGTGCGGCGGCAATGGCATATCCTGCCAATGCGATCAGGCTCAGGGTGATTAATAGTTGTTTCATCTTGTCCTCCCTTACTTCATCAGCACTATTTTTTGAGTTGAGCTGTGTTTACCGGCGGTCATGACCACATGATATACTCCACTCGAGAGCGTGTTTCCATGTGTATCCTTCCCTTCGAACTGCACAGAATAAATCCCTGCTGTGTTATGTGACCGGCTAATAGTTTGCACTATCTGACCACGGGTATTGTAGATGCTGAGAGTCACAGCTTCCGGGGTCTTGATCTGATAGCTGATCGTGGTGCTGGGATTGAAGGGATTGGGGTAGATTGCCCTCAGTCCGGTTTCCAAGGGTATTCCGGGAATGTCAGGATTGCCACCATCCAGATTGACCAGAATGGAGGCGGGACCATGGAAGCTTCCGTGGCCATCCATCTCCATGCTGTAAAGCCAATAGTAATACTGCCCGCTTTGATAGATTTCACTATCGAGGAAAGAATAGCTTTGCTGGCTGGAAGTATTGGTGGGTTGGATCAGACCGGATACAATACTGGCAGAACTTAAATTAGCGGCTGTGCAGCGATATACGTAGTAGCCTTGCAGGTTGGTCTCGGATTGGGTAACCCAATTCAACTGCACATAGTTATTGGCTGTAAGGGTAGCCGAAAAGGAAGACATCTCCACGGGGAGAGTTTCTTCGGTAATGCCAAAAGTGTTGGATTCACCGAATCCGGTGAGAGCAAAAATGCTGCCTGCGCATAAAAGCAGAAAGGCAGCCACAAGTAGTTTGTGTCTCATGTTTTTCTCCTTGTTTTTTGGATTTATTTTGTTCGGACGCAGTCCAGGTGATATCATTGGTATCACCTATATACCAGCTTTTTCGACGTTGGGGCTGAGAGAAGAACCTGCCTGATCGACGGTGTCATTCACTACGGGTGCGGATGTGCCATAGCTGGACAGAGCCAGCAGCCCGGTAGCGAAGGCAAACAGGATGCCAATCAGCAGTGTTGTTTTCATTAGTTACTCCATTTCGCAGTTTTTTGTTATGCGATGATTTATTCACTGGAGCGACTATATTAGAATGCAAATATCTGTCAAGAACAAAATGGGGGGGGGGGGTAAATCATTACTATACCGCGTTTTACACGTTAGCGTTAGCGATGTTTTTGCATCACTGCAAATTCGAGCGTTTATTTTCAAATCTGGATTCAGCTACTATATCTTTCATAGGGTGTTCGGCAGACATCTAATGGGGTATTCTACTTCAATTGTACCACTGGTCAGGTGGAATACTCTCCCAGGCGTAAGTATCGCATCGAGAAGAAGAATGCCTTTGATCCCACTATCCTGCACCTGAGAGACGAATACAGAGAGGACTCTTTCGATCTGCAGGCAAGCCTCAATCCTGATGAGTATTATACTCTGATGAGTTTCATAACCGCAACAGGCAATCTTTATCTGGAATACACCGCCTACAATGAAGTGAGGAGCCAGTTCCCGGTCACAGTATCCCAGTTCCCCAAGTGTCCTGACGATCTGCATGAATATACTGAGAAGGTCAAGTTCTCACTCGAATCCAGATATATCGGCAGTCCCGGCTACATCGATTTCGGCATCATTATCATAGAAGACGATGGTGATAATATCACCTCGAGTTAGCCATAAATACAGAAAACCATAAAGCCATAAAAGCATAAATACAGAGGAGCATAAATGTTCAAATATGGAATCAGCTACTATATAATGGAAGATGAAGCAAGAAAACCTCAGTCGGGAGTGGATGTCCGTTTACTCAGACCCGGAGCCGACTGGCAGAGTGGAATCCGACTCATTGAAACCGAGAACTCAGGCTACTATGAATGCCTGATCGAAACTGAAGCCGATTGCGGTTTCTATGAGATCTGGGACAACCGTGGCAATCCCAACGGAGCCTTCGGTGGCAAGACCTGTACCATCGGTAAGCTCGATGCC
>DAOTNF010000038.1:0-3109 GCA_035450685.1 Candidatus Cloacimonadota bacterium | reverse complement strand
GGCTGGAAAATCAACAACTGATCCTGCCTTGTTTAAAAAACGGGGGGATGTGAGTTGGAAATTGATATATCACTTGACTAAATTGGCATTATAGCCAGAATGTCGAAAAAGGCATTTGCGGCATCGCCTGCCAGAGCATTTGCCAAGCGATTTAGGAGAAGATATGTTGCCCGGTGGAAAAAATATGAATGACCTGATGAAACAGGCCAGAAAAATGCAGGAAGAAATGATGAAGTCCCAGCAGGAGCTGGAAAACAAGATATTCAGCGCCAGCTCCGGTGGTGGCATGGTAACCGTTGAGATCAACGGGAAATATGAGCTAAAGAGCATCAAGATAGACCCCGAAGCGGTCGATCCAGAAGATGTTGAAATGCTTGAAGATCTGGTCATAGCCGCCATGATGGAAGCGCACAGCAAGGTCACTGAAGCAAATGAGGAGACCATGGGCAGGCTCACCGGCGGCATGAAGATTCCCGGGTTGTTTTAGTGCTGATCTCCCCCAATCTGGAAAACCTGATCCAGACTCTTAACCGCTTGCCCGGCATAGGCAGGAAAACAGCCCAGCGCCTTGCCTGGTTTCTGGTCAGCCAGGAAAAAAACTATGCCATTGAACTGGCCGACGTAATCAAAAACACGGTGCAAAAAGTGACTAATTGCGCGGTCTGCAACATGCTTTCGGAAAGTGATCCCTGTCCCATCTGCTCGTCGCCCCAAAGGCAGGACTCCCTGCTTTGCATAGTGGAAAACACCGCGGACATCCAGATCATAGAAGGCATCAACGAATATCATGGCAAGTATTTTGTGCTGGGGCATCTGTTGTCGCCATTGGATGGCTACGGACCTGAACAAATCAGATCAGCGCAACTGCTTGATCTGATCACTCAGCGCCAGCCGGAGGAAATAATCCTGGCTCTCAAGCCTTCGGCAGAGGGAGAGGCGACCATTCACTATCTTTCAGATTTGCTGCAAGGCAGTCAGCGCAAGTTGACCAGACTCTCCACGGGAATACCTTTGGGAGGTGATTTGGAATATACCAGCGTTCTCACACTTAGCAACGCCTGGAAAAGGCGGTATCAGGTCTAAAGCATGTTTACCGGTATTATCGAAGCCACAAGCACAGTGATCCGCGCCAATGAAGCCAGAGGTGTAAAGCAGTTGGAGATAAAGCGTCCCAAATCATTTACGGAATTGAAAATTGGAGACAGCATAGCCTGCGACGGCATCTGCCTGACTGTGGTTGCCTTCGGAACGCAGAGCGTTACGGTGGAGATCATGCGGGAAACGGTAAAGAAGACCACCGCAGCCCATTGGAACACAAACACACTTTTAAACCTGGAGCGGGCTTTGCAACTGGGTGGCAGATTGGATGGCCACTGGCTGCAAGGCCATGTGGATACAACTGCCAGGCTGTTGCAGACCAGGACAGAAGGCTCAACTCTCTATTTGCGCTATGAGTTGCATCCCGGGGATGCCCATCTGGTGGTGCCTCAGGGCTCGATTGCCATCAATGGGGTCAGTCTCACCCTGGCGTCTGTCGAAGCCAACTCATTTAGTGTCGCCCTCATCTCTCATACTCTCGATAATACAAATCTTTCCAAGCTTCCGCTTGGAGCAGAGGTAAACCTGGAATATGACATTCTCGGAAAATACATCGCAAGGTTGCACCACTTCCCCAAAGAACAGAATAAGCTGGACCTGCAAGGTTTTTAGCCTATCTCTGGCGTTGGCGCTTACGCTGCTGTCAGCTTCCTGCGGTAGCAGAAGAAGTCCCACCGGAGGTCCGGAAGATACCGAGAAACCTAAAGTCCTCACCACCTATCCGGCACAATTTGGCCAGTTAAGCGATGGCAGGATTGAGATCAATTTCTCAAAGTCGCTTGACAAATCCTCTGTCGCCCAAGCTGTTTACATCTATCCTCCCATCCAGAACAAGAAGATCACTGTCGATAAAAGCACCATGCGGATCAGAATCGATGAGAAACTGAAGCAAGACACCAACTACTATATTACTCTCAGCACCAGACTCAAAGACTTGAGGGGAAACCCCCTTGCCGAGAACCAGACCCTGGTCTTTGCCCATGGAAAGTTAAATGACTTGCGTCTGTCCGGACTTATTGATTATGAGGATAAGAGAGATAATGGCCTGCCCGTGCTGGTGAACCTGCTATCGGCAGATTCGTTGATGGTTTTTCATCAAACCGTCTCCGGCCCAGCCTATGCCATAGAATCGCTGAACCCGGCCAGCTATATTTTACGGGCTTACATCGACAAAAACAACAATGGGCGTTATGATTTTTCCCAAGAGCCCTACTTTCAGGGAAGCATTGATCTGCAGAGGACATCGAGCCTGGATCTGTCCCTAAGCTATGCGGACAGCTCGAAGGCAACAGTCAGAAACGTGATTGCGAAGTCAAACCGTGAGGTAGTTATTACCTTTTCCGAGCCTGTTGTCAAGTACGGTTCGCTAATGACCCAGCGGGCTGACAACAATGCTGAATTGCCAGTCTTGCTTTCCAGTCTTGATCGTGATCAGCTTACACTGCTTACAGAATTGCAGGATAGCACAAAGTATGTGCTTAGCATAACCGGCATTCAGGATCGCAAGGAAAACGTCACGGCACTCAACAGGGTCGAGTTCGCTGGTTCTACAAACGAAGACAGCACTCCACCTCAGATTGTATCCACCAATCCCCGCAATGGAACCACGGTAAACAATCTTCTTCCCACGCTGGAAGTCCAGTTTTCAGAGATCATCCCGCGGGCTTCCCTCAAAGCCAGGCTGATAGTTGAGGATACAAAGAGAGAAATTGACCTGGCTGTTATCAAAGCCGACGGTCGTGTATATCAGTTCAAGCCCAAACAAGAACTGGAGAACTATCGTTCACACGTGTTGCAAATTTCTGCCACTGATATAAGTGGAAACAAGCTTGCGGAAGAACTACTTCTGAACTTCCTGCCGCTGAAACGTACAGACTGATCCTTCAGAGACTCTTTTGTAACATAAATAAACAAAGATATAGACTGCGTCTCCAATACTTCTTCAACCTGAATAACCGCCTCCATATCCAGATAGTTATCTGATGATCTGTTGATGCCCGGTTTACTGCCT
>DAOTNF010000037.1:0-3372 GCA_035450685.1 Candidatus Cloacimonadota bacterium | reverse complement strand
ATAGAATTGGACCGATATTTGATGGAATCATGTGCCTAAAACTCGGGAGGTCAGGCTGGATCCCTCCAGCCTCAGCTGCTTAAAGGGGGAATGGCGTAATTGTTAATAAAACTTTTCCAGAAAAATGTTATGTTGCACATCCCAATCCGGGTTTAATTTGCCAGGACAAACTTGGACTGGTCCCTGTACAGCCATCGGGACCATCACATTATAGCAATTCAACTTCATCAATACTTAACGATTATCTACCTGCAGACGTCCCAATCGATCTTTAATTGTCAAGGATAGAATGGTGGGAATTTTGTTATCTTCAGATCTTTGTAATATTTGCCCGAAATCCGGTTCAACAAAGCATCCGGAGAGAAAGTATATATTACATTTCCGCGAGTTTTATGATGGATCGGGATAATTCCTACCCTTGTTTCTGGAAGACTATCTTACTGGATCCGGTGTGCGTGGCATGGTTGAAGAATGGCAACCCGAGTTCATTGTCGAGGCGAAGGTGGATGGAGTCAGGCAGGATCTGATGGCGTACATCGTCAAGAATTCGCAAAAGATCGATTCCAATATCCCTATCTTTTTCGGCCACGTGCTCTCCATTATTGATAATTCCCTGCCGCACCTCGACGATAAAATCTACGACCGCCTGATCGATGACATTACAGTGAAAGTGCTTGAAGAGAGCAGCAAATCCAACGACGTGGAATACATCGAACGCCTGTTCAATCATGCATACCGGCTGAAACGTCGCCCTGGCGGAAAGATGATCTTTGACATCATCCTCGGCCTCAAGATGATTGAAATTGGAAAGTACCGTGACGCTATTGAACAGCTCAAGCCATTCAGAAAGGTCGATGCCATCATATATACCACGATAGCCTATTGCTACCATATCCTGGCAACGGAGACCTACACCGGTGAAACAGGACCGGAACGCGGAAAGACCAGCGATATGGCGCTCAATGCACGCGAACAGATGATCGAGCTCGCCCGTGTACGTCCCCCGGTGAACCGCCTGAAGTTTCCCCGCGTCATCAAGGAGCTCAAGGTCAATAAAATATTCTGGTTCATGCTGAAGCTTGGAATCGAGTGGTTCCCTGAAGAGCCCCAGTTCTTGATTATCGGACTCGAAAAAGCAAAACTGGATGGAAATCAGGTCATGCGGGGGGAGTTGCTCACCATTGCATCGGAAAGGTACTACAACGAAATGTCGTTTCTCAGGGAATTGTATTCGTATAAAATCGGTGAGCGGGATGCAACCGGCGCAGCAGCGGTAATCAAACAGATGATCCAGCACCATGCAAAGGACCTGGAACCAGTCTATTATGGCCTGCAGCTCTCAATCATCTCACAGCAGCCAACCGCATATGCCCGGTTCAGGAAAATGGCGGTTGCAAACGGTATGCCGATTCGGATTCTCATGCTCCTTGACTTTTCTTTCTCCCTGGTGAAAGGAAGTAAAGAGGAAGCCGTTGCTGGCCTGGAGATAATCCGGGCGAGGATGGCAAAAACGAATCACTACCTGATCCTCATCGAGTACCTGACCGAAGATGCATTTTCCGAGGACGAGAAACGCGCCAAGCATGCACGGAGTGTCCTGATGGACTCCATCGATAAGTACTGTCTCAAACTGATAGCCATGAAAAAATGAGCGTGGGGTGCCGAAGTAGGAAACGCAGATTGCGGAGAAGATTAATCGTGAAACCAATATGTTAATCTTCAGTTTGGTGTAACCAACTACTCAACCATGGCTCAAAAATTCCCAAATGTTAAATGGTCTTTCTTTTGGATTTGTATCCATACGCTTTCAGTTATTCTGATGACGTTTTTATTAAAAGATGTCAATAACTATCTTTTATTTTTAGTTCTTGCTGGTTTTGGAATTACTATAGTTGCAAGAACTGTCCGTTCTTTCACCCGAAAAAAACCATTTAGACTCGATTTTAATTTTGTTTTCTGGGCATTAATCTCAATTATTTCTTTTGGTGTCATCGAACAGATCCTATTCTATTTCCAGATCGAGGCTGGACTTTTTTATTTTGTACTGATGGGATTTGGAATTTATACCATTAGTCAAGTCGTAATCCGGATTACATATAGCTATCAGAAAATGCCATATAAAAATAAAAATTTTATAAAAAGTCTATTTACTGCTTTAATTTTCTTTAGTGTGTTATTTTTAATCATACAATCGCAATCTTTTTTCTCCGGAAAATACCAAAACCCCCCTACCCCAACCCCAAAAACAACTGGAAAATACGCTGTAGGAAATGTTGCAACTGATGACAATGGGTTAGAAGGGATGGTGATAACTGGTAATAATTTTGCTGGCCAATACTCTGTATTAAGGGTATATTTAGATCATTCCGGGAAAGGATGGCATACAAACGGCCCCCAAAACCCCCAATCGGTAAACTATGAATATGTTGAGTCACAATTCCCAATTAAATGGGGTGGAGGTAATGTTGATCCAACACACATAGCTAATAAGGATTGGTCTTTACCAGAAAACTGGAAATCACCAATAATTGTTGATGACTCCACACATCCACCAGAAACTCAATCCAATTCAGAATCGGCAATAATTACGACACCATCGAGTTACTCATCAACTCAAGCCAAGATTGATCGAACACCCGCTCAGGCTAATAGTCAAATTGTTACCACAACCTTGACGTCTCAAATACCAACAGGAGTTACAGTCCCAATTACCGAAATCTTGAATAAGCACAATTACTACCGCAATAAAGTTACTGGCGCAAATATACCCAATTTAGTATGGTCTACTACTCTTGCTACCAGTGCGGAAAAGTGGGCATACTACCTTGGGGGTAATAATTTATTCCAGCACAGTGGCGGGCATAGTGAAAATCTTGCTGCAGGGTATACTTCATGGACATCGGCAATTGATGGATGGGGATCGGAAGAATCAAATTTTATTTATGCTCCTTTTGGAAATGCGGCAAGCAAAACTGGAAATTGGCATGACGTTGGGCACTATACGCAAATTGTCTGGAAAACAACTACCCAGTGTGGTTGTGGATGTGCTCCACATCCTACGTATGGAACTGTATACGTTTGCCAATATGCTCCGGCAGGTAATATTTTTGGATATTACCCATATTGAGGATTGAATAACAATGGTTTGAAAGGGCATATTACCCTTCTCGGATTAGGAATCCGGTTTTTAATCCTGGAGGAGTGATAGGTTAAGTTCGTGGAGGTCTTTTTGGCGTGTAATCCCTTTTCAAGGAAAGCTGAATATCACTCATCGGGAGGCGAACAAAAGTCAGAGTCAATTAAAAGATGTTCGTTGAAACCTGACTTCCGGGTAGTTTAAGCACATAGTCCGAGTGCATCCAGGATAGTTCT
>DAOTNF010000036.1:0-3711 GCA_035450685.1 Candidatus Cloacimonadota bacterium | reverse complement strand
TTTACCTATTTTAATGCGCCCCAATGTCTTAGATAACTAGGAAAGATTAGTTACTTATCCCCCAGGCTCAGATTGGCGAAGGCGGTGAGGGTGATCTCCGCGTCCGCGCTTTCCAGATAGCTGACGCGCGCCTGGTCGCCCGCGCGGGTGATGGGCAGACGGCTGCTCAGGTTGCTGGAGGCAATAAAGATTTTGTCCGGCGCTTCCGTCATGGTGAGATAATAGTAGGTGCGTCCATCCGTGGTGTCCGAGCCAAAGCGGGCGATGGAGCCTGTGAGGGTGGCCTGCTTGTCCGTTGCCTCCGGGGATATCCCCGTCCGGCTGCCGGCCAGGGCCATCTGATAGCTGTCGCGCGCGCCGCGCACGCTTTCACCCACTCCCACCAGGGAAAAGTCACGCACCGAAACGAAGCTGAACATCTTGATCAGACCGGCGCTGTCCTTGAGGGTCATAAAATAGGTCGGCTTGCCGTTCATGTTCACCAGGATGGGGAAGGTGGCATAGTATTTGAAGTTTTGCACCTTGCCTTCGGCGGAACGCATGGCGGCAGTCTCGGTGGCGCCGGAGACCAGGTAGAGGTGGCTGCTTTTGGTGCGGGTGTCCGTGAGCGCGAAGCCCACCGTCCCCTCGTCCGAGCCCACGCTGGTGAGGCCGGAGTAGAAATAGCTGCGCTGATCGCGGCCATAGATCACGTTGTAGCCGGGCGTCACCCGCAGCAGGTCGCGCTTGCCGAACACGCTGTTCCAGAAGCCGTGGACGTATTTACCCCACCAGGAAAGCTGGGGAAGCACAAAGTAGGAGGGCTGGATGCGGTCAACCCAGGCGGGAATCTTGCTGTCGTCATAGATGCCGCCGCTTTTTTTGAGGGGAAAGTATTTGATCTCTCCCGTGCCGGCATGCACGATGGCGAGTCCGGTGGCTTCCGGGGCGCTCACTCCGATCTTGTGGGTGTAGGTGGTTATCGTCCAGTAGGGTTCGCCATTGTCGTCCAGTTCAAAGGTGTCGCCTGCCAGGCCGATGCCCGCGAAGCCGTTCCACCAGAGATGGCGGTAGAGGTCTTGCCCGAAGTAGGCGTTGCTCTGATAGCGGATTTGGATGGGTTTGCCTTTCAGCTCGCGCACAAAGGTGATGTCCTGCGGATTGGTGGCTGAGACCTTGATGTAGCCCGGGGTGCCTTTGCCCGTGTTGGTGATCCACTTCCAGAAGCCGCTGTGCAGCAGGGGGCAGACCCAAAAGAGCTTGCCATCCACCATCTGGATGGTCGGGTTGCCGAGCACCACCCGGCTGCCGAGGGCAAAGTCCTCGCCCAGCTTCTTGGCTGCCAAATCCTTGGCGAAAGCGGAATCCAGGATCGGCACCTGATCCAGATTGACCGGCGCCACCAGGTCGGAAAACTCGGTCTTTTCCACCTCGCCGATCATGCGCCGGTAGCTGCCGGAATTGAAGATGCCGGAAGAGAAGAAGGGCGCCAGGATCAGCCACAGCGCCAGAAGGGGATAGACCACATAGAGGATCTTGCGCAGGCGCCGGATTGCCAGCAGCGGAGCCAGGCAGATCATCAGGGGGACGATCCAGTCCAAAAAACGGATATGCAACACCGGAAGCACAAAGTAAAGCATGAAACCCAGCAGCAGAATGGACAGCACTATGGCAGGCAGGGCTTTGATCCTGAACTTGGGAAACTTGATCACGACAGGTTTGGGCGTTTGTTGTTGAAACATGGTAACCTCCCTGAACTAAGCTTTGTTTTGATACTGTGCCAGATGGCGGCGGATTTGTCAAGCCGGAATCGTGGCTCGCCTCCACTGGCAGAATGGAAAAAAGTGGACTCGGCTCGGACGGCACCCTATCCTTGCGGATACAGAGGCGCGACCGCCCGCTCAAACACTCCCTGAACCTTGGAAATGGCCAGCCCGTAATTGGTGATCGGCACTCCGCGCCGCTGGGCTTCCACGATGCGGCGGCTCATCTCCATCTGGTTGAGCATGCAGGCCCCGCAGTGGATCACCAGCGCGAAGTCCTCCAGATTGGGCGGAAAGTCGTGTCCCGCGTACACTTCATACTCCAGTTCCTTGCCCGTGAACTGGCTCAGCCAGCGCGGAATCTTCACCCGCCCGATGTCGTCCGCCTGCACGTGGTGGGAACAGGCTTCGGCGATCAGGATCTTGTCGCCGTCGCGCAGCTTGTCTATTTGCCTCACCCCTTCCGCCAGGACGTCCAGATCGCCCTTGTAGCGGGCAAAGAGGATGGAAAAGGTGGTCATCTTCACCTCGGGGGGCAGGTCATTCACCACCTTCAGCACCACCTGCGAATCCGTGATCACCAGATCAGGCGGCTCCTTCAGGGTTTGCAGGGCATACGCCAGTTCCCGCTCTTTCACCACCGTCACCACCGCGTCGTGATCCAGCAGTTCGCGGATCACCTGCACCTGCGGCAGGATCAGGCGTCCTTTGGGCGCGGCGAGGTCGATGGGAGTCACCAGCAGCACCCTGTCCCCGGCCTTCACCAGGTCACCCGCCAGGGGGCGTTCCTCCAGCAGATGGGCGGGCGCCAGCTTGATCAGCAGTTCCTTGGCGGCGTCGATGTTTTCCCCCTTGAGGGCGGAGACGGAGACCCAGGGCAGTCCCCGTTCCTCGCACCAGGCGATATTGGCGGGGGCAGGCTCGCGCAAATCCCTGTGGTTAAAGACCATTAAAAGCGGTATCTTCATCTCGCGGATGCGCTTCAGGGAGGACAGCTCGCTCTCCGCGAAGGGGCGGCCATCGTTCACAAACACGGCTATATCTGTGCGGTAGAGTATCTTATAGGTGGCGAGCACCCGTTTTTCGCCCAGTTCGCCGCTGTCGTCCAGTCCGGCGGTGTCAAAGAAGGTCACCGGGCCCAGGGGCAGCAGTTCATAGCGTTTGTCCACCGGGTCTGTGGTGGTGCCCGGGGTGCTGGAAACGATGGCGATCTCCTGTCCTGCCAGGGCGTTGATCAAGGACGATTTTCCGGCGTTGCGGTTGCCCAGCAGGGTGATGTTGACGCGTTCACCGCGGGGTGTGCTCATCTATCTTCTCCCAAAAAGTCTTGCGGCTCGCGGCCGCTAATAGCTTTTATTATCAGTTCTTTCATGTTTCTCTCCTTGTCGGGCTGGATACCAGCCCATGTAAAATAATATATGTGAAAAGCGCAAATCTGTCAAGCAAAGAGAACGCTGGCAGGCAAGGAGCCTGTGTCCAGGGGTGGCAAAGTCCGTTTGCCACAGAAACCGGAGGTCTCTTCCAAACAGGCAACTCCGTTGCCTCTGCCGAACAGACTTCGGCAGCACTTAAATTACACAAATTCTCCCCCCCCATATATATAGGTGCTACGACCCCTTTATGCAAGGCGGGAAGCGGATCCCAGGGCAAGTATATAAATATACTTGCCCGTAATTGCGCGGCCATGAGCTGGCTGCCCTCCCTTTCCCCTCGCGCGCGGGTGGCTCGCTGTTCCTTCGTAAATCCCTGCTCCATAGCCTTCCCTTTCCCCTCGCGCGCGGGTGGCTCTCATTTGCATCCGGCGCTCAGACCCTGGTCTTCCTTAGGTCATCCTTATAATTTATAAGGTTGACCTAAGGATGATGGCATCAAATCCAGTAGCAGCAAAGGAGGGCGGTATGAAGGATTATGCGGAAGGTTGCGGTATTTTTGTGGAAAGGTGGAAAGGTGAAATGGTGGAAGGGTGACC
>DAOTNF010000035.1:0-4986 GCA_035450685.1 Candidatus Cloacimonadota bacterium | reverse complement strand
CTCAACTCTCAACTCGGAACTCGTAACTCATAACTCAAAACTCGTAACTCTCTCCTCCCCCCTCGCCGCACTCGCGGAAGCCCAAACCCAAAACATCATCAAGGAAGGAGAGTCCAATCGCAACCTCCGCCGCCGCCTCCAACAAAAGGAAGAAACCCTGGTCGCAGCGCGGAAGGCCATCAAAGACCAGGAATCCAGAATATCAAAGCTAAACTCCCAACTGCTTGCGCACCGGGACGCCACTCGCCAGGCTCTCGAAGAACTCCTGGAAGAGATCTCGCTCATCCACGGCTGGGTGGAAGATAAGGGTATGCCCTCCCAATCCCTGGATAAATACCTCTCCCTCCAATTCAAGGGCACCCTCCCTTCCACCCTCGCCCAACGGGCTATCAACGCTGAACAGTTCCAAGCTACCCTCCGGGGCATCCCAGTGGACGTCCCCGCAAACCCTAAACATGCAAAAACCAGCTAAACAGGGGCTTCGGCCCCTTTTTTAACTTAAAGGAGCTTACATGAATCACTCTCAAATCGCCTACGTCATCACCGAATACTGCGTCAAACCCTTCGGCAAGCACGCCGTAATCGATTACGATATCGCGGAACTTGCCCGGGACATCGAACGCTTCTCCCTCTTATACCGGGTGGAAGCGGCCCTCGCACTCGCCCAGGGAATCGCGGAATCCCACTTCGCCTGTGCCCCCGCTGCCACCCGCAGCAGAGCCACAAAAAACATCTTCAACGTGGGAAATGTCGATGACGGCTCAAACAAATACTTCGACTCCTACAAAGCGGGAGTGGAACGCTACTTCGATCTCATGAACCGCGAATACCGCTGGCCGGAGGATTACGCCGCCATGCTCACCATGCAAACCCTCGCGGCGCACGACTTCCACCGACCCCAAGGTGGACGCTATGCCTCTGCGCCATCCTATACCTGTGTCGTCTTCTCCATATACAAAAAGATCCTCGCAGACCCTGCCCTCCCCCCCGCGGCTATTCAAAAAACAACCCGGGAGGAACCATCAGCCTGAAACCAGAGGGCAGCAATGCCCTCTCCCTTTACCTCTTCCAGGGACGCCCCCGCGCCTCTGCTCCCAACCCCAAACTCATAACTCATAACTCGTAACTCAAGGAGGAAGAAACTTGCTCTGTATAATCTGTAAAGCCAAGACCAAGGTCATCCGCACCATCCACATCGGCAAAAAAACCATCCGCTTCCGAAAATGCACCAAATGCGGCTACGAGTTCAACACCGAAGAGAAATCAAATGCTTAAAAAATACCTAATCCTCAAAAAAATAACAAAATCAACCCGCGCAGAACGCCTCTCCCGCCTCATCCGCGCCTTCCTCGCCGGAAAAATCTCACCCAAAGAACTGGAAAAACAGCTCGAAACACTCTACAACCGCCACGGAGATGCCCGCACCACCCTGAACCAACTCGTAACTCATAACTCGGAACTCGTAACTCATAACTCGGAACTCGTAACTTCCCCCGACCCCCTCTACCACCAAATATACCAGCTTATCACCGCCACTCACCCCCTCCGCTCCGGATTAAGGGACGACCAGATCGAAAGCTACGCCAACACCGTATCAGCCCGCGCTGCAACCACCGAACGCCTCACCGAATACCAAAACCGCGGCGTCCAAAAAGTCAAGGTCGTCGCCTATATCGATGCCGCCACCACCGACATCTGCCGCTCAATGCACGGACGCATCTTCGAAATCCCAACTCATAACTCATCACTCGTAACTCATAACTCAGAACTCGTAACTCCCTCCTCCTTCTGGACCGACAACCACCACTTCTCCCAAACCCCCACCTCCCAGATGCGGCCCTTCCTCCCACCCTACCACTATAACTGCCGCACCCGCGTCGTCCCCTACATCGAACCCGCCAATCCCTACGACGCCGCCCTGGATCGCTACCATAACCTCGAGCCGCTGCAGGAAAAACACCTGCAGGCAATACTGGAAATGGCGCGTACCCTTAAATTCGCCTCTCAAAGCCTCTTGGATAATCATCTAAAAAAACACGGTCACGAGTTTGGCGTTACCAGCGCCCGGCAGTATCTAAACTTGACAAAGGAGTTGATAAACAGTCCTTTGACAAACGCAGCTATGGCTATATCAGCCCGTGATGGCAGCCTCAATCTATACCTCTGGAGCCCCCGTCAATGGCAACTAAATGGAGAACCTGTCCATAACTTCGCTGTCTTCAGCCTTGACAACAAATGCCTCAAAACATTCTATCCAAAAAGCCTTGAAAAAATAATGGCAAATCTGGACCCTGAAGTTCACTTCAAAGTGGTCTCGCTCACCAATAATCTCATAAGAAAAGGAATTAAAATGGTCACGGAATACGATGTTAAGTGCTATGAGGACATAATAGACTACCTTGAATGGCAGGATGGCACTGATGAATTGGAAATAGTCTCCCGCCTGGAATTCGAAAAAGAATGGGACTCTATTACCACAGAACTAAAACTGCGTATCATGAAGGTGGATAAGATCGTCCTGGATCGCTATGCTGACTGGCATGACGATTATCTCTTCAAACGCTATATCGATACCATAAAAGCCCGCCTGGCTAAAGAATCCACCACAACTCGTAACTCATAACTCATAACTCATAACTCAAGGAGTATCCCATGAAGCTTACCCTCGTCCGCCACTCACACATCGTCTATCGCACCAGAAATATCCTGGAACTGGGCCTCGACCCGCTCAGCTACTCCGATATCGACTACTGGAGCCAGTCTGACCGCGCCCTCAAAGTGAAACTGCTCCTTGACCGCGACCTCGAAGATTTCCTCCTGGGCAGCCTGCGCGAATTGAAGGCGGGATTCCACACCTTTACCGCCTATATTCAGGATTTTAACGACAATATCATCTACCGGGGCATACTCCCGCAAGGAAACCTCGATATCTCCTATCTCTCCAACCAGCAAAAAACCGTGGAACTGAACCTCACCGACTACATGGGGCTCCTGCTCACCCTCGCCAAAGACCGCACCTACACCCTGTCCGGCCAGTTCATCAATCCCGTGGAGGCCATCCCTCCCATCATCGAAGAAATCCTGTTTCCCACCACCCCGGAACCGGATACCGAAAGCTACTCCAACGCCGATGTCCGCTACCTCTGCAACGCGCTCGGCCCCTTCAACTACCGCCTCGCCCACGCCTACTATGACCAGAATAAATGGACTCCCTTCAGGCTGGTGGATCACGTCCTCCTCTCCATCCAGGAACTCGAATTTGGCAATTATCCCTCGTTCCACAACACTATTATCTACGGCTTCCAAACCGAGGGGCAGGATGCCTTCTTCATCTACTGGCAATATGTAAACATGCCCGCCAGACCCTTCCTCCAGCATTTCCGCTACCGTAAATACCTGCTCTGCACAAATGGTATAACTCTTATCGAACAGACAGATCTCCATAACGACGATCCGGATATTAACCTGGAAAGGCCTCCCGCGCCCAACCTTACCACAAGCTTAATTGTCGGGGAATCGGAATACCGCGTCAAAAACAAAACCCTCTACTATACAGGACTCGTGGCCCTGGATACCGTTGAATTCGTCCCCGGGGACTACAAGGCCGACGCTCTGCTCGGAGAACTGCTCCGCGTCGCCAATGCCGTCCTCACTGTCGATCTCTACGACTTCAAGATCATCAACCGCCAGGACGACGCCCTACCCGTGGCAAACTTCGCCGATCCGCTCGAATTCGAAATCAACCAGTCCGACTCCTCCGCCCCGCAACTCACCCCCGTGGCCATCGCTTCCCAGGCTATCCTGGACGCCATCGCCGAACACTATAAGGCTGTCCTGGATGCCAGCCCCTTCGAAGCGACCCTCAAAACTCACCTCTGCGCCCCGGATTTCCAGGCCCTGTCACTCTCCCACCCCCATGAACTACTCGCCTATGCCATTGTCTTCGACAACTACCGCATCAGACCCCTGGAACTCTCCTACGATCCCGTCTCCCAGGAAATAGAAATCTCCGGAAGGGCGTCCCATGCATAGCGCGAAAGCAGAAGTAGTCCACGCCCTTAACCACCTGGCAAACAAAATCGAAACCACGGCGGTAAAGATCGTTGATAGCAAAAAAATGGTCGCCTGGGGCAAACTCCGCCGCAGCCTCAAAACCAAAGTTGACCCAGAAAGGCTCGCCATCGACGTCTTCGCCGACGACCGCATCGCACCCTACGCCCAATACGTCCACGAAGGTCGCAAGCCCGGAAATATGCCACCCGTTTCCATGATCGAGGAATGGGCACGCAAAAAACGCCTCCTCTCCAATCCGGACTACCAGGGAAAACGCAGCCTCTACTCCGAAGATCTCGCCAAAACTCGGCTCTCCGCCCGCATCAACCCCTACGCGAAACTCTCAAAAAAACAGCAGCGCCTCGCAGATCGCTACCACTCCCTCGCCTGGAGAATCGCTTACAAAATGAAACACCGCGAAATCAAACCCCGCCGCTTCCTCCTCGATGCTATCCTCGCCACCCTGAAAAACGAACTATCCTAACACCCTTCTTCATTCTACTACCCTTTCCCTCTTGATCCGTCCTACTCCTCTCACACCACCCAAATATCCCCGCTCCCGCTCAAGACCCTCTCACAACCAAAATTTCCAAACCGTTTGTCATTCCACCTACAAAATTTCCAAACCGTTTGTCATTTCGCCTATAATTAAACCCATTTCCTTTCCAAACCTCCTGTCATTATTTCCAAACCGTTTGTCATTTCGCCTATAATTAAACCCATTTCCTTTCCAAACCTCCTGTCATTATTTCCAAACCGTTTGTCATAAAATCCCGAAAAACGCCCAAAATTTCCAAACCATCCAAAACAACCCATCTCACCACCCACCATCACTTTACCCTAACTTCCCCAATTTCCAAACCCCCTGTCCCCCCATAGCAATATATCTACCAGCAAGGAGTTGCGCTATTTATGATGGCCCGGGCAGAGATC
>DAOTNF010000034.1:0-6860 GCA_035450685.1 Candidatus Cloacimonadota bacterium | reverse complement strand
ACATCGAAACTTACGATAGCTTTATATTATTTTATTAGCTACATCAGGCAGCGCTTGTCTTTATGTAATAATCCAGATTAACAAAGACATGTGATATTGTTAACTGGATAATTGAGGGATGTCCCGTCCCTCTTTTCAAAATGCCCCGGTGTATTGCTATTTCTTCTGCTGTGACTGTCGAAAGCTTTGGCCGAGACGCTTCAATCCATCAGAACAATCACGGTTTGGCAAATAGGCCTCTATCAGTAATAGTTTGCCTTTTTCCTGTGTGGCGATTTTCATAGCCTGTTCAAGTTCTTCCTCTGTGGTAACACGGATGCCGATAGCATTAGACCCGTTATTGTCAAAAACCTCTGCAAGCCTTGAGTATTGCCACATTTGTAAATCATTATAAGGACCGTCTTCATGAAGCAGACGTTCGATAAGATAACCGTCGTTGTTGATTATGATAATAATGGCAGGGCAACGTTGGCGAATCAGGGTGGAGACTTCCTGTGCTGTCATCTGGAAAGCACCGTCTCCGGTAAGGATTACCGGACGTTTTTCTGGACGGGCCAGTGCCACGCCTAAAGCCGCCGGAGTACAGTAACCGATGGATGCATAATAAATTTGAACAATGAAGTTTTCAGGCTCTTCAATATTAAACTCCGGGGCAGCACAGAAGGCGTCGCCAGGCTCTGCGAGAAGAATCATCTGGTCTTCGAGGTAATAATTAAGACATTCATATAAACGGTGTGCCGTCAAAACACATGATTTCTCAGGTATAAACAGCTTTTTGGGGCGGTATGACTCTGCTGGATGTGAAGCCAGGTATGAACGAGGCTTAACCTTAGAGGTCAGGCTTTCAATGAAATCTTTCAATAGGATTTGATCGTAGTAATGGTTGCCGATACGTACCTTATTGTTTCCAGCAAAAATCGTTCTTCTGCTGTCGAGATTTATGCTGAACATACCAGTGTCCAGATCTGTTATCCAGACCCCGAGAGATAAAAGACAGTCGGAATCCTCCACCTGACGGCGTACAGCTTCCCTGCTCCATCCGCCCTGATAAATACCTACAAATTGAGGATGAAGTTCAGGTAATACGGATTTGCTGCTGAGCATTGTAGCAAAAGGAACTTCAGCCGTTTCGACAAGACGAAGTGTTTCTTTTCCAAGCCCGTAACGAACCAGTTCGGCACCTGCAAGTATCAGCGGATGTTTGGAGCAGTTGAACATATTAGTGGCTTCTGATATACATTCTGAAAGACTGTCCTTATCAGAAAAGAATGGCTCAACATAATGCAATTTACGCGGCTGGCGACATGGAGCACGTACTATATCGGAAGGAATTTCCAGATATACAGGCATCTTACGGGATATGCAACTCATTATCACACGGTCAATTTCATCAGGTGCGGTATTTGGATCCAATAATATAGCTGCATCAGTAGTTACTTTCCTGAAAATCTCAAACTGAAGATAATAGTTGGAAACGAGGTGATGAACCAGGGCTCCTGATTCCCTGCTCCGTGCCGGTGGGGCACCACTGATGATAATAAGGGGAACGCGCTCGGCAAATGCACCGGCAGCAGCATTCAAAATACTAAGCCCGCCTACTCCATATGTTACAACTGCACCACCAGCACCGTTTATCCGTGCATATCCATCCGCTGCATAACCAGCATTGAGTTCATTACAATTTCCTACCCATTGGATGGGGCTTGCGATAATTTCGTCCAAAAAATCAAGAACATAATCCCCTGGAACCCCAAAAAGATGCTTAATGCCTATTTCCTGCAAACGGCTGAGCAGGTAACTCGAAACCGTGCAATTTGCTTCCATTGATCTACCCCTTTATTCATAAATTTCTGCTGCGATTGATTCATAAACCATTTTTTTAAAAATGTTACCACATATATCCAATAATTGCATTATTTAACACAAAGTCCTCCAAACACACACTATCCCATTGATAATAAATATCATTTTCACGATTACAGTTTTAGCAGTTGGATAACCCTCTTCTTTGGGTCGGATAAAAAACTTTACACATCAATGTCAAAATGAATATAATAAGTCTTTCGATGAGAACGAGAAAAGGCATAATCAATTACTCAAGACAGGATGATTATGTCAGAGGCATGGATCATTGAGCAATAACGGAACCTGAGAATATGCATGTATGTTTTTAAAAGAGGCTGAAGAGCGCCGCATTGAGTCGTTGTTCGTGTTGGTCCAGGAGCTTGCCCAGAACAGCGGCATAACAGCGTTCCCCTCCAAGACTCGCTCTTCATCGGCGATCATGGGGCTTGTGCCTCATGAAGCCGTGTCGCGGCGTGTTGCTGAATTGCAGGCAATGTCAATAGAAGAGTATATTGCCCAGGTTGTTGGGCCGGCTGAAGGTCCCGGACGGCCTTCAGCGCGCTCCTTGATTAGTGAGATTTCACGGCCATCTGGGCGAGCAATCGAGCAAGGACCGCTTTACGCCGATGAAGTTGATCTTGCAACTCCCGCCGGGAACCGCCGCCGAGTTGGCATCATAGCCCAGGAACGCACCACTGCCAATGGGATTTGGCAGCCCGTGCACCACCGTGAAGCGGCGCGGATCTGCCGTGAGTTCGCCGCTGCGAGACTTCCCATTGTAACACTGATTGACACCCCCGGCGCCGATGCGTCCACTGATGCCAATCGCCACAACCAGGCCCATAGTATCTCCCACCTTATTGCTGAGATAGCCAATGTTGATGTACCCGTAGTTGCAGTGGTGGTCGGTTACGGCTATTCGGGCGGTGCGATTCCGCTTGCTACAGCAAACGTTCTTTTGAGTTTGCCTTACGGCCTGTTCAATACGATTCAGCCGCGCGGACTTGCCAGCATAGCCCGCAGTCAGGGGCTCTCTTGGCAGGAGTGTGCGAGAATTGTGGGTGTTTCCGCATACGAGCTCTGCTATAATGGCTATATTGACGGCGTAATCGATTATGGCGAGGATCGACCGTCGCACAATCTGGTCTATGCCATAACTACTGCAATTGCGGCGGTCGAAGAGTCGGCCGCCTATTATGTTGATGAGTATCCGGAAATTTTCGAGCAGTATGCCCGGAACGTCGCGCGTTACATAAATCCTACAGGGACGGCATGCAAAGTTGCCGAGCTTTCGCAATTTACGTCGCCTGCCAATCTTACCGAATACCCCAGTATATTCGGTGAAGCATTGAAGCTGGCCCGTCATCTGAACATGCGCCGTAGGCTGCGTTTTACGACCGGCCGAGAATACGCACCAATTTCACAAATACAGCGCCATGCTGCAGCAGCTGGCCGCGAAGAGAAATATGGCGACAGCGCCCTGTTCCGTAAGTGGTGCGAAACACCTCTGGCAGTCCGCTATGAGCCCGAGCTGGCTGCGGCCTGGAAATCGTTTCAGTCGCGCAGACGGACACTGAACGAACAACTTGCCCATGCTCGTCAGATATCAGGAAATCAGCATGAGAATTATCTGCGTTCTCTGGAGCGCCTGACACTGACTTTGGGATTTTACCTCTATAACTTGTGGAAGCAGGATGCTCCTGGTAATTTTCGCGCACTGCTTGATTGGCTCGGCCGGCAGTCCCCTAACCGCGGCAAGCCGCCGGCCGATGCGACCGTGCTGGATATCATTCTTGATCTTCCTGTTTATAATGAACTTCTCGACCTGATCCACAACATGCTGCTGCTGGATGCCCTTTATCAAGGCGTTATTCGTCATCTGCCCAAGCTTGCGCGGGCAGCGCTCACAAGCAGCACTATCCAGGAAGCCGACATGGCGGAGGTGCTGGCTTCAGCTCTTCAGGATGCCGCACTTAAGCTACCCGAGCATAAGATGGAGGAGGTCAAAGCAAGGTTCCTGGCGTGGTTTCGTCAGCTGCACTCTGTTCACTGGCGCAAGCCCTGGCTGCGGCGTGTTCAGGAGTGGAAGATGCAGGCGCACCCACAGCTGGCAGCTCCATTATTCACGATTGTGACCTATGTCTTCACGACGCTTTTCCCGGAGTATGCCGCTGCCTGTGCTGGTGTTAGCCAGTATCGCGGTGAATTAAATCTGCGTAATATAGGCATGCGTGATTTTTGGAACCGCCTCGATCTTGCCTTTAAAGACCTGCTCATTCTTGAAGTCCTTGCGGACAGCAGGAATCGCATACCAACTACCGCTGCAATGATCATAAGCGAATTTTTCAGTGAATATACCCCGACTGATTCGGATCTTCGTACACTCGATCCGGCGCATTTTCCCGGCCTTCGGCAGTCCATTGAGCAAGCCCTGGACCAAGGGATCACCCCTTGTGGCGTTATTACCTGCATTGCCACGCTCAAAAACAGCGGCCGCCGTGTCGGGGCCGTTATTTCCAACAGCGAGTTTCAAGCCGGCGCCCTTGATATGGCCGGCGCAGAAAAAATTTGCCGACTGCTGGTGCGCTGTGCGCGGGAGCGCTTGCCGGTACTTTGTTTTATCTCCTCTGGAGGCATGCAGACAAAGGAAGGGGCCGGAGCGCTGTTCTCGATGGCGGTCATAAATGACCGCTTGACCCATTTTATTAAGGATTGCGAGCTGCCAGTGGTCTGCTTCGGTTTTGGCGACTGCACCGGCGGAGCTCAGGCAAGCCTCGTCACACATCCACTGGTGCAAACCTATTATTTTTCCGGTACCAACATGCCTTTTGCCGGACAGGCTGTAGTGCAGGAACACCTGCCGCTGAGTGCGCGCCTGTCGAACTATCTATCTCTAATCCCCGGTGCTATGCGGGGATTGGTGAGGCATCCCTTCATCACAGATCTTGATCAACGCCTACGGGGGATCGATCCCGAGATCCCGATTGCAAGGTTGTCAGGGGCTGAAGTTATTGAAAGTGCGATTCAGTGGGAGATTTTACCCGCTACGGTCCCGGCAGAGAAGGCCCCCGACGAGGAGGCTTCGCTGTGCCGGCCGTTCCGTCGGGTACTTATCCATGCCCGCGGCTGCACGAGTGTACGGCTGGTGGAGCGGGCACAGTCACGGGGACTGGAGGTAGTGCTAGTGCAGTCCGACGCAGATATTCATTCAGTAGCTGCCACAATGCTGCGCCCTTGCGACAGACTGGTTTGCTTGGGCGGAAGTACACCTGCCGATAGTTATTTGAACGGTATGAGCGTGATTCGCATCGCCAAGCGTGAGAACGCCGAGGCTATTCATCCTGGAGTGGGCTTTCTGTCCGAGAGTCCTGACTTTGCGGAGGCGGTGCGTCGCCAAGGGCTTATCTTTATAGGACCTCGTTCAGCCAGCATGGCACGCATGGGCAACAAATCAAACGCAATCGAGACTGCCTGTGAATTGGGGATTCCGGTGGTGCCTGGCAGTTTCGGCGTAGTGACCGACGCCGCCGCCGCGGCGCAGATCGCCGAGGAGATAGGCTATCCTGTTCTGATAAAAGCAGTTCACGGTGGAGGGGGGCGTGGAATCGGCATAGCCCACGACCTGGATGAACTGAGGAGCCGTTTTGCGCTGCTTTCGACCGAGGCGTTGAGCGCCTTTGGAAACGGCGACCTTTATATTGAAAAATATATCACCCGCATGCGGCACATCGAAGTGCAGCTGTTGAGGGATCACGGCGGCTCTACCAGAGTGCTCGGACTCAGGGACTGCAGTATTCAGCGCAACCGACAGAAGATTCTCGAGGAATCAGGCTCGACAATGTTGCCGCAGCAGCTCAAGGAGACGGCTTCTATGTATGCCGTCTTAATCGCGGAAAGGATCGATTATCTCGGTGCAGGGACGGTGGAGTTTATTTACGATCTCGAGTCTCGGCAGCTCTACTTTATGGAGATGAACACCCGCCTGCAGATCGAGCATTTAGTAACCGAGCTGGCGAGTGGAACCGCGATTGTTGATGCCCAGTATGAAATTGCGGCCGGCGGGGATATTTCCGGGGTATCCTGTACACAAGACGGTTATGCGATAGAAGTACGCATTAATGCCGATCATCTGAAATTAGGGGCCGACGGCGTTCCGACTTGGTCCCCAAATTCCGGCACCATCACCGAATGCGTGCTGCCGCCGTGCGAGCATATCACCGTTGTGAGTTCCATTCGCAGCGGCTCACTGGTTTCACCCTATTATGACAGCATGATCGTGCAAATCATCGCACGAGGTCCGGATCGGATGGAGTGCATCACGCGCCTTGCCGAGTATCTGAAAAAAGTCCGCATCTGCGGTGTCTACACCAACCTCAGCCTGTTAAAAGCGATATTGCAAGACCCTGTTTTTCGCGCAGGGGAGTATGATACGGGCTATATAGACGGGCTTTTCCGACGTATTGACTCGCCCCGCTTGATTGCCGAGGGTGAGCGTGAAGCCGCTGTAACTGAACGGCGGTTTAACCGCCGGTTGGTGGAAATTGAGGGCAGTACGGAGCTGCGTGTCCTTGCGCCCCGGGTCGGTGTTTTTTACCACGCCGCTTCATCTGTTGACCCGCCGCTGGTGAAGGAAGGGGATCTGATTACCAGAGATAAAACCTTCGGACTCCTGGAGGTAATGAAGATCTTCACCGAGCTGAACCTTGCGTCCTACAACAACAATCAGGAGCAGATTTACGACGCTTTTGAGTATCAGGTAACCCGGGTAGCAGCCGCCAATGGCCAGCTTGTCAACCCCGGAGATCTGCTATTGGTCGTGAACCCTTTGCCGTAATCTAATTCAAACAGGTCATTTCAAACACACACTCAGCGCAGAATATAGAACCGGAGAAAGGGGGCTTAAATTGTTTTAATATTGTGTATGCATTTCAAACAAATTTTGTATATAGCATTAAAAAACTTGACATTTAACAACACTAACAGTTAAACATTGCTTATTATAAATTTTAGCTTGT
>DAOTNF010000033.1:0-6964 GCA_035450685.1 Candidatus Cloacimonadota bacterium | reverse complement strand
TGAGCCGTGATCCAGTGCCAGGGGTGGCAAAGTCCGTTTGCCACAGAGACCGGAGGTCTCTTCCAAACAGGCAACTCCGTTGCCTCTGCCGAACAGACTTCGGCAGCCCTTAAATTATCCGCGTAAATCTGCGTGAACCACTTGACCCAGGATCCAGTCTTTTAGAAGCAACCACCAGCCCCGAAACAAGCCCCAACAGACTCTATCTGTGTCATCCCGGGCTGTCGGGGTCCCCGCCAAAGCGCGTAGCGGTTTGGTGGGGTGGCTTGACCCGGGATCCAGTCTTTTAGAAACAACCACCCAGTCCGAAAAAACCGGCATAAATTACTTGATAAACGCATAGTTAATCCTTTACAATCCGCATAATGCGTCATACCGCCCTCCTTTGCTGCGACTGGATTCTGTGCCATCATCCTTAGGTCATCCTTATAAATTATAAGGTTGACCCCAGGAAGACCCACGCCAGAACCCGGGATGCAAATGAGGCCCCCATTATATATAGGTGCTACGATAAGTGGAAAGGAAATAGAACGCGGATAACAGGATCGACAGGATCAGGCGCATCATCCCCGGTCAGAGCGCGAACCTTTGCGCACCAGCCGGAATCCCACCGAGGGATAGCCACGGTCGGGATTGCCCTTTTCGCGGGTGAGCAGGCGCAGTCCCACGCCCTCGCCATTGGTGATGTTTCCGCCCCTCACGACCTTGAACGAGCCTTTGTCCGGCCCTTTGGGGTTGACAAAGGTGGTGAGGATACTGGGATATTTGGCGTCATACCAGTCCCAGCACCATTCGGAAACGTTGCCGCTCATGTCGTAGATGCCAATATCGTTGGGGGCTTTGCCGCCTCCGGCCTTGGTGCGTCCGCCGCTGTTGTCGCGGTACCAGGCAACTTTGTCTGGATCGTCCGATCCGCTGTAGATGGTGAGGCTTTTGCCCTTGGCGGCCAGTTCCCACTCTGCTTCTGTGGGCAGGCGGTAGCCGTTGGCGTTGAAATCGCAGCTCACCTTGTCGGCAGTGCTGCCAGAAATCTTGTAGCAAGGCTCCAGGCCCTCTTCCTGGCTGCGGCGGTTGCAGTAGCGGATGATGTTCATCCAGCTCACGTTGTCCACGGGATAGCGGTCGCCGATCCTGTTCACCGAGGCAGGCATCATGTATTTATTCCATTCCGCCTGGGTCACCTCGATGCTGGATATGTAGAATCCGACCTGGGAAACGTTGTGGTTCAGGTTTTCCTTGAGGCGGTTGAATCCGAAGGTGCCGCCCTCCACATAGACAAAGCTTGCCGGAATGGGGCTTCCCCGCCTGACGGGGGAGGAAGTGGCGGGCGTATAGTCGGAATAGCGGTCACCGATATTTTTGCGGGGATCATCCCTATGAGTGGCGCCAGGTGTCCGGCGTCCGCCACGCAGGGTATCCGCGGAGTTTGATCTGTTGCGTTCCAGGGGAATCTGATCCGCCTCGGCCTCCGTGCTGTCCTCGGTGGCGAAGATATTGGTGAAGTGAAGGGGTTCCTCTTTTTTGCCGCTGATCACGGCCAGGAAATTGGTGCTCAGCAACAAGACCAGCAGTAGAAGGATCACACCCAGCAAGAGCCAGAACCACCATTCGACATGGGTCTTGATATTCAGGACTTCCAGGGCGTTTTCGTCTTCCGGAACGTGTTTGACGGGTTTGGGGGCATAGACCGGCCCCTTGGGTTCGAGGGGTAGCGACTTCAGCCCGTGCTTAAGCGCATCCAGCGAGTTGTAACGCTGCAGGATATTGCGGTGCAGGCACTCGGAGAGCACCTTGTTAAAGGCCATGCTGACGCCGGGGATGTAGGTAAACTTCTGTTCGAGAAGCCGCTCCGGACCGTAAAGGGTGGCATAGAGGACGTTTCCGGAAAGCAGTTGGGCAAGGAGCACCCCGATGGTGAAAACATCCTGGCGCTCGTCCACATCGGTGTAATTGATGCCGGAAGTGAGGATCACGATGTTGCCGTCGTCCTTCAGCATGATTCCGCTGAGGGTCAGGTCCTTGATGGTAAAGCCCTTGTCATGCAGCGTCTTGGCGGTCTTGGTCAGTTGCTTGGCGATGCTCAGCACCAGAGCTTCCGTAAGGCGTTCGGGGTTTTCTTTCTTGATCTTTGCCAGAGAGCTGCCCCGGACGTAACTTGCCGCCATGAAGGGCGGCGTGCTTCCCTGGTTGACTTCCTCGATCCAGGTGAGGTGGGGGGATTCCAGATTGTTGAGCCACTTGAGGTTGGGGAGGTAGTTGACCGTCGCGGCGGAGCCTGTGAAATAGAGCTTGAGCAGATACTCTTTCTCCCCTTTCCGGGCAATATACTTGATACCTGTGGTATCCTTGTTCAGCAGCTTGACGATCGTGTAATCCCGGAATTTGTCTTCCGGATCCATTATCTTATAAGTGGGGTCAGCCAGCTCCAGCGGGGCGGATTCCCTGACCACTTCAGGGGCGGGCGGCGGGGCCACTTCGGCGCGCTGTTCCTCCAGCCTTTGCCCGCAATAGACGCAGAACTTGCCTTTTTTGGTGATTCTCTCGCCGCAATTGCTGCAAAAGCGTACTGGTTGCGGTTCCCTGCTGCGGTTTAAATTGCTCACTTTCCTGCTTTCTCGATCTTCAGGTGCACCTGTTTGCCGTTGATGTCGTAAGCGGCAAGCCCCTCGGCGTCTGCCTGCTCTTCCAGGGCGTCACAGAGGGTTTCGGAGAGGATTTGCTGGCCGAACTGCCGGATGGCCTGGCGGATATCGTCGTCGCCCAGCCACAGCACCCGGATGCGGTCCATGATCTCAAAGCCCTGTTCCTTGCGGGAAAACTGGATCTTGTTCACCAGTTCGCGGGCATAGCCTTCGCTGATCAGATCAGGCGTGAGCTGGGTATCCAGCGCCACAAACATATCTTTCTTGCTGGCAAAGACAAAGCCCTCCCGGGGACGGATATGCACCGCCACGTCTTCCGGAAGCAGGTCGATTCCGGTCTCGGGAAGATGGTGGCTGCCCCGAGCGTTGAAATCCGCCAGCACCTGCTGTCCCCTGGCCTTTCCCAGTTCGGCGGCGATGGCTTTCATCTTCGGGCCATACTTGGGGCCCATAACCTTGAACTCCGGTTTGAGCTCGTAATGCACAAAATCATCATCCTCCGCCACATAGCTGATCTGGCGGATATTCACTTCCTCCTGGATGAGGTCAAACATGGCGTCGGCAGTGGCCTGGAACTTGGCTGGCACATACATCTTGCCCAGGGGCTGGCGCACCTTGATCTGGCATTCGTTGCGTGCGGCGCGTCCCAGATAGACCAAGTCGATGATCACCTGCATCTCGGCTTCCAGGTTCGTGTCGATCCATTGCGGGTCTGACTGCGGGTATTCGCAAAGGTGCACGCTTTCCCCGGCGCCCAGGCTGAGGAAGATTTCCTCGGTGAGATAGGGGGCGAAGGGGGCGGCGAGCTTGACCACTTCCACCAGCACCTGATGCAGGGTGCGATAGGCCTCGACCTTGTCCGCGGTGAGTTCCATGGCCCAGAACCTTCTGCGGCTGCGACGCACATACCAGTTGGACAGCTCGTCTATCACAAAGTCCTGAATGGCGCGCACCACCTTGGTGAACTCATATTCCGCCATCCAACCCCGCACCTGTCCGGTCAGGGTGTGCAGGCGGGAGACTATCCAGCGGTCGATCTGGCTTTCCCTCTGCCAGTCCTGGGGATAGGCGCCGGCATCGAAGCTGTCGATATTGGCATAGGTCGCGTAAAAAGAATAAACGTTTTTGAGGGTGCCGATGAACTTGCTCACGATCTCCTTGACCCCGTCCACATCAAAGCGGGTGGGCACCCAGGGCGGACTGACCTCCAGGAGGTACCAGCGGATGGCGTCCGCGCCGAATTCGTGCATCAAAGCGATGGGCTCCACGGTATTGCCCTTGGATTTGCTCATCTTCTGCCCGTTTTTGTCCAGGATCAGGTCGTTCACCAGACAGCTTTTGTAGCTGGATTCGCCCTTGTAGAGGGTGGCGATGGTGAGCATGGAGTAGAACCAGCCGCGGGTCTGGTCTATCCCTTCTGAGATGAAATCGGCGGGGAACAGCTCCGGCTGGAATCTGTCTTTGTTTTCAAAGGGATAGTGCCACTGGGCGAAGGGCATGGAGCCGCTGTCGAACCAGCAGTCGATGACTTCGCTGGTGCGGCGCATCTCGCCCTGGCATTTGTCGCAGGTGAGCAGCACTTCATCTATATATGGCCTGTGTAATTCAATGTCGTCGGGCACCGGAGAGCCGTCCCGCATCCTTCCGTGCTTGATGAGGTCGGCAATCGAGCCCACGGAGCGTTTTTCCCCGCAGCTTTCGCAGATCCAGATATTGAGGGGGGTTCCCCAAAAGCGGTCGCGGGAAAGAGCCCAGTCCACGTTGTTTTCCAGCCATTCGCCAAAGCGCTTTGCACCCACGAAGGCGGGATACCAGTCGATTTTGGCGTTGTTGGCAAGAAGTTGCTCACGGAACTGGGTGGTGCGGATATACCAGCTTTCCCGGGCGTAATAGATCAGCATGCTGTGGCAGCGCCAGCAGTGGGGATAGCTGTGTTTGATCTGCGCGCGGCGGAAGAGGCTGCCGTCCTCTTTCAGGTGGCGGATGATATCCTTGTCCGCGGTTTTCACGAAGACGCCTGCCCAGAGCGTGACCTCCGCGGTAAATTTGCCATCTCCGTCCACCGGCTGGATGAAGGGCAGGTCATATTTGAGGCCCAGGTTGTAGTCGTCCTGGCCAAAAGCCGGAGCGGTGTGCACGATGCCGGTGCCGTCCTCCATGCTCACGTAGTCTGCCAGGCCCACAAACCAGGCGGGCTTTTCGGCAGGCACAAAGGTAAAAAGAGGCTGATAGGGACGGCGTTCCAGGCTGCGGCCGGGAAACTCCGCCAAAATGGTGTAGTCGCCTTCCAGAACCTCCAGACGGGCTTTCGCCAATATCAGGTTTTGCCCCTCGTGCTCCACTTTCACATAGCTTTCATCGGGATGCACCGCCAGGGCAACGTTGGAGATGAGTGTCCAGGGCGTGGTGGTCCAGGCCAGATACCAGGTGTTCTCTTCGTCCAGAGCCTTGAATCTGATGAATACGGAGGGATCCTCTACATCTTCATAGCCCTGCGCCACTTCGTGGGATGAGAGCGGTGTGCCGCAACTGGGGCAGTAGGGCACGATCTTGTGGGCTTTGTAGATCAGGCCCCGCTGGAAAAAGTTGTCCAGGATGTGCCACACAGACTCGATATATTCGTTGTGCATGGTCACATAGGGATTGTCCAGATCGATCCAGTAGCCCATCAGTTCGGTCATTTCCTGCCACAGGTTCAGGTAGCTCCAGACGGAATCCTTGCACGCCTGGCAGAACTTTTCGATGCCGTATTCCTCGATCGCTTTCTTGTCTTCCAGGCCCAGTTGCTTTTCCACCTCGATCTCCACCGGCAGGCCATGGGTGTCCCAGCCGGCTTTGCGCTTCACCTGGAATCCGTTCATGGTCTTGTAGCGGCACACCACGTCCTTGAGGGTGCGGGCCATCACGTGGTGGATGCCGGGTCTGCCATTGGCAGTGGGTGGGCCTTCATAAAAGACGAATCTGGGTTTGCCTTCGTGCATCTCTTCGCTCTTGCGGGCCAGGTCATGCTCCTTCCAATAGGTGCGCACCCGCGCTTCCAGGTGCCTGGGGCTCTCTTTCAAATCTATGGGTCTGTACATCTTAGCTCTGTTCCACCTTTATCCTCATGCGGCAGGCTCTTGCTTCAGCCGATCTTTTTGGAATGCCCCATGCGCTTCTGGCCGGGCACAAAAGTGTTTCTTGCCTGCACGTTTTCTTTCCTGTGTTTTTGCACCACAGGAGCGGCTTGCTTGCTTTCTTCGGCCTCTTCCACTTTCTTTTCTTCAAAGAGTTCGGCGAAGTGCTCCTTAAGCTCCTCATGTTCGCTCACATAGGCCTTCCAGTCGGCCAGGGCGGCTTCCAGGTCAACGCAGCGCGTGCAGAGCACCAGCAGATTCTGGTCGGTGGTGCCGATCCAGCCGCGGTCGTAGCAATCGTCACAGCTTTTTTTGCGACGGTGCTTTGCGGCGAACTCCTTCGCTTTGTCCAAATGCTTTTCGTCCAAAGTAAACATTGTCTTCTCCTTTGGGATTCGCCGGCGCACGGGCGGCAGAACCGGCTTCTCCGCTCATGAAAACTTCTCAGCGAACCATTATTTTGAACAGCGCATTTCTGTAAAAGGATTTTTTCCGCGGCACTTAGCCCGCCGGGCTTCAGCTCTTCCTGCGGCCCCTGGGCTTGGGCGCTTCCACAGGCTCCTTAGTCACTTCTTCGCTGGGCTCCGGAGCCTTTTCTTCCTGCGGGGCAAATTGCAGCGGTTCGCTGATCACCGACCTCTTCAGTTCCACCTTCACGATAGGCTCCAGGCGGTGGGTGACGATGAACAGGTTTTTGTTGCGCGACAGCGCGAGTTTTTCCTCGGCTGTCATCGCCGCGATTTCGGACAGGTTTACTATCCGGTCGATCTTTCCGGTGGCCATGTCCACGATCTGGACAAATGTTTGCTTCTCGGCCATGAAGGATACCTCCATTGAGTATTTATCAGGAAATTTTCTGCATATCTCCGTTACGAAATCCAAGTACTCCCGGCTGTTCTGGCGATACCAGATGCGGAAGGCACGGCACCTCTGGATGCGCGGGCACACCGAGCACAGCGACGGCGTGATCTGCCGGTGTCGCTTGAGTTCGCAGGTGAGGAGCCGGGATTTCTTCATAGCCGCCCTTTTTTCAGAAATCCTCTCTGCTGTCAAGCAAAGACTCACTAATGTCCCCGCGCCCGTGTTAACCCACCTCGAGGCAAAAATCCGTCTTGACAATCTGCCGCGCCCCTCTTTTATGACTCTCACGCGAGCGGGCATAGCTCAGTTGGTAGAGCATTAGCTTCCCAAGCTGAGGGTCGCGGG
>DAOTNF010000032.1:0-7098 GCA_035450685.1 Candidatus Cloacimonadota bacterium | reverse complement strand
TCATGATTCTCAGAGCGAAAGCAAAAGCTTTTTGTGCCACCTTGCTATCCATATTATCTCCTTTGAGTCCATATATGAAGAAGCATCCAAGCTGTCAACCCGTAACTCATAACTCATAACTCGTAACTCGTAACTATGAATAGATACATCGACATCCTCGCTCCGTATATCCGCAAGAGCCTGTATCCGTATCAGCTCAAGTTTGTGGCGGACGCGGCGCGGTGGCGGATAGTGAACAAGAGCAGGCAGATAGGGTTTTCCCTGACGGTGGGGATAGACGCGATCCAGGGGGCGCTGATCCGGGAGCGGAATCAACTGATCACCTCGGCATCGGCGGCAAACGCAGAGATTGTAATGGATTACATCCGTCAGCACCTGGACAATCTGGAACTTTTGGCGACGACGGACAAGGAAGGCTACATCGAATTGCCGAACGGGCGGCACATCCGCGTGTGCAGCACGAACTGGCGCACGGCGCGGGGCTTCAACGGGGACGTGTATCTGGATGAGCTGGCTTTCACGGTGCGGGACAAGGAGCTGTGGCGGGCGATAATCCCTTCGATCACGGCGGTGCGGGGGCGGGTGACGGTGGTTTCCACTCCGAAGAGCCGGATCGACAAGTTCTGGCAAATCTGGGACTCCAAGAGCACGAAATGGTCACGGCACTGCGTCACTATTCACGACGCGATCCGGGACGGGTTTCCGGTGGATTTGGAGGAGTTGAGGGAGCTTTTTGACCCGGAGGAGTTTGCCCAGGCTTATGAGTGCCTGCCACTGGATACCGCAGAGAGCTACATCCCGTATAACCTGATCGAGCCCTGCCTGTATGACCCGCTGGCAGATGCGGTGGCGGCGGAACTGCTGGCAGACAGGAGCCTGCCGGTGGTGTATGGGGTGGACATCGGGCGCACCCGTGACGAGACGGCTGTGGCGGAGACGGCGCGGCATAACGGGGTTACCTGGTGTATGAGCATGAAGTCCTGGCAAAAAACGCCGTTCGCGGTGCAGAAGGAGCGTCTGGAGCGGTTGCTGCAGCAGCCGCAGACGCAACTGCTGGTGATCGACAAGGGCGGGATCGGTATGAATTTGCATGAGGATCTGGCGTTTGCGTATCCGAGCATGGTGCGGGGGGTGTCGTTTGCCCCTGCGGTGAAGGAGCGGTTGGCGAAGAAGATGCGGATCGCGTTTGAAGAGAAGAAAATACGGATACCGAACGACCCTTCCCTGGTGGCACAGATATTGAGCATCAAGCGGACTGCCAACCGGAGCAATACGTTCAGTTACAACGCGGAGAGCGACGAGCACCACGGGGACAAGTTCTGGGCTCTGGCTCTGGCGCTGGACTATAGCGAGGGGAACAGGGTGGTTAGTTTTCGGTTTATTTAGTTATGAGTTATGAGTTATGAGTTATGAGTTATGAGTTGAGAGTTTCACGCAGATTGGCGCGGATAAAAAGCGCGGATCAGGGCGTGACTCTCAACTCCCGACTCCGGGGACCCGCTGAAACAGTACCGGCGAACCCTGAAGCGCCGACACCTCAACTCGTAACTCATAACTCATAACTCATAACTTTTTGGGAGCAGCCATGTATGCAATATTCAGTTACGGTTCACCACGGTTCGCGATAGGCAACCTGTCGGTGCATTTCCACGAGCGTAACCCGGCGGGGCAGATCATTTTCCAGCCGAAGGAAGAGCATCTGGAGACGCTTTCCGGAGACACGATCACGGTGTTCAAGGGATACCGGGCGCTGGTGCGGATCAAGCTTTGGAACCTCGCTCCGCAGGACTATCAGGACCATCTGACGCTGCTGAACATCATCAACCAGAGCCGCAGCCACGGCGCGCCGATCCTGTTGCAGCCGCGGTTTTCATCGGGAGCCACGCCTTCGTTTTGGGTGCTGCCCGAGAAAGAGATCAAATATGAAGAGATCACCAACCTCAACGCGGGGCAGGGGGTGGAGCTTGAGTTTTTCACACCGGCGCTGCTTTCGCAACTGCCCCTGATCGTCAACACCCCGAGGTTTCTGATGCTCGATTCCACACACTATCTGCTGCTTTCGGCGGCGAACAACAAGCTCATCATTCCTTACACGAACTACCAGGAAGCAGACATGAGCAGCGAAGCAAGCTTTACACAAGGAGATTAAAATGGCAGCCAACGACAGTACCATTCCCGGCCTTTCCACACTCAGCCTTCCGGAGCTTTTGGACCTCCTTCTGGTCTGCGACACCAGCGCGAGCCACGAGGCCAAGAAGATGACCCTCCAGAGCCTGGTGAACCTGGTGTATTCCTCATCCCCGGCCTTTGACATCAACGCGGATAGACTCCGCCTGAAGCAGGCGCTCAACGCGAATCAGAAGAAGATCAGCAACCTGGCGGGAGGCGAGGCCGACCAGGACGCAGTCGCGTACAGCCAGGTCTCGCCCATGATCAGGGCGCTGAACAGCCTTACACCCGCGACTCCCTCCATAAGCGACAAGGGCTCCTTCCTCAAGATCCTCGTCAGCACCATCAATGACCCATTTGGCGGATTTTACCTGTTTTACTGGTGCCTGGACAATTCGGCGAGCACGCAGCTCACGGTTTCGGGGAACACGGTGGTGGCTTCCTCCGGGACATCGGTGTATTTTGAGGGCTCGGTCGCCAACGTCGCGAACCTTCCGAAGATGGAGGGGATGACAGGGCAATATTTCCACGTGGCGGTGCGGTACCGGAACTTCCAGAACCTTTCCAATATCTCCGCCACCGCCCATATCCGGATCGAAACCAGTATCTTTGAAGACCTGTTCGTGGAGAAAGACCCGGAGCCGCCGGCAGACAGTTCCCTGACCGTGATCCAAAACCGGCTTTACATCAATGCCGTCCCCTCGGAAGAGAATCCTCCGGGGACCAGTTATATAGCGGAAATACTCTTCAATGAGCAGGCGTCGTATGCGATCACGGGGACGGAGGAAGGGCGGCTGCAGATATCTTCCAGCGCGCCCCGCTTTACCTACGACCTGCCCCTGATGTGTTCCAAATCGCTGCACGTCCACGTCCGGATTGCCGCGGTGACCCTTTCCGGTACCCGCGCTTTCACTGACACGATGTCTGAACAACTGAGCTTTGACGTCAACATCGTCAACGATGAGTTTTTGGCTATGATGGCGGCGAGGATGGCGGAACGGATAGAAACCTCAAACGGCGAGGGACTCGTCGTCAAATAAAGGAGAGAAACTGATGAAGATACACACCGACGTGAGCACGCTGAGCAAGCTGTATCCGCTGTTTAAGGAGGCGGGGATCGAGGGTATGCTGACCGGGGATATGGGCAGCATCAAGGACTACGACTATCCTGGGATATTCGCGGCGTTGCTGCAAGGCGGGGCGATTGCCGAGGTCTGCGCCACCATCACCAGGTCGGACAGCTACAGGGCGGAAGACGGGAGCATCGAGCCCAAGAAGTGGGAGGACTGCAGCCGCGAGGAAGTCATGGCTGTGATCCTGGCTTTTTTTTTCAGTTTGCTCGGATTGCCGGAAGAATCCGAAGTGATGATGAAAGCGTTGCAGAACCACCAGACGCAAACATTTACATGAGATTGAGATACATCCTTTACAGGGTAGGCGCGGAGCCTGCCGAGGTGGAGCTGGACGAGGCAGTGGAGCTGGCGGAACTTTACACAGAGGAAGCCGGCGCCCGTTTTTGCCCGTTTATGGGCGCGGGGGCTTAGAGCTTGGTGGGATCGGTCTCGCCGGGCTTGCCCTTGAAGAAGAGGACATACAGAAAGCCCAGCACCGCCAAAAGCGGAAGCAACATGATGATAATGGCTATTATGAGCATTGGTGTTACCTCTAAAAACAGTCTAATCGGAAAGGGAGAAAAAGCAAATGAGTAATTCCAGGATCACGATCCGCCTCGAGCTGACAGGCAAAGAGAAGCTGGACGAAGTAATCGCGAAGCTTGCGAAGGAGTACAAGCTGCACGCGGAGGCGGATTTTTCGGATATCGAAAGCAGCCTCAACGAGCAGATTAGCGCCCTGGACAATTTCAAAGTGAGGGCCAAAGAGTTTGGGCTGGTGATGAACGGAGTTTCCAGCGCGATTGGCATGGTCCTGAAAGTCTACGAAGCAACGGTGGGTAAGTTCGTGTCCACCGCTGCGGAATTTGAGCAGCTCGAGCTCCGGCTGCAATCTCTTTACCAGGATACCGACAAAGCCGCCGCCGCTTTCGAAAAATTCAGGGAAGTGGCCGCGGATACACCCGCCACGCTCAAGGGAGTGGTGGAAGCTGGGGCTACCCTGAAGGCCTTCGGGCTCGAGGCTGAAGAGACAATTAGTGCGGCTGCTGACCTCGCCGCCTATATGGGCATGGATGTTGTGGAGGCCGCTGCCGCCATGGGGCGCGCCTTCGCGGGCGGCGTCGGGGCAGCAGACATACTCCGTGAGCGGGGCGTCCTCAACCTGATCAAGTCGTTCAAGGGCATCGATGACCTGACGAAGCTCACTCTGCCGGAGTTCCGCGAAGCGATGCTCTCCACCTTCACCGATTCCGCCGCGGGGATCGCGGGCTCCGCAGACCGGATGTCCGAAAGCTATACCGGCGCAGTGGCCAATATGGAAGACGCAGTCGAAAGCCTGCAAGCAGCCATCGGCAGCAAGCTCACCCCTATCCTTGGGGCCGCCGCCAATGCTGTTGCCAAATTCGCCAACCTGCTATCCGGCACAAAAACCGGCATCGAGGCCGTCAAAAAGTCACTCATGGATCAGAGGGTTGAGTTTGAAAAGCTTACCCGAGCTTATCAGTACCTGCACCTCACCCAAAATCGATCCAAAGAGCAAAACGAAAAATACCAGAGAGTTATCAAGGAGTTGATGGAGAAGTATCCCAACTATCTGAAAAACATTGATCTTGAGAAGTCAGCATGGGGCGACATCGCGGCAGCATTGAATACAGCCAGAGACAAGCTGCAGGAATGGATCAACATGAAGATCAAGCAGGCTATCGTGGAAGACAGGAGCGAAGACCTGGCCAAGGAATATAAAAAGCTTGCTAAAGCAGAGGATGAACTGGCAACTCTGCAGGCAGAATTTGCAGCGGGGACAAAGGATAGGGTCAAAACCATCCAGACAGTTCCTAACCCGCTTGGTGCCAAAGTCGGGGGATATAATCCAGGATCGACTGTAGTTCCATCAAAATGGGCGAACCGGGCGTATGATCTGGAGATAAAAATAATTCCCAAGCTCAAGGGCAAAATCCAGAATATAAACAAAGAGATACTCGATTTGTCTGCCAGGATCGACAATGACATCCTCGCTCCCGCGGACGAGACAAAAAGCGGCAGCTCCGGTGGTGGTTTAGTTTCCGGAAGTAGCAGCGCAAAATCGAGCCAGGAGCCAGAATGGAAGAAGCGGTTGGAAGAGTATCAGGCCTGGAAGAAGGCCGCATTTGACGAGCAAAAGAAGCGGGAGCAGGAACTCGATGAGATGTTCGACAAGGAGATACAGAAAGCGCAAGGAAGCAACAAGGAAGAGCTCCAGGAGGCCAAGGACTGGGAACTGGGTAAAATCCGGGAAGAGTACCGGGAAAAAGAAGCCGCCGCGGAGAAGCAGTATTATGAAGAGCTAAAGTTTTACGATTCTAATTATTATGAGTGGAAGCTGGCGTATTTGGAAGCTGAGAGCAGAAAGCTCTTTGCCAGCGATGAGGCAGCCCGGGAGAAATGGCTGGCAGCGCAGACCGAGACCCTGAACGCAGAGAAGAAGGCCTTTGACAACAGTTATCTGGAGCGGTTTGAGAGCGAATATGAGGACGAGATGAGCCATCTGGCTGAACTGCGTGAGCTGGGGCTGGCAACCTATGACGAAATAGCCGCGGCAAGCTGGAAATATTACAACAATCTGAAGGCCATCTTCGAGGGAGATGGAGAGCTGACAGAGGCTGAGAAGGAGCTTCTGAACATATACCTCAAAAGAGCCCAAGCCGCCCAACTGGCGGTGAACAGGGACAGCGACAAGGCGAAATACTATAACGAAGTGAAGTTCCTGGATTCCTCGTATTATGAGTGGAAAAAGGCCCGCATCGAGGAAGATGTCAGGCTCATGAAGATATCAGAAGAGCAAAAGGCAATCATCCTGAAAGCCAGCCTCGCCGCCCTGGATCAGGAGATGGAGAACTTCAAGCCGGGTAAATCTATCTTTGGCCGCCTGCTGGACGCATTCGACATCCCCGAAGAACAGCAGACAAAGATTAAGAGCACCTTTCAGACTCTGTCCAACCAAATCTCATCGATCTGGAGCCAGATGTATAACAATATCGCATCTGCCAAGGATCATGCCCTAAAAGAGGTGGAGGAGAGGGCTAAAAAAGAGAGAAAGACAGATGTGTGGCTCGCCAAGGAAAAAGAAAAGATAGAAGAAGAATATGCCAAAAAACAAAAGCAAATGAAGAAAATCGAACAGAGGATGCAGATATCCTCCGCTCTCGCCAATACCGCGGAAGGGGTTACCAATGCCCTCACCGTGAAACCCGCATGGCTTTCGATAGCTACAGCCGCAGCCGTCGGCGCATTGGGACTCGCGCAGGTCAAGGTGATCGCGGAGCAAAAGTTTTCGGGGGGAGGGCAGTTCAGGGGCAAAGGAACCACCACCAGCGACAGCAACATAATCGCCGTATCAGACCAGGAATATATCGTTTCCGCTGAACGTGTTGCGCGCTTTGGAGTTCCCTTCTTCGACGCCCTGAATTTCGGGAGTGGTGAGCAGATACGGAAAGCATTGGCGGGCATCAAAATACCGAACGCGGCGACAGTCTATCCGCAAAAAGCACAAGGTTATGCCTCTGGCGGGGTCGTGAGCCCCCAAGCTCCAGTTGCCGCCCAAAACGTGTCCATGAACGTTGTTCTGAAATGTGATGGGAAAGCCCTCGCAAAAGCGGTGATAAAAGGCAAGAAAAAGATCATCTCCACCTAGCGGACAATTTCCAAACCGTTTGTCATTTCGTAGATAAATACAGCCTTTTCTTTTCCAAACCGTCTGTCATATTTTCAAACCGTTTGTCATTTTTCGAGATTTTCCAAAGGGATTGTCCAAAGTGACCAAAGGGTCTGTCACGGGATA
>DAOTNF010000031.1:0-7112 GCA_035450685.1 Candidatus Cloacimonadota bacterium | reverse complement strand
GGAGAGAGTTACGAGTTTTGAGTTATGAGTTACGAGTTCCGAGTTGAGAGTTGAGGGTAACAAAAGAGGTAAAGAGAGGAAGGAATGACTTTTATAGCATCAGTTAAGGCGAGGAATGGGGTAGCAATAATAGCAGATTCCTTGGTATCCACGTCAGTGCCGGTCATTACAGTGGATTCATTTAAGCGATTTCTAAAAGCACAATCTACAGATGATATAACCGTAGAGGCTATTACTAATCTATTTGAGCATCAAACACACCATACCAATGATTATGAAGACAAGCTTGTAAAATATGACAAATTTACTGCGGTCACAATCGCAGGCTCAGCACGAATAGGCGAGAAAAGGATATCCGACTTAATAAGCCACAAGATTAAGGAGAATAGCAAGTTAAGCGGCTATGATAAAATGACAATTAAGCAGAAAACCGATGATTTTGAGAAATACATTAAGAAAGTGGTTAGAAACACAGGGCAGAAGAAGCCTCTTGATACAGATATAATATTTACGCATTACAACACAAGGCAGAACATTACAGAAATCATCCAGGTGCAAATATTGGCTACGGTGGTGAATAATCGCTATAAGATCGAGTGTAAACAAGTAAGATTTCCAGACTATATGAAGGTAGTCCTGGATGGGCAAAACCACATAGCATCAACGTTGTTGTATGGGTGTGCGATTAAGGCCCAGGGTCTACAAAGGGCTTTTATCGAGGGTTTCATTGATAAAGCCAAGATTAGAATATCTAAAAAGAGGAAAGAGGCTGTATTATCGGAATTGCAATCAGGCATCTACAAGAGTTTCCCGACGTTACTTGACGATTTGCAGGCTTTTAAGATACGTGATCTAAGTCTTCAGGAAGCAGTAAACCTATCTTATTTGTTGTTAAAGGTAGAAATGGATTTTCAAAAATACACACAAGATATACCCACTATCGGTGGCGTGATAAAGCTTGCCACGATTAGTACGGATGGTTATACTATGATGTGTGGCGATAAAATAATATGTCCAACATAAAATTAAAGAATAGGGAGTAACGATGAAAGAAAAGAGTGTAAACAAGAACAAAGCGGTTTCGGAAAAGGAAGCCGTGATCACTTTTATCGTGGAAACCGAGCAGCGGAAAGAGAAAGAATTCAGGGAATCCATTGCCAGGCAGTTAGCTCCTGTGGCAGGTAAAAGGATAATCTTGAACAGCAAGTAAAAGAGCATCAGAACAGATATGCATGCCCCGGTGAGTCCGGGGCTTTTTTTGTGTTTTGTAATTATGTGCGGGGCAGGGGTTTAGGAACTAAAGTGCACATATGCACGGAAAATTTGACATGGTTTGGGGCTGTGGGATGCTGTCTTTGAAGCCTGGGCAGAGCAAGTAAAAGGCCTGGGCAAAGGAGTAAAAGAGATGGCAAAACTTAAGAAGTTGAGGGTCGCCTTCATCAGCCTGGTGCGTAAGCCGGCGAACAAGCTGGACATCGTTTACAAGAGCTCCGACGCCAAGTTTACTGACGACAAGGAGATCAAGATCACGAAGTCCACTGCGGAAGGTCTGGTTTACGGGACGGTGTATGCGCCGAACGTGAAGGACAGCGATGGCGACTGGGCGGATGCCGCAACGATCCGCGCGGCGGCGCATGAGTTTTTGCGCAAGGGCGCGACTCGTTCCGTTGACCGGGAGCATGATGAGCAGCCCTGCGGCGCGGCAGTGGTGGAGAGCCACGTGAACGGCGAAGGAGCCTGGGACGTGGCGATCCAGATGGATCCGCAGTCTGATACCTTCCAGAAGGTTCAGAAGGGCGAGATCAAGGGTCTTTCGATGGGTGCGTTCTGCGAGAAGAGCGATGAAGAGCCTCCCGCGGAGGGCAAGAGTGAAGAGGGCGCGGTAGCGAAGAAGCTGGACGAGATGAGCGCCAAGATCGAGAAGATGGCGGGTGAGATCGCGAATCTCAACCAGAAGGTGGACAGGGTGCCGAAGAGCCGGCAGATGGTGATCGACGGCGACAGGGTGAGCATCAAGAAGGGCGCGGACGAGGCTCTGCGCGAGTTCAATTTCAAGGACCTGGCATAGGAGGGAAAGATGCCTATACGAGAAGGAAAGAATCCGACCGGGCTACTGAGCCCGCAGAGCACAGATAAGTTTATCGACCTGGTGATCGATAACACGCCGATCCTGAAGTGGGTTACGCCTGCGAAGGTGAACGAGTCGGTGGCGACGTATCCGACCGTTTCGATGGCGAGGTACAAAACCCGCGGCTACGGGGTTACCAGCACCGCCCGCAACACGGTGGCGACACTGAACAACCTGTCCCAGACGGACGTTGCCTACAGCGTGAAGGAGCTGGTATTGGCGCTGGTGCTTCCGGACAGCTATGTGGAAGACATGGACAGTGACGGTGGGAAGATCGCGGAGATGGTGGCGAAGGTATATGCCAAAGACCTGCAGTATCTGCTGATCAACGGCGACACCACTGCCACTGGCAGCACCGACCAGATCACGCTGCAGAAGACGCTGAACGGGATCGTGAAGCAGCTCACGGGCAACAGCCTGACGGCGCCCTGGGTGGCGGCTGACAGCACAGTGCTGAAGAAGCTGGCGAAGCTGGTTACCGCCGCCACAGACGACATCCTGGCGAACCCGGCGACCAAGATCTACATCGCCCCCGCCGACTACACGGCGCTGTGGGACGACGTGATGACGAACAACAAGACACTGGCGGTGCGCGAGGGGCGCATCTGGTACCGCGGCTTTGAGTTGCTGGAAATGCCCGACCTGCCCCAGAACCGTCCGATAATCGGCGACATGAGCAACATCCTGGTTCCGATCAAGCGCGAAGTGTATATCGAGGCGCAGCGCTATCCCGAAGCTCGTGGCTACAAATGCGTGCTGAGCACGAGGTTGGACGTCAACCAGTATCCCGACGCGAACCTGCGGATTCTGGCGGCTGCGGCGACGACCTAAGAGTTACGAGTTACGAGTTACGAGTTATGAGTTGTGAGTTGAGGGTTTCACGCAGATGGGCGCGGATAAAAAGCGCGGATCAGGGCGTGACTCTCAACTCCCGACTCCGGGGACCCGCTGAAACAGTGCCGGCGCTCTCTGAAGCGGCGACAGCCCGTCTCGTAACTCGTAACTCAAAACCCGAAACTCCAATGGAGCGAGAATGAACCTGTTTCACGCCCAGGCGCACCTGGAGCAGGAAGTGGCAGCCCGATGCCCCGGCATCTGGGTGCAGGACAACCTGGTGGAGAAGCCCAAGCGCTTTCCCTGCGTGGTGATCGATCCGGACGGATCGCGGCTGATGGCGCACAGCGAAGGGAGCGAATACACGGGGGAGCATGAGTTTACGCTGTGGGTGATCTGCGCCTTTACAGAGAACTTCAGCATAAGCCGCAGGGGGGTGACGAACATAGTGGACAATTTGTTGGGAATTCCGCGCTTCTACGCCGCTGAACGGGTGGAGTATGGGGTGGACGTGGCGTGGGACACGCGCTGCGTTCTGGCCAGGATAGCGGGGATGGTAGCGTGATGAGTTATGAGTTACGAGTTATGAGTTATGAGTTATGAGTTGGGCGATTAAAGTGCGGGCTTTGCAGAGCCTGAGTGAAGAGATACCGAATGCGAGGATAGAGCTGACGGCGGAGCTGTGCGAGGCCCAGGTGCAGCAGACCCTGGGGGCGGAAGCTTACAGCGGGCTGGCCGGCGATCCGCGGCTGGAATATGCGATCTGCGCGCTGTGCATCAGTAAGCTGATCCTCACGAGCAGGGCGATCAACGAAGCCAGCAGCATACACAGGACGGAGGGCTGGGGGGATGGGAACATCCACCCCAGCGAAGTGACGGAGATGATCAACCTCTCCAAGCGCTGGGAAGCGGAAGGCGAGCAGGTGGTGAAGCAACTGAGGGCCGAGCTTCCGAGCAGCATTGGGTGGATTGATATTTGAGTTATGAGTTACGAGTTATGAGTTTAGCAAGAATTGCGCGGGAAAAGGCGCGGATAATGAGATAAGGAGGATAAGATGAAAAAGAGTAATTCAATGGGACTGATGCTGCTGCTGGCGCTGCTGCTGGCGGCGATGCCGCTGTATGGGGCTTCCGGCTCCGGGACAGGGAACGCTATCCTGGTGGCGATTGCGCCGTTGATCGTGGCGGTGGTGGCCCCGCTGATCGCGAGGCTGTTCCGCAAGCTGGGCCTGGACATCACGGATGGGTTGATCGAGCCGATATTGATGCGGATCATCGAGATCATCACGAGCGTGGAGAAGAAGGCCGGTCTGGACGGAGAACAGAAGAAGATGCAGGTGATGCAGATCGCCAGGGGCACTTTGCCCGCCGAGGACATCCGGCTGCTGGAGAAGAAGTATGGTAGCCTGGAGACAGCCGTGCAGGCGGCGTTTGAGCGGAGTTCGACGGCAAGGAAGAGGTCGGGCAAGTTACGAGTTACGAGTTCTGAGTTATGAGTTACGAGTTATGATGAGTGTACCGCAGGGCATAGTGTTGTTTTTCCTGGGTCTGCTGATCAGCCTGGTCTCGTATATCTGGGTGAACCTGAGCAAGCGGCTGGATTCGCTGGAGAGGGAGTTTAAGAACCTCGACCCGCACAAGTGCCGCGATTGCGAGCCGGTTACGGAGAAGCAGATGCAGGAAATACTGGTGAACGAATTCAACAAGTTCCGGTTGGAACTTTACAAGAGCGGGGTGCTGAAAGCTACCCCGGTGAGAAAGAGCAACCAACAGCTATAAAGGAGATTAGCAATGGCAGTAAGGTTTTACGACAAGGTGTACGCGCGTCCCGCGGGCACGCCGGTGACGACCATCGCGAAGAGCGCGCTGGCAAGCGGCTGGACGGGGATTCCGAGCACCTGCAAGGTGACACAGGAGACGATCCTGAAGACAGAGGCGGACGTGACCACCCCGATGGGTGATGGGACCGACAATATCGGCAGCGAAGCGGCGACCGCGGAACTGCAACTGGTGAACTTTTCGGGGGCGAACCTGGAGAGCATCCGGCAGGCCTTTGTGAACCAGAACGTTGACCTGGTGGTGTATGACAGCCACGCGGGCAACGTGGGCTGGGCGCTGTGGGGCGTGCAGTTGTATCCGACCCCGGACATCAGCGGCGGCAAGGAGCCGATGATCAAGCTGAGCGGCAAGGTGCGCTACTCGAGTGACCAGACACCCAAGATGGTGATGATCAGCCTGACATAAGTAAGAGTTACGAGTTACGAGTTATGAGTTATGAGTTGAGGGTTTCACGCAGATGAGCGCGGATCAGGGCGTGACTCTCAACTCCCGACTCCGGGCACACACTGAAACGGTACCGGCGCTCTTTGAAGCGGCGACAGCTCGACTCGTAACTCGTAACTCAAAACTCGTAACTGATTAAAAGGAGAGAGAATGGCGGTTAGATTTTACCATATCCTGGCGCAGAACGGGGACGTGTGTAACTACCTGGGCAAGAGCAGCGACCTGGTCTTCAAGGTGGAGCCGGACAAGAGTATAGATTGCGACGACGGGCAGACGATGGTGGGCAGCGAGAAGTTGAGCTGCAGCTTCAGCCTTCTGTCGAATCTGGTGGATCCCCACGCGATCAGCAAGCTGTACCTGGTGCCCAATGTGAGTGGCAGTTCCACCGCGCAGATAATCGAGATCAACGTGGGAACAGATGACTACAAGACGGAGCAGAAGAGCGGGGAGTTCGGAAAGACGCTGGTGAATATCGGGATCCGCTATCCGAGCGACGTCACGAAGCCGTGGCGCTACCTGGCAGAAAGCTATTTCACGAACAGCGTGGTAATCCTGGGGAATTACAGCTTTTCAATGATGCCGATTCCCTCTGTAATAAAGGTGAAACAGGGGGAGGACTGGGTGGCTTCGACGGTACCGGAAGGCGAGATAGTGCCCAGGCTGTATTGCCTGCTAAACGTGCCCGCGGGGGTGGAGAGCAAGATCTACCTCAACGACACGCTGCTGACTACGGTCGCCGCAGACGAGATGTGGGGCGTGGTCTGGCTCAAACTGACAGATAAGTAGCGGCAAGGGGCTTTGCGGATGAAGTTTTATGTCGTCAAGGGCGCGAAGGCGGCGCAGCGGGAGAAGCTGGACAAGGGGAGGCCTTACGACGTGCAGGAGCTGGTGGAAGCGTATTACCGCAACTCCTGGCACGCGACCTGTGTGAACCTGAAGACCATCTGCATCCTGGGAGATGGGATCGAGGACGAGGCCGCGGTGGCGAAGCTGACGGAGTGTGTGCGGGAGGACAGCCTGTTCACATTGCTGGAGAAGACGATCCTGGATCTGCGGGTGTTTGGCGACGCCTTTTGGGAGGTGGTGCGCAGCGGAGGCAGCGTTGAGCTTTACCACATGCCGAGCTGGACGATGGAGCGGAATCCCAAGGGAGGCTGGACGCAGGCTTTGCCGAGCGGGAGGGTGGACTTTCCGGAGGAATCCGTGTGGCATTTCCGCGAGCCGTCGCTGCTTTCGCAGGTGTGGGGATCTCCGGATTACATGCCACTGATCAACGACGGGACGCTGGCGGCGATCAGCACGATCAAGAGCTATAACAGCAACTTTTTCCGTAACAACGCGATACCGGATGGGATACTCTTTATCAAGGGGGGCGATGTGAGCCCGGACACGGAGTCTGGGTTGAGGCGCTTTTTCCGGGAGAAGTTTTGGGGCGTGGAGAACGCTTCGAAGTTTTGCCTGGCACCGGTTCCGGAGGGAGTGGAGGTACAACTGGAGAAGCTGCAGGATCACCAGGACGGCAAGTTTTTGACGCTGCAGGACAGCCTGGTGATGGAGATAGTGAGTTGCCATGGAGTTCCGCCGCGCCTGGCGGGGATCATGATACCAGGTAGCCTGGGTGGAGGCGGAGAGGCCGCGGGAGAGCTGAAGATATTCCTGCAGACCAGGATCAAACCTCTGCAAAATATATTCGGTGGCCAGCTTGACAGGTTCTTTATGGAAGTGCTGCAGATGCAGACGGACATTAGCTTTAAGGCGTTTGATATTCTACCGAGTGAGGCGGAGAGCGCGATACAGTTTTTGAAGAGTTGAGAGTTATGAGTTATGAGTTATGAGTTATGAGTTATGAGTTATGAGTTTTTTTGGG
>DAOTNF010000030.1:0-7365 GCA_035450685.1 Candidatus Cloacimonadota bacterium | reverse complement strand
CGATTCCGACATCGCCGTTGTCAGTTCCCGCGCCGGTGGTTGTGTCAATCTGCCACCAGTCGTTACCGTTATAATCGGTTCCCCACCAGCCGCCGTTGATCCAATCCGCGGCAGTCAGCCAACTGTCGGGATTGGTGTAGGGGTTTCCGGGTGCCAAATCAGTGATGGCGCCGGGGTTACGCAGGCTGAAGGTGGCAGGGCCGCTCAACGCCCCTGAGGCATCATGAGCCACGTCGGCATAGGCAGTCTTGTTCAGTTCAATACAGACGAACTGGCCGGTTATGGTGTCGTTGGCAGGGTTTTCGTCGCCAGCCAGGTTGGTGGTGACAGTCACATCGTAGAAGGTGTTTGCCACTGGCGTGAAGCTGCCGAAGCTAAGCTGCTGGGTTTCTCCCGGCGCCAGGGCGGTCACACTCTGGGCAGGCAGGGTGGTGCCGCCGATGGTCATGGTCACGGTGAAGGAGATGGTCTGTGCTCCTTTGTTGCCCACTGTGGCCATGGGGGTGAAGGCAACCGGCTCAACCAACTGATACATTTCGATGGATACAGCCTCAGCATCGTAATCCAGGATGGCTTCGACAAAAACGTTGTCGATCGCCCAACCGGAAGCCCAGCCTCCATTGTCATCCGAGTGGAAACGGAGTTGGAACTGATTGGGTTTGTACGCGCTGAGGTTCACAACGTGTTCGGTCCAGACTGACGCCGCAGGAACGGAATAGATGCTTGTCCAGGCTCCGCCGTCAACGGAGATTTCCACGTCTGCCAGCTGGCCGTATGTGCCGGTGAAATAGGAATCGAACTTGAGTTGGAAGTCGTTTTCCGTGATACCGCTCAGGTCGAAGAGAGGCAGGGTCAGCAGGTCCATGCTGCCGTCGTTACCGCTTCCGAGCGCGTCATCGTTGGCAGACGCGTAAACAGTGTGAGCAGGGATACTAAAGTATTGGCTGCTGTGATCAGTGGAGACAATCCATCCCTCGCCCAGGGAGCTTCTTGTCCAGCCAGTTGGCAGGGTATCATCGGCATGATTCTCGAAATCGTCCCCATAAGGGATGTAGGTGATTACGAGGGGCGGATTCTCGATCGTGAATTCGTAGGGCGGCCACTGGAATTGCACAGGATCAGTTCCTCTGGAGCCCAGTACAGTCCAGACATACACTTCAGAGTAATCGTATGTGAAGGCGGGCTGGTAAGGACTGGTAACATTTGGGAATTCCTCAGCCACGTTGAAGAATTCGTCCGGGTCATACGGAGTTATGGTCAGATCTGACACCTTGGCGATCCACAGGTCATACTGTTCCGGTTCTGCGCCAGCCATGTTCCAACTGAACTGGAAGGGGAATCCGGTCTTGGGCAGATCAGTCTGTCTGTCAGCCGGGTAATCCAGGTTGGGTGCCGCGACCGGTCCGGAGGGGTACGGCTGGAAGGATATGTTCAGCACGAAGTTGATATAATCGGGGCTGGGTGCCCAGTTGTCCACGATCACATAGTAGTCTCCAGCAGTAACCACCGCGTCTGTGATGTTGAGAGGAGCTGTGTAATTGTAATGCTGGGCCAGCACTGTGGCGGGGTTGGCCAGGCTGGGAATGGTGTTGACCAGGAATATGCCGGGATAGTAGTTAGCTGTGTCTCCGCTGGGGTTGGCCAGGCTGATATCCAGCCAGCCATCTTCTGGAATGCTTACTTTGGCAACCCAGTCAGGGCCTTGTACATAGGAGTTGTGGCCCAATCCGGTGAACATTGCCGCGGTATAGTCGTTGGCGTATCCGTTTGTGGTGCCGGCATAGTCAACCAGTGGCAGGGTGGCAAGATAGGGATTCTCGCAGATTTCGCCAACTAAGGCCTGCACTCCGGTGCCACTTACCACGATACTGCTGTTTTGACGGGTGTCGTTGATCAGCAGGTTGGTGGTCAGGGCGCCTGCCATAGTGGGGGCGAAAACTACGTCGAAGGTAACGGCGGGAGCGCCGGGGTTGATGGTGACGGGCAGGGCTGGCAGATTAGCAAGCTGAAAATCGGTGTAATCTGCCAAGGCGATGCTGGTAACGTCGAACGCTGCCACACCCGTGTTGGCGAGTGACACCTGCACTGTTTTTTGGAAGCCGATATAGCTGATTCCACAATTCACCGGGTCAGGACTGACAGTCAGCACACCACTCTGCGGGGCTTCCCGCACGATCACGTTGTCGATATCCACGTAATAGTCCCCGTTACCCCATGTGCAGAGGAATTTCACCTTAATGATATTTCCATTATAGGCGGTGACGGGAATTGTAACCGCGGCAAAGTTAGTGCTGGTCACGTGGTTGTTTTGATCGATGGTGTAAACAGTGGAGAAGGTGGTTCCGTCATCGTTGGAAATCTGCACTTCGATCATATCGCCCGCGCCCAGGGCGGTTGCAGTTCCAGGATAGCCAGTATAATCAACGATCCGGTATTCGAACAGGATCTGGCAATCGTTGGTCATCGGCCCGATGGGGGGAGTTATAGCGTTGCGGGAGGAACCGTTGCTCCACATATTCCCGCAAAGGCCGTTGGTGCCACCATTGCCATGTGTGGTGCTAATATACATACCTGAAGCCGTCCACTCAATGGCGGACAGCGATGTGCCGCTGTTGAAATCCTGGGTGTAGGGCAGAGGCTTGACGGGGTCGGGTGTAGAGGCATTCACCGTCGGGATGGGAGCGTCAACCTTGAAGTCGATGTCTGCCCCGTCGTTGGTGTAGGGCCAGATTTTGAATTCATAGGCAGTGTTGGGGGTCAATCCCGTGAAGGTGTAGGTGTTGGCACCCACCACATGGGATACATTGACCGCGGCGTTGCCGTCTGACCAGTCGGCTTCATTGGCAACCGGAGTTCCGTCCGCGACCGCGGCATAGGAGCCAGCGCCTGTGATCGCCTGGATCAGATAACCTGTGGGCAGCTGCGTGCCGGTGGCTCCGGTCCAGTTCAACTGGATGGATGTTAAAGCCAGGTTGCCCGCGGCAAAACCAGTCACGTGGTTGCTTGGCTCGGGGTAAGTAATGAGATCCGGGCCGGTGAAATCATCGACTCTCAGATAGTATTGGTTAAGAGAAGTTGCTTGGATGGCGAAATAGATCGGCATCCCGATATACGCGGACAGATCGTAGTCATATTGGGTCCAGGTAGTGGTTGTTGTTATTTCCGGGCCCAATTGGGTAGTAAAATCACTCACCGCGTTACTGGCGGTGGATATCCACACCTTGAATGTCTCTGGGTAGCTATAATAGTGGCTTGCCCAGAAACTCAAGGTGTAGTTGCTTGCCGATGGGACCAGGCAGGGAGTTACCAGCCAGTCATCATGCGTGCTGGCGGAATCATACCTGATAGACGCACCGGCGGGGGCTGTTCTGTAATGGCTGGAATCTGTATTCCTAACCCAGGTATAACCGCCGTCAAGATTATAAACAGTCCAGCCCGATGGCGGGAACGTAGAACCGGAAAAGCTCTCGTTCAGAGGAGCTGCAAACAAGCCACCTATTACCAAGGTGGTCAAGAGCAGTAATAAGAATTTCTTCATAACATCTCTCCTTGAAGAGGTATAGTAAGAATTAATTTGTTTCGATTTAACCAAAATGTAGGGGCTATTGTTTCAGCCCGGTAGAATGACCTCCCGGCTACGCAGTAGCCCCTGGATTGCTTTTGAAGATGAGAGGTTAAGCTTTTTTCCCGTTGCTTTGCCTGGGGCAGCCGGTCTTGATGTAATGTGCGATGTTACTTCGTGTCTGGATACCTGCGGCGTGGCGTGGGGAAAAACCGAATTTGAAGGATGATTTTGTGAATCTAAAACTGGTGTGTTTATTGACGGTTTTGGGTACATAGGGAGAGCGACCCGATCCGGGCGCGGACATAAAACACTGCCAGAGGCAGCAAAACCAGTTCCCATCTTGTCTCCCTTTAGCATTTATCTGCCGCGGGGCGGCTTTCCGTTCCGTCTCCCAAAAATACTTTTCCAAGGTATCTCTGAAACACAACGAACAGGGCTGAAAACCAATCCCCACGCGCTTCCCAATACTGCACGCAATTTTCCTTGCATACTGAAAAGATGTCAAGCCTTTTTTTATTGAGCGGAACCTTGGTCAAACACAGCTTGTCAGGGATGATTCGGGTTTATGGCTTGGGGTGCTTGTTTCGGGGCTGGGTAGTTGTTTCTAAAAGACTGGATCCCGGGTCAACCCACCCCACCAAACCGCTACGCGCTTTGGCGAGGACCCCGGCTTGCCCGGGATGATGCGGTATATAGTCTGGTTTGGTTTGGTTTGTTTCGTGGTCGGGCTGCCGAAGTCTGTTCGGCAGAGGCGACGGAGTTGCCTGTTGGGGAGAGACCTCCGATCTCTGTGGCAAACGGACTTTGCCACCCCCCCCCTCGAGATGACACGGTTTTGTAGTTTTGGTGTAATTTGTTTCGGGGTCGGGTGGTCACTTACCACCCTTTCAACAAAGGTCTATTTCAATCTATATCCTGCAGATCCTGTCGATCCTGTTATCCGCATTCTATCTTACCATTTCACCTTTCCACGGTTTTATCGTAGCACCTATATATTATGGGGGAGGATGGCTCTCATTTGCATCACCCTTACAAGCGAGGGTTTTCCTGGGGTCAACCTTAACTTGGTGAGGGATGACCTAAGGATGATGGCACCAAACGCAGTAGCAGCAAGGGACGGCGCTATGAAGCATATTGCGGATTATATAGGATTATTTATGCGAATGTCAAGTAATTGATGCCAGTTGTTTTTTGATTGGGTGCTTGTTTCAGGGTCGGTGTGGAGGCGTTGGGTTCACGCAGATAAACGCGGAATAACGCGGATTGTAGGTCTGGTGATGTTTTGTTTTGGGGCTGGTGGGAGAACGCCTTCCTATTATACCATAGTAATCCGTAAATCAGTCAAATCCGTCAATCCGTATAAGATTGGCATACCAGGCATCATACGGATGAAACGGATTACAAGGATTAACGGATAAATCATTTTGCCTTGTGTTCATGGCACCTCTATACCTTTCTATGGACATTCCCAAAAGACTGGATCCCGGGTCAAGCAAGCTTGCCCGGGATGACACGGCTTTATAGTCTGGTGTGGTTTGTTTTAGGGTCGGGGTGATTGTTTCCAAAAGACTGGATCCCGGGTCAACTCACCCCACCAAACCGCTACGCGCTTTGGCGAGGACCCCGGCTTGCCCGGGATGACGCGGTATATAGCCTGGTGGACTTTGTTTTGGGGCTCCTTTTCACCATTCCACCATTCCACCTTTCCACCTTCAAATATCCTGCTGATCCTGTCGATCCTGTCATCCGCGTTCTATTATTTGCACAGAGGATGAAACGAAAAACCCCCGCGGCGCTGCGGGGGTTTATGCTGGTTGGCGGATAGTTCCGCCAGGGTTTTATTGGGTTTACTTCACAGGCTTGGTCTTGGAGGCTCTTGTTCCAGTAGCTTGTGGTTGGATGTCTCTGTTATACTGAACCCTGGTGGGCTGGAACACTTGTCTCACTCTGTCGAGGCCAGAGAACTGAGTCCGCGCAGTGGCTAAGCCGGTAAAGGCAGTGACCTTGAAGAAGTGATAGGGTTCGTTGCCAGTGTACGCGTAAGTGGTGTTGGGAGTGGCAGCAAGCAATGTCCAGGGATCATCCGCGTAGGGATCGTTGGAACCATATACATTGTAAGCGGTGGCGCCGACAATGGAGTTCCAGCTGAGGGTGGGTACGCCTGACTCGAGGGCAATGGTGAGGTCAGGGATTGCCAGTTGCGGATAGGGGATCACAAATCCGTCAACCTCGCAGCCTCTTTGAAGTCTGCCGACATAGTATGTTTCACCCATATAGCCATCAGCATCAGGCTGGTTGGTGTTCACCCACAAGAGGAAGCCGTCGTCATCGGTAGAGGCAGCCAGATAGAGAAATCCGGTATCCTGGTCGAAGGCCATGCCCTGGGCATACTCGAGGTCGTAACCGACTGTATAGCCCAAGGGTGTAACGGCCAGGGTTACAGGATCGATGGTGAACACCGCGTCGTAGCCGAGATCAAGCGCGTAGAGGGTGCTGTTATAGTTGTTCCAGGCTATATCGACCAATCTGCCATTGAAAGCTGCGCCACCCCAGGTCAATTGGCCAATCAGGGTAGGAGCGCCGGTGAGCTTGTCCAAGGTGTAGAGGCTGTTAGCGTTGACACCGTAGACAACGTCAGCGACAGGGTCCCAGGCAACGCCGCTCAGGTAGAGGCCGACATCGCCGTTGATAGTTCCCGCGCCGGTGGTAGTGTCGATCTGCCACCACTTTCCACTCGTGGGATAACTATCGTTGTAGTTCTCAACGCCCCACCATCCGCCGTCGATCCAATCAGCGCCAGCCAGGAATCTGGTAAATGGATTTGGTTCCGGCAGATCGGTGATGGTGCCGGGGTCCCGCAGGCTGAAGGTGGCAGGGCCATCCAGAATATTACCTGGATCAAAGCACACGTCCCCATAGGCGGTCTTGTTCAGTTCAATACAGACGAACTGGCCGGCTATGGTATCGTTGGCGGGGTCTTCATCACCAGCCAGGTTGGTGGTGACAGTAACATCGTAGAAGGTGTTTGCCACTGGCGTGAAGCTGCCGAAGCTGAGCTGCTGAGTAGCCTCCGGCGCCAGAGCGGTTACACTCTGGGCAGGCAGGGTGGTGCCACCGATGGTCATGGTCACGTTGAAGGAGATGGTCTGGGTTCCGTTGTTGCCCACTGTGGCCATGGGGGTGAAGGCAAGCGGCTCGACCACCTGATACATATCGATGGATACAGCCTTGGCATCCAGATTATGGGGAACAGCCAGGTAAACGTCGTCCACATACCAGTAGTTGAACTGGTAGTGGTTTCCGTCCATAACCCAAGCCAGGTAGGTGACAGGCGCGTTCAGGCCGGAAATGGTAACGGTCTCATAAGCACCGAAACTTCCCGAGCCGCTGATAATTGCATAGCCGGTGTCATACCAGGTGTTAAGGTCGTGGCTGTATTGCAGTTTTGCCGTTACTCCAGCTCCAAAGTCGTTGTAGTAATGGTTGAAACTGGCTGTAAACATGGGGATGCCGTTGGTATCGATGGGAGGTGTGATCAGGCGGGAGACGCCGATTGCGTCGTACCACGAGCACTTCATCTCGTTGGCTGTTCCGCCGGCGTTTGTGGAGGCAGAGACAGTCCAGCGGTCGGAGATCACTCCGCCTGAGTAGGTTTGGGTCCAGCCGAGTGGCCAGACAGGAGTGGCGTCAGTTCCGAAATTCTGGGTGTGGGGGAGGATGATGGTGGGATCAGGCTCGATCGTGAATTCATAGGGTGGCCACTGATATACCTCGTCGGGATACGCGGCGTTGGATCCGCT
>DAOTNF010000029.1:0-8950 GCA_035450685.1 Candidatus Cloacimonadota bacterium | reverse complement strand
CCCCCATAATAAGTCCTACCTGACCTCAAAACAAAGCACATCAGACTATATACCGTGTCATCCCGGGCTTGACCCGGGATCCAGTCTTTTAGAAACAAGCACCCGACCCTGAAACAACCCCCCGCAAGACCACAAAATCGCAAGTCACCCCACCAAACCGCTACGCACTTTGGCGGGCACCATTTCACCAAAGTTCTTTTTCAAATCTTTATCCTGCTGATCCTGTCTATCCTGTTATCCGCGTTCTATCTCTTTTCAATATCACCACCCCATCACGGCATCACGACACCACGAAGTCCAGTCTGGACGCTTCCTTTCCACCTTTCCACGAAATTCTCACAACCATCCCCATAGTCCATCATGCCGCCCTCCTTTGCAGCCGCTGGATTTAGCGCCATCATCCTTAGGTCATCCTTATAAATTATAAGGTTGACCTAAGGAAGACTCCAGGTTGACCCCAGGTTGCAAAGGGGGGGCGGGAAAAGAGGGTCAGGGCGGGGCAAGGCAAATCCAGCCACGATTGCAAGATTTTCAAGCTCTGAAACTTGCAAAAAAAGACTTGACGGGTAGATACTCATAAATAAGACTGTCTTGAACCTCACGGGAAGATTAGATGTCCGCTGTCCCTGAAAAGGGGCAGAGGAAAGTCCGGACACCACAGGGCGGGATACTTCCTAACGGGAAGCTGCAGCAATGCAGAGCCAGCTCCACAGAAACAAACCGCCGGGCGCCCTCCTTTTTACGGTGCCGTTGAGAGACCGCAGCGTTTTTCGCGCCCTGGCAAGGGTGAAATGGTGGTGTAAGAGACCACCGGGGACCTTGGTGACAAGGTCTGCCAGGAAAGCCTTATCCGGTGCAATGCCAAATAGGGAAGCCCAAAGCGCGGCCCGCGCGAAATGGCTTCCGGGTAGGCAGCTCGAGACCGTCTGTGAAGGCGGTTCCAGATGAATGGACATCCGGCCCCCGCTTGCGGGGGTCACAGAATCCGGCTTATTATCCTCCCGTGGGGTAAGTTTTTTTGGGATGATTCATTCTATTCTGCTTGCGTAATCGCCAATGCCTGTCTTTCTCGTCCGCATGAAGTCTATTTGAGCCCAAAGCGTCTGGTTGTAATATGAAGCCAGTCCTGGCTCAATGAACTCCATGCTGGCGTTGGTTTGGAGTTCAAGCCGGCAAGACAGCTTGCCTGGATTTCACCAATCCAAAAGCCGGCTTGGACTCCAAACATTCCTTAAAAGACTGGATCATTGCCGATCCGTCGGGCTAATGTTCTCTTCTTTTACTGCATAAACTCATTTTAGCGATGTTACCCTGTAAAACATGTGGTGCTGGCTCTGTCCCACAGGATAGGTCACGATCCCGTCGCCGGTATCATCGTCTATGACCGAGCCGGTGAAGGCCGACCATGGTCCCCCGGGCGCGGTAGCGTAGTAAACCTTGTAGGCAGTGGCGTTGGGCACCTGGTCCCACTGCAGCGTGAGAGCGTTGGCCGGGCTGACCGTGAGGATCAGGTTCAGTGGAGCGTTCAGGCCTTCATCGATGTATATATGCCTGCTCCAGGCACTGCCGTTGTAAAGCTGCCAGACACCCTGGACGAAAGGATTGGCGTTGTATTGTTCCGTGTTATCAGGCAATTGCGCTGCTCCGTTAAAATACCACTGCCCGGCGCCGATCTCCGAGACCAGGACAAACCCTCCCTCGCAAGTCACAGAGCAGCCGGGATACATATTCAAATACTGGTCAGCGTTCCCATTGACATAGGTTCTTTGGTTGTTCAGGGAGCCGTGGTTGTGCAGGTTGCCCTGAAGGTGGAGATGCAGGGCTGAATGATAAGGTGGATTGTTTTTGATGGTGCCCCAGTTTTCCAGTTTTCCGGTGACGGTAAGGATAGCCGGATACACGGTGCGATGGGACTGCACGGTGCCGTGGTTGATCAGTGTGCTAAAGCTGACATTGCTGTGTATAACAACGCATCCCCGCGTAACTATCTCATCCCCTGTGACGTTGAGTAAATAGCATTCATTTTGGAAGTTAAGCGTTGCCCCGTTACCTCCCGTCAATACTATGTTTTGCAGAGAGCTACCGACCATTTTTAACTCCCTGCCTGTGTTTCCAGGGCAGAGATCCAGTGAGCGGCCCGAAAAATCAACTGTGCAGTAGTAAAACCTCAGCTTGGAGCGAGCCTCGACCGGATGGGTGGAATAAGCTGCGGATAAAAAGGAACTGTTAATATCCGGTGAGTCATCTGACTGCCAGAGTATTTGCGTCCGGTCGCCGCTGAGGTTGATGGTGTTATTATTCAGATTGTTGTAATTGTAGAGATCGCCTGCCAGATCAAGCTTCAGGATTGCAGAGGATGTATCATTCAGGGAGCCATAGTTGTTCAGCCTGCCGGTTACACGGAGGATGGAGGGATTCGATCCGCTATCCGGTTGCAGCACGGCGTAATTGTGCATGATACCGACCACCACTCCGCTACAACAGCGTGCATTGCCGGTGAACCTGGCTTCATCGACTGCCAGACTGGACAGCTTGCAGTAATCGACAAAATTGAGTGTGGACGTGCTGTTTCCCTGGATCACCGCGTTTTTCAGTTGAGCCCCTCTCAGGCTAAGGGTGTGGGAAGCGGTTGGGGTAAACAGGCGCAGGGTCCGGCCTCCGAGGTTCACTGTGCAGCCGTAAAACCTGAGATTGGACATCAGTTGGATCGGCGCCGCGTTCGCCTGGGCGGTAAAGTTCCAGCAGGTCATCTCCGGTGAGTCGTCTGACTGCCAGAATATCTGCGTCTGGTTGCCGCAGAAGTTGATGGTGTTATTATTCAGATAGTTGTAATTGTAAAGATCACCTGCCAGATCAAGCTTCAGGATTGCAGAGGATGTATCATTCAGGGAGCCATAGTTGTTCAGCCTGCCGGTTACACGGAGGATGGAGGGATTCGGTTCGTTATCCGGTCGCAGCACGGCGTAATTGTGCAGGATGCCGATGCTCACTCCGCTGCCAATATAGCATCCTCCCTGGAGGATTATCTCGTCCGCGGTCGTGTCCCACAGTTTAACGTTGCCAGTAAGGTTGAGGCTGCCCCCTCCGGTGCCCAGAATGGAAATGCCGATGATAGAGCCGCCGTTGAGCGACAGTTGCCTGCCTCCGCTCAAATTCAGGGTTCCGCCGTTGAAGTTTATCTGGCAGCCCACCAGGTTGAGGTCGTTGAGCGGGGTCACCGTGCCAAGATCGGAGGTTTTGGTAAAGTTGAGAGGTTCGAAAGTGCCGGAGGTACTGATGTACTGGTTTCCGGAGCCTGACATGGCCAGTCTGTAAGGAACAAACCGGCTGCTGCTGGTAATGTTTCCCGCGCAGAACAGCGTGGGGTTGTCCACCGTGCCATTGTTGACAAGCGAGCCGCCAACGTTCAAAGAAGAATTGCCGCCATACGGATACAGCCTGGCGCCGGAGAAAATGGTAATATTGTGGCAGTTCAGAGTGTCATTCACGGCTACAGGACCATGCAGGAAAACGTTGTCCGCCTGACCCGGTACGGTGCCGCCCTGCCAGGTGGTACTATTGGTCCACAATCCGCCCTCGAGGGTGGAATGAATATCCAGTGCCCAGGCACTGGCAAACGCCACTAATGCGGCAATGATCGTCACAACTGCTTTCATTTTGCACCTCACATGAAGTTTTGCGCTATGCTATGTATAGTCTTAAAGTTGTCAAGCAATTAAAAGGTGTTAAGCACTATTAAGCTGTTTTTCTGGTTTCTTGTGTTGGTAGTCTAACAAATCTGAAGAACCATGTCAACAAGCGGAGTGGCTCCGAACGAAAATTCCCGAATAAAGCTCTTGACAAATCGGGCAGCCTAAAAAGAGCATGGAAAACAGTATCCAAATATCATCTTAAAATGGGAAAAAATGCTTAAAAACAAGACAGCTAAAGTGAAAGACGGTTCCGCACCAACCAAGGCCCGGAGACGCGGGGGGGAGTTCCGCGCCCATATCCCGTTGCTTATCGACAAGAAAAAATACATCATCAAGACCGCGGACAGCACGGCGGAATTCCGCTCCGCGCTGCGCCTGAGGCATGATGTCTTTTTGGAGGAATTGCTCAACCGCAGCAAGAAAGACGGAATGGACATCGACAAGTTCGACCGCCGCTGCGACCATCTGCTGATCATCAAAAAGGCCACGAACAAGCTGATCGGCACTTACCGCCTGCAATCCTCCCTGCACACCAGAAAATGGTACACCGCCACGGAATTCCACATGCGGCGCATCAAAAAGCTACCCGGCAACAAGCTGGAACTCGGTCGCGCCTGCGTGCATCCGGACTACCGCAATGGCATCACCATCGCCCTGCTCTGGGAAGGAATACACGCCTACGTCATAGCCAGCCGTACCGACTACCTCTTCGGCTGCTCCAGCATCAAAACCATGGACCGGGAAGAAATCCGCCTCATCTACTATTACCTGAAGCAAAACGGCTTCCTCTCCCATGAGCACAAGGTGCGTCCCCGCGGAAAGTTCAAGGTGCCCGGCCTCTGCCGCCATGTGCGCCGCGTGCCCATCATCATTGACGAACTACCGCACCACGAATACCGCCAGAAGATTCCCTCCCTGCTCAATTCCTACCTGCGCGTGGGGGCGAAGGTTTGCGGCACTCCCGCCCTGGACCGGGACTTCCGCTGCATCGATTTCCTTACCCTGCTGGAAGTGAAGAACCTCGCCCAGGCTTACGTCCGCAAAAACAAGGCGGAATAGGGAACGGCCATGCTGGCTCGCAAACTCCGGGATCTCCTGTGGCACGCCTGGCTGCTGCTGGATTACAGCATCGCTGGAGTTATGATCCGGCTGTTCACAAAAGACGGGGTACGCCGCCGCTCGCTCAGCATCGCCAACGCCAGCCGCGCCGCACGCAGATTCCTGAAAGCCTTTCACATTACGCTACGGGTTGAAGGCGTCCAGCACCTGGAGGCCCTGCGCCACAAAAACTACCTGCTGGTGGCCAATCACAGCACCTACGTGGACATCCTGCTGCTGGCGGCTCAGGAAAACCTGGTCTTCATCACCTCCGTGGAGATGGGGAACAACTTTTTTTTAGGGCAACTGACCCGTCTGGGCGGCTGTCTCTACACCGAGCGGCGCAAAAAAGTATCTTTGCCCGCGGAGATAAAACGTTTCGCCGCCACTCTGCGCCAGGGTTTCAAGGTCGCGCTCTTTCCGGAAGGCACCAGCACCGATGGCTCCACCATACGCGAATTCCGCCGCTCCCTCTTCCAGGTGGCTGTGGATGCCCAATGCCCCGTGCTGCCTGTCTGCATCCGTTATCTGAGCCTGGACGGCCAGCCCATCGGAGATAACAACCGCGACCGCATCGCCTGGTATGGTGACATGACCTTTTTGCCCCATCACTGGAGACTTTTGGGACACTCGATCGAGGCCAGGGTCAGCTTTCTGGAACCCATTTCCTATGAACCCTCCCGCACACGAAGCGAGCTTGCTGACTTAGTCCGCTGCCGCCTGCTGGAGAGCTTTCACGCCGGGGAATCCCCCTCAAACCACATCGACAAGGAGGACTAATGTCTAAGAACGACAAACGCCTGCACCTGGGAAAAGTCAACTTCCTGCTCCTAATCCTGGCAGCCGTGCTGCTCATCGTGGGATACGTGATCATGAGCTTCAACGAGATCACCATCTCCCCGATCCTGCTGCTGCTGGTTTACGCCTTCCTCATCCCCTTCGCCCTGCTCTATAAAAACAGGCCAAAGGAATAGGCTTGCCCCTGCTCAGCGAAGAAACCGCCGCCAAGCTGCGCCGGTTTCAGCTCAATGCCAAGGCCATCGTGGAAGGCTTTCTGGTGGGGCTGCACAAATCGCCCTACCACGGCTTCAGCGTGGAGTTTTCCGACCACCGCGAATACAATACTGGCGAGCCACTCAAAAACATCGACTGGAAGATCATCGCCAAGACCGACCGCTACTATGTGAAACGCTTTGAGGAGGAAACCAACCTCCGCTGCTATCTGCTGCTTGACCACAGCGCGTCTATGTTCTACCAGTCCGGCGCCAGCAGCAAGATAGAGTATGCGTCACAACTTGCCGCCGCCCTCGCCTGGCTGATGATAAGCCAAAAGGACGCCGTGGGGCTGGTGGCCTTCAACACCCAGATCACGGCGCTGCTGCCCCCCAAAGCCTACCGAGGTTACCTGGCGCAAATCTTCCGCGTACTCGCCGAACTGAAACCCCAGGAAGGCACCCAACTTCTGGACAACCTCCACAAAGCCGCCGAAACCATCCGCAAACGCAGCCTCATCATCCTCATCTCCGACCTTCTGGATGACCCGGACAAGGTGATCGAAGGCCTCAAACACTTCCGTTCACGACACCACGAGGTGCTGGTCTTCCACATCACCGACCGCATGGAGGACGAGTTCAGTTTCCGGCGCGAAACCGAGTTCATGGACAGCGAGACAGGAGAGAAGATCGTGGTCAACCCCTGGCAGATCAGAGGCGAATATCTGCGCAACTATGGGGAGCACATCACCCGCCTGCGGGAAGGCTGCCACCAATACAGCATCGAATACAACCCGGTAAGCACCTCCACACCCCTGGATGACCTGCTGTTAAAATACCTCCTGATGCGCCGGAAAGGTTAAGGCTAATATCCAATGTGCCATAAAACTAAAGATGCTCAAAAACAGCCGGATTTGGGGCTTTAAATGAAAACCGCGCAACGCCTGCTCTCCGACGCCCTCATCCAGGAAAAAGTAAGCGAGGCCATCGGCAAGATATTTTGCGACCGTGAACCCCACGCCCAGGAATTGCTGACCCATGCCCTGGAATCCGAAACAGATGAACTGGCACGGGACATCCTGGAAGATATCATCGACAGTGCAGCCCTTGCCCGGGAGGAACGCCTGCCCCTCTGCCAGGATACCGGATTGCTGGTAGTATTTGCCCGCCTGGGGGTGGATGTCCAACTGGAAAGCTGCCTGCGGGATACAATTGAACAAGCCGCGGCCATTGCCTGGCATAAGTATTATATGCGCGACAGCATAGCTCCGGATCCATTGAGGGGGCAACTTGATGAATGCGAGGATATGCGCTCTGAAACTGATACCAGACTTCCCATAGTGTTGCATCTGGAACAGGTGCGCGGGGATGGACTGAGCCTGGATCTGGCACTTAAGGGAGGCGGGGCTGAAAACATGAGTGCATTGCGAATGTTCAACCCCAGTGCCAAAATTGAAGAGATCGTGGAGTTTGTGGTTGATACTGTGGTCAATGCCGGAGGCAGACCCTGTCCTCCGGTCATAGTCGGTGTTGGCATAGGCGGAAATATTGAACTGAGTGCCGTCCTTGCCAAGCGGGCGCTATTCACGAATACAGATGAACGTGGTGCATGTTACAGAGGTTTTGAACAGGATATCTTGCAACGTATAAATGAAAGAGGGCGAGGCGTGATGGGGCTGGCTGGCAGTAGCACCGCTTTGGAAGTGCGGATACTCACCGCCCCCTGCCATATAGCTTCCCTTCCTGTGGCGGTAAATCTGGATTGCCATGCCCATCGGCATATACAGGTGGAAATTTAAATGTTTCACGTGAAACAGAGGTTTCTATGAAAGTCCGTAATCTTAGCCTGCCATTCTCCTCTGAAATTATCTCATGCTTAAATTCTGGCGATAAGATACTGCTGAATGGCACACTCTACACAGCCCGCGACCTTGCGCATACACGGCTGGTGGAACTGATGGGTGCCGGAAATCCATCACCTATACCATTAGACGAGGGGGCACTATTTTACTGCGGGCCTTCACCTGTTCCCCCGGGGAGAGTATGCGGAGCGATTGGCCCTACCACATCCGCCCGCATGGATAGCTTTACACCCTTTCTATTGGAGAATGGCCTCAAGGTAATGATTGGCAAGGGCGACCGTTCCTCTGAAGTTTGCGATGCCATTCGGAAACATGGCGCAGTGTATCTGGTTGCCACGGGAGGAATCTCTGCCTTGCTCAGCCGCTGCGTTGTTTCACGTGAAACATTTCTCTGGCCGGAACTGGGCACTGAAGCAGTCTATCGCTATGTGGTGCTAGACTTTCCCTGTTACGTTGCCATAGTCTGATCCACTGCATTTTCCCTATTTTAGCAGGTCTGTAACATCCATTCAGTCTATTACGTCTATTCTAAAAGACTGGATCCCGGGTCAAGCATGCGCTTGCCCGGGATGACACGGTTATTTGGCTTGTGGTGGTTTGTTTAGGAGTCTGGTGCTTGTTTCTGGGCTTCAAAAGACTGGATCCCAGGTCAAGCTTTTTCACCCCACCGGATCGTAACCGATCAGTTGAGGACACCCAGGCTTGCCCGGGATGACACAGTATATAGTCTGGTAGGACTTGTTTCAGGGGAGCCTTTTTAATCTTTCCACCTCAAAAACACTTTTCCACTGCCTGATCGTAGCACCTATATATATGGGGGGGGGATGGTTCTCATTTGCATCATCCTCCCCGGCATTAGTCTTCCTTGGGTCAACCTTATAATTTATAAGGATGACCTAAGGATGATGGCGCTAAATTCGGTGGCGGCAAAGGAGGGCGGCATGAGGGGGATGCGAGAAAGTAAGCATAATTTGTTTATGGAGGCAAGTAATGTGTGGCATGGTTGGGAACAAAGTGAGAATCTGTTAAAAACAGGCTGTTCAATCAGTTTGAAAAAAGCCCCAAAAATCAGAAAAAAAACGCTACAGTCCCGGCTTGATGGTGAAAACACCGTAACTGCTTATTATTAAGGTGTTTGTGGTGCTGTTCCGCAACATAAAAAGAACTCTCAAATATTACCAATTTCTCATTGCAGCGATTTTTTTGTTGACAGATTTATAAGCCCATAATATAAGCGTTCCCGTGTATTATAAGACCATTGAATAGTTATGTGTTCGTATTGCAGCGATGTCGCGATGAGTTAGCG
>DAOTNF010000028.1:0-10585 GCA_035450685.1 Candidatus Cloacimonadota bacterium | reverse complement strand
AAGGTTGCGGTATTTTTGTGGAAAGGTGGAAAGGTGAAATGGTGGAAGGGTGACCCCAAATAACAAGTCCACCAGGCTATATTCTATGTCATCACGGCCTGCGAGCCGTGATTCAGTCTTTTGGAAATGGCCGTCCAGCCCCGAAACAACGCCAACAAAGCTACATACTGTGTCATCCCGGGCAAGCGCACGCTTGACCCGGGATCCAGTCTTTTGAAATGGCTGTAGTAAAGTGGAACGGTAAAATGGTGTCGTTAGCAATGAGATATAACACTGGAAAAAACGATTAATCCGTTAATCCGTGTAATCCGTTTCATCCGTATGATGCCTGGCATGCCAATCTTATACGGATTGACGGATTTGACTGATTTACGGATTACTATGGTAAAAAAGAAAGGCGTTCCCGCCAGCCCAAAAACAAAACATCTCCAGACCCCCAATCTGTGGCAATCCGCGCCTTTTATCCACGTCAATCTGCGTGAACCGTGGAACCCGGAATCCAGTCTTTTACAGGAAAGTTTGAAGTCCGGGCCGGATTCAGGACTGGCATAAGTATGAACCCATATTGCCGGCTCGAACTCCAAACCAGCCAGCATGGAGTTCAAGAGCCTTTTCAGGCTGCAAACTGCCACCAGACATGTTGGCTCTTGGACTTCATGCGTAACATATTACCGGCTCGAACTCCAAACACAGCCAGAATATATTCCTTCCGCACGGTAAATAATGCTTGACATAGAAACCAAACTACACAAAAGTAGATTTGAGAGGGTAAATAAAGAAAGGAGCAGGAAAGATTAGCAAGAGCTTAGTTTTTGTGCTGGCGTTCTTATGCCTGGCGGCAGCATGCCTGGGGTCGGAAGCTGCCGCGCCTGACCCGCCGGAGCCACTCCGCGCGGTGGAGCTGATGCCTCCGCCTTTAACGGTGAGAGCGTTGCCAGGGCAGAAGTCCGTGCCTTCCTGGAACTTCAGCGTCAATCCAAACCCGATCATAACCAACTATTACGACTACATGATCGGCGGCTACAACAACCTGCCTGGGAACACGCCACGGACGTCTATATTGCCTATACTGACTATTGCGGCTCGGAGTGGCAGGACCCGATCGTGCTCAACAATGTCGATACTCCCGAACTGGCGGACATCAAGCCGATGTGGGTGTATCCGGCAGACCGGATGATATTCACTGGCATCAACCATTATGGATTTAAAGAGGGAAAACTGGGCCTGATGTTTTACGATGACTTCACCTGGGGCTCGAATTCTCTCCCGCCACCCTACCACCCCGATCCTGACGGCGGCCGGGTGATGTTCATGGAACTGCATATCGGAAACCTGGACGCCAATGATCCCAACCAGGCGCCAGCTCCGGCCATCCTGGCACAGAATTGGCCCAACCCCTTCAATCCCAATACCAACATCAGTTTTGAACTGCCTCAGCCCGGCCCTGCCCGGCTGGAAATCTTCGACCTCCGCGGAAGGCTGGTAAGCACCCTACTGGACAAGGAGATGGGAGCCGGAAAACATAGCCTGAACTGGGACGGCACCGACTCCAACGGCGCCCAACTGGCAAGCGGAGTCTATATCTACCGCCTCAGCACGGGAAAGACGAGCGCCAGCCGCAAAATGATATTGCTGAAGTGACGGACAGCCGCCCTTCCAAGTCCGATCTTTATACCGAGCCGCCGCGTGTATTGCGCGGCGGTTTGCTTTCCGCAGACCAAGTATCAGCAGCGGGAAAATTGCAATGAAATAGCCGCTGGTGGGGCTCCGGCAGATTTGTGTTGACAACAAATGTCCGCGGTAAATACTGCGACCAATTCGGATCTTTAAGGGCATCTTGTTAAAAACAACGTTCACCCTTTGCTGATCCGGTATCGAGGTATGCATGACAAAGGTAAGATTTATTGTAGTAGTGTTTTCTGATGTCCAAATCCACGCGGCGGACATCCCGAAGCTTAGAGGCTATTTTGCGCGCAAATTCCCCGACGCCAGGTTGTTTCATAATCATCTCCCCGGCCAAAGCCATGACTTCCGCGCTCCGCGCATCCAATATCGGGTGATCAACACCCATCCGGCCCTGCTGGCCTTTGGCGAAGGTATCGACCTTATCAAGCAGGTTTTCATGGAGATCAATGAACTGGAGATCAACGGCAAGACCCTGGTGTCCAATGAGAGGGAAGTTGTGCTGCGGGAAGAGGATTTTGGCCTTTGCGGGCAATATCACCGCTACAGGTTCATCTCGCCCTGGATGGCGCTCAACCAGGAAAACTACAGGGAATATCAGGAACTGGACACATACCAGCGCAGCCAGCGGCTGAAAAGCATCCTCAAAAACAACCTGAAAACACTGTCCAAGGGATTTGACTATTGGATCCCGGAGATCGACAAACTGAACGTGGACGGCTGGTTCAAACCCAAATCCGTAAACTTCCACAACCAGGTGATGCACTGCTTCACCGGCGAGTTTACCACCAATTTTATCATACCTGACTACCTCGGGCTGGGCAAACAGAGTGCCAGGGGTTTCGGGGTGGTTTTGATGAATAAGGAGAAGTTATGATCCATAAGATGTATGGTCTTTACAAGCATATCCCACCGGAGATATTAGCTGTCCATGATAATGAATATGGCCTTGATCCGGCGCCTAAACCGAATGTCAAAGTAATAAGCCTGGATTTTACTTATGGGGGCACCGAGTTCTCGCTTATTGGATCATCACTAAGTGATTATGATTCTGCCAGGAATCTTAGTGAATATTTTTATAGAAAGGCCTCCGCCAATACGGTTTCACCATTTTTCAGCCTGTATGTATCTGAAGAAGGCTTGCGCAAAGGCGATACTTACTCGGTGACATCAAAGGATTATCGCAAATTTATCCGAATATTGAATGATAATGTAAAACTCAGCGCAGAACTATCCGGTTTGCTGGAACTATTCACAAATCAGCCGGATAGTATCTTTGAGGAACTGGACAAGCACTTAGGCGGTACCAAAAAGACGCTTTATATCCTGACCATTCGCATAGACGGAGCGTATATCGGAAACTCACCTCTGTTCAAGCTGATCCGGGAAAACGCATCCAAGGAATACTACAAGGATTTCTATACCCTTGGCAACAAGAAAATTTCCGGTAGTAATATGGTGTGTTCCATGTGCCTGAAGCCAAAAGACGAAGTTTGGGGATACGTATCGGTTTACAATTTTTACACCTCCAAAACTGAGCATGCCTCTATAGCAGGAGGGCTGGAAAAAGAACTAGCTCACCGTAATTATCCCGTTTGCCCGGATTGTGCGGCCATGCTCAATAAGCTTCGCCCGGTAATAGACAAATACTTCAGTTTCAAGTTTTGCGGTTTTGATTACTTTCTTATGCCGGAAGTCATAATAGATGACACAGCCGATGATGTCATGCAGCTCATCATGGATATAATGGTTGCCCAGTATGACAGCCAGCCAGGCGTGCTGTTGGACAAAAAGCCGAGGCTTGGAGGATTCAGCCTCGGAAAGCGAAGAAAGATCATCGACGGCTATTCAAAGGAAGTTTTCGACTATTTGGCTGAAACCGAGAACACAGCATCATATACCATGTTGTTTTACGCCGCCAGTAACTCCGAGTTTAAGGTTTTGCTGACCGTCGAAGACGTTTTCCCCAGCCAGTTCAGCGCTTTATATACCGCCAAAGACAAAGCTGAAGCACATGCGGTGTTCAAGAATCTGCCAGGCAGCAAAAAGGGCGAATTATACGACATGGAATTCAGGTTTGATACATTGATGGAGTTCCTGCCTGTTAAAGATAAAGACGGAGATTTTTCCAAGTCATTCTTGGAATATACAAGGGCGATATTCCTGCAAAAAAGGGTCTCATACAGTTTTCTGATGCAAATGATCATGAGGGTCATCAGGAAGAAGATGTTTACCAAAGACAAGGATTACGAGACCACCGGCGAATCCGAGCCCGCGACCGTCAGCGTCAGGAAGAAGATGTTTACCAAAGACAAGGATTACGAGTTATCCGCGTTAAAGGCTTTCCTGATTCTCAAGTTCATGCTGTATTTGGGTATTATAGGCAATAACAAAAAAGAATTACATATAAAGGAGGCTGCCATGACAGGCAAATTCGCCGATTTTTTCGAGGAGCACAAGGATTTCTTCGACACCAGTGCTAAACAATGCGTGTTCATGACGGGAGTATTGACGCAATTCCTGATCAACATACAACACACAGAGAAAAACTCAGCCCCGTTCAGGAAAAGGCTGAACTCCATGAAACTAAACAAAGACCTTGTTTATCGAATCTTCACCGAAGCAAAGGAAAAACTGGAGCAGTACAGCAAAAACTACTACCTTAAGCTCGAACAGAGCATAGCGGAGCTGATGATAAAAGGTGGCATGGAAAAGCTGACCAACGACGAGATTAGTTTTCTATTCACTTTGGGAATGACCCTGAGCAAAAACTTTAAGCAAGAAACAACTACTGAACAGGAAGTATAAATGGAGGATACCATGACAGACATCAAAAGAACTGAGATCCTGTTTCTGTACGATGTGCAGAACGGCAATCCCAACGGCGACCCCACCGATGAGAACAAACCAAGAATCGATGAAGAGACGGGGCACAACATAGTAACCGATGTACGGCTCAAGAGGACTGTGAGGGACTATCTCTACCAGTATGAGGGCTACAACCAGGAAGGAATTAAAGATATCTTTGTGCGGCAGACTTTTGTGGACGGTGATCCGGACAAGGGTATCAATGACGGCAAGAACAGGGCAAAACACTATGATAACGATCTGAAGTCGGTGCTTAATGCCTGCATAGACATTAGGCTCTTTGGCGGTGTCATCCCCTTGGACAAATCATCCTTAACATTGACCGGGCCGGTGCAATTCAAGATGGGACGCTCCCTGCACAGGGTCGAACTGATGTATGTAAAGGGGACAGGTGCTTTTGCCTCCAAACCCGGAGCAAAGCAGCCAACCTTCCGTGAGGAGTATATACTTCCATATTCCCTGATAGCGTTTTACGGGATCATCAATGAAACGGCTGCCCGGCACACTGGTCTTACCAATGAAGATATCGCAATGCTTAAAAAAGGGCTGTGGAACGGCACCAAGAATCTGATATCAAGGTCTAAGATGGAGCACAATCCCAGATTGCTGCTTATGTTGGAACACAAAGACAGCTATTTTTTCATCGGCGAGTTGGATAAATACATAAGACTTTCCTCGGATAGAAAAGACGAGCAGATAAGAGGAATTGATGATATAAAGTTGGATATGAGCCCCTTAAAATCTATGATCGACAGCCTTGGCGAGAACAAGCCGGAGATAACAATGCAAAAGGATCCAAACCTGATACTTGAAGGATGGTGTTAGCCGCCTTCAACTGGAGTTACAATGACACCTGGTAAAGTAATCTGCTTTGAGCTGTTTGGAGATTATGCTCAGTACAAAAAATTCTTTGCCAACATGTCTCCTCTCAGCTTCTCCATCCCTCCCAGAACCGCTTTATCTGGAACGATTGGAGCCATTCTGGGAATTGACAAGAGCGAAAATCCGGAAAGATTCAACCCGCAAGATAGCTTCATTGCCCTGCGGCTGATGAACGAGGTCAAAAAAACCAAGATTGCCCACAACTACTTGAAAACAACCTCTTTGAAACATGTATCCAGATTCCAGGAGCATAAACCTACCAACGTGGAATTCCTGAAAGACGTCCGCTATAGAATCTACTTTGCCTGTGAAGATGCAAAAATGTACCAGAAGCTGAAAGAACTGCTTGAGGCGCATAAGAGTGTATATACTATTTCCCTGGGGATCAGTGGTTGCCTGGCAAACTTCGAGTATTTAGGCGAGTTTGGCCTAACTCCCCTGGAGCCCGGGCATGAACTTTTGGTGGATTCCGTGGTACCCATGGCCTCGATTGACAAGGTCTTGCTGAATACCCCCGCAAGGCTGCAGAAAGCGGTCATGCCCGTCACAATGGGAAACGACAGGGTAGTGGACAAATACGAAGAGGTTCTCTATGAATTAGAGGGCAATCCGATGAACCTGGTTTTGAAAGACATTGCCTACAAGGTGAATGATCTGCAGGATGTCATACACGGATTTTAAGCTGCATTCTCATCCCGGGATGCTGTTAAAAGACCATCTTGAGCAGGTGACCGACAAGGGTCTGCGCAGGTTCAGAGAAAACTCTGTGTTTCCCGAAAGCGAGCTCCTGCTCAAGGTAATACTCTCTTTTCATGACCTCGGCAAAGGCTCCGCATATTTTCAGAATTACCTTATGAACGGGGCACCAAGGTCAAATCTAACCAGGCACAGCGAGTTCTCTGCCATTTGGGCGTTCCATTACTGTTCAAGCGTACTGAAACTGCCGCCCTTGGACCGCTTTTTCGCATATATTTGCGTAAACGCTCATCATGGCAATCTGGGCGATATGGATGAACTCTTGGCCCCAGGCTTGGATCAAAGCGAGCTGGCAGAAATCAATCAGCAGATAGATTATATTGAATTGAATGCAATCCTTGAACGGCTTGACATTGGGAACTGCCTTTCTTCCAATGGATTTGAGGAAGCTCTTGGTGATTTGGACAAAAAAAGCCTGGCTTCTCAATTCAGACGGCAAAGGTCTTCGATATCAGATGAACAGTGGCTCAGGCTGGAATACCTGTTTTCCATACTGATCTGGGCGGATAAACATTCCGCGATCTTTAACAGTGATTGCCTCGATGCCAACACCCGCAAGTGGAACACCAGAATAATCGACAATTATAAAAAAGATAAAAAAAACCTGCCTCCTGCCAGGGGAGTCATCGGCAACATCCGCAACGAGGCGTATGATACCCTGTCGAATAATCTCAGACCTGAGATCAACACATATTCGGTGAATATGCCAACCGGTTCCGGCAAGACAATCAGTACACTGAAAGTGGCGCTTGAACTCAGAAAATCGCATCCCGGCCTGCAGCGCATAATATACAGCCTGCCTTTCACATCCATTATCGACCAGAACTATAGCGTGTTCTCCAAAATCCTTCGCCATAGCCTGTCAAGCTTCGGTTCTGAAACCTTGCTTGCCCACCATCATCTGGCAGATTTCGGTTATCATGGCGCTAACGAGTACGCTGACAACGAAGCAGAGTATCTGGTTGAAACTTGGGACAGCGAACTGGTGGTGACGACTTTCGCCCAGCTTCTGGCTTCCTGCCTGTCTATCAGGAATACCAACCTCAAGCGGCTGCATCGTTTTGCCCATGCTGTTGTGATTCTCGATGAGGTGCAGAATATTCCTCACCATTACTGGGAACTGCTGCGCCATGTGCTGAAACAACTGTCAAAACACCTCAATTCAGTTGTCATGTTGGTCACTGCCACCCTTCCCATGATCTTCGATCCCAACGATCCTGATCTGGTGGAGTTGGCAACATCTAAAGACCTGTGGTTCTCCAAACTGGACAGGGTCGAAATCCACCGCTCGTATTTGTCGGAAAAGATGGAACTGTCAGGGCTAGCCAAGCTGGTTGCCAATGACGACAAAGAAGACAGCTCGCTCAATCGTTTGATAATCGTCAATACGGTTCAGTGCTCGCTGGACCTGTACATGATGTTGAAAGAAGCATGCCCGTGCCAGCGGTTGATCTACCTGTCGTCAAATGTTATCCCGAAGCAACGGCTGGAGAGGATAAACGAGATCAGGGAAAACAGTGGCAGGGGGCTGATAATTGTCTCCACCCAGGTGGTGGAAGCGGGTGTCGATATTGATGTGGATATTGTGTATCGGGACCTTGCTCCCCTCGACTCCATTATCCAGGCTGCCGGGCGTTGCAACCGCAATGAGTCTAAAAACAGGTCCAGGGTTGTCGTTTTTCAACTGTTTGCTGATAGCACACCATATTGGAGATATATCTACGACGAAACTCTCATCCACGCCACTAAAAAAACCCTGGGGACAGATGCCAGCCCCTTGCAGGAAGCAGACCTTCACAAAATCAGCAACCAATATTATGAATACCTGGCTCAGGCAAGCGCCAGGGACATCTCCAAAAGCATTATCAGAAGCCTGGCAAGGCTTGATCTGGGTTCGGCTTTGAACTATGACTCACGTGAAAACCCAAACGCGTTCCACCTGATCGAATCCCATCCCGCACAAACCGTCTTCGTCGAACTGGACGGAACTTCATCGGCATTACTTGAATCGTATAGATCCGTGATCTCGACTTATCATACCGGTGATTTTGAAGCCAGGTCAGAGTTGAGAAAACTGCAAAGGCAGATGGGACCGTACATGATAAATGTAGATAAGAGGTATCTTGAGTCGGAAAGTAGAATCCATATCATTGGGAAAGATGTGCTAAGTCAATACTATGACTTGGAAACCGGATTCATCCGCAAGGCAAGACAGGCTGATTACATTTTTTGAATATGGAACTACATCTTAATACCTTCGGCACTTTCCTCAGAAAAAAAGACGATATGTTTGAAGTGATGGTGGAGGGGAAAAAAACACCGATTGCTCCCGCCAAGGTGTCCTCAATCATCATCTCCAACGCCGCAACCATGACTACGGATGCCATCCAATTGGCCCTGGAACATAACATCGACGTGGTCTTTCTGGATAAATATGGCAGCCCCTATGCCCGCATCTGGTTTCCAAAGATAGGCAGCACGGTGCTGATCCGCAGGCGTCAACTGGAGGCTTTGACAAATGAAACAGGGCTGGAGTTCATTAAACTGTGGATTACACTTAAGATAATGTACCAGTGCCGATTTATGAAAGCCTTGATCAGTAAACGGGATTACGTGGGCGAAGAGTACCGGGAAAAAACTGGCAAAATGCAGGACTATGCCCTAAAAGTGTTCTCTGCCCAAGGAACGCTTGAGGATCTGGGAGCTTCATTCATGGGCTGGGAAGGATCGGCTTCCAAACTGTATTTCTCAACCTTGGGAGACCTTATCCCTGAAGGCTTCCGGTTTAAGGGTCGAAGCTCACACCCGGCCAAAGACGCCTTCAACGTCTGTCTGAACTACGGCTATGGAATCCTTTACTCCAAAGTGGAGAGAGCCCTCGTGATTGCTGGGCTTGATCCCTATATTGGCTTGCTGCATACAGATAATTACAACAAAAAATCCTTTGTCTTTGACTTCATCGAACCCTATCGACACTTTATCGATGAACCTGTTTTTCACATTTTCTCCAGGCACAGATTCAAGCCAGAATACGTGGAAGAAGTTCACCAGGGCGTTATCCTCTCCACCCAGGGCAAAAAGTTTCTGGCCCCCCTTTTGCTGGAGCATCTGGATACAAGAGTTCGCTATCACAACAAAAACCGCCGTCTGGTAGAGTGTATCCAGACAGATGCCCATGCCTTTGCCAATTTCCTGATCAACCGTCGGGGCGGATATTTGGATAAAAGCCTGCATACTAAATTGGAAAACTTCCTGGGCTCGGGAGACGATGATTCTGGACAAGAAGAGGAGGATTGATGCTTACATGGGTGCTTTATGACATTCAGAAAGACAAGGTCAGGTCGAAAGTGGCAAAACTTTGTCTGAAGGCAGGCATCTACCGGGTGCAATACTCTGTGTTCCTGGGTGAGCTTGACAAAACCAAACGCAAAGAGCTGCGCAGCCATATCGAGGATTTGTTCGATCCCAACTGTGATAAAGTGTATATCTTTCCCATGTGCCGGGAAGATTTCGATCAGTGTGAGTTGCTTGGTCAGGCATTCGACAGGAAACTGATAACTGATGAGCTTAAAGCTTTATTGATGTAATCATGGATTTTCAGTTTATAACTCCCTCTGAAGTCATTGAATACATGTTCTGCCCACGTTTTGTCTATTATTTGAATGTCCTGAAAATCGACCAGCACGAGCACAGGCGTCATCTGGTCAACAAAGGCCGTGACATTCACGCATTGAAACTGGTACAGAACAAAGATTACCTACGCAAAAAAGCGGGAGCCGTTGACAAGCTGCAGGATGTTTACTTGGGGTCAGAGCGCTTGAAGCTGGTCGGCCGCATTGATGAAGTTCTGTTTTTAAGTGATGGTACCGCCGCTCCTTTGGATTATAAGTATGCAAACTGGGAAAACAGAATCTATAAAACCCATGTGATCCAGCAAGCCCTGTACGCGCTGCTGATAGAAGAAAACTTCCAAAAATCCGTGAACAAGGCCTTCCTGGTTTATGTCCGTTCCAAAAATCACCTGGAAGAGATATCAATCACCCACGCCTTAAAAACCAGAGCGCAGAAAATAGTTGACGAGATATTCCAGTTAATTAGCTTGTCCTTATATCCGCAGGTTAAGGTTTCACAGCGTAAGTGTGAAGATTGCACCTATAGAAACCTCTGCATATTCTGAGACAGATTTATTATGTTTTTTGGAATGAAAGTTGTTCTTTATAGTGATATAGAGTGTTTACACGTGTCTGAGATATAGAATGCTAATGTTATGGCCACCGAAAAGGCGTATGCAATGAAAATAACCCTATCTGGGATATCCGTCCATTTCATTGCTATAATTAAAGTTATGCTTGGGGAACTCTTAAAACCCCTTATCCACCAAACCAAGGATTGAAAC
>DAOTNF010000027.1:0-11445 GCA_035450685.1 Candidatus Cloacimonadota bacterium | reverse complement strand
ATCAGCCAGTGTCTGATCGTTGTTGCGCCGTAGATATTGATTCTGGCGCTCTTGTTGGTGGGACTAGTGACGATATTGGCAAAATCGTCCTGAACCCAATAGCCGCTCGCGCTTGTCAGGGTAACCGGGTCTTGGGTCAGTAAGCCGCTCCATCTGGTCCAATTCATAGGCGGGAAGTTGGTGCCTGTGGTGCCGAAGTCTTCCAGCCAGGGGAAGGTGTAGATGGTGGGATCTGCCATGGTGGTGAAGCTACGGATCTCACTGTCAGCAGAGTTGCCATTAGCATTGTAAGCCACAACTTTCCAGTAGTAGGTCGTGGAATAGGCCAGGGCGGTGGTGGCAGTGTAGGTGGTAGTGCTAACATCCGCGATCTGGGTGACCGGATTGGCGTTGGTGTCGCAATATACCTTGTAGCCTGTGGGGATACCGCCGATGGTGGCAGCGGTCCAGGTGAAGGTGGGCTTAAGTACGACATCGACAGCCGCATCCGCAGGCGCGGTTAGGGTTACGGGGTCTGGAACGACCGTAGCCGCTTCGGGGCCAAACACATGATCGATATAGATGCTGGCAGTGGAGGTAGAAGTAGATACCTCAAAAGCCAGGTAGTAGTTGCCAGCCGGAATCGTGCCCAGAGCTACTGACGCGTTGTTCCAGGTGGTGGTTGTGGGCATCGCGATGGTGGCGCCGATCTGGTTCCAGTTCTGGCGGTCGGTTGAATATTTCACATTAAGCAAGCCGTAACCGGTGGTGGAACCTGTGCGGTAGAAGAAATCCAATACGGAGTTTGCATCGATAGCCAGCAGTGGCGTGGAAAGGATTGCAGCAGTTGTGCTGGCTGATTTGTAGGCACAACCGGCTCCATAATATGGAGTTGTCGTGCTGCGGCTCCAGGAGTTTGGATTAACCCAGCCGACAGGAGGGAAAGTAGTGGCATCAAAGCTCTCAGCCAGTTGAGTGTCGGTCGGAGTCTTGAAGCTCCAGACGGGGCAGTTAGCTGCCGTGCCTGTATCGTTGCGGGGAACAATCTGCCAATAGTATGTGGTTCCGGCAGCGAGAGTGGGAGCATACGAAGTTCCGGTTTGGTTTGCTACGAAACTGGGAGGGTTGGAAGTGCCTAAATATACATCATAACTGCTTGGCAGTCCCCCGTTCATTGACGCAGTCCAGCTAAGGGTGCCATCGAGGAAGGTCCAGCCATTATCCAAGGGATAGACCAGACTTGCCGGTTCAGGCGGAAGAGCAGCCGCTTCGGGGCCAAACACATGGTCGATATAGACACTGGTTGAAGAGGTTGTAGAGCTTGAAGCCTCAAAGGCCAGGTAGTAGTTACCGGCAGGAATTGTGCCCAGAGCCACCGAAGTGTTGTTCCAGGTGGTGTTTGTAGGCATCGCGATAGTGGTACCGACCTGGGTCCAGTTCTGGCGGTCGGTGGAGTATAGCACCTTAATCTGGCCGATACCAGTGGTTGCTGCTGAGCGGTACCAGAAATCCAGGGTGGAGCTTCCATCGATAGCCAGCAGCGGTGTGGAAAGGATGACGGGAGTCGAGGAAGCGTATTTGTAGGCACACGCGGCTCCATGGAATGGACTGGTCGTGCTGCGGTTCCAGGAGCCCGGATTGGTCCAACCAGCAGGCGGGAAGGTTGTATTCTCAAAACTTTCCGCCAATTGCGTGGCAGTTGGGGTTCTAAAGCTCCAGACGGGGCAGTTGGCGGCAGGTCCAGCCGCATTGTAGGGTACCACCTTCCAGTAGTAGGTAGTGCCGGGGGACAGCGTTGGTGTGTAGCTCGTGCCCGTTTGGTTGTCGCTCACCAGGGTGCTGCCGTCCACTGTGTCCAGATAGACGTCGTAGCCATCGGTTATGCCGCCGCCGGTGGGACTCCAGGACAGAACTCCGTTCAGGAAGGTCCAGCCGGCGTTAGTGGGATAGACAAGCATAGCCGGGTTGGGGGGAGTTGTTGCAGGTGTAACGATTGCCAGGTTGGTGCGGTTGGTGTAACGCGCTCCATTTGAAGTGGGGAAGCTGTTGTCCTGGTTTTTATAAACAACTTTGTAGTCCGTGCCGGTGCTGGCGTAGGTCCAGTTTGGGTAACCTGACACGTAAGTGCCGTCCCAGTTTTTCCAGAATATCTCGATGTTGCTGGTTCCGTCCCAATCGAAACTACCCAGGTTGAAAGAGATATAATACCAGCCACCGCCGTTGAAGGTCAGATCGCCGGAAAAGACCTGGGTGAAAGCGGCGGAATCCGGCATGGCGATTCCGGTCTCGTCTGTGAGATCGGTGTAACTGCTGAGAGTGGTATGCCGGATGAACATGTGCAGACCCAACATTGTGTAGTTGGATGGCGAGTTTCCAATATGATATCCGACACCGGTTATATTGTCGGTGCCGTTGTAGCCTGCTGCTGTCATCTCCGTGGCGGTGACTATAGTCTTGGTCCAACTGTAGTCCCATAGGCCGGTGAAAGGCCCGTACACGCTTGAAGTGCTCGTACCCAAGGTGCCGATGGGATAAACGTCGGCCCAGGCAAAAGCCACCAAGAGCAGGAACAGGGCAATAATAAGAGGTTTTCTCATTATTTACTCCTTGAGTAAGTTTTTGATGAGGTTATAGGTGAGTTCATTCTTATGCGATATAGCCTCGCATAATAGGTTTCGAAGGTTTGCATGAATGCCCAAGGAATGGTTTCGCGGAGTTTACGGCGTGTTCTGGAGTGATAATGTGCGATGTTATCATGCAAACGGGCTCGCAAACGCCGGTAGGGTATTCCTTGATGATTGTCTGTGATTGTTGATGTGTCTTTCTGAGACGGGAAAGGTGCGGATTTTGGACGCGACGCCATACAGGAATCAAACCCTGGATCCCATACGAAACAAAGTAACAAACCAAATTTCGCGGCATCACATCTCCTTGCTTTGCTATGTAAAACCAGCAGAGCGTTGCTGCTACGCTACCCCGATGTGTTTTCACCAGTGTAGCCCAAGGATAAAACTATATAGCAAGCGATCTCTCAATTATGAGAGAAAGCATAAGGGCTGTGTTTTTGTCAAGTTCTTTTTTCGCCTCCGAGAGAACATCAACTGTGGCAATATGTTGTATGTATTACCCCCGGGTGGAGAGTTAGGAATTGAAACGGTATTCAGAATAAAAGCGCAAAGGACAGGAAGGTGCTTCTGCGCCATGACCCAGTCTTTTTAGAATAATCATCCACGAATTATTAAAAGTGGAAAGGTGGAAAGGTGGAATGGTGGAAAGGTTTCCCCAAAACAAGCACCAAATCCAGAAACTGCACCCCATAACCCCAATCCGCGGTAATCTGCGCCTTTTTATCCGCGAGAATTTGCGTGAACCGCATGACCCGGGATCCAGTGCACAGGGGTGGCAAAGTCCGTTTGCCACAGAGACCGGAGGTCTCTTCCAAACAGGCAAGTCCGTTGCCTCTGCCAAACGGACTTCGGCAGCCCTTAAATTAACACGAATTAAAAGAACAGGATTAAAGACAAGCGTCCAGCCAAAAACACAGGCACCAAATCCAGAAACTGCACCCCAAAACCCCAATCCGCGGCAATCTGCGTGAACACCATTTCACCATCATATATAAATATTGCAAGCAAAATAGCATTACATTCACCAAATACAACGGCAATATTCTGCATAATCCTTCATAGCGCCCTCCCTTGCTGCTCCTGCATTTGGCGCCATCATCCTTAGGTCATCCCTCACCAAGTTAAGGATGACCTACGGAAAATATAGACTTAGCTCACTCACGCAAACGAGGGCCAACACTGTTTCAGCCGGGAACATTAAATGTCAAGGGTATCTGGCTGCCCGGGATGACGCAGTTTTATTGTCTGGGATGGTTTGTTTCGTGGACTGCCGAAGTCTGTTCGGCAGAGGCAACGGAGTTGCTTGTTTGAAAGAGACCTGCGGTCTCTGTGGCAAACGGACTTTGCCACCCCTGGGCACTGGATCCCGGGTCAAGCATGCGCTTGCCCGGGATGACACGGTTTTTTAGTCTGGTGGTGGTTTGTTTTTGGGGTCGGGTGGTTACTTTACCACCCTTTCAACAAAGGTCTATTAAAATCTATATCCTGCAGATCCTGTCGATCCTGTCATCCGCGTTCTATTATCCTTTCCACCTTTCCACCTTCAAAGATCCTGTCATCCGCATTCTATCTCTTTTCAGCAACACGCCAACACGCCACCATGTCACCACGCCTATACGATGTTCCCAGCCCGTGTCCATCTTTCTCAGGGCAGCCTGTGGGCATTTTTCTAAAGATTTGCCGCGAATCTGAAAAATAAAGCTTGACACGGAAAACATCAATTTATTGAGTTGACTTTGACTGACTTAATAGGTATTATTCAGTGAATTACTATTTTGTTTTTTATGCCGCGCAGTTCGGTTGCGCCGTGGTTTTTAACACTGCCAGCCAGCGCGGCGGAATGTAAGGAGAGATGATTGGACATTGTTTTTACCGACAAGTGTCATTACCATCTTTGCCTAAACAGGGGCAGAGGCGCCGGCATGGTGGATGCGTCCACACAAACCGGCCACGGGGCCCAACATAACTACACTCTGGCATCGGATTTTCCGTTCCTGTCCAGGCACTGCTTTGCACGTAACAACATCGCACATATACACGCTAAAAACGTGCCCGGCCAAGCCGCGGAAGTCCGAACCATGCTTAATGAATCAATATCAAACCGGGAGCCGCTCCCGGACCCGCCGCAAGCGGGGCATCCGGCTAAGGAGCTCCCATCGATTTAATTCTTCAAACCACAGAACTCTGAAAAGAGGAGAACAACATTATGAAGAAACTAATTGTTCTATTAATTGCGCTAATGGCGCTAACCATGCTTGGAGCTACTGAGTTACAGCACTGGACGGGTTCGATTAACACCTATTTTATATTACCGGATCTTGATGCTCCAGCTGTTCCACGTGTTGCTGTAATATTTGAACCCACAGGACCATGTGTATTTAATAGCGTGTTAATGCGATTTTATCAAGCTGGATCGCAAGGACAGCCTCAGGTAATGGCTGAGTTGCGTCCGGTTGATGCAGCTGGTAATATTGACGAGTCTGGATTTGCTCCCCCCAGCGTTTTAAAACAGTATAGTGAAATATCATGGTTTCCTAGTGCCACACTCTTCGATTTCGCCGGTATTCCTGAAGCGAATCGTACCTTTGCGGGCGGAGAGAAATTTGCCATTGTGCTATCCGTACCCAACGCCACCGCAAATATTAATGTCGGCGTTTTGGGCGTTGGTGGTGACATCGGCAACAGTTACACCTATATAGATACCTATGGATGGTATCGTAATGATGATGTGTTCACCAATCCAATGTCTTATGCATTTACTGCCGACGTCACCTACACCGGGAATTTCCTCGACCTTGAGGCTACCAGTCTCTATTTCACAGGCGATATGTTCCTGCAGCCGGGAGACGCCATTCTCTACGAAGCGGACGTCACCAGCAACAGCAATATCCCCGTAACCGGCGATGTGAAGATTGAGGTTTTGGACCAGGCAACCGGTACCGCGCTCTGGACGCAGACCTGGGCCAATCAAAGCTTCCCCGTGTCAACTGAACCAGTCCACTTCACCTGCACCGCGCCTCCAGTTGTTGCCTATCCTACCACGGCAGGCGACTATCAGGTGAAACTAACCGTCACCCTGGTCAATGATATGGACAACACCAACAACATGTTAGAGTTGGAGCAGATCACCTTCTCGCCGCCTGGAAATATGGACTATTCGGACGACTTGGATACGGATGAGCCGGATAATTCCTACGCGTGGTACAATGGCGGATCGGAAATTGGAGTCGATTTCTGGTATTATGCCGCCCCGCTTACCCTCCAAAGCGTCGGTTTCAGGATTAATGATAGCAGTTGGCCTTCCGGCGCAGCCACCAACCCGAACCTGAAATACGCCATCTACAACTGGGTGGACGGATTACCCAACCAACTCTATGTGACCCCGGACCCTGTGCCCTGCACCTTGGGCCAGTGGAACTACTACGACGTTTCCGCCCTGGGCCTCAATTTTGCTGCCGGCGAAAGCTTCATGGTCGCTTACAAACAGGTTGGTGACTATCCAAATTGCCCCAGCCTTTGCACGGATGAATCCGCTCCGCTTTCCGGTTGGATCAGCTCTTATTACTGGAACCCCACTGACCAAACTTGGTACCTGGGTGAAGACTCTGACTTAATGATCCGGGCCGGAGTCATTGAAACGGTGACTGGCGTGGAAGCCCCCATCATCTCCATCGCCCTGGACAGCGGCTATCCCACCATTACCTGGGATGAGGTAACGGGAGCCCAATCTTACAACGTCTATGGCTCGAATGATCCCTATGCAGCCCAGCCCTGGACAGCCATTGTAACTGGCATCAATGACCTTGGCTATGCCTATCAGGGCACCGAGACCTACCAGTTCTTCTACGTGACAGCCTCCACAGAGGCAGATGGCAGCAAGATGGCGAACACAGAGCTTGTTCCCACTGTCAATGCCAATGCCATCTCCCGGAAAATCAAAGCGTCCGACGTCAAAGCTGAAGTCAAGCGCGTCCACAAGCTGCCCGTAGCGAATACCCGCAAGTAAACAACTCTGGCAGGACTTTCCTGCTGCGTATTTGCCCCCGCATCGCCGCGGGGGTTTTTATTTCCCATCTGATCTTTTGTTGATCTGTCGGGGATCCCTTGCCAGGGATGACACAGTATATAGTCAGGTGTGGTTTGTTTCTTGGTTTGGTGGTTGATTTTAAAAGACTGGATCCCGGGTCAAGCTGTCCCACCCCACCGGATCGTTGCCGATCCGTCGAGGACCCCGGCTTGCCCGGGATGACACGGTTTTGGGGCCTGGAGGGCTTGTTCTGGGCTGCGTCCACCATCAACACGTCACCACGACACCACCTCACCACGAAAGCTCCTTTTCACCATTTCACCTTTCCACCTTTCCACCTCAAAAACACCTTTCCACCTTTCCACGAAAATTCGTGGGCAAGAAAAGAAACGAAGAATGCCTATACTTGCTAAATCTGGTCTTGCAGCCAGTTCCAAAAGGTTTGCAGGCCCTCTTCAAAACTGGTGCGGGGGGCAAAGCCAAGCAATGCTTTGGCTTTGGAGATGTCCGCCCGGGTGTGGGGAATGTCGCCAGCCTGGGGAGGCAGATACTGAATCCGCGCCTGAAGCCCGCTTACCTTCTCGAGGGCGCGCAGCATCTCCAGAAGCGGGACGCCGTGGTCACCGCCGAGGTTGACCACCTTGTAGCAGAGGCGTTCGCGGGTGAGGTCAGCGGCGGACAGGATGCCAGCCACAATATCAGAAATGTAAGTGTAATCACGGCTGCTGGAACCGTCGCCAAAGATGGGCACGCATTCACCCCGTATCATCAGGTCGGCAAACATGCGGATGGCCAGATCCGGCCTTTGCCGGGGCCCGTACACGGTGAAAAAGCGCAGGCAGAGCATGGATATATTATGCAGGTGATGCCAGGCGTGGCAGAGCAGTTCGCCCGCCTTTTTGGTGGCGGCGTAGGGGGAGATGGGGCTATCCACCGGGTCGCTTTCGGCAAAGGGCAGCTTGGAATTGGCGCCATAGACCGAGGAGGAAGAGGCGAAGATGAAGCGGCGCAGAGTGTACCGGGCGCAGAGCTGCAGCAGGTTGATAGTGCCATCCAGGTTTACGCTGGAATACAGCTCCGGCTGTTCGATCGAGGGGCGCACCCCCGCCCGGGCAGCCAGATGGATCACCAGATCAAACTTGAAACGGTCAAAGACATCCTCCAGGGCGGCGCGGTCGGTGATATCCGCCTCGACCAGGGTGAAGGCGGGGTCTTTCAGGCAGGTGGAGAGGTTCCGCCTTTTGGCCTCCGGCGAGTAAAAATCGCAGAAGTTGTCCAGGCAGACGACCCGGTCTCCCCGTCTCAGCAACGCTTCGCAGAGGTGGGAGCCAATGAATCCGGCTCCTCCCGTAACCAGAACCAGCTCAGGCATTCTCGCGGGTGATGCGGGCTCCAATCGCGTTGAGCTTCTCCTCTATGCGGTCATAGCCACGGTCGATATGGTAGATGCGGGAAACAATGGTGCTGCCTTTGGCTACCAGTCCTGCCAGAACCAAAGCGGCGCTGGCGCGCAGATCGGTCGCCATCACTTCAGCTCCGCTGAGCTGTTTCACCCCTTTCACGGTCGCCACATTGCGATCCATGCGGATATCGGCTTGCAGGCGGTTCAGCTCCGCCACGTGCATGAAACGGTCTGGGAAGATGGTGTCCTCGATGAAGCTGACTCCATCAGCCAGGGACATGAGGACGGTGAACTGGGCTTGCAGATCGGTGGGAAAACCGGGATAGGGAAGGGTGAGGATGTTCACGGGTTTGATGACCTCGGGGGGGATCACGGTGATGGAGCGCTCCGCCACTTCCAGTTCGCAGCCCGCTGCACGCAGCCTTTCCAGCAGGGCATCCAGGTGGCCGGGCAGGCAGTTTTCCACCGTGACCGGCTTGGTGCTCAAGGCTCCGGCGATGAGAAAGGTGCCGGCTTCGATGCGGTCTGATATCATCTCCATCTCCACGGGGAAGAGGCGTTCCACTCCCTCGATGGTGAGGGTGGTGCTGCCGCAGCCCTGGATCCTGGCGCCCATCTTGTTGAGCAGTTCGACGGTGGAATCGACCTCGGGTTCCATGGCGGCGTTGAAGATCTGGGTGGTGCCGGAGGCGAAGACGGCGGCCATGAGGGCGTTAATGGTGGCGCCCACGCTTGATTTTTCAAAGTGGATGGGGGCTCCGGTGAGCTTTTCCGCCCGCGCGTGGATGTAGCCATGCTCGATGGTGATGTCAGCGCCGAGGGCTTCCATCGCCTTGAGGTGCAGATCCACGGGGCGGGTTCCGATGGCGCAGCCTCCGGGAAACGAGACCCGGGCTTCGCCCAAACGCGCCAGCAAGGGGCCTAAAACATAGATGGAGGCGCGCATCTTGCTCACCAATTCGTAGGGTGCCTCAAAGAAGCAGACATCGCGGGAGTCGATGCTCATCATGCCGTTTTCATATTCCACCCGGGCACCCAGGACGCGCAGCAGATGCGCCATTGTCTTGAGGTCGATCAGGTTGGGAACGTTGCGCAGTACGGATTTGCCGGGAGCAAGCAGGCAGGCCGCCATTACGGGCAGGATGGCGTTTTTGGCGCCGCTAACGCTGATGGTGCCGCTTAATTCCCGGTTTCCTTCAATGATAAATCTGTCCATGTTTACATCCTTTTTATATGTGAAAATCCCAGATAGCGTTCCCGCCCGGCCAGGTCATTTTGAGCCAGAAAGCAGGAGTAGCCAAGTGTTTGTGCCAGGTGCCGGATGGCTGCCCTCTGGGTGGCCCCGTGCTCGAAAAGGACTCTGCCTCCCGGGGCCAGACGCTCCTTTGCCCCGCGGAGAATGCGGTGGTAAAACTCCAGTCCGTCCTGTTTTGCCAGCAATGCCTGGCGGGGTTCATAATCGCGAACCCGGGGTTCCAGCGCGGCAAACTCTTCCTCTGAAATGTAGGGGGGGTTGCTGATGATCAGGTCGAAAGAATCTCCTGTGTCCGGAAAGAGGTCACAGAGGTGAAAGTCGATGTGGCAGCCGTGCGCGAGGGCGTTGCGGCGGGCAAGTTCCAGCGCGGCGGGGCTGCTGTCGGTGGCAAGGATTGCAGCCTGTGGCAGATGGGTGGCCAGGGCGATGGCGATGGCTCCGCTGCCGGTGCCGATCTCAAGAATCCCGGCATCTGGCCTGACCAAGCCCAAAGCCAGTTCCACCAAGCCTTCCGTCTCTGGCCTGGGAATCAGCACAGAGGGGTTGACCTTCAGCTCCAGGCCGTAAAACCAGGCTTTTTGCAGTATGTATTGGGGAGGTTCAGCCTGCTGGAGGCGGGCATGCCAGTCCCAAAAGCGGGTGATGCTTTCTGCGGATAGCTCCACCTGCCCCTTGAGGGGAATCTCCACGGGAGAACAATCCAGCAACTCGGCAAGCAAAAGGCGCACACTGGAGGCATCCGGCCGCGGAGTGGCGGCCAGGGCTTCAGCCAGCAGGAGTTCAGCCTTCATATCCGGGCAGCCCGTTCAGGGTAAAGTTTGCGGCTGATCTGCACCTTGCTCCCTCCCTGGGAGAATTCCAGTTTATCGGAAAGGTGGTAAAGCATGGCTATTCCGCGGCCATAAAAGTCAAGGCTCAGGGTAGGTTCTTTGGCGACCCGCTGCAGCCAGTCATCGTAGTCGAAACCCTCGCCGTCGTCACTAACGCCGATGCTGATGGTGTTTTGCTGGTAGTCCACGAAAACGGAGAACCGGATGCGCCTGGCGGCTATTTCAGGCAGGCTGAGCTTTTGGAGGATGATCGCCTCCTGCTCGGCATGAGCGCAATGGCGCTGCTCCAAGGAGAGTCCCAGGGTGCCGTGGATATAGGCGTTATAGACCATTTCATCGGCGCAGATCAGCAGTTCGTTGAAAAGGTTTTGGGGCAGATGCAGGTTTTGCTTGAAAAAGAGGCGCATCACCCGGGAAATGCTGGTGAGGGAAAGATTTTTGGGGTCGATCACCAGCTCCATATTGGCGGTGTCCAGGTGCTGCATGAACTGCTCGAGGTTATCCCGCGAATGCCTGCGCTTCAGGTGACAGCTGATCATCCCCACCAACTGCTGTGCCTCGATGGGTTTGCTGATAAAATCCACCGCGCCCAGTTGAATTGCCCGGATGAAATAGTTGGGTTCCAGATGTCCGGTCATCAGGATCACATCCAGGTCGTGTTCTTCATCCTGGCGAATGCGTTCCAGCAGTTCCAGGCCGGTAAAACCCGGCATCTCGATGTCGCAGAGCATCAACTCATAGCGGTTGCGCCTGATCTTATGCAAGGCGTCCTGGGCGTTGAAGACAGCGTCAGCCCTGATCTCGTGCATGGCCAGAATCTTGCACAGGCTTTGCGCGAGGCTGGAACTGTCGTCCACGATCAGGACGCTGCTGGTGGATTTCATCAAGCCAGATTGACGGTGAAAAGCTGGTTGAGTTTGAGCATGGTAAACAGGTCGTAAACCGTGGAGGAACAGCGGGTAACCTCTATCTCGCCGCCCTTGCCCAGAAAGTCTTTGTAAAATAGCAGCAGTTTCCCGATGCCGGTGCTGCTGATGTTGTTGCAGTTGTTAAGATCGAGCTCCAGGATGGTGGCTTCGGACTTGAGGACTCTATTTAGATGTTCCTGAAATATATGGGCGTTTTCGCTGTTCAGGATCCCATCAACTACGAGGATCGCAGTATTGTCCTCAAAGCTAAGATCAATTTTCATCATTACCTCTTTGCGCAGACAAATTCACTATATACATAATGGATGGCCGCGGGCCACTGTCAAGCTATTTTCACGCGTACTCACATCCCCCCGTTTTTTAAACAAGGCAGGATCAGTTGTTGATTTTCCAGCC
>DAOTNF010000026.1:0-22497 GCA_035450685.1 Candidatus Cloacimonadota bacterium | reverse complement strand
CGCTAACTCATCGCGACATCGCTGCAATACGAACACATAACTATTCAATGGTCTTCAATGGTCTATTTCAATCTATATCCTGCAGATCCTGTCGATCCTGTTATCCGCGTTCTATTTCCGTTTCACTTATCGTAGCACCTATATATTATGGGGGGGATTGCTCTCATTTGCATCACCCTCCCAGACAGGGGTCTTCCTTGGGTCAACCTTATAATTTATAAGGATGACCTAAGGATGATTAGCTAATCTATTGATGGCTCGAATGATAGCGACATGGGAGACAGAAAAGTGTATCTTGGGATTTGCCCGTTCGTTTCTGTGCTGGCTGGTTGTTTCTAAAAGACTGGATCCCGGGTCAAGTCACCCCACCAAACCGCTACGCGCTTTGGCAGGGACCCCAACAGCCCGGGATGACACAGTAATGTAGTCTGGAGGGTAGTCTTTTTGGAGGTCGATTGGGACTTGTATCGGGGGAACCTTTCCACCTTTCCACCTTTCCACCTCAAAACACCCTTCCACAGGCCTTACAAGGAATTGTAAAATTACAAATTGCATACAATAACTTGATGAAAGCGAGTTGGCCTGATTTGCTTTTTGCTTGACGGAACTACCCCTCGCGGAAAACGTGCAAACACACAATAATCAGTATGTTGGAGGCTTGATGCTCAAGCTGGATATCGATCCCAAATTGAAAACCCGAGCCCGTACCGCGGCTGCCAGGATCGCCGGTTCCTTTGCCTGGCTGTTCGATGACTATTCATCGCTGGCGATCGAACGCACTGTGCTGCGTTTGATGGGCATAGACGGAGCGCTGGAGGACGGCAAACCGCTCCCGAACGTGGTGGTTGACCACCTGCAGGCAAAGAACGCCCTGTTGCGCGGGGCAGCCATCCCGGTTGCCAACGCCATGCTGTCCCGTGGCTTGAACGCGCAGGATGTGGCGGAAGCTGTGGGACGGGGGGAACTTGACCTGTCCGAACTACCGGAGGCCCCGCCCGAGCAAGTGTACAAGGTGCTGGACAAGCTTTCCACCCAGATGCTCAGGCACATCCGCGGCCAGCGGGAAGAACGGGACAAACTCTTCGCCGAATACGGCCCCCGCCGCGTGCCCGCGATCTATGTGATCGTTGCCACCGGAAACATATACGAAGACGCGGTGCAGGCCAAAGCGGCCGCCACTGAGGGCGCGGACATCATCGCCGTGATCCGCTCCACCGCCCAATCCCTGCTGGACTATGTGCCTTATGGCGCCACCACGGTCGGTTTTGGCGGCACCTTCGCCACCCAGGAGAATTTCCGCATCATGCGCGCCGCTTTGGATGAGGTGTCGGAACAGCAGAAGCGCTATATCAGCCTCACCAATTACGCTTCCGGGCTATGCATGCCGGAGATCGCCGCCATGGGCGCCATGGAACGGCTGGATCTGATGCTAAACGACGCCATGTATGGCATCCTCTTCCGCGACATCAATCCCAAGCGCACCCTGCTGGACCAGTATTTCAGCCGCATGGTCAACGCTTATGCCGGAATTGAGATCCAGACTGGGGAAGACAACTATCTCACCACCTCGGACGCCATAGAAAAAGCCTACACCGTGACCGCCTCCCAACTGCTGAACGAGCAATTCGCCCTGCTCAGCGGCGTCAAACCCGAAAAGATGGGCCTCGGACATGCCTACGAGATCGATCCGGAGCAGGAAAACAGCTTTTCCTACGAGCTGGCGCATGCCCTGCTGACCAAGGAGCTGTTCCCTGATTCGCCAGTTAAATATATGCCCCCCACCAAGTTTGCCAGCGGCAACATCTTCAAAACCCATCTGATGGACGCCATGTTCAACTTTGTCGGCCAGCTCACCCATCAGGGCGTGCAGCTTTTGGGCATGATGACGGAAGCCATCCACACCCCGCATCTGGCTGACCGCTCCCTCGCCATCGAAAACGCCCAGTACATCTTTAAGGCCGTGAAGGACTTGGGGGACAACCTGTCCCTGGCTCCCAACAGCTTTGTGAACCGGCGTGCCGGCGAGGTGCTGCGGGAAGCGGTTGAGTTTCTGGAGATGGTTGCCGAAGACGGTCTCTTCAAAGCCATGGAAAGGGGAGAATTTGCCGATATCAAGCGGCCGGAGAACGGCGGCAAAGGGTTGGAGGGAGTGTTCCGCAAGGACGCCCAATACTTTAATCCGTTCTTGGACAAGATGAAGCAGGAGTTGGGATTATGAGCAAAAACAACATTATCCGCCCCTACGGCGACACCTCCGGCGATGGCAAGATGCAGCTTTCCTTCAGCCTGCCGGTTCCCCCGGATGCCTTTGGCAAGGAAGCTGCCCGCCTGTTGCTCGAGCGGATCGGATTTGAGAGCGTGGAGATCACCTGCCTGCGCGACCTGCGCGAGGGTTACACCCATTTCATCGCCTATGCCGTGACCTCCGCTTCGGTGGATACTTCAAAGATCAAGGTGAAAGTGGTGGAGACCCCGGTGATGGACATGGAAGCCACCGACGCCTATATCAGCGAACACATCGGGCGGAAGCTCACCGTGGTTGGCGCCTGCATCGAAAGCGACGCGCACACCGTGGGCATCGACGCCATCATGAACATGAAGGGCTACAACCACCGCTTTGGCCTGGAGCGCTATCAGATGTTCAACGCCATCAACATGGGCGCGCAGGTGCCTTCGGAAGACCTGTTGGCAAGGGCGCGCAAAGAGAAGGCGGACGTGATCCTGGTTTCCCAGGTGGTCACCCAAAAGAACATCCACATCAAAAACCTCACCCGGCTGATCGAACTGGCGGAGGCAGAACGCCTGCGCGACAAGATGCTCTTCATCTGCGGAGGGCCGCGCATCTCCCATGAACTGGCCATCGAACTTGGCTACGACGCCGGTTTCGGAACAGGCAGCTACTCCACAGATGTAGCCTCCTTTATCGCCATTACCCTTGCTGCCAGGGCGGTCAAAGCTTGACCTTGCTGCTCACCATCCTCGCCTTTGGCGTGATGATTTTCGTGCATGAGCTGGGGCATTATATCGCGGCCCGGCTTTTCGGCGTGGATATCGAGAAGTTCTCCATCGGGTTTGGCAAGCCCATTCTCCAGTGGCAAAGCAAGGGCGTGCAATGGCGGCTGGGCTGGATACCTCTGGGTGGCTATCTGAAGCTGCGGGGCGAAAACCCTGACGAGCAGAAAGACGGCCTTGCTGGTTCATTCCAGTCCAAACCCTGGTGGCAGAAGGCCTTGATCGGATTCAGCGGCCCCTTTGCCAACCTGCTTTTGGGAGTCCTGCTGTTTATCATCTCTTTCCTGCTGCCGCTCAAGATAAGCGACCAGCGTCCCGTGATCGCCCGCGCGGAAGGCTTTGCCGCCCGCTATTTCGCCGCCGGGGACAGCATCCAAAGCGTCAACGGGAAACAGGTCAGGGGCTTTGGCGATTTTCTGGATAATCTTTCGCTGGAAAGCGCCAATCAGGTTACCGTGATCCGCGGCGGGCAAGCCGAGCAGCTTACGGTTTCCCCTTCGGAACTTGATTCCCTGCTGCAGTCTGTCTATCCCGCGGTGCGGGCACGGGTGGGGGAGGTGATTCCCAAAACACCCGCCTATCACGCCCAGCTCAAGCCCGGGGACGAGATTCTGATGGTGGACGGCGTAGAAGTCACAGATTGGTATGCCATGCGAAACCTGGTGATCAGTTCTGGCGCGGACAGCGTGTCGCTCCTGATCAGACGCGGCGGCCAACTGTTGAGGAAGGACATCCGCCTCGAATCCAGCCTCAGCACCGGCTCCCAAAAGGCGATCGGCATCATGCAGGAGCAGCCCGTGACCTATGTTCGCCACTTCTCCCTGGGGGAAGCGCTGTCTCTCGGCTTGCGCAACAGCCTGAACTTTGTTTCCATGAACTACCAGATGCTCTACAAGCTGCTGCTCAACCCCTCCCAACTGAAGAAGAACGTGGGCGGGCCGGTCATGATCGTCTCGATTAGCCAGCAGGTGGGGAGCAAGGGCTTCAGCTATTCGCTGCTTTTCTTTGCCAGCATCAGCCTGATGCTGATGATCATGAACCTCTTGCCGATTCCCATCCTGGATGGAGGCCTCATCCTCTTCGCCTGCGTGGAAGGCATCATCGGCAGGCCCATCCCGTCCAGAGTGCAGACTGCGCTGCAGTCCATCGGCTTCATGCTATTGATGTTGCTCATGGTTTTGGCGTTCTATTCGGATATTTCCAGCGAAGTTTTGCGCTATTTGAGTAAATAACGTGTTTCGCTTTACATTGGAAAAAACATCGTCCCGCGCCAGAGCCGGCATAATAGATACCGACCACGGGCAGATTCTCACCCCCGTATTCATGCCGGTGGGCACTCTGGGCACGGTAAAGGCGATGAGCCCCCACGAGCTCAAGGAAAGCCACGCCCAGATCATACTGGGCAACACCTACCACCTCTATCTGCGTCCCGGGCACGAGCTTATCCGCTCCGCCGGGGGGCTGCACAAGTTCATCTCCTGGGACAGGCCGATGCTCACGGACAGCGGCGGATTCCAGGTCATGAGCCTTTCCGACCTGCGCAAGATCACCCGCGAAGGCGTGCAGTTCCAGTCCCATATCGACGGCAGCCGCCATTTCTTCACTCCGGAAAGCGTTATCGCCATTCAGGAAGCCCTGGGCGCGGACATCATCATGAGCTTTGACGAATGCCCGCCTTTTCCCGCCACCCGCGAGTATGTGGAAAAATCGCTCAAAACCACCCTCAAGTGGGCGGAGCGCGGCAAGCTGGCCTTCACCAATTCCGCCCGCCAGGCCCTCTTTGGCATAGTGCAGGGGGGAATCTATGAAGACCTGCGCGAACGTTCCGCTCTGGAGCTTATGCAGATGGATTTTCCGGGCTATTCCATCGGCGGCCTCGCGGTGGGCGAACCAAAAGAGGATATGTTCCGCATCACCGCCTTCCTGAACGATATCCTGCCCAAGGACAAACCCCGCTACCTGATGGGAGTGGGAACCCCCAGCGACCTGCTCAACAACATCGCCAACGGGGTGGATATGTTTGACTGCGTGATGCCGACCCGCAACGCCCGCAAGGGCAGCATCTTCACCCGCAACGGAAAGATGATCATCAAGGCCGCCCGCTACAAGGACGATTTCAGCCCCATCGACCCCCTCTGTGGCTGCTACACCTGCCGCCATTTCTCCCGCGCCTACATCCGCCACCTCATCTCAATGAACGAAATCCTCGGCATGCGCCTGGCAACCATCCACAGCCTCTATTTCTACCAGGAATTGATGCAAATGGCGCGCGAGGCCATCCTGGACGGCCGTTACGACGATTTTCTGGCGGAAATGCTGCCTGTACTGGACAGACTGATCTGACGACGATGTAATGGTCGTGGAAAGGTGTTTTTGAGGTGGAAAGGTGGAAAGGTGAAATGGTGGAAAGGTTCCCCCGATACAAGTCCCAATCGACCTACAAAAAGATTACCCTCCAGACTACATTACTGTGTCATCCCGGGCTGTCGGGGTCCCCGCCAAAGCGCGTAGCGGTTTGGTGGGGTGACTTGACCGGGACCCAGTCTTCTAGAAACAACCAGCCGACCTCGAAACAAACCCCACCAGACAATATACCGTGTCATCCCGGGCTGTTGGGGTCCCCGCCAAAGCGCGTAGCGGTTTGGTGGGGTGACTTGACCCGGGATCCAGTCTTTTAGAAACAACCAGCCAGCACAGAAACGAACGGGCAAATCCCAAGATACACTTTTCTGTCTCCCATGTCGCTATCATTCGAGCCATCAATAGATTAGCTAATCATCCTTAGGTCATCCTTATAAATTATAAGGTTGACCCCAGGAAGACCCAGGTTGGAGAGGGTGATGCAAATGAGAGCAATCCCCCCCCCATATATATAGGTGCTACGATCATGCCGCTGAAAGGTGGAAAAGTGTTTTTTGAGGTGGACAGGTTCCCTGAAGGCGGTTCAGCGACCGCCTCTACTGTAGCGGCGCTTGCCATAGCGCCGTATTGGGAACAACCACAAAACCCCAAAACAAGCCCTACCAAACCCCAAAACCGTGTCATCACGGGCAAGCGCATGCTTGACCCGTGATCCAGTCTTTTGAAAACAGCCATCCAGCCCCGAAACATCCACCCTGCTATAAAGCCCCGGAAAACTTTTGCATGAGGGAACGCCCGATGTTTTTCAGCCCGCTCATCACGCCGCCGTAGCTTGGCATGATGTGCAGGTGGAAATGGAAAACGCTTTGTCCCGCGGAGGCGCCACAATTCATGAGCAGATTGAATCCTTTGGGCTGATACTTGGCGGCCAGCAGTTCCCGCACCTCCTGGGCAAGCTCGTGCAGGGATGAGGCTTCCTCCGGGGTGAGCGCGAAAAAATCCTCCGCGTGCCGCTTGGAAATGATCAGGCAGTGGCCCTGGCTGATTGGGTGGATATCCCAGATGGCGTAAAAATGCTGGTTTTCCCCTATAATCTTATCTTCAGGTATCTGGCAGAAAGGACAGTTCATTATATTAAGCTCCTGTTTAAATGGAAAATAAGTATATCGTGCATTGACATCATGCAAAAAGTGTGTTTGTTGTCAACGTTAAAAGTGGCATCAGAATCTGCTTGACAGGATGAAGCCAGTCATAGGAAAGTGTATATTGGGTGAGTAAAGATAAGCAAGGTAAAAATGGACTATACCCGGATTCGCGCTGAGGCGCGCACGCTGCTCTCCGGCAAGTGGTGGATGCTGGTTTTGGTTTGGCTGCTATTCTGGCTGCTCGATTCCTTGTCGGGCATAAACCTGATCATTGGCGGCCCCCTTTCCCTGGGGATCAGCGCGCTGTTTCTCAAAATCTACCGCGGGCAGGATTTCCAAGTGGAAGAGATGTTTTCTGGATTCAACGATTTTGCCCGTTCCCTGACCGCCTACCTGCTGATCATGCTATATGTGCTGCTGTGGTCTTTGCTGCTGATCGTGCCCGGCATCATCGCGGCCATCAGCTATTCCATGACCTTTTTCATCCTGGCGGAAGATCCACATATCTCCGCCACCGAGGCCATGCGCCAGAGCAAGGAAATGATGCGGGGGCATAAAGCGGAATACTTCTGGCTGATGCTCTCTTTTGCCGGCTGGTTCATCCTGAGCTGCTTTACATTTGGGCTGGGATTCTTCTTTCTGTCCTCTTACACCACCATGGCTTCGGCAATCTTTTACCGCAGGCTGAAAGGAGACATCCCAACTGCCGCAGCCACATTATAGACAATAAATACAAAGCGCTTTCCCCATCGGGTAAAACCGATAGGAGGAGCGCGCCATCCCGAGGAGGATGTATGCGTTTTCCCGATCTTGCCATGAACGCGGCTCAGAGCCTGGGTGCCGAATATGCCGACATCCGCGTTCAGAAAACCACCGACCAGGTGATCTTCCTGCGCAATCTGAGCCTGAAGAACACCAGCACCAATGTGCTTAACGGCTATGGCGTGAGGTTTTTCAAAGATGGAGCCTGGGGCTTTGCCCACTCCAATGTTTTCACCGACGAGGCCGTGCTGGCCACAGTCAAGCGGGCTGCGGAAATAGCCGTCCTTTCCGCATCTGTAAACAAAGCCAAAAAGCTTCGCCTGGCCCCCGAGCGTGGCTATATCGCCAAATATGAGACCCCCGTGCGCATCGATCCCCAGAGCGTGCCTCTGAAGGAAAAGATCGAGCTGATGCTGGAGGTCAACCGCACCATGCTCTCCTTTGAAGGCATCCGCCAGGCGGTGTTTTATCTGGTGATGCACAAGGATGAGAAGGTTTTTGCCTCCACCCTGGGCAGCCGGCTGGAACTCAACACCCAATGGATTACGCCCATGCTGACAGCCACGGCTGTGTGGGAAGGCGACAGCCAGAGCCGCAGCTTCAACGAGGGCGGAAAAGCCGTGGGCTGGGAATGGATCCTGGATCTGAACCTGGTGGAAAAGGCCAAACAGATCGCCGAGGAAGCGCTGATCAAGGTCAAAGCCGACACCCTGGGGCCGGAAACCAGGCGCAGCCTGATCCTCGACCCCATCCACCTGGGACTGACCATGCACGAAAGCGTGGGGCACCCCACCGAGCTTGACCGCGTGTTGGGCTGGGAGGCGGACTATGCCGGCATCTCCTTCGCGACCCCGGAAAAGCTGAAAACCTACCAGTATGGCAGCGAGATTGTCAACTTCATGGGCGACAACACGCTGGAGCAGGGATTGGCGACCCTGGGCTTTGACGACGACGGAGTGCCCGGGCAGAAATGGTATATCGTGAAGGACGGCATCCTCAACGAATACGGCAGCACCCGCGACACGGCGCTGGAGATTGGCCTGGAGGCCTCCCGCGGCTGCAACCGCGCCACCTACTACTACGACCAGCCCATCAACCGCATCCCCAACCTCTATCTGCTGCCCGGAAAGAAGGAACTCACCCCGGCGGAGCTGATCGCGGATACCGAGGACGGCGTCTATATCCAGGGGCAGGGCAGTTTCTCCATCGACCAGCACCGTTTGAACTTCCAGTTCGGCGGCGATTTCTTTTGGGAGATCAAAAACGGAAAGCTGTTCCGCCCGCTGAAAAAGGTGCTCTACAAATCATGCAATCCGGAGTTCTGGAACAGTTGTGACGCGATCTGTGACGAACACTGGTGGCGTCCCTTCGGCGTGATCAACTGCGGCAAGGGGCAGCCCTCGCAATCCGCCCGCATGACCCACGGCGCCGCGCCGGCAAGATTTCGCAATATCCGAGTGGGAGGTTCCCAATGAACAAGAATTTTGAGCTTATATCCGACTATATCAGGAAACACTGCCAGGCTGACGACTATGTGCTGAGAGTGAACAGTATGGACAGCCATGAGACCCGTTTTGCCCAAAACAGGGTGACCCAGCATATCGCCGGAGGCAATCTGAGTGTTGATTTGACCGTTTCCTTCGGGGAGAAAAGCGGTTCCTGCTCCGTCAACCAGGGCGATCAGGAGAGCCTGGATTACCTGATCAGGACGGCGGAAGACATGGCGAGGCTGAACCGCCCCGATCCTGAATTCATGCCCAGCGTCGGCGCGCAGGAGTTGCCCCAAACCCAGAACATGGATGCTGCCACCCGCGACCTGGCGCCCGCCAGGATGGTGGAGATCGTCCAGCAGGCCATCGACAAGGCCACCGCCTATGGCGCGAGCGTTTCGGGTATGACGGAAAAACATTACTGGGAAACGCTGTTGAACACCAAAAACGGCTTTGTGGGCACGGACTCCGCCACTGAATTCGGCCATTCCATGACCCTCAAGAAAGACAACGTGGAGACCAAGGTTTCTTATTCCGCCAAGGACATGCAGGGCTTTTCCCTCGAAGGCGAGTTCGCGCAGCTCGCGTCCCAGGCTGAGAGCCTCAAGACCATGAAAGACTTCGATCCCTGCCAGATCGCCGTGATCCTGCGTCCCAGCGCGTTGGAAGAGCTGCTCTGGTTCATGGGCTGGATGATGAACCGCCGCCAGAGCGATGAAGGCCTCACGCCTTTCAGCGGGCAGATCGGCCAGCCTTTCTTTGGCGGGAACTTTTCCTTGAAGTCCACTTTGGCGAGGCCCGAGCTTTACGCGCCGGCTTTCGACCACGAGGGCGTCGCGTCCCGCGAACTGACCTGGGTGGAAAACGGCGTGCTGCGGAATATGCCCACCAACCGCTATTGGGCGAAGCTCAAAGGCCTGGAACCGATGAGCGCCTACAACGCCTATATGCCCGGCAGCCACGCCAGCGAGGAAGAGATGATGCAGATGGTGCCCCGCGGGCTGATCATCAACCGCTTCTGGTATATCCGCACCGTTGACGCCAAAACCGGAGAACTGACCGGCATGACCCGCGACGGAGTGTTGTATTTCGAGGACGGAAAAGTCCGCAACGCGGTAAACAATCTGAGGTTCAACGAGATACCCCACCTTGCCACGCGCCGCATCGTCGCCATGGGGGAATCCGGGCTGGCATCCCTGCATAGCTGCATGCCCACAACCCTCATCGATGGGTTCACTTTTGTGGACAAGACAAGTTTTTAAAAAATGATTTGACAAATATTGGTGACTAAATAGATGGTTACCGCAATTATAGGGATCAAACATTCAGTGAGCCTATTCCTTTGTTTTTGGGAGTGTCTCCGCCCCGAATGCCAAAGTCCCAAACACAAAGGAGAAAGCCATGCCGGATAAGACATTGGTTTGCAAAGATTGCTCGAAAGAATTCGTGTTCACCGAAGGCGAACAGGAATTTTACCAGGAAAAGGGTTTGCTCAACGAACCCCAGCGCTGCCCTGAGTGCCGCAAGGCCAAAAAGGCTGAGTACAACCGCAACAGATTCCAGCGCCGTTCCCAATAAGAACGCAGTCTGAGCTGTTATTGCCGCCGTCTTTTCTGACGGCGGCTATTTATTTGCTGAGATAATGCGCGGGAGGAAAAGGCCAGTTTGCCCTCATTCGACAGGGTGGGCTAAGTCTATATTTTCCGTAGGTCAACCTTATAATTTATAAGGATGACCTAAGGATGATGGCACCAAACGCTGTAGCAGCAAGGGAGAGCGGTATGAAGGAATATCGGAAAGGTTGTATGTTTATATTCTGAATGTGATGCTAATATACTTGCGTTCTGTTTCTATGATGGTGAAAAGGATTATAGAACGCGGATAACAGGATCTTTGTAGGTGGAAAGGTGAAATGGTGAAACAAGGCGGTTCAGCGACCGCCAGTACTAAGTAGCGGCGCTTGCCATAGCGCCGTTTTGGGATAACCCACCCAACCCCGAAACAAGCCCCACCAGACCCAAAAACCGTGTCATCACGGCCTGCGAGCCGTGATCCAGTCTTTTAGAAACAAGCAGCCAGCCCTGAAACAATCCCATTATACCAATCCGCGGCAATCCGCGCCTTTTATCCGCGTATATCTGCGTGAACCGCTTGGCCCGGGAATCCGGTCTGCAGATGTGAGTGTTTTTCAACAGGTTTGCACGGAGCAGCTAAATTTAACTTTACAGGATTTGGCGGCTTGGATAGATGGTCATTAGCCGTGTAGAACTATCAAGAAATGAATGTTTATGAGCGGAGAATGTGATCCGGAGCTTGAGCAATCAGGCTCTATTTGCATGGCAGATATATGAATAGATACTTTAAATAACAGGTGACGAATGGAAAAACAATGGGTGCTGCCGGAGCCTTTGACTCCGGAAGACAAGCAGCAGGTGGAAAACCTCGCGGGTGAGCTGAAGTGTCCCGAAATAATAGCGGAATTGCTATACCGGCAAAACCTGAAAACAGTGGACCAGGTCACGGACTTTTTCCATCCCCAGTTGTCGCAGCAGCACGACCCATTCCTCTTTCCGGATATGGAAAAGGCCGTGCAACGGATACTGGCGGCCATCAGCGGAGGGGAAAAGATCACCATCTATGGCGATTATGACGTGGACGGCACCACAGCCACCACTTTGCTCTATCTGGGATTGAAGAGGGTTGGCGCGGACATCGACTTCTATATCCCGCACCGGATGATCGATGGTTACGGGCTCTCATTGAGCAGCCTGGACCAGATCAAGGCCAACGGAACCTCCCTGATAATCAGCGTGGATTGCGGTGTGAACGCCCTGGAAGAGATCGAAGCCATCAACGCCATGGGCATGGAAATCGTTATCACAGACCATCACAATCCCAAAGAGGAACTGCCTAAAGCGGTGGCGATCATCAATCCCAAACTGCCGGGCAGCCCCTATCCTTTCCCTCATCTGGCCGGAGTCGGAGTCGCCTACAAGCTGTTGATGGCGGTGTATGAGCGCCTGGGCATCACCAGCGCCGAAAACACCCTGAAATACATGGATCTGGTGGCGGTGGGGACAATCGCGGACATCGTGTCGCTCACCGATGAAAACAGGGTCTTTGCCTCCATCGGGCTGCAACACCTCATAGCAAAGAAAAACCTGGGCCTGAACGCCCTGATCTCGATTTCCGGCATGGATCAAAAAACGCTGGATACCACGGATATCGTTTTTGGCATTGCGCCCCGGATCAATGCCGCGGGCAGGATGGGATCGGCCTCGGTGGCGGTGGAGCTGCTGATCTCGCGGGACGAGGTGCAGAGCAATGAATTGGCCGAGATCATCGAAAGGCAAAACTCGCTGCGCCAGCAGGAAGACCAAAAGACCTTCCACGAGGCCTGCGACATCATCGAAAAGAAATATAAAGACATAAATGCTGCGTCCTGCCTGGTGATCTCATCGGACGACTGGCATCCGGGCGTGATCGGGATCGTGGCTTCCAAACTGGTGGAAAAGTATTACCGCCCGGTGGTCATGATCTCGTTCAAGGAAGGTTTTGGCAGCGGTTCGGGACGCAGTGTGGAGGATTTTGACCTCTTCGCGGCGTTGAGGGCGTCGGGGGACAACCTGCACAGCTTCGGCGGGCACAAATACGCGGTCGGTTTCACCATCTATCAGGAATACATCGACCGCTTCGAGAACGAACTGACGCGCTATGTGTCCGAACACCTGCAACTGGAACAAATCCGCACCCCGCTGTTTGTGAACTTTGAACTGGAACTCTATGACATCAACGACATCCTGATGGAATGGATCGAGCGGTTCGCGCCGTTCGGCCCGGACAACAACCGTCCCGTGCTGCTGACCCGGGATGTAAGCGTGGCCAGCTATCCCTACAACGTGGGGCGCAACCACCTCAAGCTGAAGGTGGTCAAGGATGGCGTGGTGCTCGATTTGATCGGCTACAATATGGGTGACTATCTGCCGCTGTTGAAGAAAAACAGCCTGATCGACATCGCCTACACCCTGGAATACAACCGTTTTGGCAGCAGAACCAGCATCCAGGGCAAGCTGAGGGACATCCACCTCAAAAGCTGAGCGGGGATTTCGTATGAGAGCTTTGCCGCGTGTAATCTACTGGATGGCCATCGTCGCTGCCTTGGGCCTCGGGGCTTGTTCCGGCAACAGATTCCGCGCCTACAGAAGTATCGGAGGATTCAGGAAACTGGAGCCGATGACCCTGGAGGCCAACGCGGACAAGGCGGTGAGCTCGATGGGCGGCAGATTGGTTTACACTTTTGGCAAAGCGAGCCAGGAAATATGCTTTTACCGGGATGGCAAGCGGGTGAACACTCTGGGCGGCCTGGGCTTTGACAGAACGAGCTTTCAGCGGCTGAGCGATATCGGGGTGGATCAGGACGGGTCTCTATTGGCTTTGGATTCCGCCCTCAAGATCATGCGCAAGTTCACCCCGGAAGGCAGGCTGCTCAGTGAGTTGAAGCTTAACGGGCTCATCCAGCCCGAACTTTTTTGCGGTAACACGGAAGGCAATTTCTATGTGTATGACGCCGCCAGTTCCGAGATTGTCTGCCTTTCCCAATTTGACATGACGGAGCAATACCGCTTTGGCCGCTTTGTGGTGGAACAACCTTCCAGCCTCGCCTGCAATCAGGAATATCTGTGGGTGTACAGCCAGCGCCTGGACCGCACCTGCGTCTTCTATCTGCTGGGGCAGTTCAAAGAGGCTTTGGAAGGACAGGTGGCATTCGACTCTTTCAATAATCCGGTCAGGATCGCGGACATCGATCCCGGCTGGGCTGCCAAACCATCGGCGCTGATGCGGATTGACTCCTCCGTGGTAAGCCTGTCCGATGGAAAGCTTTTGCAACTGGTGGAACTGCTGCATGTGGGAGGTGAGCTTGCGCCGTAACGATCTGTTGCTTACTTTTTTAAGCGCGCTGCTACTGGCGGTGTCGCGTCTGCCCCTGCATCTGGGATGGCTGGTGTTCATCGCCTGGATTCCGTTGCTGCAAGTCTTTGAGCGGGGAGTAGAAAAAGCCCGCCAACTGCTGCTGATGGGATTCATCATGTCCCTGGTGTATGTGCTGATAGTTTTTTATTGGTTCGCGCTTGTCACCCTGCCTGGCTTGATCGGTATGGTGTTGCTCTATACCCTGGTCTATTACCTGCTTTTCCTGGCCATCAACCGCATTTTCCGCTCTCTCCCCGGTTGGCGTTACGCGGGCTTCATCTCGCTGCTGCTCACCTTTGAATGGGTGCAAAACTTTGGCGAGACCCGCTTCCCCTGGTTTAACCTGGCTTACTCGCTCGCCGACTATAACATCCTGATCCAGATGGCAGACCTTGGCGGCGTGGTGGGCTTGTCCTTCCTCATCCTCGTGATCAACATACTCCTGAACAGCTTGCTGCCTTCCAGCCAAAGAAGAGCGCGGCGTGCGGACGAGGTGTCCAACCGTCGCCCCGGCTTGCTGCGTGGGGGACGGGGAGCACTGGCCCTGATCCTGCTGATCATGGCGGCCTGGCTTGGTTATGGTGCGTACTGGCTCAAATACCGTCAACTTGAGGAGCACGACGCCCGCGTCTATGTGATCCAGCCCTCCATCGACCAGGACGTGAAGTGGGTTCCCGAGCAATACGGCAAGACCATGCAAATCTTACAGGATTTGACCCTGGAAGCTGCGGCTGATTCTGCCCGCCTGGTGATCTATCCCGAGGGCGCCATCACCAACTACCTGATGCGGGTGCCACAGGTGCAACGCGATCTGCGGGCTATCCTGGACACCACCGGGGTGGATATCTTCACCGGTTTTCCGGACTTTGTTCCCGCTCCACCGGAGCATGTGAACAACGAGCTTTCATATAACGCCGCGTCTCTTTTCAAGCAGGACAGATTCTTTAATACCCTGTATTACAAAAATATACTGGTTCCCATAGGCGAGCGGATGCTGTGGCTGGACCTTTTCCCCTTCATGTGGAAAGTGCAGTTTGGCCAGGCCAACTGGGAATTTGGGGAGAAACTGGCTTACTATGAGAGTGATGGCAGGCACTTTTCCCCCTCCATCTGCTATGAACTGGCTTTCCCGGAGATTTTCCACCGCATGGCCATCCCCGCCGACCGCGATTCAGCCGACATCACCAAATGCGATTACCTGGTCAACATCACCAACGACGCCTGGTTTGGCACTTCCTACGGTCCCTGGCTGCATGCCGTCATGGCGCGCTTCCGGGCTGTGGAAAACAGAATACAGATCTATCGCAGCGCCAACACCGGCATCTCGCTGATCGTGGATCCCAAAGGACGCTATCTGGCCAAAACGAAGCTCTTTGAAGTGACCGGCATCACCGCCCCGCTTTACACCTGCCAGGACATCCCCCTCATCCGCAGAATCTACCGCTATCCTCTCTTTTTCGTCATTCTGGCCTTTATCCTGGTCGTCTTTGCACTTTTCAGAAAACCTGTGAGGCGCCTGTGAAAAAGCATTATTACACCATCGGCGAAGTAAGCAACATCCTGGGCGTAAAACCTTACGTAATCCGCTATTGGGAGAGTGAGTTCAGCTTTCTCAAGCCCCGCAAGCAGGAGGGGCGGATTCGCAAGTATTCGGAAGACAACATCCTGCTACTTAAAAAGATACAGGATATGCTGCACAACCAGCGCTTTACGATCGAGGGAGCCCGCCAGAAACTGAAGGCGGAACGTGCCGCGGCACGGCGCGGGGAAACCTTGCCCCAGGCAACACAGCCTCAGGCTCAGGACGAAGCACAGTCAACTGAGTTGCAAGAGAATCTGCGGGAGCTGCGCGGCCAGCTGCTGGAGATGAGAACGCAGTGCCGCAAATTTCTGGGAAAGGAAAAATGAACTTTCAGGATATTATCCTCACTTTGCAGAACTATTGGGCAGCTCAAGGCTGCAATCTGATCCAGCCTTACGACGTTGAGATGGGTGCTGGGACCTTCCATCCGGGCACCTTTTTCGGCGCGCTCGGCCCAAAACCGGTATCCATTGCCTACCCGCAACCCTGCCGAAGGCCCAAGGACGGGCGTTATGGCGAAAACCCCAACCGCCTGCAGCACTACTACCAGTTTCAGGTATTGATCAAGCCAAGTCCGGAAAACATCCAAAACCTCTATCTGAAAAGCTTGCAAGCCATCGGCATAGAGATCGAAAAGCACGACATCCGTTTTGTGGAGGACGACTGGGAATCGCCCACGCTGGGAGCCTGGGGACTGGGCTGGGAGGTGTGGCTGGACGGCATGGAGATCAGCCAGTTCACATATTTCCAGCAGGTGGCGGGCATCGACACCTTTCCGGTGAGCGTGGAACTGACCTACGGGCTGGAACGCCTGGCCATGTATATCCAGGATATCGATGATTACCGCCAGTTGAAGTGGAACGACAGCACCCTCTATGAAGAGCTCTTTTTTGCCAAAGAGGTCGAGTATTCGGAATACAACTTCTCGGCGGCGGACACCGGCCTGCTCTTCAGCCTGTTCCAGAATTATGAAAAAGAGTGCCGCGAACTGCTCGCCAAGGCCCTCGTCTATCCGGCTTATGACAATCTGCTGCGCTGCTCCCACAACTTTAACCTGCTGGACGCCCGGGGCGTGATCAGCGTCACCGAAAGGGCTGCTTACATCGGCAGGATACGCAATCTTGCCCGCGAGACAGCCTCCGCCTATCTGGAAAAATATGCCTGACCGGGACCTGCTGATCTCGGTTTCTTCCTTTGGGGACGATTCCGTTCCGGTGCTGGCGACGGCCATCCACAACGGCCACTTCATGCCTGCCGGACTGCTGGCCAACTGCGGTGTCAGTGAAGCTGACCGGCTGCGGGAGGAAGACCCCCACACCGGCGAAATGGCCGCCCTGTTCCCCAATCACATCATCCTGAAAACCTCACGTTTCGCGATCGACCTCAACAGGCCTATGGAAAAGGCGGTATATCTGGAACCCGCTGATTGCTGGGGTTTGCCCGTGCGCACCCGTCCCCCGGCGGATGATCTGCTGGCCCGGTTGAGGGAGGATTACGCCTCCTGGTACAAGCTGCTCCGCTATCACGTGGAAAGGCTGCTCGCGCGGCATCCCTTCCTGGTGGTGTTGGACTTGCACAGCTACAACCACCGGCGGGGCGGCCCCCTTGCGGAACCTGACCCCCAGGACGCCAACCCGGACATCATCATCGGGCGCAGCAACCTGCGGCAACACCACTATCCTGCCGCGCAGGCACTGAGGGAGCTTTTGGATGGGCAAAGCTACCTGGGCAAGGCTTTGGACTGCCGCCTGGACGTCAAGTTTACCGGCGGGCATCTCTCACGTTGGCTGAATCTGAACTATCCGGACAGTCTCATCTGCCTGGCGGTCGAATTCAAAAAAACCTTTATGGACGAGTGGAGCGGCAGGGTTGACCAGGATGCCTTCGCCCAATTGAAGGGTATCTTTTGCGAGGCAACCAGAAATTGGTTGACAGAATTCTATAACATCATTATTTAGTCTAAAAGTTGCTCAGAGAGAGGCATAGACGGAACCTTGCGGCTGTGTCCTCCCTCGATTCATGAAAAAAAACTGCATTATTTTCAAGGTAACGCAGTATAAGATTATGAAGTGAATTTAGTAAAAAATGAGAGAAAGGAGATCCTAAATGGAACAACTCAAAAAGCACTTCGGTTTTACCGCCAGACTGCTTCTGGCGCTAACTGTCCTGTTGACAATGGCTCTTATGTTTGGCTGTGAGGACGATCCCACCGAACCCGGCGTGGTTGCCACACCAACCTTCACCCCGGAACCCGGTATCTACGACACCCCTCAGACTGTGGCCATCAATTGCGCCACAAGAGATGCGAAAATCTATTATACCATCGACGGCACCACGCCTGACACCACCGCCACCCTTTACACAGAGCCGATTCTGGTGAATAGCAACACCACCATCAAAGCCATCGGCTTCTATTCCGACTACGCCCCCAGCGCTATCGCCACCGGGGAATACAGAATCCGCGTCAGCTTCACCGATGGGGATGACTATGTGGATTATATGGAATCCAGGGAATGGGGTATTCTGGTCAGCAAAGCATACAGCGACGGCACCACCCAGCAACTGATCTTTAACTTCGAAGATTGGGGACCGGACGATGTCACCACCAGCGACACCTTCACCCTGACTGTTAATAACGTGTCTTATGGCCTGTCTGTGAACGACGGAGTGGTGGAGACAGATGTCGTCTCCATCCCGGTTCCTGCCACTGCCACAGAGATGACTGTTGTTTTCAAACGTAACGGCGAAGTGAAATTCAACGGTACCGTGCCGATCACTGCCACCCCCGGCGATCTGGTTTCTCCGCAGAATCCTGATATCACCGCCCCGTTCGACATCTCCTGGACCATGCCCTACAACGCCAGCATGCAGATATGCGAACTGGAAGTATGGGGTAATGGCGGATTGGATTACGACATGTACGATAAGGTTGTGCTCCCCACCGCCCGTTCCTACACCTTCCCGGCCAACGCTGTTACCTTGCCCTCCGCTCCGGAAGATGGAACCATCTATGTCTATGAAGGCATCGTGAGCGAGTTTGCCAACAGCGCCGTGGTTACCATTTCCAACGCCATGCGCGACCTCTACGGCACATCCAAGTTCCCGAAGGTTCGCAAACAGCACAATCCTTTCGGCAATCCGAACAAGTAAACGTTATATCAACTACTTGCATAATGGCCTGGCTTTTTGCCAGGCCTTTTTTTATGGAAGCCCGGGAGTTTGGCCGCCGCGCTGGCTGCTTCTGATCTTGAATGCCCCGGCGATTTTTCATTGACAGAAATATCACATAAGAAAAAGTGGCTTCCATTATTGAGTTCCGGAATAGCTCAGCGGTAGAGCGGGTGGCTGTTAACCACTAGGTCGGGGGTTCGAATCCCTCTTCCGGAGCCATTTTTTTGCCCTTGTTTTCGCCATTCCCCAAGCCTGCCTGGCATTCAAACAATCATCAAAAGGTGGTGGAAAGGGTTAATAGAACGCGGATGACAGGATCTTTGAAGGTGGAAAGGTGTTTTTGAGGTGGAAAGGTGGAAAGGTGAAATGGTGGAAAGGTTCCCCCGAAACAAGCCCCAACAGACTCTATTCTGTGTCATCCTGGGCAAGCTTGCTTGACCCGGGATCCAGTCTTTTGGAAGTAACCACCAGACATCGAAACAAACCCCACCAGACAATATGCTGTGTCATCCCGGCCTGCGAGCCGGAATCCAGTCTTTTAGAAACAACCAGCCAGAACAGAAACGAACGGGCAAATTCCAAGATACACTTTTCTATCTCCCATGTTGCTATCATTCGCATCATCAATAGATTAGCTAATCATCCTTAGGTCATCCTTATAAATTATAAGGTTGACCCCAGGAAGACCCACGCCGGAGAGGGTGATGCAAATGAGGGCCACCCCCTCTATAATATATAGGTGCTATGATTAGGCGTGGAAAGGTGACATAATCACGTGGTGACGTGGTGTCGTGGTGACGTGTTGATGGTGGACGCAGCCCAGAACAAGCCCACTCAGACTACAAAGCCGTGTCATTGCGGGCAAGCGCATGCTTGACCCGGGATCCAGTGCCCAGGGGGTGGCAAAGTCTGTTTGCCGCAGAGACCGCAGGTCTCTTCCAAACAGGCAACTCCGTTGCCTCTGCCGAACAGACTTCGGCAGCCCTTATATTACCCGCGTAGCCTGAATTCTCCAGACTCCCAAAAGTCAGAAAAAGAGAAAATGATTGACAGAATCCGCGCGGTGTGTGTCGGTAGAAACATCCGCATGGCTTTCTGTGCCGCGGATATCTGTCATAATTATAGCAGTTGGCGAGGTAAATACATGAATGCAGTTGTGCAAGCTTATCTGAGTTGGGTCAAAGCCTATCCCATCCTATCCACAATGATCCAGTTCGCAATCCTGGGCACCCTGGGGGAGGTGGTCTCCAAGTGGGTGGTGCGCAAAAGTTTCCGCTATCCTTTCAGTTTTGGCCTGACCATCTGGAAAATGCTTGTCTGGGCGACTCTTGGCGTGGCGATCAAATATGCTTTCAATGGTTTCACAGGCTATGTGGAGTATCTGGAAGCCCACAAGCTGCTGCCCGTTTTGAGCAAGTTTGGAAAGGCATTTGCCATCTCGGCGAGCATGAACCTCCAGTTTGGGGTGTTTTTGGTTCTGGTTCACAGGTTGCTGGATGGCTTGGGAGAGCGTAAACTCAACTGGTCTGGCCTGGACAAAAGCTTCTATGCCCTGCTGTGGTTCTGGATTCCAGCCCACACGCTCACTTTCATGCAGGCTGAGGATCTGCGCATTGGCCTGGCAGCCCTGTTGTCGGTGATGTTGGGCTTGATCCTGGGTATCTTCAACCGCCGCTAAAAAGCTCTAAGCAAGCCTTGGATTCGCAGCCCAAGCAACTTCCCGCGCCCCTTTTTTATCCGGTGCTCTGCTGGTGTGCCGGCATTGCCCTGGGAAAATGGCTGGACGTCCCCGGCTGGTGGGCTTTGGGCGCCTCCGCGGGTTTGATCGGGCTGGCCCTGGCCTTCCGGCAGATTCGCGTGGCCTGCATCCTGCTTATCTGCCTCTGCCTCGGCGCGGCGCGCTTTGCGGTCTCACAGCGTCCCACCTTGCTGGATGCCGCCTTTGCCAGCCGGGACAGGATCGTGAACAAGGCCGAGTTTACCGTCAAGCAGCAGCTATCCCGCTCCGGAGGAATCTTTGAAATCAAGCTCCGGCAAGTCCAGGGATTGCAAATTGATGAACCCCTGCTGCTCTTTTCCCAGACGGAACTCGTTCCCGGACAGCGTTACTCCGCTTATCTGGAGATTCTGCCGGGGAAGCGGGATCCTGTCCTGGACACCTTCCGCCCCCTGCACCGGGCATACATCCGCAAGAGCTTGAAGGAGTTGCCCGGAGAAAGGCCGCTGCTGCCCATCGCGAGCTGGAGAGCCACCCTGCTCCGCGTCCTGGATGAAAGGATGGGCCCGGACGCCGGCTTTGCCAAAGCACTCACCCTGTCGGACACCGCGGGCAAAGGGCAATACCGGGACAGTCTGACCCGCAGTGGGATGATCCATCTGATCGTGGTGAGCGGACTGCATATCTGGTTCATCTATTGGGTCTGCATGATGCTGTTGAACGTCTTGTTTCCCCGTCCCCTGGCTGAGGCGGCGTTTATGCTGCTTATCATCATCTATGCCGCTTTGAATCACTGGTCCGCGCCGGTGCTAAGGTCGGTGCTGATGATCGGCCTGATGATCTTCGCGCGTTGGCGTAGCATCCCGCTTTCCGGCGCGCAGCTTCTGGCGCTCAGCCTGCTGATCATCACGGTCATCTCTCCCGCCCAGCTTTTTGACGTTGGCTTGCAGCTATCCTTCCTCTGCGTGGGTGTTATCATGCTTGGCCTGCCCCGCCGGGCCTGGATCAAGGAAAGCGATCTGCCCTCGGATATCCTGCGGTCGAGGCTCAACCGGGGCATCGACTATCTGGTGATGAACACCGCCGTGGGGCTTGCCGTGATGCCCTTGACGCTGTATTATTTTGGCACCGCCTCGCTGAACGGGATCATCGGCAACATCCTCGGCGTGCCGCTTTCGGGAGTCCTGCTGGTGCTCTGCTTCATCGTGATGATCTTGCCCACAAACAATCTGCTGGGCGCGGCTTATCTGACCAGCTACCGTTTGCTGCTCAGGATTTTTGAAGGCTGGACAGACCTGGTGGGCAGCCTGCCTTTTTATCTGGACAACAGCAGGCTCACGGCGGTTCAAGTCCTGGGTTGTGGCTTGCTACTTGTGTGCCTCTTGCGCATGCTGAGGCTGTGGGCGTTTTTGCCCCGGCTGCTGCCCGCTATCCTGTTGGGGTGCCTGCTGATAGCCTTGCCCGGTTTTCTGAATCAGACCGCAGCGGGGATTTATCTTTTCAACGCCGGAACGGCCGATTGCATCCTGATCCGCCTGGAAGACGGCAGCAATCTGCTCGTTGATACCGGGCCAAAGCACCGCAGTTCCGAAAAGAGCTGGGCAGCCCGTAAACTCATCCCCTGGTTGGGCAGGAAGGGCGTCAACTCCTTGGACTGGCTGATCCTTACGCATCTGGACAGCGATCATTCCGGAGGATTTGCCGATCTCTGCTCCGCCCTGACCGTCAAAAACATCGCGATAACAGACGAAACCAGGGACGACCCCCTGTGGCAGGCGTGGCGGGATACCGGTCTACTTGACGCTTCGGAACTGCGCTGCATTGAGGACACCGTGAGCGTGTGGGTTGGCGGCGCGCGGATCAAGTTCTTGCATCCCGATGCCTCTTATTGGTCGGAGGCGGACAACGACCTTTCCCTGGTCTTCCGCCTGGATTACAAAGGCAGGCGCTATCTCTTCACGGGGGACGCGCAGGTATCGGCGGAACGGCACATGCTGGACGCGTATCCGGAAGAGCTGAAAGCGGATTACCTGAAGGCAGGCCATCACGGCAGCAGAAGTTCCAGCAGCGAGGAATTTGTGCGCGCGGTCAGCCCCCGCGAGGTATGGATCACGGCGGCGGAAGGCAACCGCTGGAACTTTCCCCATCCCGAACCCCTCCGGGTGTTCCAGCGTTATGCCAGCAGCATCCGCAGCACAGCCGGGGGAACGATTGTGGTTCCCTGGCAATAAAAACACGCATCCCCCCGAAATTTTAGCAGCGATGTCTGGCAATAGCGTTCAGTAG
>DAOTNF010000025.1:0-26728 GCA_035450685.1 Candidatus Cloacimonadota bacterium | reverse complement strand
GCTCAAGTCACCCCGCCAAACCGTTACGCGAATCAATTTCCTTGACATGAAAGCAAGCCGGCGTTAGAGGATTCTGCAGGATTGCGGATACGATCCCGCCATCCCCGCAACCCCAAAAAATAGTGGAGGAACAAGAAGATGCCCATTCGCATGGCAGCCGCGGCAATACCGGTCATTTATGAACCGTCTCAGGCGTCACGCGTGTTTGAACCGCATATCGAAGCGGCGCGGGAAAGGAATTGCGCCCTGATAATCTTTCCGGAAGCGATCATCGGGGGTCTGGATATCAGCGGCGATTTTGCCTTGGATAAAGCCATGGCATTGAGGTTGGACAGCCCCGTCATTGGCGAAATCCGCGGTTTGGCTGCCAGGCATTCCACTGGCATCGGGTTTGGCTTTCTGGAGCTGCATGGCGAAGTTATCTACAATTCTTTTCTGCTCATCAACGGCAAGGGGGCAACGGAGCTGCACTACCGGCGCGTGTCGGAAACCTGGCTTCCGCCAGACATAGGTTTGGCGCATTACTCTTGCGGCGACGAAATTCCCGTGCTCGATACCAGTTTTGGCAGATTGGGCGTCATACTCTGCGGCGACCTGTTCGACGAAGGCATAATCAAGAGATTGGAGGCCGGGAAGCCAGGCGTGGCGCTTCATCCCATGGCCAGGGCATTCCCCCTTTCCGGCGACATCCAAAAGCAGTGGGATGACACGGAGTTCCCCTACTATCTGGCTGAATATGCAAATCTGAATGCCAGCGTGCTGACCTGCAACGCAATAGAAACCGATACCGATGAGGATAGCGTATATTGCGGGGGCGCCTGGCACATCAAAGGCAACAAGGTGGCCGCCAGCCTGCCCTTGCTGACTGAAGGCATCCTGGTTGTGGATATCTGATAAAAACTTCAACAATACCAAAATTAAGGCTTGACTCCCGGAGCCGCGCGAGATATATTTTTCCCAAAGACATGGAGGACCGATGGAACTAATGGAACTTATCGCCAGCCGCGCCAGCGTGCGCGACTTCCTGCCCGACCCCATCCCCGAAGATATCCTCAAAGAGATTCTGGAAGCCGGGCGGCTTGCCCCATCCGCCCAAAACAGGCAGCCCTGGCGCTACCTCGTTTTCACCGACAATGCACGGATCAAAAAGCTGGCACTCAACTGCGGCATTATCGGGCTTTCCAACTTCTTTATCAGCAAAGCGCCCTGCCTGATCATCGCCTGCGCGGACAGCTCCCGCAACGTGCGCATCAACCATCAAGACTACTATCTCGTGGATACCGCCATCTCTTTCCAGCAGATGGTCCTCACCGCCTGGAACCACGGCATCGGAAGCTGCTGGCTGGCAGCTTTCAGCGAGAAGAAGCTCAAAAGCCACCTGCATCTGCCCAAAAGCTGGCGGGTCGTGGCAATGGCGCCCTTCGGGTATCCCGCGGAGAAGAAATCCCTGTATTCCAAAGCCCTCAGTTCCTTTGCGGGCAGCAAGGACCGGCTTTCCCTCTGCGATATCGTGACCATGAACCCGGGCAAGGAACAATGAGCCCCGGCCTGGCTCCCTGCGGGTTCGACTGCACCCGCTGCCCCGTATTTACCGCCACCCAAAATGATGACTCCGCCGCCCTCGCCAGGCTGGCGGCAGATTGCCCGTCCCAGCCCGGCAAGGAAGGGGAAAGCGTCCGCTGCGGCGGCTGCCTGGGCGGAGGCGATCTGTTCCATTTTTGTTCAGTCTGCGCCATCCGCGCCTGCGCTCTGGAAAGAAACTTGCAGGCCTGCGCCGAATGCGCCGATTTCCCCTGCCCCAAGGGCAAACAGATCTGGGGCGGCAAACCCCCGGACAATAAAAACGTATTATAAAAGCGGGAGGATATAGATATGACTCTTCACAAGCTATTGCAACAATTGGATTTTGAGCGGCTGGCAGGAACTGCCGGGGAAGAGCGCGCCCAGGATGTGATCTGCGGCTGGCTACGCCAGCAAGGGCTGAAGCCCAGCCTGGAAGCTTTTGAGTTCAAGGGTTTCGAGGCAGGAACGGCGAAAATCACGGCGGGAAAGCAAAGCTGGGAGGCAACTCCCTACGGCCTTTGCCCCGACACCGACCTGGAAGGCGAACTGGTCTTTTTGGAAAACGCCGACGTCCTGATGCTGAATCCCGGCATGCACGAGGATAAGATCGTCCTCTATTACCACAGCGGGTTCCGCCTGCACGAACTGGTGGAGCACACGCGGGTCAAGGCCTTCATCGGCATCTCCGCCCCGCTGAAGCAGGCCTACTCCTTTTCCCACCGGCAGAACACCGCGCCATCCGAACTGGTGCCTTCTGTGATGCTGCGCTACGACTACGCGGAAAAGCTCATGCGCCTCTCCGGAAAACAGATACGGCTGCAGATCAGGCAGCAGACCGAGACCAGGACAGCCCGCAACATCGTGCTGGACATCCCCGGCAAAGGCAGGGACGCCAATCTGACCATGCTGGTGGGGCACTACGACACCGTGGCGCGCTCGCACGGCGCTTGCGACAACGCGGGGGGAACGGTCTGCCTGATGAAGGCGGCGGAACACTTTGCCCGCCATCAGCCGCAGAGGGACTTGCGGGTGGTGTGGTTTTCCGGCGAGGAACTGGGCCTGCTGGGCAGTTTTGCCTATGCCGAAGCACACCAGGAGGAGATCAAAAAGCGCCTGCGCCTGGTGGTCAATGTTGACCTCGCAGGTGACCCCATCGGCCGCAACACCATGTTTGTCCTGGGCAGCAAAGAACTGCTGGGCTACTCCGGCGGCATCCTCAAAGAACACAGCCTGCTCTTCAGCGAAAGGCTTGGCATCTACAGCAGCGACTGCATGCCTTTCTCCATCTACGAAATACCCTCCCTGAACCTGGCCCGGGTGGGCGGTAAAGCGCTGTTCTATGGCCACACGGCAGACGACGTTGCCAGACACACCAGCGAATACGGCCTCACCGATGTCTATCAGGCAAGCGTGGCGCTGCTGCAAAGGATACTCAATTCCGGCTACTATCCCGTGCCGAGGGGTATTGACGATTCGCTGCGCGAAAAGATAGAGAGCTACCTCTGGAACTCCACCCTGCAAAAGCCCGAGTTGCACTGGAAGGAGAAATACCGCCGCTAAGCGCTCCATCCAAATCTGTGTTGCCCCCATCCTTCCTCGCAACGAGGCTGGAGACGATTTTGATTGACATGATCTGCCTTGTCGTTATTATGTCTTGTTAATTTATAAGGACAGATTATGAAGATAAAAATGACCCGGGAGTTAATCGAAAAACTCCCCAAGACAGACCTCCACGTCCATCTGGATGGCAGCCTGCGCATCAGCACGCTGATCGAACTGGCAAAGGAGCAGAATATCCAGCTCCCAACCACCGATCCGGATGAGATGCACAAGCTCATCGTCTGCGGAGAACATACCTCCAGCCTGGAAGAATACCTGCGTGGCTTCCCCATCGTGAATCTGGTGCTGCAGACCAAGGAAAGCCTCCGCCGCGCCGCTTATGAACTGGCGGAAGACGCCGCCCGGGAAAACGTCCGCTACATGGAAGTGCGCTATTCCCCCATCCTGCACACCAACCGGGGACTCAAGCTGACCGAAATCTCCCAGGCGGTGATCGATGGCCTCAGACGGGCGGAAAGGGAGTTCAAAATCAAGACCGGCGTGATCATCTGCGGCATCCGCGACATGGACCCCACCAGCTCGCTCAAGCTGGCGGAACTGGCCATCGCCTTCAAAAACAAAGGTGTGATCGGCTTTGACCTGGCAGGCGGCGAATACAACAACCCCGCCAAAGCCCACAAGGAAGCCTTCGACCTCGCCCTGAAAAACAACCTCAACATCACCATCCACGCCGGAGAAGCCTACGGGCCGGAAAGCATCCACCAGGCGCTGCACTATTGCGGCACGCACCGCATCGGCCACGGAACAAGGCTGGTGGAGGACGGAGACCTGCTGAACTATGTGAACGACCACCGCATCCCCCTGGAAATATGCCTCAAAAGCAACTTTCACACCAAGGCGGTGCCCGATATCCGCAACCATCCCATCGATTTCTACATCGACTATGGCCTGCGCGTGACCATCAACACCGACAACCGCACCATCAGCGACACCACCGTCACCGACGAATATATGCTGGCCATCAACGAACTCAAGCTGGACTACCCCACCATCAAGTATGTGATCCTCAACGGCTTCAAGAGCGCGTTCCTGCCCTACAAGGAGCGTGTCCGGCTGATCAACGAAACCCTGCAAGAGTTTGAAGAGATAGAGGAAAGCGAACTCAAGACCAAGGTGAAGGTCAAGGAAAGCCTGTAAGATGCGCCAGATTATCCAAAACTCGCTGCAGGAAGCCCTGCAAACCCTGCGGGGCTTTATGGAACAGGAAGCCAACCTGCGGGAACTGGAGGCGGTCGCGGGGCTTGTCGCCGGATGCTTGAAAGCCGGAAACAAGGTGCTGGTCTTTGGAAACGGCGGCTCGATGGCAGACGCCATGCACTTTGCCGAGGAACTCACGGGGCGCTTCCGGAAAGACCGCAAAGCCCTGCCCGCCATCGCCCTCTCCGACCCCAGCTTCCTCACCTGCGTCGCCAACGACTACGGATTCGACCAGGTCTTTGCCCGGGGCGTTCAGGCCTACGCTGTTCCGGGGGATGTGGCGATCGGAATTTCCACCAGCGGCGACTCGGCCAATATTATCCAGGGACTGGCAGCCGCCCGCGGCGCCGCCTGCCACACCGTTCTGCTTTCAGGAGCTTCCGGCGGAGCACTGGCAGGAGCCTGCGACCACCAGCTACTGGTTCCGGCCTCTTCCACAGCCCGCATCCAGGAACTGCACACACTTATCCTGCATACTCTCATCGAGTGCGTGGAACACTTGCTATTTTCCGAGGAATAGACCATGAAAAGAATATCTCTGACCCTGATCATACTTGCCCTTGCCGCGGCAGCCTTTGCCCAGGGCAACTACTACGACGCGGTAATCAATCTCACCGGGCAGCAGCTTTACACGGCACTGCATTCGCTCATCTCCACCAATACTTACAGCAACTACACCGGCGCAAAGGAATTCCTCTTTCAAGAACTGGACAACACCAACGGCTACGTGACCTGCATCTACACTGGCCAGAGCTACTACGTGGGCTACAACTACACCGGCTCGAACAACCCCAATACCGAACACACCTACGCCCAAAGCTGGTTCTCCTCCTCGGAATCCAGCCGCAAGAAAGCCGACCTGCACCACCTTTTCCCCTCCAACAGCGTGGTCAACAGCTCCCGCGGCAACTACCCCATCTTCACGGTGGCAAACCACGCCTCCGCCAACGTCTATTACAACAACACCCCCTGGCAGAGCTACCGGGGACAGTCCTACACCGGTTACACCGTCTTTGAACCAGCCGACGAATCCAAGGGCGACATCGCCCGCGCGCTGCTCTATTTTAACACCCGCTACTACGACACCCTCACGCAGCAGAACGTGAACATGATCCCAGACCTCGTCACCTGGAATACCATGGACCCACCCGACGCAACCGAGATTGCCCGCAACAGCGCCATCCACGGCTTTTTGGGCAATCGCAACCCCTTTGTGGACCACCCGGAGTTCGTGAACCGCATCTGGGGGCCGGTTGCCAATGAAGACCCCGCCGCTCCCGCCATGCCCCTGCTGGTGCTGGACCGCGTGTATCCCAATCCCTTCCGGGAGTCGGTGAAGATCTCGCTTAGCTGCAAAGACCCCGCCACAGTCACCGCCACAGTCTATAACATGCGGGGACAAAAAGTCCGTACCTGGCAGGAATCCCTGCCCAGAGGCAGTTCGGAACTCCAGTGGGATGGCAGGGACGGCGCAGGAGAGGCCCTCACACCGGGCGTCTATCTGATCCGCCTCAGCTCCCAGGAAAGCAGCCTTACGGCGAGGGTCTTGCTGTATTAGCCCCACGCTCCGTATCCGCTTTATTTTACAGGCCAATTGGCTTGTATCTTGCATTCCATAACCACGAAAGATTGCCCTTGTTGGAGAGATAAATGCGTTATTTTCTTATAGTTGCCGCTTTGCTATCCGTATGCGGGTTATGGGCCCAACTGACCGATTTGCCCACCTGTTACAACACTTATGATGAGATCACGCAGATGCTGGCCGATTACCAGGCCCAACACCCGGATATCGCCCGCCGCGTTCTGATCGGCTATTCCCAGCAGGATAACCTGCCCATCTATGCCATGCGTATCTCGGACAACGTAGAAAACGATGAAGAGGAACCCGCCCTGCTCTTTGTGGGACAGGTGCACGCCGAGGAGGTTCTGGGAGTCCAGATCACCCTGAGCAACATCGAGGAAATCCTCACCAACCGCACCAACCAGCCTTATGCCCAATGGATCAACTTCCTCGACATGTGGTTCGTCCCAACCCTCAATCCCGAAGGTCACAACGTGGTCACCAGCAACATGGATACCTCCTATCGTAAGAATAAGCGCGACATCAACGGCAATGGCATCTTCGACTTCGCTCCCCTGGTGGGATACGACATCGACGGAGTGGATATCAACCGCAACTTCAGCTTCAACTGGTGCCACGGCGATACCCTGGGGCAGCCCCCAACACTGGAAGCCCCGGAAGCCTATGACTACTACCGCGGCCACGCGCCCATGAGCGAGAGCGAGAACCAGGCCATTAAAGCCCTCTGCGATCAATATAAGTTTGTCTATTCCATCTGCTGGCACTCTTCCCGAAGCGGAAACTTCAGCGAAAAAGCCTACTATTCCTTCAATTGGAAGGAACAAAGGCCCTCGCCGGACAACGCTTTCGCCTTCTCCATCTGCCAGGGGATAAGCTCACAGATCATCAAACAAGACGGCACAGGTCCCTATCAAGCCCTGCCCAACCTCGGCCGCAAGGGAGCTTTCCACGACTGGATGTATCAACAATACGGCTCGTTCCAGATCCTGGTCGAGTGCGGCACCCGCCACCTGCAGCCAGATTCCACCCTCATGGTGGACACCGTGCAGCGCTGCAGCAACGGCGTCCGCTGGCTGCTGAACCGCGCTCTTCCCTTCTCCAACGCGGTGCCGTCCAGCTCGATGCTCACCGGCAATATCCGCGATGCGGTCACCCAGGAACCCCTGGAGGCCGAGATCATAGTCGAAAACCGTCACGCCCCCTGGTTCCGCCCCCGCACCTCCAACCCCGACACCGGAAGATACTGGAAGGCCCTGCCCACCGGCAGCTATCCCATCACCATCCGCAAACGTGGCTATTGGGATCTGGTGGTGCCCAGCGTGATGGTTTACAACGGATCCTGGACCATCCGCAATTTCGACCTCGAGCCCAAGACCCCGGTCACTGTGACTGGTTCGGTTACCTGCAATGGCCAGCCTCTGGCGGCCAAGCTCAAGATCATTGCACCGGAAACCGATATCCAGACCCTGGACATCTATGGCAATTTCTCCCTCGAAACCTTTGAGGGACAATATACTATTGAGGTCACCTCCCCCGGCCACTATCCCTACCTCGGCACTATGGAAGTCAGCCCTTCCCAGAACCAATTCCATTTCCAGCTTGGCGAGGCCAACGTTTACTTCAGCGAGGACTGGGAATCCGGCGTTGATGGCTGGAACATCCAGGGACCCTGGGTGCTGCAGGACCAGCTTGCCGCATCCGGCCACGCCGTCACGGATAGTTGGGGTGGCTGGGGCTTTTACGAGATGAATTGCGATGTCTGGATCAGCACCGGGCAACCCATCAGCATTTCCGCCACAGCCAACAATATGCTCGCCTTCGATTCGCATGTTTACACCGAATACGGCTACGATTTCGTGACGGTGGAGATTTCCACCGATGGCGAACAGTGGACCCCGGTCTGGCAAAAGTCAGGCCAGCACGACTATTTCAGGCGTGAGTACGTCCCCCTTGACGCTTACTCCGGCCAGAGCATCTGGATGAGGTTCCGCCTCACCGACCAATCCGTGCATGTGGAACTCACCGATCCGGGCTGGACGATCGACAACATCCAGATCTTCAATGGCTGCGCCACTCCTTTGGATGAGCAACTGGCCGAATTTCCCGCCATCACCCGGCTCTGGGGCAACCATCCCAATCCCTTCAACCCCAGCACCACCATCAGCTATGACCTTGCCAGGCCAGGCCCCGCCAGGATCAGCATCTTCAACCTGCGCGGCCAGATCGTGCGCAAATTGGTGGAAGCAGATTTGCCCGCCGGAAGGCATCAGGTGATCTGGGACGGCAAGGACGACAGGGGAAACGCTCTGGGCAGCGGCATCTATTTCTACCGCCTGGAAAGTAAGGACTATCGCCGCACCCAAAAGATGATGCTCATCAAATGAGGTGGAAAGGTGGAAAGGTGAAATGGTGGAATGGTTTCCCCCGAAACAAGTCCACCAGCCCTGAAACAAGCCACGTCAGACTCTATCTGTGTCATCCCGGGCTGTCGGGGTCCCCGCCAAAGCGCGTAGCGGTTTGGTGGGGTGACTTGAGCCGTGATCCAGTCTTTTAATAAGGTCCACAAATTACACAAATTAACACAAATTAATAGAACAGGATAAGGACAAGCGTCCAGCCGAAAAACAACTACCAAATCCCGAACCCAACATAACATCAATCCGCGTAAATCTTCGTGAACCACATGACCCGGGATCCAGTCTTTTAGAAACGACCACCCAGCCCAAAAACAACCGGCATAAATTACTTGATAAACGCATAGTTAATCCTTTACAGTCCGCATAATGCGTCATACCGCCCTCCTTCGCTACGACTGGATTCTGTGCCATCATCCTTAGGTCATCCTTATAAATTATAAGGTTGACCCCAGGAAGACCCACGCCGGAACCCGGGATTCAAATGAGGCCCCCATAATATATAGGTGCTACGAATTGGAAAGGTTTATACTGTTTCCGCCTGCATTATCAAAACTGGTTCTTCCCCCGCATGAAGTCCTAAGAGGCCAAGTGTCTGATGGCATTATGTATCCGGGAAAGGCTCTTAGAACTCCATGCTGAGTTGGGTAGTATTTACCACAAACGGGGTGCAGGCGTGGTATTTTCTACCACAAAACGTGAAACACACAATAAGACCACAATACAAAATATGATGAGTTAAGTGCTTTCCTGGAATATGGTTCAAATCTTGCAAAAAAATATTACATTTAGCCACTTGGCTTTACATGGATCGTGATTAACGAGAAATATCAGATGCCCTCAAACAACCGGATAAACAAGGAGTTGGTTTATTACGCCAACATTTGGGTTTCAACATTAAGTCTGGATGTAAAACCTTTCCACCTTTCCACCTTTCCACCAAAATGATAAAGAGACTGGATCACGGGATGACGCGGTTCGGAGTCTGGCAGGGTCTGTTTCGAGCAGGGCTTCAGGAAATATCTTTACAAGAAAGGCGCGCCTAAAAGAAAGTCCCCAAGCGCGGAAGCAATGAGCCGCGCGGATAAGACACAGATATCCCTCCAGGGACAGAAGCAGATGAGACAAGATTTGGCGAATGGTTCCAACAACAAGCGCAAGCGCGGTAATTTCACCGTGCTGAAGGCATATCGCGTCTCGATCCTGGAAGGAATCTTCGCGCAGATCTATGGAGGGCTGGCCACCATCGGCAGCAGCTTCATCACCAAGTTCATGGTGCTGTTGGGGGCTTCGCCAATGCAGTTCAGCGTCCTGAGCGCGCTGGGCCAGGTGTCGGCGATCTTCCAGCCTCTGGGAGTGGCACTGACGCACCGCTTGAAGAAAAGGCGCAAGGTTTGCATCGCGGTGACCGCGGCGGGGCGCTTCCTCACCTTCTTCATCGGGGCGGCGTTGCTCTTTTCCGATCCCCGGCACGGGATAGCCTATGTCTTGGGCCTGCTCTTCCTGAGCGCGGGGCTGCAGGCGGTCGGGGGCAACATCTGGATCGCCTGGGTGAGCGATCTGATCCCCATCGGAATCAGGGGGCGCTTTTTTGCCAGGCGCAACCAAATCCTGGTTTTTGCCGGCCTGGTGGCGGGCTACATCTTCAGCTATTGCACCGATCTTTTCGAGCGGGGAGGAGGCTTCCTGCGCGGGCTGCTGGCGGGTTGGCTGGATGTGGAGAGCTTTTTCACCCCGCGCAACCAGGCTGTGTGGCTGGCGGTTGTCTTTGTGATTGCGGCGCTGCTGGGCTTTATCAGCCTGCTGATCCTCGCCCGCCAGCCTGACCGCAAGCGTTCGCTGCAGCAGAGCATTCCCCTCTGGCAAAAATACATTGAGCCTTTCAAAAACAAGAATTTCCGGTTGCTGCTGGTGTTTGGGATTTGGTGGATGCTGGCCACCGGGGTGGGCAGCGCTTTCTGGGGGCCTTTCATGCTCAAAAAGCTGCGCATGAGCATGTTTCAGATGCAGCTCTACAGCACGCTGCACATGAGTTCATCGCTGTTGTCCTATTCCTTTTGGGGGCGTTTTATCGACCGCTATGGCAACCGGACAGCGATGATAATCTGCGTGGCATTGGGAGGGCTAAATCCCATGTTTTGGCTTACCATGAGCCCCCAGAACTATTCCATCCTGTGGCTGGAGGCCCTGATCTCGGGGTTCATGTGGGCGGGCAACGGGGTCGCGACCACCAACTTTGTGCTGGCTGTGGCGGGCAAGGGGCGTGAACAGACCTACAGTGCGATCTATGGTGCAGTGGCGGGGGTGAGCATGATGGCCTCGACCCTGCTGACGGGGGTTTTCTTCCCCCAGAAGTTGGATGTGGGAATCCGGGTGCTGGAGCCGGAGCAGGTGGTCTTTGGCGTGGGCGGGGTCTTGCGCTGGCTGAGCATAATCCCTCTTTTGGCAGTGAAGGAATGGGTGCGCAACAAGCAACAGTGAAATCCATGAATGAGATTCACTTAAGATGGCTTGGGTGAACCTGGAAAGGGCATTCTAAAGCCAAAAAAGGCAATCAGTTAGCGATTTTGATTGACAAAAACAAAGGGCTCGGACTTTTGGATAAAAAAATGAATCTTATGGCAGAGGTGAAGTATCTGATCCTGAAGGCTTTCAAGCCAGAAAGCAATACTACACGGAGCTTGGCCCTGCCTGGAATAGAAGGAGTAACCCAATGGCCGTCCCTAAAAAGAAGACATCAAAAGCACGCAGAGATAAACGCAGAACCCATGATTCCCTCACGCCACCGGCAGTGAGCACTTGCGCCAAGTGCGGCGAGCCTTCCCGCCCGCATCACGTGTGTGACAAATGCGGCACCTACGCCGGCAAGCAAATAAAAGCCGCCAAGGAGTGACGTGCGTATAGCCGTTGACGCCTTTGGAAGCGACAAAGCGCCGTTTCCGGAGATCGAGGGCGCGATCCAGGCTATAAAAGAGGACTATTGCGATCAGGTGATCCTGGTGGGCGATGAAGCCATCCTGCACCAGGAGTTGGACAAATACTATTTTGACCGGCAACGCCTGACGGTTGTGCATGCCTCTGAAAAGATTGGCATGGAAGACAACGCCGCCAATTCGGTGCGCAGCAAAAAAGATTCCTCGATGGTGAAGGCGGTGTCCCACCACAAGTCAGGCGAGGCCGACGCTGTGGTCTCCGCCGGCAATTCCGGCGCCTTCATGACTGCCTCCCTGCTCACCTATGGCCGCATCAGCGGCGTATTGCGTCCCGCCATCGCGGTCAACATCCCCACCCAACAAGGCTATGAAATCCTGCTGGATATGGGCGCGAATGTGGATTGCGACCCGGAACATCTGGTGCAGTTTGCCCAGTTGGGCAGTATCTACTACACCTGCGCCAACGAAATCACCAATCCCCGGGTGGCCCTCCTGAACATCGGCGAGGAAAGCGCCAAGGGCAACAGCGTTACCCGTGGGGCGCACAAGCTTCTTTCCGGGAACAAGACCATCAATTTTATCGGCAACATCGAGGGCAAGGATGTCCTGAGGGGCATCTGTGAAGTGGTGGTCTGTGACGGCTTTGTGGGCAATGTGGTGCTCAAGACGATCGAAGGGGCGCTGATCTCCATCTTCGACATCCTGAAAGAGCAGTTTGACAAGGATTGGATCGCCAAATTCGGCGCCATGCTGTCCTACCCCGTTTTTTCCTATATCACCAAAAAACTGGATCACACCGAGTATGGCGGCGCCCTGCTGGTGGGCCTTAACGGCGTCAGCATAGTGTCCCACGGGCGCAGCAACGGCAAGGCGATCAAAAACGCAATCAAGTTGGCCGCGAGGATTTCCCAGGCCAACATCGTGCAACATACCAAAGAGTATTTCGAGAGGTTGCAGTAATGGCAGCTTACCACGCAAAACTTTCCGCATTCGGCAGCAGCGTTCCCAAGAAGATTGTAAACAACTTCGATCTGGAAAAGATCGTTGACACCACCGACGAATGGATCCGCACCCGCACGGGGATGTTTGAACGCCACCACGCCACCGCAGATGAAGCAGCCAGCGATTTCGCGCATGAGGCGGCGGTCAGGGCCATCGAGTCCTCCCAGGTGCGCTACAAAGACATCGATTTGATTATCGTGGCCACGGTCACGGGCGACTATCCCTTCCCTTCCACGAGCTGTGTGATACAGCGCAAGCTGGGTTTGAAGGGCGTGCCAGCCTTTGACGTTTCAGCAGGCTGCGCGGGTTTCGTGTATGCCATCCACACTGCCAAAAGCTTTGTGGAAAGCGGCGCCGCGCGGAATGTGCTGGTGCTCGGCGTGGATATGCTCACCAAGATCACCAACTGGAATGACCGCGGCACCTGCGTGCTGTTTGGCGACGGAGCAGGGGCGACTATCGTTTCCCGGGCAAACCCCGGGGAGATTTCCAGGATCATCGACTCAATTATCGAGGCGGATGGCAGCCAGGGCGACTTGCTCTATCAGGCAGCGGGAGGTTCGCGCATGCCAGCCAGCCACGAAAGTGTGGATAAAAACCTGCACACCATTTACATGGAAGGCAACAAGATTTTTAAGCACGCTATAAAATCCATGCACGCTTCCTCAGATGCGCTGCTGAAGCGCAACAAGATGGAGACCGCGGACGTGGACTGGATTGTTCCTCATCAGGCCAACCTGCGGATTATCGAAGGCCTGGCAAACAGGATGAAAGTACCGATGAACAAGGTAATAGTTAACATCGAAAAGTATGGCAACACCTCCTCAGCCACCATCCCCATAGCTATGGACGAAGCGGTGCGGAGCAAAAAGATACGCCGGGGTGACGTTGTGCTGCTCACTTCTTTTGGAGCGGGCCTCACCTGGGGCAGCGTGCTTGCCAGATATTGAGGAGATGAAAACATGAAAACAGCTTTTATCTTTCCAGGGCAGGGCGCGCAGTATGTTGGCATGGCCCAGGACTACATTGCCGCCAAGCCCGAATTCGCCAAAGTATTGAAGGATTTTGACGCCGCGCATGGCACCCAGTTGGAAATCATCATGCGCGAAGGGCCGGAAGACAGGCTCAAAGAGACCAGCATGACACAGCCCGCCATCCTTTTCCACAGCATCTGCGCCCTCAAGTGCTTCAACGAAGTTTGCAAGCTGAAGCCGGACTTCGTGGCGGGGCACTCGCTGGGGGAATTCAGCGCCCTTGTTGCCAACGGCAGCCTGGAGTGGCAGGACGCGATGCACCTGGTGCACAAGCGCGGGGAGTTCATGATCAAAGCCAACCAGGGAAAACCCTTTGCCATGGCAGCGGTGATCGGGCTTAATTCCAAGTCCGTCATCGAGGTGTGCCATGAGGCGGAGGGAGCTGGATTGGTGAGGGCGGTGAACTTCAACACCCCCATCCAGACCGTGATCTCGGGCAGCGCCCAGGGCGTGGAAACAGCTTCCGCCCTGGCCAAAGAACACGGCGCCAAAAGGGTGATACCCCTTGTGGTGGGTGGCCCCTTCCATACCCCGATGATCGATCTGGCCAGCGTGTGGCTGCGGGAGGAGATGGGGAAAGTCAATTTCAAGGACGGGCAAATCCCGCTGGTTTCCAATTTGGATTCCCGTTCCGCAACTTCCGGAGAGGAAAGCAAGGCAAAGCTTGTGCGGCAGGTGGTTTCCCCGGTTCTCTGGGTGCAATCTGTGCAGTATATGATCGAGCAGGGAGTGCGGCGCTTTATTGAGTTTGGCCCCCAGAAAGTGCTTTCCGGCATGATCAAGAATATTGACAAAGACGTCGAGATATTAAATATGGATAAACTTGAGGAATTGGATGCCCTGCAAGGCCTTCTAGGCTGACGGCGTCCCAAAAACTGAGGTAAAGAATAATGAGTTATAAACTGGAAAATAAAGTAATCGTGATCACCGGCGGCGCCCGTGGCATAGGCTTTGCCATCGCCGAAGCTTTTGCCGCCCAGGGATCTGTGTTGGTGTTGATCGACCTGAACCAGGAGCAGGTGGAGCGATCCGCCCAAGCGTTGGTGGAAAAGGGCTGCCAAGCCTTTGGCTATGCCGGAAACGTGACGGACTCAGCAGGGATCGAGGAACTCTTTGCCCGGATCGTGGAAAAGCATGGAGCCATCGACTGCCTGGTGAACAATGCCGGTGTCACCCGGGACAACCTGCTCATCCGCATGAAGGAAGAAGACTGGCAGCTGGTGTTGGACATCAATCTCAAAGGCTCCTTCATCTGCACCCAAAAAGCTTTCAAATATATGATGAAAGCCCGCTCGGGCTGCATCATCAACATCGCCAGCGTCATCGGCATCATGGGTAATGCCGGACAGGCGAACTACGCCGCTTCCAAGGGAGGCCTGATCGCCTTCACCAAGAGCTGCGCCAAAGAATTTGCCTCCCGGGGAGTTCGGGTAAACGCCGTTGCTCCGGGTTTCATAGAAACAGAAATGACCGCCACGCTCCCTGCGGACGTGGTTGCCGGCTATGCCAAAGTGATCCCGCTGCAAAAGATGGGAAGCCCGGCAGATATTGCCAGGACCTGCCTCTTCCTTGCATCTGATGACAGCTCTTACATCACTGGACAGACAATCGCCGTGGATGGCGGTCTGACAATGCATTGAGGTTAAAAAACCAATAAAATACCAAACTTCAATAAACATAGGAGGAAAACATGGATATTGAAGCCAAAGTGAAACAGATAGTGATGGAAAAGCTTGGGGTGGAAGAATCCCAAGTCGTTCCCTCCGCGAACTTCATTGAAGACCTGCGCGCCGATTCCCTGGATACAGTGGAACTGGTGATGGCCTTTGAAGATGAGTTCCAGATCACGATTCCCGATGAAGACCAGGAAAAGCTCCGCACAGTCGGACAAGCCATCGATTACCTCAAGGAAAAGCTGGCTTAAAGAGAAAACCCGCGAATCAATCCTGATGGCGCCATGTCATCAGGATTGATTCCTTTTCAAACCCCGGTTCTGATCTAAGCTATGGCCTGGGCCATATTTCAGACCAGAGCTGGCATCCAAAGCAAGACTGACGAGGTATGAAGAATATGAAAAAAAGAGTGGTTATCACTGGCATGGGAGCGATCACTCCGGTCGGCAACAACGTTGCCGAGACCTGGGAAAACCTGATCAAGGGCGTTTCGGGGGTGGAATTGATCTCCAGTTTCGACACCTCCGCGCTCAACACCAAGATCGCCGCCCAAATCAAGAATTATGATCCGGCAGAACACTTTGACCCCAAAGAAGCCCGCAAAATGGACATTTACACTCATTACGCCCTGGTCGCGGCACGTGAAGCGATCAGGGATGCCCAGCTTGTGCCTGGCTCCTACAACGGCCGCCGCATCGGCGTGATCACCGGGGTTGGTATCGGCGGGATCATCACCTTTAACGAAGAATGCGTCAAGAACCACGTCCAGGGGCCGCGCCGGATCAGCCCTTTCTTTATCCCCAAGATGATCGGCAACATTGCCGCAGCGCACATTGCCATCGAATTTGGCTTCAAGGGAATCAACTTCAATGTGATGAGCGCCTGCGCCAGCGCCAACCATGCCTTGGGCACAGCTTTTCGCTCCATCCAGTATGGTGACGCGGACATCATCATCAGCGGAGGCACCGAGGCCGCGGTCACGCCCTTGACCGTTGGCGGCTTTGGAGCAATGCGCGCCCTGTCAACGCGCAATGACGACCCTCACACGGCATCCAGGCCTTTCGACACCGGCCGCGACGGATTTGTGCTCAGCGAAGGCGCCGCCTTTTTGGCGCTTGAGGAGCTTGAACATGCCAAGGCCCGCGGAGCCAGGATCTATGCCGAGCTGTCGGGATATGGCGCTTCGGACGATGCTTTCCATATCACAGCTCCCTCCGAGGACGGGGCCGGCGGAGCCCAGGCCATGATCGACGCCGTAGCGGACGCCGGGCTGAAACCGGAGGACATCCAGTATGTGAATGCCCACGGTACTTCCACCCCGCTCAACGACAAGTGCGAGACAGCCTCCCTCAAGACCTGCTTTGGCGAGCACGCCTACCAGCTCAAGGTCAATTCCACCAAGTCCATGGTGGGGCATATGCTGGGAGCCGCCGCCGGATTGGAGGCGATTGTCTGCGCCAAAACAATTGAGACAGGCTGGCTGCATCCCACCATCAATCTGCGGGATCCCGATCCGGATTGCGATCTGGATTACGTGCCCAACCAGGCCAGGCAATGCGAGGTCAGGGCTGCCCTTTCCAACTCCCTGGGTTTTGGCGGGCACAACTCTGCCATAGTCATCACCAAATACCAATAGCGGAGGGTTTACCCCAGCCGCCTTGTCTTTCCGTGGCCGCCCAAGGGTGGCACCGAGGATTGATTGAACAGCATTATCAAGAAAATCGTTGATTATATCAACGGCAAGCGGATCAGCGAGACCTATCCCAAGTGGGAAAAGAGCCTCAACCAACTGCAGAAAGCTATTGGCTACAGCTTTCACGACCTGACCCTGCTGAAGGCCGCGCTTACCCACAAATCCTATCTGCGCCGCAATTACGACGACCACAAAACTCCCTCCCCCTTTGAAAGGATGGAGTTTTTGGGCGACTCGATCCTGGGATTCATTGTGTCCCGGGAACTCTTTTTCGGCCATCCGGACGAACAGGAAGGTAAGCTGAGCAAGCTCAAGTCCAAGATCGTTTCCGAAACCTACCTCACCATGCGCGCCAAAGAGATGGACCTGGGCAAATACATCCTGCTCAGTCCGGAAGAGAAGCTTTCCGGCGGGGCCAGCAAGCCTTCCATCCTCAGCGACACAGTCGAAGCCCTGATCTGCGCCATCTATCTGGACCGGGGAATTGCCTCCGCCGCCAGCTTCATCAAAAACCAGCTCCTGGTCGATTACGAAACCATCGTCACCCGCAACGAACTGGTGAACTACAAAAGCATCCTGCAGGAGCAACTGCAGTCCCAGAACCAGGAACCTCCGCACTATGTGACGATCGCCGAGGAGGGCCCCGAACACAGCAAGATTTTTGTGGTGGAAGTCCGCCAGGGGACCAAAGTTTTGGGCACCGGCAAAGGCAGCACCAAGAAATCAGCTCACCAGGAAGCTGCCAGGCAGGCCTGCCAAAAACTGGGTATATAGAGGTGAACGCGCCCCGCGGAGGAAAAACCCTCATCTATCCCGTCTTCCTGCCCATGCAGGGCTGCGCAGGCCAATGTATCTATTGCGATCAAAACAAGATCAGCGGCGCGGATGCGGATTCCCTGGAGGCGTCCCTTGCGGGCGCGGAGGAGTTTTTGCTGCGCCACCGGGGCGTTGCCAGGCAGGTCGCCTTTTACGGCGGAACCTTCACCGCTTTGGACCAGGAATACCGCGAAGACCTGCTGCGACGGCTGCTCGCAGCCTCCGATTCCTTCGCCAGTTTCCGCGTTTCCACCCATCCCGGCTACATCGATCCCCAGATCCTCGCCTGGTGTGGGCAGTGGCGGATCAGCACCATCGAACTGGGTGTCCAGGATTTCTCCGACGAGGTTTTGACCGCCTCAAAACGGGGCTACACGGGGGCTCAAGCCCTGGAAGCGGCGAACTTGGTGCGGCAACATGGCTTTGAACTGGGAGTGCAACTGATGCCCGGCCTGCCCGGCTGGACGGATGCCAGCCTGGATTACAACCGGCGCATGCTCGCGCGGCTTAGGCCAGACCTCCTGCGCCTCTATCCCCTGATCGTGCTCAAAGGCACCCCCCTTGCGAAGCTCTGGCAGCAAGGTGCATACCAGCCCCTCACCCTCGGCCAGGCTGTCACCCAATGCGCCGATTACCACTCCCTGGCCACTCCCCTGGGCATCCGCGTTATCAAGCTGGGTTTGCCCTCCAACCTCAATCCGGCGGATGTTCTGGCAGGCCCCTGGCATGCCGCCTTTGGCGAACTGGTGAAGGCGGAACTGCTCTATCGCGATCTCTGCGCGCAATATCCGGAAGGCGCAGCGATCATCCTGCCGCCCAGTGAATACAATCTGTTGAAGTCCCACGGCGGCCGCTGCCTCAAAAAACTTGAGGCGAGGCACAATAATTGCATGTTGGAAGAAGGGTTTTAAGATGCGCGTTATGCTGCAACCCAACTCTTATAAGCTTATAACACAAAGAATCTATAGCTACGCGCCCTTCAGCGCGTGAAGGATCGGGATTATGAGATACTTCTTGCTTATCCTGGCCGCACTTGCCTTGATCACGGCTGCTTGCGACATCAGCTCTCCGCGCCTGCCTGCCTGGAACGTGGATCTGAACGTCCCGCTCACCAACCAAAGGCTTTACGTGGCCGACCTGGCGGATTCAGTTAATATCATTGTGGGCGACGGCCAGATCCTCACCCTCACCGGTACAGGGGATGCCAGAACCAATCCCTTCGGGGAGGTCAACTTTACCCCCAATCTGCAGTCTCCCCCCATCCCGCTGCTTTCCGGGGTGACCCATTCCGGAGCGGTGCCCATCGAAGATCCGGAAGGCAAGGTCTTTCTTTCCTATGGCCGCCTGGAAGAAGGGACTCTAAAACTTAATTTTGAAAACATGCATCCTGGGATCACCAGCCTCAGCCTCACCTTCCCGGACATCAGGACAGCCCAGGGCGAGAGCTTTGTGGCAGTCTATCCAGGGGGGAGCGGAATGCAAACTTACTCTCTCGTGGATTGTTCCATCGGTGTTGATGGCTCAGGAATCATTTTGAATGAGCTTGCCTATACCCTGGACGTGCAATCCGACCAGCCCGACGGCACTCCGGTGGGAACGGTGACGTTACTTGTGAACAACCAGTTGGGCTTTAACATCTTCCAGGGGCGTCTGCTCGGCTACCGCAGGGATTTCACCGGCGAGATTTCCCCCATCGACATCGACTATCCCCACAACATGGATACCGCTGTGCAATTGCAGGAAGCGAACCTCTTGGTGCGGATTACCAACGAGATTGGTTTCGAGGCGGAATTCCACGGCGAAATCTTCGCCAAAAACTACAGCACCCTGGAAACCCGCTCCATCGACGTTATGGACAGCACAGAGGCTGGATTGGTGCCCTATATGGCGGCTCCCGCCACGGCGCAAGGCCCCACGGTCACCGAACACAATTTCTCCCGCAACCTCAATCAATTGCTGCAGATCATGCCGGATTACGTGGAACTGCGTAACGCCTATCTGCTCATCAACAGCCTGCCTGGCCAGCTTGGCTTTGTGTGCGAGGATGACCGGGAGTTTGTGCGTTATCGGCTGGACGCTCCTTTCAAGATGGTGATTTTGGACAGCGTGATCGAAATGGGGGAGCCGCGTTCCGTGGATATATCCTCCGATATCCAGAAACAGATCCGCGAAAAACTGCTCACCTCCGATCTCTGCCTGGAGGTGCTCAACAAGGTTCCAGTGGGCGGCACGGGCACCATCTATATAGGCACCGATCCGGATTTGAATCCCGCTAATCCGCAAAGCTGGTCTTTCAGCAAGGCCTTCACCGTTCACGCCTCCACCTCGCCAGGCGGCGACCAACCCCAACAGATAGAGATTTCCCTCAGCAAGGAGGAGGTCGATGTGTTTGCCAATCCCACAGTTTACATGATACTTTCCTTCCACTTCGAGCCCAGCAATGGAGTGGTGGAGATCACCGCCGGGCCGGAAGACTATGTCGAGGTCAAGGCTATGCTGCGGGCAAAAGTGCTGGTCAATGAAGGGGAGGACAAATGAAGAAGCTGCTTCTCCTTTGCGCCGCCTTCATGCTGCTGGCGTCGGTTTCGGCATATTCCAGCACCGGCAGGTCGATGCTCTATTCCGACAGCTTTATGTTGCGTGCCAGGGGCTCCGAGGCCAACTACTGGAATCCCGCCCTGCTCAACAGGTCATACAACGATGTCCTGTTTCCGGTTCTCAATCTGGGGATCTATATTGCCAACAACTCCCTGGATCTTGATCTCTACAATACCATTGTGGAGAAGGATACTCTCTCGGAGGCAGACAAGAACAAAATCCTGGACGCGATAGATGAGAAACTGGGCGTCTATACCGGCAGCCAGATCGTCCTTTTTGGCTTCAGTAAAGGCCGTTCCGCCGTCACCGGTTCGCTGCACCTGGATGCCCAGGCAAACCTTTCCGAGCAATATCTGGACCTGCTGCTGAGAGGCAACACCGAAGACAGCTATGTGTTCAGTAAAAAAGAAAACAACGCTTCCGCGCTTTCCTATGTGGACATCACCTATGGCATGGGCGATATCCGCATCCCGCTGGGAAAAAAGCTCAACCCCATCCAGACCGGATTCGCCCTTAGCATCCTGACCGGAGTTGGCAGCGGACACACCGAGGAATACGAGGGCAGCTTCAGCTCCACCTTCGACGGGCTTAGCCTCAAGCAGGATATCCTGCTGCGCACCGGTTTGGGCGGTTTTGGCCTCAAAGGCATGCTGGGAGCGGCTTGGCAGACCCCTTTGCCGGGCCTGTCCACGGGCTTTGCCCTGGACAACATTTTTGGATTCATCAACTGGCAGGCCAGGTGCATGGACTTCAGCTACCGGCTTGAAGCGGACAGCGTGTATGTGGAAAATCTGGATGAAGACCTCGACGCTCTGCTCACAGATGAATCGGAGGAGATCGAAGGCAAGCCCTTCACCACCAAGCTTCCCCTGGAATTCCGCGGTGCCCTGCTCTATGACCATCCTTACGCCTCGCTTTCCGTGGATTACTTCGCGGGGCTTACCGAGACCGACCACTTGCCCGGAACTGGACGGGTGGCCTTTGCCCTTGAGAGCAAGGTGCCTGCTGTGATGCCGCTGTTTTTGGGCTTCACTCCGGGCAATTCCGATTATCCCTGGCGTGTTTCCTATGGCATCGGCCTGCGCACCAGAAGGGTTGAATGCGGATTGGGAGTTCAGTCTTTCAAATCCCTGTTCCCGGGCTACAAGACCAAAGGCCTGGCCTTCGCAAGCTATTTAACGATACGCATTTGAAATACATCGTCATTGCCCTGGTCTCCTTGGCGATCTCGGGCTTTTTCTACTTTCGCACCCTGCCGGCGCTTTCCCGGGGAAGGCGCTGGCTGCTTTTCTCCCTGCGCGCGCTCAGCCTTTACATCCTTTTGCTGCTGCTGATCAGCCCCATTCTCTACTTTCTGCGGCAGAACGTCCAAAAACAGCAGATCATCCTGCTGCGCGACGTTTCCGCCAGCCTGGACCTGAAAAGCGGGAAACAGAGCAAGAAGGACTTCCTCAAACCCCTGGGAGAACAGGCAGCGAAAAAGTTTGAGCAGGCTGGATACGAATTGCTCAGCTACGACTTTGCCCGCGGGCTGGAAGCAGCGTCCGACAACACCCTGTTGATGCCCGCTTTATCCGAATTGACTGACAAACACGATTTCAACCGGGTGAAGGGCATCGTATTGCTCTCCGACGGCTGGCTGAGGGATGAATCCCTCCAGGGCGTCCGCCAGTTGGGCTGCCCCTTCTATGTGATAGCGGATACCCTCAAGCCCAGCCTGGCGGATCTGGCCATCGTCAAGACTGTTGCCAACCGCCATGCCTGGCGGGGCGAACCCACCATCATCCGTGCGGAACTGAGTTCCTCCGGCTATTCAGGCCCCGCCACGGTGGAGTTTCTGCTGGGCGGCAAAAAGATTTCTGCCAAGACCCTGCAGCTCAAGGAAGGGGAAATCGCCAGCGTGGATTTCAACCAGCGTTTCAACCAGACTGGCTTCTACCCTTACACCCTGCAAGTCTCAGCAGCCGGGGTGGCGGAGCGGTCGCAAAACAACAACAGCTATCCCGGCGCCATCGAAGTGCTGAGCGACAAACAGCGCGTGCTTGTGCTTTCGGACAGCCCCGCCTGGGACAACAAGTTCATTGTGGACGCCCTGGCTGAAAATGAACGCTGGGAAGTGGCCCATTACCGCGTGCGGGACGGGCAGGCTTACGCGGGTGAAAAAGCCGTTGCCAGCTTTCCGGATGCCAACCTTGCCGCCCTGGTGATCGTCAACAACGGCAGTCTGCGCCTCTCCGGCGAGCCTTTGAACTTTGTAAACCGCAACCATCAGAAAGGCGTGGGCATCCTCTTTCAGGGCCAACCCCTGACCGAGCTTGCCTCTATCCTGCCCCTGCAACGCTCCAACATCAGCGCCTCCTACCAGGGCTTTTTGGAGCTGAGCCCGGCCGCCTCCTCCTATCCAATGCTGGGCATCGATGCCGCCGAACTGCAGCAGATTCCCCCTCTGGATTACTTTTATGTGACCGCCGCCAAAGGCTCGGAGGTGCTGGCGACGCTCTCCAATCCCCAAAAATCCCCCGCCATCGCCGTCCGTTCCGCGGGCAACAGCCGCGTGCTGTCCCTGGCCTTCCTCAACCTCTGGAAATGGCAGTTGCAAAGCAAAAGCGGAGGCTATCGCCAACTCCTCGCCAACAGCGTGACCTGGCTTTCCAACAAGTCATCCAGCGGTTACAGCGCCATCTACAACAGCAACTATTTCCTGGGTGAACAGATCGATCTGCGTCTCAGGGCGGAGGACAGCATCCGCTCCCTGCGCCTGGACCTGAATCCCGAACTGAGGATTCTGGACGCGGATGGCAAGGAGATGTTCAAGGATTTCATGACCCTCTCAGATGGCGAATATGCCAGCTCGCTGACCCTGGACAAACCCGGCCAGTACAGCTTTGAGATCAGGGACAAGGTGAGCGGGGAGACCAGCAAGGGCAGGTTCAACGTGAGCAACGCCTCTCTGGAAGACCGCGACTTCGACTATAACCTCCCGCTTTTGGCCTGGCTGGCCAGCGACACCCGCGGGCAGTTGCTCTCGCCCGCTGCCCTGCAGGCTTTCAATCCCCTGCCCGCCCAGAATATTGTCCGCGAGCGGCGCCAGGATTTTCCGCTCTACCGCAAGTGGTACATCCCCGGGATCTTTATCCTCAGTTTTTGCCTGGAACTTTTCTTCCGCCGCAGGTGGGGATTGCTGTAATCTCTTTACCTTCCCACACTTCGCTCTCCTTTGCATCCCCTTATCGGGCGTGGGTCTTCCTTGGGTCAACCTTAACTTTGCAACCACATACCTAAGGATGATACCCCAAAAGCCTGTAGCAGCAAAGGAGGGCGGTATGAAGGATTATGAGGAAGGTTGCGGTATTTATGTGGAAAGGTGGAATGGTGGAAAGATGGCGTGGTGAGGTGGTGTCGTGGTGATGTGGTGATTGTGAAAAAGAGATAGAACGCGGATGACAGGATCGACTGGATCTATGAAGGTGGAAAGGTGAAATGGTGGAACGGTTTCCCCGAAACAAGCCCCAACAGACTCTATCCGTGTCATCCCGGGCTTGACCCGGGATCCAGTCTTTTAGAAACAAGCACCCAGCTTTGAAACAAACCACCTCCAGACTACATTACCGTGTCATCCCGGGGCTTGACCCGTGATCCAGTCTTTTAGAAAAGACAGCCGTCTGTCATAATTCAAGCGAAACAGCATCAAGCGAGAGCCAAAAAAAGGGGATGAAGCAAGCTCCATCCCCGTTTATGCTAATCGTTTAACATTATTCCGGATAGGTGAGGGTGCAGGCTTGTGAAACCTTGACCCAATATCCTTTTCCGGGCTCCATGGTTGCGGGGCTGTTGCCCAGATAGTCCACCTGTTGCAGGTAGGGGGAGATGGAGGACAGGGCAGTGGCGGTCGCCTTGGCAGTCGCGGGCAGGTAGGAAACCAGGTTCCATCCCGCTTTGAGGCTGATCGGAGTGGCGGAGGCGTCCACCGGATTGCCATCCACGCTGAGGGTGGCGGGAGCGGACATATTCACCCAGTAGCCTTCATTCACGGCCAGATTGCCCAGGGTATTGAAATGGGCTGCCATGGAAGGCATGTGGCTGTAAGCCGCGTTCTTGATCTGGATCAAGCCGCTGATTCCCTGGAAGATGTCTTCCGTCACGTAGGATGCTGGAACCACGTTGAGGCTGATCAGGTTCCAGCCGGCGTTGAGGGAAATCTCCTGCGGTTGATCGATCTCGCCGAAAACCACCGTGATGGGGGTCATCTGTCCGGCAGTCACGGTCACCTGCACGTTTTGGGGATCGTAGCCAGGCGTGGTGACGGTCAGGGTGTAGGTGCCGGGCTGCAGATAGCGGTAGAAATCCCCGTGCGTGGCGTCCGTTTCCACCATGGAATAGGTGTTGTCGTGGCCGGAGATGCTGATGGTTGCCGCCAGAGGGTTGCCCCAGGCGTCCACCACGGTTCCATGCACGCCGTCCAGAGCCAGTTCCAGATAGCTGAGCATGGCTTCGTAGTTGTAGTTCCAGTAGTTGGGCATGGTGGAGGCGGCAGGCATCTTGGTGTTGGAGCACTCGATTGTCACCTCGCGGCCGTTGCGGGTGTAGTTCATCCAATCCTGGCGTCCGCCTGCGATCGAATACCAATCCGCGCCGTTGGTGACGCCGTTGGAGCTGATGCCGGTGAAGTAGCCGCTGGGTCCGTTCGCCTGTGCGTTGGAGGCATAAACCAGGCTGGAGGAGAGGAACCAGGCGTCGTCGGGGTGCCGGGTGTAGGTGTAATCCCAGGGGTAGTTCACCACTTCCGCGCCGCCGTGGTAGTTGGCGCCAAACACAAAGCTGTGTGCATTGGCGAAGTCCATCATGGCCTGGGTCTCAGGCTGGATTGCGCCCTGGTTCAGGCTGCCGTCATAATTGGGGTAGTTGCGGTTGAGGTCAACCCCGTTGGCGTTGTAACGCCGGGCGTTGGACACGGTGTTGTTGCCGCCGTAATAGGTTCCGTCCGGATTGGTGTTCGGTCCGATGTAGAGTTCCATCGAGTTCACGATGTTGGTCAGGCGGGGATTTGTCCCATACTGGCTGAGGAGGGTGTCGATCAGGCGCAGCATCAGCATCCAGCCGGTGGTTTCATCGCCGTGCATGGTGCTGGTGAGCAGCACTTCCGGTTCTTTTTCCTCAGTGGCGACGTTATCCGAAATCTTGGCGACCAGGATGGCGCGGCCGTTTGCCGTCGTGCCCACGTTGATGATCTGGCAAAGCCCGGGATAGTCGCTGGCAAAGCCGTTCATCATGCTCACATAGGCGTCGTAGGTGGGGTAGGTATCCCACGCCTTCACTTCGTTCACGCTGCCGCTCGTCTTGTGAGGATAGAGGCTGGCAGGATCGGGGAGGATCTGGGTGTTGTAGCCCAGTTTTCTGAATTCCGCCCATTCGCTGTCGTTGGCGTAGGCATAGACCCAGTTGCCTTTGACGTTGTCGATGGAGACGATCCGGGTCAGGTTTTGCAGTTCGCTCTTGTCCAGCAGTTCAAAGCGGAAGTAATACTGGGTCCACTCCCCTGCCACGAGGGGCAGGGAGAGTAGAACCAGAATGGTCAATATCAGTAGTTGTTTCATTTACCGACCTATCTTGGCGATCAGTTGCGCACGGCTTTCACATAGTAGAAGGCCATGGGCAGTTCAGTCAGATCGCTGAAGAGCAGATTCGTTGTCGTTCCAATCAGGGTGTAGGTTCCATAGGGATCCGTGGCGCGGAACACCTGGTAGCTATCCGCATTGTCCACGGCGTTCCAGGTGACCTTGAAACCGCCATCGACCTTGGTGATGGAGGTGATCACGGGAGCGTCGAGAGAGGTGATCTCGACCACGCTGATGGGCACAGGATTGTCTGTGGTGCCTATCACCTGGTTGTAGTTGAGGGTGTAGGTCTCGATGGCATCGTAGGTCAGAGAGGCGCTGTAGTCGTATATCTTGAAGCTGACCTCTTCGCCGTTGGACGCCAGGTTCACAACCAGGGTCACGTAGGCGTTTCCGCCATTGGTCACCACATCCGCCACGCCGCGGCATTCGCTGCCCACAAAGGCGCCGACCACGTCGTTGAGTTCGGCTGCCACGCCATAGATGGTCACGATGCCGTGGATGGTGGCTGAATTGGTATAGATGACGGGTGTCCAGCCGGGCCCGGCCACTTCGTTGACGGTCACCACCACGCTGTCATAGGCGTAGCTCTGCCCGTCATAGACGGAGAAGGTGATGGTTTCGCTGCCAGTCCAGTTCTGGGCGGCGGTGAAGGTCACGTTCAATCCGTTGATGGCCACAAAGACGTTGGTGTTGCCGCTGTAGCCCAGAGTGAGGGGATCGCCGTCCTCGTCGGAGACGTAGGAGTTGAAGTTCACCGTCAGGCTGCCGTTGCGGTCGAACGCGAAGCTGGCAGGCAGGTTGATGGTGGGAGCGTGGTTGCCGGTGTCCCAGACATCCATGGTGGCGCTCACGTCCAGGGTGGGATTGACGGGATCGTTGGAATGGATGGTGAGCATCGCTTCATAGGTACCCACTGCCATGCCGACGGCGGAGAAGTTGGCGGTGATGGTCTGGCTCTGTCCCGCGGCAATGTTGCCACTGAGAG
>DAOTNF010000024.1:0-33814 GCA_035450685.1 Candidatus Cloacimonadota bacterium | reverse complement strand
CATTGATTACTGATTGATCGCCTACTGATCGCCGGATGGATTCTCGATGGGACGTCAATAGGACTTCAGCAGGGTATCAAGGCATGAGGGCGAAAAAGAAAAAGCCCGGATTCACTATAATGTTTATCCAGGCTTTGCAATGGAGTGGAGCTAAATGGGGGACTCGAACCCCCGACCTGCTGATTACGAATCAGCTGCTCTACCAACTGAGCTAATTTAGCGTCATTCTCGAATCAATTTAATGTCAACAGGCTGCTCCAGAGTGTCGATAAAGGTGTGTCGGTGGGTTCTGGTATATTCGCTGTCTGAATGTGTCGCATAACTATTGCCTACCAACAGAGTGAGGTTCGGTGTAGTGGTCAGGGTCAGGTTGACAGTGCTGCTTTTAGTAAAATTGCGGGGATACCAGCATTGATCAGCTTTCAACATGGAACTCAGTTTCTGCTGATCATCCATTCTGAACGCCGGCATGGGTGTAAAATACCAGACTGTGAAATGGGGCGTATCTGGAAAAAGATCATAATTCTTCAGATAGATGCCATAAAAACGGACCGGGCTCGTATCATACAACAGCGAAGAGTCCGGTAGAGCTGGCTCAAAGAAGGAGGGATCCAGATTCTGGACAAAATAGTGGTTTTCAAACTGCCCCGAGACTGTGACAGACTGGATGAAGGTATTCTCCTCCAAGAATAAGCCATAGTAAGCCATTGGATCAAGCTCCGCCTTGGGGATGGCAAACTCCGCTTTGGTGTAGAGCCTGCCCAACTCCGAAGAATAATATGAATCCAGAGTATAAAACTCCGCTTCCAGAAGCTTAAAACGCATCGCAACAGCGCCGTCTTCAGCAAATAGCCCTGCTGCAAGCAACAGCAACATCAGACATATAGCACTTAGTCTGCGCATAATAAACTCCTCTTTTTGTATATTATTCAATTCCAGTCTGAAGGCAAGGTCATTTTAGTCAAGGACTTTCTTGGCGCATAATCCGTTTGAATGTGGCTAAGAAGGCTTTCACAGATTAAAATCATTGTTCACAGAAATATAATACAAACATAACTTATCGGCGAGGACATTATTTTCCTTGACGTAAGCAAGGCAGCCGAAAATTTGAAAATAAAACAATAAATCTATATGAATATAGGAGTAAGAAATGCAACGCAGAGTCATTATCATGGGCGCGGCCGGCCGCGACTTCCACAATTTCAACGTTTTTTTCCGTGATAACGCGGACTATCATGTCGTAGCTTTTACCGCCACCCAGATTCCTGGAATCGATGACAAGAAATATCCCGCGGAGCTTGCAGGAAGCTTGTATCCCCAGGGTATTGAAATCCATCCCGAATCAGAGCTGAAAGAGCTGATCCAAAAGCATAATGTGGATCTGGTGGTTTTCGCCTATAGCGACCAGCACCACGAAATGCTTATGAACAAGGCTTCATTGGTCAATGCCGCGGGAGCCGATTTCATGCTCATGGGCACCAAAAACACCATGATCAAGACCTCCAAGCCACTGGTCACCATCTGTGCCGTGCGTACCGGCTGCGGTAAATCGCAGACCACCCGTACTGTTGTGAAAGCCCTTAAGGCCAAAGGGCTCAAGGTGGTATCCATCCGCCATCCCATGCCTTACGGCGATCTGGTGAAGCAAAAAGTGCAACGCTTTGCCGAACTGAAAGACCTTGAGCTTCACAAATGCACCATTGAAGAGATGGAGGAGTATGAGCCTCATATCCAGATGGGTAGCGTGATCTACGCCGGCGTTGATTATGAAGCGATCATCCGCGAAGCCGAAAAAGAAGCCGATGTCATCGTCTGGGACGGTGGAAACAACGATATTCCTTTCTATTGCTCAGACAAACAGCTCAACATCGTGGTGGTGGATCCTCACCGCCCCGGGGATGAGATTTCCTACTATCCCGGCGAGACCAACATGCATCTAGCTGACGTGATCGTGATCAACAAGATCGACAGCGCCGACCTTGACGACATCAACGAGATTCGCGCCAATATTCGCATGATCAACAAGAATGCCAAGGTGATCGACGCGGCTTCACCGCTCACGGTTGATTTCCCCGAGATGATTTCCGACAAACGGGTATTGGTTGTTGAAGACGGTCCCACCCTCACCCACGGCGAGATGACCTATGGAGCTGGTGTAATCGCGGCTGAGAAATATGGTTGCGGCGAACTGGTTGATCCCCGGGAATGGGCTGTTGGTGAGATCCAGGAGACCTTCGATAATTATCCTGAGATTGGCACTTTGCTTCCCGCCATGGGTTACAGCGACCAGCAGATCAAGGACCTGGAGCACACTATCAACTCCACAGATTGCGATTCCGTGGTCATTGCCACGCCAATCGATCTTCGCCGTGTGATCAAGATCAAGCATCCTGCTTGCCAGGTTAGCTACGATTTGCAAGAGATCGGCAGACCCACAATTGAGGATGTCCTGAAGGATTTCTAAACAACCAACAGGCTTGCTGGAACGGGCAGATGAAACACGCATCTGCCCGCCGGCTTTTTAAGGATGTAAAGGATTAACTAATATGAAGAAGACAGCAGTATTGGCTTTGGGTGGCAACGCCATCATCAAAGCGGGCGAGAAAGGGACCATCAGCCAGCAGTTTGCCAACACCAGAGACTCTCTGGGCGGGATCGTGGAACTGATCAGCCAGGGCTACAGGCTTGCAATTACACATGGAAATGGCCCCCAGGTGGGGAATCTGCTCAGACAGCAGGAAGCAGGCGAGAAAGAAGGCCTGGCTCCCCTGCCTCTGGGCGTGTTGAACGCGGCCACGGAAGGGACAATGGGCTATATGATCGAACAAAGCCTGCAAAACAAACTCCATTTGCATGGCATCGACAAGCAGGTTATCACCCTGATATCCCAGGTTGTGGTTGACCGTAACGACCCCAGTATGCTCAATCCCACTAAATACGTAGGCAGCACCTATTATAGCGCAGAACAGGCGGAGGAACTGAAAAAGACCCTGGGCTGGACTATGAAGGAAGACTCCGGAAAAGGATTCCGGCGCGTTGTTCCGTCTCCCTTGCCTCAAAAGATCATCCCCGCAGATACGATCAAGGAACTGGTAAAACGAGGTGAAATCGTTATCGCTGTGGGTGGAGGCGGGATTCCTGTCTATGTGGAAGACGACGGTACCTACGAAGGCGTTGACGCGGTAATCGACAAAGACTTTGCCAGCGCTCTTCTGGCAATAAACATTGAGGCAGACCTGTTTGTGATCCTGACGGGAGTGGATAAAGTAGCTGTGGATTATGGCAAGGAAAGCCAAAGGGATCTGGATCTTATGACTGTGGCAGAGGCAAAGCGATATTACGAAGAAAAGCAGTTCCCTGCGGGAAGCATGGGACCCAAGATCAAGGCCGCGATCGACTTTATCGAAAGGGGCGGCAAGGAGGTGCTGATCACCTCAATAGACAGGATTGTGGAAGCTTTCGCGGGAAAAACCGGAACCCGCATCGTTCCCTGATCTTGTATTGATTTCAAAAGAAAAGCCGGGCAGTGAAACCCGGCTTTTTGCTTATCTTGCCTAATAATCAGCACCATTGCTCAACGAGTTTGGGGAGTATGTCTCCCGCCTTACCCTGGTGAAATTCGTCTATGTAGTCGCTGTTGGCCACTGGATCCAGATTAACAGCCATAGTGGAAGCCCCGAAGTATTTGGCAGTCATCACGAACCCCGCGGCGGGATAAACATTTCCGCTTGTCCCTATGATCATTAAAACATCACAATTTCTCAACTTGCCCTCAATTTCAGGCAGGTGATAGGGTATTTCACCAAACCAGACGATATACGGCCTGAGCATCGATCCGCATTTGGAACAGATGGGCAGATCGGGATCAAGGTCAATCTCTGCCGTGCGATACATTGTCAGGCATTTAGTACAATAGCATTCATACAAAGAACCATGCATTTCCAACACTCCCGTACTGCCTGCCTTGGTATGAAGGCCATCCACATTTTGGGTGATCAGACAGAAGTTTTTGCCCAGAAATTTCTCCAGTTTCACCAAGGCAGCGTGACCCGAATTGGGTTGCGCATCAATCGCCGCTTTGTAACGGGTTTTATAGAATCTCCAGACCAGTTTGGGGTCTCTGGCAAAGCCTTCCGGGGTGGCTACATCTTCCACCCTTTGATCCTCCCACAAACCACCGCTATCGCGAAAGGTGCGCAAGCCCGATTCGGCGCTGATTCCTGCTCCGGTCAGAATCACCAACCGGGTATCTTTTGTAATCTGAATCATGTTATAGCTACTCCAGCTACTTGAGCATTATCATTTTTCTGGTTTTGCTTTTGCCGCCGCTGCTCAACCTGTAAAAATAGACTCCGTTGCCGACAGGATTCTTCGCATCGTCCAAGCCGTTCCAGACCAGGCTATGTTGTCCCGCCGCCATGACTGAATCAAGCAAGGTTCGCACTTTCTGGCCTTTGATGTTAAAGATCTCCAGCTTGGCCGCCGCAGAACCTGGCAGGGAAAAGCGGATGGTGGTTTCCGGATTGAAAGGATTGGGGTAATTCCCCTGCAGGGTGAAACAGGGTGTGGGGACACCTGGCTCATCAATGCCGAGCGGATCGGATTCCACTCTCACGTCGTCTATGTACCAGCCTTCTCCTGTCACGTATCCGTCAGAGCCAAACAGGAAGCGAAACTTTGCCGTGCCACTATAGTTTGAGAGATCGAACTCCGCGCCAGTCCAGTTAAAGCTTCCTGAGTAAACCGGAGTGTTGGCAGGATATGGTGAGGCGTTGTTGTTATAGATTCTTTGGGGATATCCGCCCACAGGTGCGATTGATGTCCATTCACCGTTGTTTACTGAAATCTGCACAGTTCCGCCATCCCAGGCGTATTGTGGGTTATTGTGGATTTCGGCATTCATCCAGTGATTGAAGAGGAGGCGGCTGTTTTTACCCAGGTTGAAGATTGGGCTTTCCAGGGCACCATACGCGCTGCTGGAATAGTTGGAAGTACCTTCTCCACCAAACTTCATCGAATAGTTGCCGTTGGATGTGCAATTTCTGGCGTCGCTGCGATGCCACTGGTTGACAAAACCTGGGGAGGGAGCGAAGGAAGACCAGCCCATCATATCGGGTTCAAAGTTGTAGTTGAGCATGCCCAGATAGAGAGTGAAATTCCCTTCCAGAACGTTGCCATTTTCCGCGCTGAGCAGATATCCGATGTCAACGGAGGTGTTGAGGGGTGCGCCGGAAGAAATCAGCACGTTGAACACATTTTCGTAGTTCATATAATTATCCGCTTCGATGGGGGAGAGGTTGGCCTCGAAGGCAGACAGGGTCACCCAGGGATTATCGCTGAATAGTAGCAGCATGGGGTTATAGGCGTTGCCTGAGCCGCTGTTGTGAACCAACAGGTTCAGCGAGGGATTGTCTCCCGGAAGAATAAGATTGTTGGTGTTGATGAACTGGTATGAATCGATGCTGAGCACGGGAGAATTCAGCACCAGGTTCACCGGTGTAGTGGCTGAATATCCATCGAAACTTGCTACGAAAGCTATGTTTGCCACCTGATGATCGTTGTAATTTCCGATAATCCTGATACTGAAGAAACCGCTGATAACAGAGGTCTCGGCTGCGGCCAGGGGATCGAAACTGTAGCTGCCACTCAGAACCTCGATGTTGGGGGAGTTGCTGGTCAGGGTGATAGTCCCGGGGTTGCTTTGGTTGATAAGCCCCACGTTTTCGATGGTTACATCAATGTTTACAACCTCTCCGGTATGATACAGATTGTCCTGATCAAGAAACTGGACATTGGATGCCACGATGTAAGGCATTTCGTTGGCTTGCACCGTTATCTGAGAGTGGTAACCAATATAGTTTGCAGCGTTTACATACAAGTCATAGTTTCCAGGAACGAGAGGCTCCATCAGAGATATATTGATAAGGCCTCCTGTATCCGCCTGGCCCTCAAAGATAATTGTGTCACCGTTTTTCAGTCTCAGTTTAGCCAGAGGCGCATTGGTCAGCACCTGATAGTTGTTCAAGCCCACAGTCCAGTAGGAAGGAAGTTGAACGGACAACTGGGTTGGTGTGTCTGTCCAGACAGACATGGCCGGATCGCCAAAGAGATTGGTCTCATAGGTAACCCAATACATTACAGGGGAATTCTGGATGTAGGGAATATTGTCGATCTTGCTATCCATCAGGGCGACGCCGAGGGCATTGATCTCTTCGCCAAAGAGAGCATCTATGTATTGCCGGTGAAAGTACTGGGAAGGGCCGTCTGTGGAACCTTGCATGCCCCAACCATATCGCGAGTGGGAGATCATGGCCGCTGCACCGTTGTTGATGCTGGTAAACTTTTCTGTGATGGAGTCTGAAGTATAGTAGCCGGGAGTGGTTTCGCGGTTGTCAAAAGCCCCTGCGTAGCAGCCTTGGGTGAAAATCACCGAGAAGTTATGATTGATGCCATTGTTGGTAATCGAGCTGTTTGTCACGTTGCTGTTGTTAAAGCGCATGCAGTAGGTGGTGGCTGAGTGTCCCAGGTGATTAATGAGGTTGGGTCCATTGTTTATCAGGGGACGCAGTTGATTTATTGTCCAGGCATCCGCGTAGCCATAGGTTCTGTCATACAATGTGGTAATGTTCCAATCCGTATCAACACCCACCGTGGTGTATCCATGGGCGCTGCTTCCGCCGATCATTTCATCCATATAGTCGCCACCCCAGGTGGGACCTTCCCACAGCCATTCGCCCACGAACAGCACGGATTTAGCCTCAGAGATTACAGGCTCATTCTGATATTTGCTGGTTTTGTTGATGAAACTGGCGATTTCCTCATCGGAATTGTAACAGAAACGGCCTACAGCCACATCCGGAACAAGGTCAGCCTCGAAGTATTCACCCCAATAGTTGTCCCCATCGTCGTTCCAGGTGCCATCAAGGCTACCGTAGTACATATCGGCGGGGATATCGGCATCTACATATTCACCTTGAGAGATATTCACATAAAAACCCCGGTGGGGGATAACGTCCGTATCTCCAGCCAGGAGCACATAGCGCAATGAGTTTTGCGTGTAAAAGCTGATGATAAAGTTGCGGATCTTTTCCTGCAGGTCAATGCCCGTGAATTGGCTGGCTATTTCCTGGACGGGTTTCATATAAACGCTGTAACCCTTGGCATTATAGAAGTCCTTCAAAGGCTGCCACTGGGTCTGTTTGGCAGCATCGTAAATGATTAGGTATTCGAAACCCTCAGTGCGTTCCAGATAGCGTGGTAACCGGTCGGTGTTATCAACGGAATTAGTAAGCCTTGTGTAGGTGAAGGCGTCTTCCTTCTTCAACCGCAGGGATTCGCTGGCACGTGAAGAGAATGATGTGACAACGGTCACAGAAATTGTTTGGTAGAATTTGAGTAAGCCTTCCTGGGGATAATATTCAAATGGGCAGAAAGCCGTGAAATTGATTGGGTGTCCACAGAGAAACTGGGTGTTTGTCCCATTGTTGTCTTGAACGGGATACGCCTGCGCGCTGCCATAAATATCCTGATCTGCCGTCACTGGCTGGGGCAGGTCGATCTGTGATAAAGGGTATTGGGGCTGCAAGTGGATGATGGGCTTATCAAGCTGATAGGTGCTTGGATTCATTTTCTTGATCTGGATGGCCACCGCTTCCTCGACACTTGGCAGAAGCAGTTTTGATCCAATCCAGGGCAGGTTGGGGGCTCCGGGTTCACCCAAGGCCTGGCCGCCATCGAGCTTGACCACATAGTTGTCACCCTGGACTTTTAAACTTGGCAGGGGTAGATTGTACACATACGTCAGATCTGCAGTTAGGGACGCTATTCCCAACACAATCGACAGGAGAAGGATCACTCTTTTCATTTCGACCTACTATCTTAATTTGAATATTACTTAGCTAATTATGCAAAGATTGTTCCAAGTGATGGTTTTCTTGTGAGCTTCCTCAGACACAATACCTCGATTTGCCTCTTTGAGCAAACTGCAAATGCAAAACACCACCCTTCCGCACCACCTCTTTTCTTATCTATTCATTATAAATACCTGCAACAATCCTCAAATTGCGTCATAGCTCCGTCCTTTGCTGCTACAGGCTTTTATGCCATCATCCTTAGGTCATCCCTCACCAGGTTAAGGATGACCCCAGAAAGACCCCAGTTTGAGCAAGGGATGCAAATGAAGGTCGTTTCAGCAAGACGAATAATATGCCAGCGTTAGTTCTGGCGTATATGTCACTTTGTCTATATGTGCAACCGTATGCTTTAAATAATTAAATAAGTTACATAAGAAGCATGATATCAGGAATGGACTTATAGTCATTATGACTAAATGCTTCACAAGTAAATATGAAAGGGGAGTTTGACAGATTAAGCAAAATACTCTATATGTCCTAACATGTATTTAATTATGGAGCTATCGATCCTTACGTTCTGTGTATATTATGGATATAAACGGCTTTATTGTTGATATCTTATCTTCGATTGCCATAAGTTTATATTTAGACGCAAGTGTCTGATTAACTGGTTTAATATTTAAACTATTCAATAATGGTTGGAGATAATCAGAACGGATTGCGAAGTTAACATTTTGAGGTATAAAATCGCCCTTTCTTAAGAAATAACTAGCGTTCAAGGATGATACCACAATACCAATAATATTCCCATCTGAGTTGAATAAGGGACTCCCACTGTTCCCAGGTTGAATATTATTGTCAATTTGCATCAATACAGGATTCATACTATTATCAAAGGAAGACGTTATAAATCCGCTAGAGTACTTGATAGATGACCCAAGAACGTCAGAAAGTGGGTAACCCAGAGTAAAAACAGTATTCCCAATAGAGGTTAGGTTAGATGGCATCACTGAATATGGAATTGGAGTATTTGAGATGTCGTTTAATGCAAAACCATCTATTTTTAATAAAGCCAAATCATTGTTTTTATCTTTCACTGTTGCATGTGCTTTGTAAGTTTTCCCATTGTGGGGAAAGCTAACAGTGATATTCTTCCCATTCTCAATTATATGGTAGTTAGTTACCACATATCCTTCATCGCTAATTAGAAAACCAGTTCCTGAGAAGATATCTTTTTTGCTGAATTCTGCCTTATTATTGCTGACTCTCCTATATACGTATTCACTTTTTAATCTTATCTTAACACCATATTTATCAAAAGAATTATCATATGTTCCCCTAACTTCATCACCATTTAGGGTCATGTAAACTTCATAAGTTCCCAGTAATTCAAGGCCATAATCGAAAGAGAAATAATAGGAATCTGATCTTATAACATCAGGAATCACTCGTGCCGCAATGTCACCAGGGACTAAATAGGTATGTCCCTTCTTAGAGTCAAGTTTGCTTTTATAAACCATCAAGTATTCGTTACTTTTATGAAGGTCATCTTTAACTATATAAAACTCGTCGCAGTCTTTTCCAGAATCTATTCCGTTATTACGCTTTCCTTCCAGTACTGTTTCAGATATAGAAACATAGCTATATGACCAAACTCCTTCGATAGGATCAAGATCGTGGTTGTTAATATAAGTCTCGAGTGTTTCCAATAAATACGGTGATTTTTGGAATCTTATATTAAGATCATGTTTCCCCTTCTTTTTTGCCAAGCAAGGAGATATTAATACAGCCATTACTGTTAGAGCACAAAGTACTTTCAGCTTTAAACATTGCATATCTAACCTCTTATATGTCTTATCTAAAAGAACTCGGTGTGTAATCCTGTCAAGCATAAAATCCATAAATATCTAAGTCATTACCTTATGTCCATGAAACATATTGCTATATTGTTCTTCTATTGTATTAAATTTGATGTACTCGGTAAAGTAGTTTCGAGGATTTTTCGTCTTGGATATCATTTATATTAGAATATATGTACACCATATTCCAAGTATCCAGCATATTGTTAATTTTGTAAATGATTAAAATTAAATAATCTATACTGCCATGGGTTATTGTGGTGAGCCACTTATCCAAAGTATTAAGGCAAATAGTAATAAAACTGGGCTTGACACGATTTGCTTGTCATGCCATAATGGATATCAAATGGGAGATAGAAATGCGCCGACTATTATTGCTTATATTTCTTTGGCTTGCAGTTACACAGGCAGCTAAAGCTGAATCGAGCGAGGAATAAACAATGTCCTTAAAAGCTAAAAGAAATGACAGCGTGGCTTTGGGGAAAGCCAACCCATATCACTTATGCTGCGGAACTGTGCTTAGGAAACACAGAGCATGAGATTATCGATCTTGACCATGAATAGATTATATCCTGATGGCTGCAATCGGACGATTTGTTTTAGGATCGGGGAATATTTTCCCTTGACAGAAACAGCCCTGATTAAAGTTTGTAAACTTACTTTGAACATAGAACAGCGCCGGGGGCGTAGTTCAGTTTGGTTAGAACGTCTGCCTGTCACGCAGAAGGCCGCGAGTTCGAGTCTCGTCGCTCCCGCCATAAATTGGACGTCAGAATTGGCGTCCTTTTTCATTTGAGTAACTAAGCACTATGGCAGCCATCATCTTCGGTCTTTACAACTTGATATTGGAAACAGCATTTTTACTGTTTTATCCGCTAATCTGGTTGATTTGCCTGGGAAAGCATTACACAGATTCCCTCAAACCACAGGGCAGCAACAGCGAAGGGGGAATATTGCTGCATGCCGCTTCAGTGGGAGAAGTCAACGCAGTCAAACCATTGCTGGTGTCTCTGAAGCAGAAGTATCCGGATAAAAAGATTGTGATCACCACAAACACGGTTACTGGTTTAAAAGCGGCGCAGGCTGTACACCCACAATCATTTCTGGCAGTGATGGATATCAGGCATTTGCGGAAAAAACAACTCGCGATAGTAAACCCCAATTTGATCATTATCATGGAAACCGAGATTTGGCCCAATCTTTTGCATGAGGCCGCGCGCCAAAATATCGCTGTGGTATTTGTGAACGCGCGCTTGTCGGAAAAGTCATTGCAAAACTATACGCGGATAAAACGGATGCTCAGATACCTGCAAAAACCCATTCGCTGCATTATCAGCCAGTCAGATGCCGACAGTGGAAGGTTCAAGGGTATTTTTGCTGCTCCAGTGCAAACTGCGGGTAATCTGAAATTTGCCCTCAAGTTGCCTGATTATGATTTTGTATCGACAAAGAGGCGCTTGGGTTTTGCGGAGACTGACTTCATTATCTGCTTTGGCAGCAGCAGACCGGGGGAGGAGGGGATGCTCAAAGCTATCCTGCCCGAGCTGCACTCTAAAATTGCGAATCTCAAATTCATCGTTGCACCCCGACACCCCAAAAGAACAAATGAAGTGGCCACGATCTTTCCGGAAGCAACCCTGTACACACAGGTTGATGAGAATGGTAGCGGGGTTGGCGATGTCCTGATAGTAAATACCATAGGGCATTTGAACGAATGTTACTCTATTTGCGACATTGCCATTGTGGGAGGTTCGTTTTATAATTTCGGTGGCCATAATCCCTTGGAGCCAGCCTATTATGGTAAGCCGATTATCATTGGTGAATATCATCACTCTTGCCGCGAATCAGTAAAAGCATTAGCCGGAGAATCCGCAATTCTGGTTTCCTATGCTTCAGACTTAGCTGAAAACATCATAGATTTGCACAGAAATCCGGAAAAGCGTACGAGCATGGGGAGCAAAGCACAGAAATGCCTGGAAAGATACTCGGAAGCTTTGCACAAGCACATGGAGTTGTTGGAAAGATGGATCAGCTAAGAGAAGCAATGTTTTACCGCAAAGTGGGGGAGAGCGGGGTGATCTGCGATCTCTGTCCCCACCTTTGTAACCTTACAGCAGGGCAATCTGGTAAATGCAGGGGAAGAGAAAACCAGGGTGGCAAAATGATTGCCATCAACTATGGAAGGCACATGGGGCTGGGAGTTGATCCCATCGAGAAAAAACCCCTGTATCACTTTCGACCTAGTTCAAAGATTATTTCCCTGGGAGCAAACTCGTGTAATCTGAGCTGCTTCTTCTGCCAGAATTATGGATCCAGCCAGTTCAAGTGCAACACTGAATATTTGAGTCCCCAAGAACTGTTTGAATTGGTTCGGAAATTCAGTATAAAACAGCCTATGCAAGTTGCGTTTACATACACTGAGCCCTTTACCTGGTTTGAATACATTTACGATTTCAACGGCATGGCTTCCGATGTAGATGTTGTCCTGGTTACCAACGGATATGTGAATGGCGAACCTTTGCAGTGTCTGTTACCAAGGATTAAAGCGATGAACATCGACTTGAAATCCATACGGCCACAATTCTATAAAGATAATTGCGGAGGCCAGATCGAGCCAGTAATGGATACCATTCGCGCCGCTTACAGTGCCGGTGTGCATCTGGAGATCACCAATCTTCTGATTCCCGGCTTGAATGACACCGACCACGATATCAGTCTCTTGGCTGAATTTGTCGCATCTGTAAACAGGGATATTCCCTTGCACATCAGCGCCTACCATCCCGCATACAAATCGGATATCGAGGCGACGAGGGCAAAGGATGTTATCCGCGCTTGTGAAATAGCTTCGCGAAAGCTATCCCACGTATATGCGGGGAACATTTTGGCAAGCAGTTATTCGGCAACCAATTGCCCTCGTTGTGGGAAGGAAGTGATCTCATCGTATAGAAACAAATCCTGGATCACTCCAACAGGAAAATGTCCAAACTGTGGTTTTCAGATCTATGGTGTGTTCTGATGCTGAGACTGATACGGGAAAACCTGAACCTGGCTGATGTGATGCTTTTTATCATCATTGTGATCGTTGTTGTATTGACATCCTACAGGATACTGCAGAAAAGGGAAAATCGCATAGTCTATATCATCAAAGAAAACCGCTATTGGGCGGATTATCCGCTTTCGCAAGACCGGACAATTGTGATTGACGAACATAACACACTGCAGATCGCCGATGGAAAAGTGAGAATGCTGGAAGCTGATTGTCCGGACAAGCGCTGTGTAAAACAAGGTGCCAGCGATTTGTTGCCGATAATCTGCCTGCCTAACCACTTGGTGGTGGAGATCAGATCCACAAACCAGAAAAGGACTTTGATTATCCAGTAAGAGTTTGATAGATGCTTAGATTTGCTATTTATACTTCCAACCATGGATTTGGCCATGCAACAAGAATGGCAGCCTTGGCGGAAGAATTGAACAGGTTTGGCGTGTTCGTCCATCTGCTTAGCGACAGGCCAAAACACTTGTTTGCCAACCTGAATCCGAATCTATCCTCGGTTGAGGATATGAGTATGGATTTCGGGGTTCGCCAGTATTCCAATCTGGACTGCGACATAGAGAGAACGAAAAGCGGACTTTTCCAGTTGATGAGTGAGCGGGCAGAGATTCTGGATAGGGAAACTGACTTTATACGCCAGGAAAAGATCGATCTGATCATTGCTGATATCCCTTGGCTGGCAATCGAGGTTGGCGCTTACTCCCGTATTCCTGTTTTTGCCATTTCCAACTTTGATTGGCTGTTCATTTTTTCAGATTTATTAGCCGCACATCCAGAAATGAGACCCCTGTTAAACAGTATTTACGGACTTTACCAGCGAGCCGATCACGCTTTCAGGCTCCCCTTCAGTTCAACAAAAAGCATGGGAGCATTCCGCAAGTGTGAAAAAGTGGGGCTGTTGGCAAGAAAGAAGGATTCATACACGGATTTGCGCGCTGATCTTGGCATTAGCCAGGAAACTCCCATGTTGACTTGCGCGTTTGGGGGTGATGCCAAATTTAACTTCGGTATTGATAAACTTTGCGCCTCATTTCCAGGAATAGTTGTTTCCAAGCATCAAGATAAAGTTGCTGAAAACCATGTAGTGGTTGACGAAGAAACAGATATGCTGGATTTTATCCAAGCCAGTGACATATTGCTTACCAAACCAGGTTACAGCAGCTTTGCTGAATCGGTTCAGTTTGGAACCACATTACTCTACCATCCCAGAAAAGGGTATCCTGAAGATGGGATATTGATTGATGGACTTAAACACTACCCGAATAAATACCAGTTGGATGCTTTTCCAAACTCCGTCAGTGAATGGAAACAGGTCTTTAACAATATATTGAAACAACGTAAGACACCCAGAAAGGTTAAGAACTGCAACAGTCAAATAGCTGCTAAATTGATTCAGCGCTATATCGATCTCAGATACCGAGGGTCAAAGCTGATCTCGGTTTTTGATACTGGATCCAATAATATGAATTATCTGCTTCAACAACAGGACAGCGGGAAAATAATACACAGCGCTCAGATCAGCACGGGTTTGGGAAAGAACCATAAAGTATTGGCTGATGGCAGTATCTCTGTTCCATCGTCATCTCTGAGTGCTTATAAACAATCTCTTAGTCGTTTTTTAGTTTACGATACAAACATTGATTCAGAGAAACGTGTTCTGGCAACAGGAATCCACCGCAGGTTAAAGGAACAGGCCAAGATCCGGGAATTCTTTGCCCAAAAATGGAAAATGCCCTACCAAGTGATAAGCGCATCTGATGAGCTTGAATTGGCTTTGCTTGCTGCTAAGAACAGTTTGGCTTGTTCTGCCCATGCACTTGTTGTAGATATAGGTGGGTTCAGCACAGAATTGATTCATGTAGATGAACGAAGTGAATCTTTGCAATATAGTCTGCCGGTGGGATTGCTGACACTAAGGTCATATCTTTCACGGCATAGTGACTTTGAGGATTATCTAAATACAAAGCTGTCAGCAGTGCCGAAGTTTAATGCTGATCAGTTAGTTCTTATCGGTTTGACAGGGATATTCTTGGTGAAAGCCATAAAAAGAATCCGGCGATACGATCCCCAATACTTAAATAGTATTAAAGTAAGTCGATCAGAACTGGAACAGTTCTTTGAAGAACTGATATCCGGAAACGCAACAGATATGATTGAGTTTATGGTTGAGCCAGACTCATTGGATATTCTAAAAATCAGCGCAAGATACATCATTCTTCTGCTGGACAGATTTCGCAGCCAGGAATTCTTGACATGTTACTATGGTATTTCCGCAGGACTTATCCATATGAAGCCAAAAAGACAAAAACAACTGGGAAAATGAAAGGAACCTTCTTTATAGAAACCTATGGCTGCCAGATGAATGTATCTGATAGTGAATTGGTGACGTCAATACTTATCAATGCCGGGTGGAAACCTGCTGAAAGCATAGATGCTGCCGATCTGTTGCTATTCAACACATGTTCTGTCAGGCAACATGCTGAAGACAGGGTGTTAGGACGTATAGCCAACGAAAAGTCGAGAAAGCAAAACAAACCCAATCTCAAGATTGGAGTCTTAGGCTGTATGGCTCAGAGAATGGGGAAGAGGCTCAGGGAAACTGAAAGCGGGGTTGACTATGTGGTGGGGGTTGACCAGTATCATCTTTTGCCATCCATGCTGGAAGAAGAGACTCCTCTGAACGTTTCATTTGATTTTACGCAAATATACCCAGGCATTCCGCCTGCTCATTCAAACAAAACAAATGCCTTCATAACCATAATGCGAGGCTGTAACAATTATTGCACATATTGCATAGTGCCCTATGTGCGGGGTCGTGAAAGAAGCGTAGCAATGGACGATATATTGAATGAAGCAAAGAAATGCGTGGAAAAAGGTTTACGCGAGATAACACTACTCGGCCAGAATGTTAACTCCTATGAATATAGTAATATCCATTTCCCGGAACTATTGAACGAGCTGTGCAAGATTGAAGGATTGTATAGGCTCAGATTTATTACTTCTCATCCCAAAGACCTATCAGATCAGCTTATTGAAGTGATGGCCAGACAGCCTAAGATATGCAATCATATTCATTTGCCACTTCAAAGTGGTGATAATTCTGTTCTCCATGCCATGAACCGGAAATATACAATTGAACACTATACCAACCTGATTAACAAATTGCGTAACGCAATCCCTGACATAGCGATAACCACTGATCTTATAGCAGGTTTTCCTGGGGAGAATGAAACATGTTTTGCGAATACTCTCACTGCAATGCAGAACATTCTTTTTGATTATGCCTTTTGTTTTAAGTATAGTGAGAGATCTGGAACAAAGGCCGCGGAGTATATTAACCAAATTCCTGAGAGCGTTAGATTGAAACGCTTGCAAACTATGATTGACTTACAAAGAGACATTACTCTGCAGAAGTTTCGAAATCAAATCGGGAATACCGTGGAAGTATATGTCGAGAATATTAGTAAAAAGTCTTCTCAGCAAGTTTCAGGCAAAACCAGAGATTACAAGATTGCTGTTTTGCCAGGCAGTCAATCGGATATCGGCACACTTAGAAGCGCTACTGTCAAAGACGCAACATCAGGCACCCTGGTATGTGGATAATCAACTAATGAAGCTTATTGATAAGACATGTTATGTAAACTTTCATGGGGATATGTTATCTGTATGTGGTAATTACGGATATCATACCCTCTCCCATTTATAAATTGAGGTAGTTAAACTATGCGAAGCATGACAGGATTCGGCAAGGCTCGGGTAAGAGAAAACAATATAGAGGTCGATCTTGATATAAAATCAATCAATGGTAGGTTTTTGGATTTACGTATCTACTTGCCACGTGAATTGAACTATTATGAGCACATTGTACGCAAACAGTGTTCTGAACGTCTCTCCCGTGGCACAGTAGATGTCAGGATTACTGTCACAGATCACAGAGAACCGAATATCAAGCTGAATCCAACCAAGCTAGTTAAATATCATGAAATCGTACAACAAGCTCATGAAGTGCTTGGTATTTCTGGTGAAATCGACATGAGTTTTTTATTAAATGAACCTGGAATAATTGAAATTGATGGCAGGCCTGAAGATGATCAAGAACTAAATGAATTACTGGACAGAGCTTTGAGCACAGCTATTGACTCTCTTATAGAATCGCAAAGGAAGGAAGCTATAAGTATTCGAGATATATTGGAAAAATCATGTAGTTTGATCCAAAAACAATTGACATTGGTTGAAACAGAAATTCAACCATATAAGGAAGAATTGTTTGGCTCTATGAAAGCGCGGACAACAGAATTACTCGGATCCTTTACAACCGAGAATCTTGAACAGAGGCTGTTCCAAGAGATCGCCCTGTACATCGATAAATACGATATCCAAGAAGAAATAACGCGCTTACGAAGCCACATTAATACTATGATAGAATCCCTAAAACGAACTGATGAGATAGGCAAGAACCTGAACTTCATTCTTCAAGAAATGCAAAGAGAAGCCAACACTCTGGGATCAAAGTTTTCAACCGCCAAATCATTTACCTTTATTCTATCCATCAAAGAAGAAATAGAAAAGTGTCGGGAGATAGTTCAAAATGTCGCCTGAACCTCTTCTAACCTGGCGATCATGGCCGTTTGTTGAACGCTTATGGACATCGGTCCTTTTATGTGTATTCCTTGTTTTCCTGGCAGTATATCTCTGGATACTTGCAGTCCAGCAATGGCAGATGCCTTATTTCTATTTTTTTGGTATGGCGTTGATTTTGGGCAACCTTCTCCCCTACTTCATTCCTACAACCTACTGCCTTTATGAATATGAGATTGTGGTACATTATTCACTGCTAAAAATCAACAGGCGGTATTCGGACTTTGGTTGTTTTTATGCCGATAAGCGCGGTATCATGCTGAGCACCTTCAAGCTGCCTCGCAGGCTTGATCGGTTTAGAGGACAATCGATGCGTTTCTCAAAAGACCAATCTGAAAAAGAAGCGTTGATTGAAATACTTACCAGAAAGATTGGTAAACAGTATTAGGGAGTTTGCTTGGGAATTAAAGACATCCGGGAAAGATTATTAACACTTCTTGCCGATACCGGTAATAAAGGATTATCTTATAATGAGATTGTGGGACAGTTGGATTTGGTGAGAAAGGAAAAGTCCCTTTTGTCGGAAGCGTTACAAGACTTCATAGAATGCGGTAAAATGGAGAAACGCAATCGCAAATACAGACTGATTGATACCAATTTGAAAGATAAGCCTAAAAACACTGCAACTTCAAAACCAGGTTTGATAGAAGGCCTATTTGACGCTACGCCGCTATCCAGAAATCAGTCATTTGCCTTTGTTCGCACAGAGCAGGGTGATTTTTTCATCGGCGCAGAAGATACGTTAAATGCCTATCATGATGATTTAGTGAGCGTCGAGCCTCACTATCGAAATGGCAAGGCAAATTACGCGCATGTAAGGCGTATCATCAAAAGAGCCAATGAAACCTTGGCTGGCGACATAAGAATTGCCAATGATAAAGCCTACTTTCTCTGTACTAATCCCAAAATCCACAACTGGTTTGAAGTTAGCGATCTAAATTCAGCCACTGACGGCAACAAAGTGGTTTTGCAGGTAACAAACTGGGGAAACCCCCTTTACGGTAAAATGCCTGTGGGTAAAGTTATTGAAGTGCTTGGACTGTCTGGAGACCCGCAGGTGGAGTTGATGGGGGTCATATGCCAGTACAAATTGCCTTTGGAGTTTCCTGATTCTGTTCTCACTGAAACTGAATCTTTTTCCGATCAGATCAGCGCCGAAGAGCTGAGTTCCAGAAAAGATTTTCGTAACCTGTTCACTTTCACGATTGATCCAATATCTGCAAAGGATTTTGATGATGCGATTTCTTTGGAAAAGCTGAAGAATAGCTGGCGTTTATACGTGCATATAGCTGATGTTGCGCACTATGTCAAAATGTCGGGTTCTGTGTTTGCAGAAGCGGTAAAGCGTGGGAACAGCTTCTACTTTCCCAAAAAAGTAATTCCTATGCTGCCAGAGCGACTTTCGAACAAGATTTGCAGTCTAAGGCCTCAGGAAGATAAACTGACACTAACTGTTATAACGGATTTTAATACGGGTGGTAAGATCACTAAACAGCAGCTGGTTGAAAGCGTGATATGCAGTGATCAGCGCCTCAGCTATGAAGAAGTGGACGCCTTTTTTGAGGGGAATAATAATGATTTATCAGAGCAGCTACAGCAATCTTTGAACAATGCGAGGGAACTATCTGCGCTTCTAACTGACATTAGGCTTCGCAATGGATATATATTCTTCGACCTTCCAGAGCTGGAATATGAGTATGATAATGAAGGCTTTATCAAGAGACTTACTCTGGCAGATGAAACAGAATCACACAAGATCATCGAGAACTTCATGCTGGTAGCTAACGAGTTTATTGCTAAAAAATTGTCAGAGCTCTCCCCCACTACTCTGTATAGGATACATGAAGACCCGGACCCAGCCAAGCTGCAGTGGGTGGTGGAACTGTTATCTCATTATGGTGTTAGCTTCTACGAAAGGGATTCTCTGAATGCCTCTATCCAGTATCTCTTGTATTCGATGCCTGGTCCTGACTATCATAAGGTCTTTGACAGGATTATTCTGCGCAGTCTCAAGAAAGCAAAGTACTCAACAGAACATATCAGACACTTTGGCCTGGGTATGGAAGACTACACTCACTTCACCAGCCCGATCCGCAGGCTTTGCGATCTTGTGATCCATCATCTGTGCAAAATCCATATCCTGCACAGCAGCAAAGAAAAGATATCACCCACCCAATTGAAACGTTTCGCATCCATCGCCACAGAAAAGGAACTACAGGCGGATCAGGCTGAGCGTGATATTGAACGGATTTATAGCCTGGCATATATGAAAGGCCATATTGGGGAGTCGTTCAGTGGGATGGTTATATCAGCCAAATCCGCAGGGCTAATAGTCCGTTTAAACGAAATTCCGGTCAATGCTTTTCTTAAATCTGAGCAGTTTTCGGGTAGAGGCTGGCAGTATCTGGAAAAAGAAATGAGGTTTGTAAACACCTATAGTAATGAATATTACCAGCTACTTGATAAAGTTCTTGTTGACATCATCGATGTTAGTGATGATATATATGTAGAACTACAAGATTCAAGTGATGCTCACATACATGCTTTCCAAAACCTAACTCGTAAGAAAGTGGGAATGCCTAAGGCAGAATCGCATCCGCAAAAAGGGAAAATCAAGCGAATTGCTGTTGACGATAAGCGCGCTTATAAAAAAATAGGCCAAGCAAAGCGTAAGCAGAGAGGAAAGAGATGAAAAGGCCAATTGGCATATTTGATTCAGGTGTGGGTGGACTGACTGTTTTCAAGGCAATCAGAGCAGCCTTCCCTGAAGAAGATCTGCTATACTTTGGCGACACTGCCAGAGTTCCATATGGGCCAAAGTCTCACAACACCATTATCGAATACTCGGTCCAAAACGCTCGCTTTCTCCTTCAGAAAGGCATCAAGATACTTATTGTAGCCTGTAATACATCTGCTGCCGTGTCTTTGGATGAACTCTGCCACCTAACCAACATCCCCATAATAGGCGTGATCACACCTGGTGCGGAGGAAGCTGTGCGGAGCACACGAAATCATCGCATTGGCGTAATCGGTACTGAAGGAACCATCAGATCCCAAGCTTATACAAGGGCTATCAGCAAGCTGATGCCGGATGCGGTGGTGTTTTCTAAATCTTGCCCCCTCTTCGTCCCCCTGGTTGAGGAAGGCTGGACTGACCACCCAGTTGCCAAAGCGGTCGTGCATGAATACCTGCACGAATTGCAACAAATGGATATCGATACACTCGTTCTTGGTTGCACACATTATCCTTTGCTGAGAGATTTGATATCCCAGGTTATGGGGAATCAAGTAACTCTGGTGGACAGCGCGGAAGCTATCACGGCATATTTGAAAGCTCTCTTACCTGTAAACATTGTTGGAAAGACGGGCAAAGACATTTTTTATGTAAGTGACAATGAGGACAAATTTGAACAGATTGCCAAACGCATCCTTGATAAGGAGATAGCTCAATTGCGTCGCGTGCGTCTGTTTGAAAGCTGGTTTGAATAAATAATAATAGATACGAGGTAACTACTATGGATCCCCTTATTTTAACAGCAGCTATAACTGGTGCGGAAACGACCAGAACAGATCAGCCGAATCTCCCCATCACTCCAGAAGAACAGGCAGCGGAAGCGAAGGCTTGCTATAAAGCCGGTGCCAGAGTGATACATCTCCATGTGCGGGATGACGATGGCAACCCCACCCAGAGCATGAAGCGGTTTCAAGACTCCATTGAGGCAATCCGTGCTGCTGAACCAGAGCTAATCATTCAGATAAGCACCGGCGGTGCCGTTGGAGAAGCTTTTGAAAAACGTTTGGCCCCCTTAAGCCTGCACCCTGATATGGGCACTTTGAACGCAGGCACTCTCAATTTTGGAAATGACATCTTTATCAATCATCCCGCAGACATTGTTAAGCTGGCTGAGGCGTTCAAACAGTACAATGTAGTTCCAGAGGTGGAGGTTTACGAGTCTGGGATGATCGACTATATTGGCAGGCTGGTAAAAAAAGGGATCATCACCCATACTCCTCTGCATGTCCAATTTGTTCTTGGTGTTCCGGGAGGGATGAGTGGTACACCTAAAAATGTGCTTTATATGAAGGAGCACCTCGTGGAAATCATCCCGGGAGCCACATGGGCTGTGGCGGGGATCGGCAGATATCATATCCAGGCTTCTCTCACGGCAATGGTGAGTGGAGGACACATCAGAGCGGGATTTGAAGACAACATATTCTACCACAAGGGAGTATTGGCAGACTCAAACGCCCAGTTAATCGCACGCCTGGCCCGCATAGCTGAAGAAATTGGAAGGCCATTGGCCACACCTGATCAAACCCGGAAAATCTTGGGTTTGTAGGTAAAAAAAATGAAGTTAAGCGAAAACGCCCTAATAGTACTTGAAAAAAGATATTTCCGTAAAGACGACGATGGCAACACGATTGAAGATTGGAAGTCCATGATCAAACGTGTAGCCAGCAATATCGCGGGGCAAGATAAGCAAAAGACCAAAAAGTACTTCAAGCTGCTTGACAGCGGTTACTTTTTGCCAAACTCACCCACCCTGATGAATGCTGGCAATGACCTGCAACAGCTGTCAGCTTGCTTTGTGTTGCCAATAGAAGACAGCATGGAAAGCATCTTTGAAACTGTCAAGAATGCAGCCTTGATCCATAAAAGCGGTGGAGGCACGGGTTTTTCTTTTAGCAGACTGCGTGAAGCCAATGCCCGGGTTCGTTCCACTAACGGTGTTTCCAGTGGCCCGCTTTCATTTTTGAAAGTCTTCAACGCCGCCACAGATGCTGTCAAACAAGGTGGAACACGCCGCGGCGCCAATATGGCCATCCTGAATGTCGATCATCCTCAGATACTGGAATTCATCACCTGCAAAGAAGATACAAATGAACTTACCAATTTCAATCTGAGTGTAGGCATCACCGAAACCTTTATGCAGGCAGTTAATCAGGATGCTGAGTACAATCTGATCTCCCCAAAAACGAAAGAAACAAAAGGCAAACTCAGAGCGCGTGACGTTTTCAACCTCATAGTCGAAATGGCACACAAAAATGGCGAGCCAGGAATAGTCTTTCTGGACCGTATAAACGAGGCCAATCCCACCCCCCACATCGGTCGGATCGAATCCACAAATCCTTGCGGAGAGCAGCCTTTGCTTCCCAATGAAGCCTGCAACCTGGGCTCCATAAACCTCTCGCTCATGATCAAGCAGGGAGCTGTGGACTGGGATAGGCTAAGGGAAGTTGTGCGTGACAGTGTGGACTTTTTGGATGACGTGATCAATCGCTCCAAATTTCCCCTGGTTCAGATAGACGAGATGGTAAATGCAAACCGCAAAATCGGTCTGGGTGTGATGGGTTGGGCTGATATGCTGTATCAACTTGAAATTCCTTATGCAAGTGATGAAGCGGTTGATCTGGCTGAATCTGTGATGGAGTTCATAGATTTTGAGTCTAAACTCCGTTCTATGGAGCTTGCTCAAAGCCAGGGTAGCTTTCCCAACTTCAAGGGGAGCATATACAGCAAGGGAACTCTCAAGCGATCCCCAAAAAATGCTGATTGGAACACATTGATTGCCAACATCAAACGACATGGTATCCGCAACGCTACACATACCACGATAGCACCAACAGGCACCATCAGCATGATCCTGGACACCTCGAGCGGGATCGAGCCCCAGTTCTCTTTGGTTTTCCGGAAACACGTCATGGATGGCGAAAAACTGCTCTATGTGAACAAATGGTTCAAGGCCAAACTGGAACAGGCGGGACTTCTTGATGAAGAACTACTGCGGGAAATATCGGAATCAGGTTCAATTGCTCATAACGAGCGCATACCTGCCGAGATTCGCACAATCTTTCAAACTGCCCATGATATCAGCCCCGAGTGGCATATCAGAATGCAGGCTGCCTTCCAGAAATACACTGATAATGCCGTTAGCAAGACCATTAATTTCCCCAATTCTGCCACAGTTGAAGATATAAGAACGGCCTACGAGCTTTCCTATCTGCTGGGATGCAAGGGGGTGACTGTGTATCGCGACGGGAGCAGGGAAGATCAAGTATTAAACACCGGATCCGGCACTGGCAAACAGGCGGGTAATGCCGAGCGTAAGGTTGCACCCCGTAACAGACCTGAGATCACCCATGGCATCACCCAACGCATGGAAACAGGTTGCGGCCACATGTATGTAACCATCAATACAGACGAGCACGGAGCCTGCGAGGTTTTTTTGCAAATGGGAAAAGTTGGCGGTTGCGCCTCTGCCCAGTTGGAAGCGCTGGCTCGCCTTTGTTCGCTTGCCTTAAGATCGGATATCAAGGTTGAGGCCATCATCAGACAGCTAAAAGGAATTCGCTGCCAGTCACCTATGTGGCGCAAAGGTAAGATGATTACTTCTTGCGGAGACGCTGTGGGGCAAGCCTTGGAAGCTTTTCTGGCCGCCCATACCAACGGTGATATCAAAGCAATCAGTGTAACCGCGGCGTATCCGAATACAAACAATCCCCATACAGTCTCAGGCACCTCCATAGCCCTCTGTCCCGATTGTGGCTCTTCAATTGAGCATGCTGAGGGTTGTCTGCTCTGCCCTGCCTGCGGTTGGTCAAAATGTTAAATCTGAAATGTAGGAGCCCCTATGCGTTGTAAAAAATGCAACGGCAATCTTGCCCCCCACGACCTGTGGTGTTCAAGTTGCGGTCGGCAGACACCCGCTGTGACGAACGACCTGTCTGCCATGGCAAGCCTTGCCAGAACCTGGAAAAGCTTCAAACAATACAAAGGCAGTAACGTCCCCGCGGCTGCCATTTCCATTATTCTCGGGATTATCCCGATGGCCGTACTGATTGTGTTGTTCCACAGCTTCGGCTTTCTTGATCTTGCTGAAATCACCAATACTCCCAACCTCCTGTTGAACTTGATAATAGTATCGTTTTCCGTCGGCGTGTTTATCCCCTTCATTCTCATGCCTTTTCAGCCTGTAACAAAAACTGACAATTACACAATAGGCCTGGCGGATATGAAGAAGGCAATGTCGGCTTATCCCTGTTATCTGCTCTTCAGCTTGTTCTCTGCCTTGTACTTTGTAGTTATTTATCTGATCTGCTTTGGCTTTCCCCAGTTTGGCAGTGACCCCATTCTACGCTTGGTGTGGATAGTGTTGATCAATTACTACCTTGCGCTTGTTTTGCCCGTTCCTGTGTTGATGGAACGCAAACAGCTCAGCTTTTGGGCGGCATTCAGGGTTTCTTACAAGTATTTCCACGTCGTGCGGTGGAATATCTACCTGCTTGCCCTTGTGCTCATCATCCTGAACCTGGTCGGATTTCTATTACTCCTTGTTCCCCTTGTCATTACCGTTCCCCTCAGTTGGTATGCCATCAGGGATTACACCGACCTGTTGTTGGATTTTGAAATTATCCGGCCTCAGCCCTAAGGTCTTGCAATGATGACCAGAAAAGAGATTAGTTCGCTGTTGATCCTGCTGCTGGTGATATCCTATGGATTTTATAAATATGTCACCCGCTCCTACTCAGATATCCGCACCAATCAGGATTTGCTGAATACCTCGGTAACCATTGAAGCAAGCTCAAAAAGCAAGGGCATCGGCGCTCAGATCGACTCGGTTTTCTCATATATGAGGACTCTCGAGAAAAAATTCGATGACTATGACCCGGAATCTTGGATCAGCAAGGTCAACTCAAACTCCGGAAGATCATATCCCATGGATCCAGACGCCTATGAGTTACTCACCATTGCTGACAGCCTCTATCGCTTGACAGAGGGCAAATTCGATATCACCATCAAACCCTTGTTTGACCTGTGGGGATTCAGCGACAGCACCCATGTTTACACTGATTCGCTGCCCTGGACTCCACCTGATTCCCTTGTTATTAAAGACATGTTGCATAGAGTCGGCTTCAACCGTGTGCGCTACAACAAAGACAGAATCATTTTGCCAGCAGGCATGAAGATCACCTTTGGAGCGCTGGCCAAAGGGTATATTCTGGACAAAGCCCGTGAATACATGCAGCGCCATCGCTTTCTCAGTGGTCAGATCGATTGCCTGAGCAGTATGACCTTCTTTGGTAAAAAGATAGCCCAGGTGGTGCATATCCAGCATCCCAGGCCCAAGGACAAAAGCACGATCGGTAACTTCAAGATCAAAAATGGCTCCCTCAGCACCTCTGGAGATTATCAGTTATACTTTGAATACCAGGGACAGCGCTATAACCATATCCTTGATCCTTTTACCGGCTATCCTGTCAAAGACATGTATTCGGTAACGGTGATCCATCCTTCCGCCGCTTGGTCGGATGGGCTCTCCACTGCGCTCTTCGTGCTGCCGCCCGAGCAGGCTGCGGAAAAGTTAAAAAACTTTGCAGAAGCGAATGCCGTGATATACTATAACAACGCAGGCGAGACAGTTTCGCTCAAAACATCAGGCATGAAAGACCTGGATTGGCACGAAGAATGACTGACCTTCCCGACATCCAATCTCAAGACGATGGCAGAGCGGTGATTATCGACAAGGTGGGAGTGAAGGGTGTCCGTTATCCTGTCATTGTGGATGACCGCGCCAACGGAGTACAGAACACGATCGCTGAGCTCGACATCTATGTGGAGTTGGATCATCGCAAGCGCGGGGCGCACATGTCCCGGTTCCTGGAGGTTTTGAACCGCTTTCACCATGAGAACATTGTATCTCAGCTGGAAAAGTTTCTGGCTGAGCTTAAAGTCTGCCAGAAAGCGAAAGCTGCCTATGTGGACATGCGGTTTACCTACTTTATGAAGAAGCTGGCGCCTGTCTCCAAGATAGCATCTCTCATGGATTATCAGTGCTTCTTTAGCGCGAGCCTGAAGGATGAATTCCGTTTCTGGATCGGTGTCACCGTTCCCGTCACCACTCTTTGCCCCTGCTCCAAGGAGATTTCCAGCCAGGGCGCCCACAATCAGCGCTCACTGGTTACCATCAGGGTCAGATACACTGGCTTCATCTGGCTTGAAGAGCTAATCGCAATTGCCGAAGCCGCAGGCAGTTGCCCCATATATCCACTGCTGAAAAGAAGTGACGAAAAGTATGTGACCGAAATGGCTTATGCCAATCCCAAATTTGTTGAAGATATAGTTCGTGACATCACTCAGACCTTGGAGGCAGACACCAGAGTTGCGGAATTCTATGTCGAATCAAACAGCTTCGAGTCCATCCACAACCACAATGCATACGCCATGGTCTATCATGGCCCGCACCCGGAATTTTAAAGTATATCCATCCCCCTGATAAAGATGCACTCACGCGCCCAAGCAAAAACCCTGGAAAACGGTCTGAAAGTGATTGTCCACGAGGATCATTCCAATCCTTTGCTCTGTCTCCAGCTTTACATCAGAATAGGCAGTATCTGGGAGCGGAAAGGCGAAAAGGGATACTCCCACTTCATCGAACATCTGGTCTTCAAATCCACCCACAACTATGGCTACAACGAGATTTCCAGAACCATCAACGAACTGGGCGGTTCCATCAACGCTTACACCGATTTCGACAGTACCTGCATCTATATCATCCTGCCAGCAGAGTATCTGGATCAGGGACTGCGTGTCCTGGCAGAGTTGGCCTTCTCCCCCACCTTCACCCCAGAAGACGTTGCCTTGGAGAAGGATATCATCTGCGAAGAAATCCGTCAGACCAAAAGCGATCCGGAACTCGACTTCTTTGAATACATCCAGGGCAGCTGTTTTATCGACAACCCGCAATCCCGTCCTGTGCTTGGCTCTCTGGCTTCGGTGAAAGCTGCCACGCAGAAAAAGTTGAAAGCTTTCCATGCCCGCCACTATACCCCGCAAAACTCATTTCTGGTGTTGGCTGGTGATCTGGACACAGCGCAAACGATGGAAAAGGTGCAGGCATACTGGTCACAATGGATCAGTTCCCAGGCCCTTTCCAAACCAGATTACAGCCGCTTCCGGGAACCTGAACCTGTCCCTGCCCCTTCTTTTTGCCGCAAGAACCGTATGGAGTTATTGGCCTTTTCTTTGCCGGAACTTTGCAGCTCTCATCCCCAATGCGACGCTTTACAGATCGCGTTACGCTGCCTGGCGTATGGCAACTATTCCAGGCTCTACAAGAGGCTTGTGGAGAAAGAGAAAATAGCCTCCTCGGTCAAGGTGGAATCGATCTCCGGCAGCCTGAGCGGATACGCTCCGGTGGTCATTTCCAGCGTCAATTCCAAACACATACTCAGAATCTCCGAGATCTTCGCCCAGGAATACCAATCCATCCTGCGGGATGAACTGGACGACAAGGAGATCTACCTGGCCAAGCGCGATATTATCAACGGTTGGCGCTATGGATTTCAAGGTGTGGAAAACATTGCCAGTATGATCGGTAACGATGAACTGATGGGCAGCTATGAAACGATCTACGATTACGACCAGCGCGTCATGGCGATAACCCGGGCCGAGATTCTGGCAGCCGTACACGGCTATTGGCATCCTTCCCGCCTGATTGTTTTTCATCAAGGTCCCAAGCCTCACCTGATTAATATTTCCGAATTTCTCAGCCCTTCCTTGCAACAAGAAAACCAAGTTATGGTTTGGGAAGCTCCTCAAGGCATCCCCCACAGCCCGGTATCACAGCTTTCCAGCCAGCCTTTGACAGAGTTAAGACCGGGATACTTCAGCGCCAGGTTGTCCAATGGGCTCAGTTTCATCTATCACTACCTTCCTGATCTAACTGTTTGCGGCTATGCCCTTTCTACAAATTTTTCCCAGCTTTCGGAAAGCCCTGCGCAGCGGGGGCTCAATTTCTTCTGCTCAACCGCCATGCTCCATGCCACGCAAAAGCACAGCTTCAACCAGCTCATTGATCTGTCCCGCGATATCGGATTCAATGTGCGAACCGAGAATCCCTTGGACAGCACCATCTTCAGAGGCAAGTGCTTTCCCCGGGATCTGGAGACTGCTGTCTCGGTGTTGGCAGAGATAATCTGTGAGCCAGCATTTGATTCCGATTACATAAGGGTTTGCAAGATGTCTGCCTTGGATATTCTGCGCCGCGAAAAGCAAAACCCCTCCAGTAAAGCGTATCAGGCTTGGTTCAAGATGTTGTTTGGGGATAGAAGCCCCTATGACAAATGCACTGGAGAACCATCCGATATCCGCAGGATAGGCAAAACCGCCATCAGTGGCTGGCATGCGGAAAAATACTGCTCTTCCCGCAGTAGTATTGGACTGGTGGGCAATGTCGATCCGGACAAGGTCTGGGCGCTTATCGACCATTATTTTTCAGCGTATCCCATGGGAAACCATGAACTTGAAACACCGCCTGCCCTCCAGCCTTCCTCGGCCAAACGACTCGCCATCCAGCGCACCGGGATGGGGCAGGCGATCATAAATCTGGGTGGCTTTGCCCCGCCTGCCTCAAACAGGCTGCACACCACCGCCTTCCATGTATTGGCCCAGATCATGGGTGGAGATATGGATTCACGCTTCTTTAATATCCTGCGCGAGAAACACGGCCTGGCCTATCAGACCGGATTCGACTTTAGCTCCGTAAACGAACTTGGCTTCTGGAACGCCTACGCCTATTGTGATCCACACGACTACCGCGCTTGCCTGGGCTTGCTGCGTGAGATCCTTGACCAGGTGGCAAACGAAGGTGTGAGTGAATGCGAGCTTCAGCTTGCCAAAAACTACCTCTGCGGGATGCATCGCATCGAAATGGAGAATGTCTCGGTCCAGGCTGCCATGATTTCCAACCTTGATGTGTTAGGCTATGAACCTGAGTTCTTTCTGGATCGGGAACAGCGCATCCACGCCGTGCGGATGGAAACCGTCAAAGAGCTTGCCGCGCTTTGGCTCAGCGAAGACAACCAATACACCCATATTCTCCTATGATAGCGTTTGGAATCGACATCGGCTCTCGCAACACCAAGCTGGTTGTTTTGGACAGCGTTACCCGCGCCCTACTCTTCTCCGGCTGGCAGGGCACTGACGTCTCCCCCATGCTAACCGTTCAAGCCCTGATCGACAAAGCCCGTCAGGAATGCGGCATCGGAATGCCTGATCGCATAGGATGCACCGGTTACGGGAGAAAGCTCTTCGACCAGCCTTGCAGGATTCTGTCGGAGATTTCCTGCCATGCCGCCGGAGTGGGTTACTTCCATCCTGATTGCCGTTCTGTGATCGATATAGGCGGACAGGATTCCAAAATCATCACCCTCAGGGAATCCGGAAAAGTAGAGGATTTTGCCATGAACGACAAATGCGCGGCGGGCACGGGCAGATTCCTGGAACTCACAGCCCTGCACCTCGATTGCGGGATTGACAGGCTGTCAGATCTGGCGTGGGAAGCGGATGCGGTTCTCTCCATCTCCTCCACCTGTGTGGTGTTCGCGGAGTCTGAAATAATCGGCCTCATCTCCCGGGGAGAAAAGCCTGCCAATATAGCCCGCGCCGTGCACGTATCAATCGCCAAGCGCATCCGTGCCCAGATCGGCGCCCTGGAAATGCGCCCCCCCGTCTATTTTACCGGAGGCGTGGCCATGAATGCCGATCTGGCCCTGTGTCTGAGCGAGCAACTGCAGCAGGAAGTCCATGTGAGCCTGCAACCGGAAATCACCGGAGCCTTGGGCGCTGCGCTGATTGCCGCCGAATCCTGATACTTGGAGTTTTAATGAAAGCCGACTACCATCTGCACACCGAATACAGCTACGACAGCCGGATGAAGGCCAAGGAACTGGTGGATAAAGCCCTGACCCTGAACTATGACTTGATCGCCATCACCGAACATCTTGACCTCCTGCCCAATGAATTGCTGGTTTATGGGCTTCCCGCCTTCAAAAAGTATTGCCAGGGCATGCAAGCTTTGAAAGAACGCCTTGCAGATACACCCCTAAGGCTCCTGTGCGGGATAGAAGTGGGCGACTACAACAAGGTCCGCCCCTTTGCCGACTGCCTTTTGGAGCAACTTGACCTGGATTTGGTGATGGGCGCAGTCCATTTTTTGAACGACTTCACCAATGTCGCCGTGCCTCTGAAAGCACCCCTTACCCCTTCCGAAATAGCCTCTTACTATCGCCTTAACCTGGACTTGGTGCAACATTGCAAGATCGATGTCATCGCCCATCTGGGCGTCTATAAACGCTACTATAAGGATATGCCGGATGAGAGCTTCTGCCGGGACATCCTCAAGGATATCTTTCAAAGCATGGTGGAGCGCGGCATCGCCCTGGAAATCAATTTCTCCTCTCTGCGCAAACCCTACGCGAGGATCTTGCCGGATAAATGGCAGATCGAGCTATATATGGACTGCGGCGGCTCCCTGTTCACCCTGGGTTCGGATTCCCATCTGCTGGAACACTTTGACCTCAATTACGACAAGCTGCCCCAGTGGCTTTTCAATGGCTCGCTGCAATTTCCGCGGTTTTGAGCAATTGTAAAACACGCATTCTTTGACTACCTGATAAACGTAACCTTTTTACTCAACGCCCCTATGCCATTGACCTTCAGGTTGAGAATGTAAACACCACTGGAACACTGCCTGCCAGCTTCATCCCTGCCATCCCAATAGCTGAACTGCTCACCCGCCTTGCCGGGATCAAGTGCTATGCTCTTTACTTTTTGCCCCTTGATGTTGTAGATGTCTATGCTTGCGTTTGTTACCCTTGCTTTGCCATTGCATCGATTGGAAGGCAGAATAACCTTGAGATTGGTGAAAACCGTAAAGGGATTGGGATAGGCGGCAAGCTTCGGGGCAGGAAGTTCCGGAACAACCGGATCGTCACTGTCCACCCATGGCTCCGAGCCGTACTCATAACAGCCCATGTCTATCCTGCCATCCCAGATGCGCCAGTTGCCTGCCAGATCGTAAGGAAGCAGGCCAAGGCCTTCAGTATCCGGAGTCCCGCAGTTGATGCAGGGTGAGGCGGCGGAAAGGCTGTAATAGAGCGGATCGTTGGTATCATCACCACCCAGAAAGAGGGGGTTGCCAGTGATATTGGTATCAGAGTAGTTAATTGTACAACCAATCCATGGCCAAATATCGCTATAACCATTCCTGATCAGGTTGTTTTCGAGGGTCAATGTAGTGGGGATACCTGTCCCATCCATGGGATTGATGGCGATTTCCTTGGACCTGTTGTTATAAAATATGCAGTTGGAGATTGTTACATTCCCATTTACCATCAGAGCTTCGCCGTTACCGGTATGCCCGGAAAAGGTGCAATTGGTGATGTTCATCTCCGGATATGTGTGTCCAACTATTAACACACCTCTTTCGTTGCAGTTTATATTCGAAAACAAACAGTTCCGGAACGTATAATACTGTTGTGATTGGGGATTTAAAACTCCACCAAAACAAATAGCCTGAGCATCATCATCCGCCATTGATAGATTAGTAAATATTGAATTCTCTACTGTAAAACTCTGTCCTGCCGATGTCCATATTAAAGGCTTTGCCCACACTTGATTACTGGTATATGTTGATGCTGCGTTTCTGAAAACTGAGTTCCGGATTGTTCCGGTGATGTAGCCATCAGTATATAACATTCCCATTTGGTCGGTTGTTATATCCTCGATCGTAATACCATCCCAAAATACATTTGAAGCCCGTGAAATATCTATCACTGCATACAAATCCGGACTCAGTTCATGCATCCTGAGGTTTTTCAGGTGCAGCGCTTCTTCCTCAAAGCCCCAGATAGCACAACTGTTGTCCGATCCGGTGGAAGTGATGGACAGGTCCTCCAGGCTGGCATTGCTCTGATAAAAGCTTGTGAATACATTTAAAGGATTGTATTGCACATTGGCAAAAAATGGGTCCATCTCACCCACTACCTGAGTATCTTCAATCCCCGCTCCCCTGACCCTTACCCAGCTTTTCAGGGGAATTGGAAACACCTGCTGGTTGGTAGTTCTGGAATAAGTCCCCGGTAGAATATGCACCGTCTTAGGGTTCGAACTGTCAGAGGCAACCCTGTAAACCGCCGTTCTGATCGTCTTGAGGGCTGTCGCGGGACTCAATCCGTCATTGGCGTCGTCTCCCTCCGGAGACACGTAGAGATCGTGGTTAATCTCCTGGTGATGGAACGCCTGGGCGTCTATCAGTAGTTCAAATTCATTGCCGGAAGCCCTTAAAGCCGTTGCGTAGTAGCTGCTGGGATTGGCTACCGTGAACATCTCGAGGGGAATGCTCAGGTCGTTGTTGATCGAGTGGGCAACTATATCCTGTCCTGCCCCGGCTGTGTTGTTGTATATGGAACAGCGGTTAACCGGATCAAAGGTAACGTTTACTGACCCCATGTAGCCATTGATGTATATACCACCTGCCTTTATATACGCATAATTGTCAAATATCCGAACCCCACTCAGGACAGTTGTGCATTTATATACAGTAAATCCTGATCCGCTTGCAGCTTTATTACCCGTAACAACACAATTGCTAATCTCAGAAGTTGAATATCTGTCAAGAAATATGCCTACTCTGCAATTTATTATAGTAAACCCCCGGATTTTTATGTTTTGGATATTCTCAGACACCCATAATCCAGACGATATCAAGCCTCCGTCAATGACTGTATTGGCAATAAAGGAAGAATCTGAAGTTATAGCTTCCAAACTGAATAAACTAATTGTGTTGTCTCTGATTCTAATATTCTCAGTATATGTCCCAGGATATACTAAAACAGTATCACCGGGCGATGAAGCAGTGACAGCCGTTTGAATGCTGGTATATTGCCCCGATCCAGAGATATCGACTATTCTGGTTACGGCACTCAGCCCGATGGCCATAATGCACAAAATTCCGGCAACGATCCATCTATATCTTTGCATGTCAACTCCCATAAACAGGGAGGGCGTAAAGCCGTGCCCCAGATGCTGGTGCAAAACCACACCCCTTGTTTTTACGGTTCTTTGAGGGCATACGGCACTCCTCGTTACTAACAATCTTTTTATTGCAAAGCTACTGAACGCATTTTGTCATCTGATAATTACAGGTCAAGTTCTTTTTTCGCTTTGTTGGTATTTGCGGCTGACGCCGCATGATATTCTTTTCGGTTGCGTTATCACAATTTGCTTTCTTTAGGCATGACATTCTTCCGTTTGCAGTTTCAACTTTGCTTTCTTTAAGCGTGATACTCTATCGCTTGTGTTTTCATATATGGCTCTCTGTCCGCATGAAGTCCATTGAGCCAAAAGCGTCTGGTGTCAATATGAAGCCAGTCTTGGCTCAATGAACTCCATGCTGGCTGGTTTGGAGTTCGAGCCGGCAAGATGGGTTTCATGCTTATGCCAGTCCTGAAGTCGGCTCGGACTTCAAACAATTTTACTCAAGATAGGTTTCGGCTCAAGCGGTTCACGCAGATATACGCGGATAATATAAGGGCTGCCGAAGTCTGTTCGGCAGAGGCAACGGAGTTGC
>DAOTNF010000023.1:0-42078 GCA_035450685.1 Candidatus Cloacimonadota bacterium | reverse complement strand
TCTGTCAAGAGTTATTTACATATACTTTCTGTCCACTTTTATGTGCAACGGTCTTTTGGTGAAAAGGTGCGGGATGCAAATCCCGCACCTATGATTTTTGACCTTGATCAGGTCATTAGTCAATGACGATTTCTTTCTGAGGACTCGGCTCTTTCTTGGGAATGACCAGACGCAGCACGCCGTCCTCCATCTTGGCGGAAATCTTTGCCAGGTCGGAGTTTTCCGGTAGGAGCAGGTTTCTGCGGTAGCTGCCGCTGTATCTCTCACAACGGTAGACGGTTCCTTTCTGCTCTTCCTTTTTGTCCTCGCACTTGGCTTCCAGCAAGAGCTGGTTGTCGTGCACCGAAATCTTCACGTTGTCCTTGCGGAATCCCGGCAGATTTGCCAGAATCTCGTACTCCTTCTCGTGCTCAACTATATCCATAGCCATGGAACGGAAGCTGTCATCCCCGCTGTCTTCTTCGAACGCACGGTTGAAGAAGTCGTCGAAAAAGCTGAGCATGTTTCCCATGGGTCTCAGTTCGTTTACTTTGCGATAAGGTATGATCTTCATTTTAACCTCCTAAAGATTAAGTATCTACCAACATAATAAGCGGGATTGGGCAAAAGGCAAACAGAAAATTAGCAGTCCAGGCTCTGAACTGCTAATTTCTTTAAATCCTGTCTTTACGATTGCGATATTTACTTCAGAAGCAACATCTTGCGCGTCTTGCTGAAACCGCCTCCGCTCAGCTTGTAATGGTAGATTCCGCTCGCCACATCGCGGCCTTGTTCATCTTTGCCATCCCAGACCAGCTTCAATTCCCTTCCGCCGGGGATTCCCCTGTAGAGGGTGCGCACCAGTTGGCCTTTCAGGTTGAAGATCCGCAGTTCCGCCGGGGCTGAGGGGTCTTTGAGGCTGAAAGTGATGGTGGTGCTGGGATTGAAGGGGTTGGGATAGTTTTGCTCCAGCCGGTCTTGCAGAGGCAAAACTCCCGGATCGTCCACAGCCGTGCCGGACATGGTGGTGAAGCGCCGGATGGGTGAGAACAAGCTGCTGCCGGCGACATTGGAGGAGCTGACCCTCCAGAAATAGCCGGTGTTATAATGCAGATTGCCCACAGTCACGGAAGTTCCGCTAATATTCTGGATGTAGTGATCCACAGCGGCAAACCAGGGGTCGCTGCTCACCTGGATGGCGTAGCTGGACGCCAGAGACTGGGGTTCCCAGCTAAAGGTGATCTGCAGAGGCATGCCGGTGGCCAGGTCGTTTGGATAGACCAGTTGCGGCGGGGCGGGCAAATCTGTGATATTGCCAGTCGTGAAGCTCATGGTCTGGCAGAAGGGGCCAATCCCCAGTTCTGACATGCTGCACACCCTCCAATAGTAGCTTTGATAGGGCTGCAACTCGCTCAATTGGTATGATGACACCGGATGGTCCATGACGTTGACCAGATAGCTGTCAAAATCCTGATTGTCGGACACCTGGAACTGGTAACCCGTTACCCCCGGCACGCTGCTCCACTGCAGCAAAGGATTGGTGGGGACGTTGGTGGCGCCGTTTTCGGGCCAGGTTCCCTCGGGAACCGCCACCTCGCTGAGGATGGTGAAGGGATACGCGTTGCTGTCGCTTTGCCCGTTGGAGTTCAGGGTCACCCGGATGTGCGCCTGGGTGGTGTTGAGGATGGGAATATTGGTCCAGATATGCGTACCGTTGGGGGAGCCGGTGGAGGTGAGCGTGGACCACTGATTGCCTCCATCCAGAGAATACTCCACCGTCACTGTTCCCGAGGTGGCCTTTGATTTCCAGGTGATAGTCTTGTTCGAGCCGGAAAACCAGATCTCACCGCCGTGGGGTTGGGTGAGTTGGATATCGGATATCTTCACCTTGAAGGTGATGGTTTCCCCCGCCTCGCCCACGTCATACAGATTCAGCCCACCGGGGGCGTTATTGCTCATAAAGCCGTTCGGAGAGGTGGCTTCACTCAGTTCCGTACGGCCGCTCTGAGCCGAGAAAGCAGCCTGGCCGATCATGCCGTTGGTGGTGGTGTTGACGCCAAAGGGGCGATAGATGTATAGTTCATCGGGCGGGCCGCTGGCGTTGCCGCTCTCGCTGACATCCAGCCGATAGACCAGCAGGCCATAACCCGGGATGTTGTGGTCATAGTTGGCTGAGGCTTTGCGGTATTCCAGCAGGTAATATTCTCCGTTGCGCCAGGAGGGCACGCGGTAAATATTGTTGGTGGCCGAACTTGCCACAGGCGACAGGGTGTAGGTGCCGGACTGGGTGATCTCTGGAACCTCGGTCAGCCACTGGCCGTAGCGGTATTTCATCCAGACGCTCATGTGCTGGGGAGGATTCTGGTCGGAGCACATGAGGTCCCAAGCCCCGATGGGGTCGATCGTGTTGTCGTTGTAACGATACAAATCCGGGGCTCCCAGGCTGTGGAACATCTCATGCGAAAGCACTCCCGCGCCGGAACCAAGGGTGGAGGTCTCGATCTGGAAGTTAAAGTCCCACACCCGCTTGCCATGAATCATCGCGTCCACCGTATAGAGCACCCAGCGATGCGGCCAGAGCAGTTCCGCCCAGCCATCCGTGCCGCCCCTGATGATAAAGCAGGTGTTATCCACATAACCGTCGTTATCCCCATCGATCACCAATGAGGCAGGAACCTGCGGAGCGATCGCGTTCACCGCCCTCAAAAGCAACTGATGCTCTCGCTCGGTGCGCTGCCCGTCTCCGCTGTAGCCCTGGGGATTGGACGCGCTGTAAGGGCGGAAGTAGTTGCGCACATTGATGTCCGTATAACTTACGATTACGTCTCCGTCGGGAGTGGGATAGAAGGAGGAATCCACATTCAACTGGTTGTAGGAAGCTTCATTGAAATAGCGCTTCATAGAGTTGCCACTGGGGTTGTTGAATATCTCCTCATAGACGGTGAGCGGAGAGGGAAACTCCGTATCATCGGCAAATTTGATAAAGACCACCAGATTGTTGAACTGGCCGGTGTGGGGCGATTTGGCGTTGCCGTAGTCACGCATGCTCGAGTAGCGGCCATACTTTTGCCTGATCAGGTTTTGGCTCAGGTTGATGCCTGGCTCCAAGCCCCTTTGCAGGGGTGAGGAGCTTCCTGCCGCCAAATCGGTGGGAGCCACGCCCTCGCCATCCTGGCGGGCATAGACATACCATCCCTCATCATTTTGCACTATGGTGTAGTTCTGGGAATCGTGCAGCCAGTTGTGAAATTCATCTCCGCTGGCAAAGATGTCCACTTCGCTGCCATCTGGCTGGGTAATCCTCACCGGCGTAAAGCTGAGCGGCGCGGCAACCAGAGCCGCGGCGGACAGCAGAAGCAGGCAGGACGCAAGTTTCATCATGAGTTTCATAAGTCCTCGAATAATTACTCTATCTTATTTATTATCTTCAAATTAACAAGAATAAATCCACTTGGCATTATCGCTGTATCTATAACATACAATTAATGTTCCAATTTGGCAACCACTATTCATCATTTCCTTATAAATACGTGGAAACAAGCCTGATACCAACTCGTTTTCCCAAAGATATTCTTCGCCTTCTGAGAATGGCAATCTTATGTAAAGGACGTGGAAAGGTGGAATGGTGAAACTGGTTCTGTTCAGCAGATGATAGTTACGGCAATGTCGGGAGCTTTAGCTTTACACGCTGTCCTTGTTGTAAGTTATACCGCGTCCATCGGCGGAGTTCAATTTGACGATCTTGTTCCAGTCGATTTTACCCTGTTCATCGCAGAATTCATCTATAAATTGGCGCGTTAGTTTGTTTAGCAACGCGTTGTATTTATCCATGAATTCTTCATTTCGTTCTTTGGCTTTTTTCCCAAGGGGCTCGATTAACTTCGTATATAAATCGCGGTCGCCTGATATGAACTCCCAAAACTTCTGCCCGCAATACTTATAGTAGTAGCCTTTCAATAAGCTGTTGCCTGACTTCCCGTAACAGCAGCCATTAATAAACTCCACATTAACTTTTGCCCCCGATGTGCTCAACGTTTTTTTAGCAGCTTTAAAACTTTCCACCATCTTATTGATTTGGCTCGAATTAGCCCAATTTGGCCCTGACTTGATATTCACCAGATATCGAACGCCATCTTTGCTAAACTCCAAATCGATGCCTTCCGAAGAAGACTTTTGGCCGCCATACACTTTCCCACAGATATAAATAGCCAGTCCTTCCAACCAATCGCCAAACTTGGTTTCTTCGCTCGAACTGATGTGAGCGTCAAGAATACCCCTCACTACATCGTTTGCGTTGTCTATGTTTTTTACTTTGAACAAATAGGGATTTTTCCTTTTCAGCAGCTTCTTGATATCATCAATCTCCAATCCCTCAAGCCTTTTAGTGTGAAATGACTGTATGTTGTTCTCAACGTATTTCTCGACATCTTTAATCGATAATCGATTCATAAACATCGTCTCCTTCCCGATAGATGTAGCCCAAGTCTTCAAGCTTTGCTTTTGTCATCTCCAGATATTCCGCCACAGTATCTATGCCAATGCAACTTCTCCCCAGCTTCTCTGCCGCAAAGATTGTAGTTCCCGACCCGACAAATGGGTCCAGAACTGTGTCCTTTTCTTTAGTGAAGAGTTTTATAAACCACTCTGGCAGACCTTGTGGGAAAGCGGCGCTATGGTTTTTATTATAGCATTCGGTTGCCAGGGTTAACACATTGGTGGGATAAACCATTTCCCGCCCAATCCAGTTTGACACGTTTTTGCCAAAGCCGCTATTGTTTTTGGCGTTATCTCTTATTCTGTCTGTATCTGATAAATTCCTCAATCTGGTTTTAGCCCAGTCCCCGATTGGGACCTTCACGGCGTCCTGATTCATATAAAAGCGCTTTGTTTTATTAAACTGGATAAGTCTTTCCCAACTGTCCCGAAAGCGATTTGGCCATTTGCCAGGATAGCAGTTCTTTTTATTCCAGATAAATTCTTCTGTCCATAACCAGCCTTTCCGTCTCATCTCCAGTATAAGTTCGATCACATAGGTGCTTCTTTCCCCATTAACCACTTTCTCTTTGATGTTCAAAATGAAAGTACCGGATGGCTTGAGGACCCTAAACAACTCGTCTGCTATGGGCATAAACCAGGATACATAATTCTCTGCCCTGATGCCTCCGTATGTGTTCTTGCGCTGGTCGCTGTATGGAGGGGATGTGACTATCAAGTCAATTGAATCGCTTGGGAGCTCTTTTAGCCTGTCTCGGGCGTCGCCCAGAAGTAAAGCATACCGCAAAGGCCTGTACAGGCTCATCGGTCTGTTTATCAATTGAGCTGGCAGTGACATTTATCCTCCTTTTCTATCATCAGCGCTACTATAGGACACTTTAATCATCACGCCATGCTTGTCAACAGAAAAGAGGCTGGGGCGATAACACGAAAGTATGTGGGAAGATGGAATGGTGAAAAGAAGCATCCGAAACAAACCGCGCCAGTCCCGAAATCCGCCCCGATCAACCTTCCACCCTTACATTAGAACTGCTGGGAAACAAGTGAGATTTCTCGACTGCTTATCTCATCTAGAACCCTCAAACACCGCCTTCAGCCAGAACCCTGGTTTGTTGATACAATCTTTTGTTATCCGAATTAAACTCGTATTTTACATCACATTCCAACTGATAAGCATCAAGGATTTTCCAACTCTTTGTTTTATAGACATTATTACCGATACTCAAATCTACATAGACTTCGAATCCCAAGATAAAATGAATAGCAGCATGAGTGACCTTGAAATCCTCTGAAGGTGAGAGGTAGAATGTTCTCATGGATGACTCTTTAGTCTTCTGGCTATAGGTTTTACATTCTATATAGTGCTTCTGATTGTTGTTTATAATTATCTCTATATCTGGATAACCGGTCTGCTTTTTTCTACTCCTGTTTGTGTCCGGTGTTTGTGCACTGATTTTATAAAATGCCAGTGATGCAAGAACATACTCTTCAATGTCATTTCCAACTTCATTCGGACGTGAGCGTATAATCCCCACTTTGTTTACTTCCGCGCATGTTCTTTTTGCAACTTTAATTAGTTTGCTAAGCAGCCTTTTATGACCATTGTTGTTTTCGTCATACTCCAGAACTTTGTGCCCGCAGATACTCTCAATTACTATGTTGAAGGGTATTCCCTTGATTGGTTCCAACATCTGTTTTATTACTTTTTCCAACTTCTCTGTGTATTTATCAGTGACCATCGTTTTTCTCCCTCTGGCATTCTATCAGTCTGGTTTCCTAAGCATTACAATACGGTTGGTATTAGTACCCTTGGTATTGTTCGATATGCCCCAAATATTGGATGTTTTAGTGAACTGCTGCTTGTTGATAATAACCGCCAACACCTCAAAACCTGCCTGAATACCAATGGGAACAATGCTCTCTTCCAGCCTTATTTTTCCTTTGCGAACTTCACCTACTTCAAATGCTATGAATCCTTTGGGTTTAACTACCCTGAACAACTCGTTGAATACCGATCTCATAAACTGTTCCCATTTATCCAGCTTATTTGTTACGGTAATCTTTTCCTGGACGCTGTCAATATCGATATCGTTAAACCAGCACCTTAACCAGTTGTCACCTGCGTAATCTATAACATCCAGGAAAGGAGGGGAAGTCACAATCAGGGACACACAGGAATCAGGTATTTCCTTTGTTGACGAAGCGTCTTTGTTTAAGCAAAGGGCTCTTTCACCAATATCAAACATCCGTTTCCTAAGACCGTCTGTAATATCCATTTGTAGCTCGTGCGATTTCTTTAGGATGATGGCTTTGGTGTTTTTATAGGTGGGAATCCGCCCATACTTTTTATTAAGCTCAATTTGCTTTTGCTGTGAGCAAGCCTGATTAGGCGGTAGAGTATATCCAGAGAAAAAGTGTTTTGAATGCCCTGACAGTTTATTGGTTGCCACCATACGAATCCAGTCATCTATATGGTCTTGTTTACAACCGGCTTTCCGCTCGATCAGATAGTCTCTTATCGATACTAATTCACTTTCTGTGTCGGCATGATAAAACATCGATAAGTCAATATCAGCCTTTCTGTCCTTATAAAGAGGGATGGAGGCCAAACGCTTCTCAATGTCTTTCAAAACGGGTATTCTGATCCTGGGAATAGTTAAAATGATGCTAAGAGGATTAACATCGTTGACAATAACATTTCTATTGCACAAAGCGGCTTCAATTGCCGTTGTCCCTCTGCCACTAAAGGGATCGTAAACGATGTCATTGGGTTCTGTAAACAGATTGATAAAGTAATTGGGTAACTGAGGTTTAAAACAGGCCCGGTATGATATTTCCTGTATGCTTGACCCCTGCCTCTGTTTTGATGTCCAAAATTCATCGGTGATTATGGGATAACCTTCCGGGTGTATTTGGATGTCCCTGGTTTCCGGACTATCTAAATCAAAGATCGTCGGCTCATTCTCCAGACTTTCATGAGTGAACTTAAGTATGTTTACAATATCAATCATCTCTCGCTCTTATAACAATCATTTGACTTAACCAAAACACCAAATCATGTTTTTTCCTTGCTTCCTTTCAGTCTTATTGTGAACTGTGAATTTTCTGCTTTTACCATCAGTACAGCATACATCAGCGCTACTATAGGACATTTTAATCATCACGCCATGCTTGTCAACAGAAAAGAGGCCGGGGTGGTAAAACGAAAGCGTGATGAAGGGTGGAGTCGAAACGTCCTCATACCCTGATGTCTCACCGTCAGCCCATTGATGCCCGGGCGAAAGACAGCCCGGCGGTTGCCCGGCGTTCAATCAGCGATCAGCAGGCGATGAGCGTATGAGGGGCGTGGTTGAACCCCGACTTTGCCCCCATTTGCAAGGGATGCTTTTCCGTGTGTCTTCCTTAGGTCTTCCTTATAATTTATAAGGATGACCTAAGGATGATCAGCTAACGTGTTGATGCCTCGAATGATAGCGATATTATGCCGATTCAGTCCCCGGGAGGGGAAGAAAGGGCTAACACAATGAAACAGGGAAAAATATGGCTTTTTTTGGCAACAGCGAAGCAATTTGTATTGACGAATTTGCCAATTCCCCACATTATGGTTTTAAATATGAAAAATGGCAGTGAGCCCGGACTTGCCTCCAGAGCGAGGCATCTGGAAAAATCCGGAGGAGCGCCGCAACAAAGGAGCAAGGATATGCTGCAAGGTTCTTATGTGGCTTTGGTTACGCCTTTCAAGAACGGTGGGATAGATTATTCCGCTTTGGAAAAACTGATCGAGTTTCAGATCGAGAACGGCACGGATGGAATCGTGCTGCTGGGAACCACGGGAGAAAGCGCCGCCATCGCTTCGGACGAGCGGGAAGCGCTGCTGCGCTTTGCCATCCGGCGCATCAACAACCGGGTGCCGGTGGTGGTGGGAACAGGCACCAACAACCTCTCCCACACCATATCCATGACCAAAAACGCCAGGGAACTGGGTGCGGATTACGCCCTGATATTGGTGCCCTACTATATCAAGCCCACCCAGCAGGGGATATTTGAATTTTTCCGCGAAGTCGAATCCCGCACCGACATCCCGATAATCATGTATAACATCCTGGGACGAGCGGGAGTGAACATGACCGCCGCCACGACGGTGCGCATCGCCAAGGCCTGCAAGAGGGTTGTGGCCATCAAGGAAGCCTCGAACATGATAGTCCAGGCAGCCGAGATCGTGCGTGACGCCCCCGAAGGCTTTGTGTGCATGAGTGGCGAAGACGGGATCAACATGCCCCTGATGGCCTGCGGTTTCAAGGGCACAATCTCCGTGACCGGGAACATCCTGCCCCGCCTGATGCACGAGCATATCCAGACCTGCCTGCAGGAAGACTATGCCAAAGCCCTGAAACAGCATCAGGAGCTGATCAAGATCAACCAGTACCTCTTCATCGAGACCAACCCCATCCCGGTGAAGGAAGCCCTGCACATGATGGGCATGCTGGAACTGGAGTTCCGTCTGCCGATGTGCCCCCTGCAGGATGCCAACCGCGAGATACTGCGCGGCGTTTTGAAAGAATACAATTTAATATAGTTCAGGAGTTTAGAGAATGACAAAGCAAGCCGTAACACATGGCTTCACCCGGAAAAGCAGCCGGGAGATCAAAGAGATAAAGACCGTCGCCACGGTTTATGAACACGAAAAGAGCGGCGCGCAGTTGCTGCATCTGGCCTGCGACGACAGCAACAAAGTGTTTTGCATGGCTTTCAAGACCATCCCCGAAGATGACACCGGATGCCCTCACATCCTGGAACACTCGGTGCTCAACGGCTCCAAAAACTTCCCGGGAAAGTCCACCTTCATGGAGCTGATCAAAGGCTCCATGCACACCTTCATCAACGCCATGACCGCCTCGGACATGACCATGTATCCGGTGGCCAGCACCAACGACAAGGATTTCCTGAACCTCACCCGGGTTTACCTGGACGCGGTGCTCTTCCCCAAGATCTACGAGCAGCCCAATATCCTGCACCAGGAAGGCTGGCACTATGAACTGAACTCCCCGGATGACGAACTGAAGGTGAGAGGCGTGGTCTATAACGAGATGAAGGGAGCTTTCTCTTCGGTGGACAACATCATCTTCCGGCATTGCCAGCAGGTGCAGTTTCCGGACACCCCCTACGGCTTTGAAAGCGGCGGAGACCCGGATGCCATCCCCCAGTTGGATTACGACAAGTTCATCGCCTTCCACAAAAAGTATTACCATCCCTCCAACTCAAAAATCGTCATCTATGGCGACATGGATCTGGACGCGACGCTGGAACTGATCGACAAAGATTATCTGTCGCATTTTGAAAGGAGCGCCGATCTGGCGGAAATGCCTCCGCAAAAGCCCTTTGCCAGCCAGATCAAGCTGGAAAAGGAGTATCCGGCGGATGAACACAAGGATATCGCCGACCAATACCACCTCTGCCTGAACTATAGCTACGGACAGATCACCGATCCTTACACGGCCGATGCCCTGAGCGTTTTGGCGGAACTGCTGATGACCTCTCCCGCTTCCCCCCTCAAGCAAAAGATCATGGCTTCCGGCCTGGCGGCGGACTCCTTCTGCTATCCCAGCGTGGACATCCTGCAACCGACCCTGATCTTTATCTTTAAGCAGTTGCGCAAGGAAAACATCGAGGCGCTGGTGAAGCTGGTCAATGACGAACTGAAGCGCATCGTCAGGGAAGGCTTCGACAAGAGCCTGATCGAAGCTGTGCTGAACAGAAGGGAGTTCTTCCTGCGGGAAGCGCAGATGCAGAGACTCCCCAAGGGGCTGTATTATACTTTGACTTCCCTGCCCCTGTGGATACACGGCGGAGACCCCTGCGACGCCCTCGGCTTTGAACCGCAGCTCAAAGAATTGCGCAAGGGGCTGACGGAACCCTATTTTGAGAACCTGATCGACACCGTCATGCTCAACAACCACCATAGCAGCCAGATAACCTTTGTGCCCGTGCCCGGGCTTTTGGGAGTGAAAGAGCAGGAACTGCGCGACAAACTGGCAGCCCGCAAAGCGAAAATGAGCAAGGATGAGATAGACGGCCTGGTGGAGTTTAACCGGCAGTTCGCCGCCTGGCAGCAGGAAGAAGTGAGCGCCGAAGACCTGGCCAGAATCCCCAAACTCGACCTGTCAGACATCAATCCCCAATCCGATTCCTATCCGCTGGAACTTGACCGGAAGGAAGATTACTGCCTGCTCAGGCATCCCGTGAACACCAACGGCATCGTGTATCTGAAGGCATATATTGACCTGCGCCAGGTTCCTGAAGAGGACTTCTCCTGGCTCTCGCTCTATTCCTATCTGGTTGGCAAAGTGGACAGCGCCGGCCACAGCTACGCGGAACTGTCCAATCTGATCGACACCCACACTGGCGGAATCAGCCTCGCGCTGCGCTTTCTGAGCAATTACCAGGATCCGGATGAGATTCTGACCCGTTTCGTGATCTCCGGCAAAGCCGTGTCAGGCAAGGTTGAAACTTTGGCTGAACTGGCTGCCGAGTTTGCCTGCCGGCCTGTGTTCGAGGACGGCGAGCGGCTCTGTTCGGTGATCCGCGAACTCAAGACCAGGATGGAAATGCAGCTTGGCAGGGGCGGCGTCAGCGTGGCCATCACCAGGATGTTCGCGCCTTTCAGCCAACTCCACCGCTTTCAGGATCAGGCCAACGGCATGGCCTATTACCATTTCCTCTGCGACCTGGAAAAGAGATTGCAGAACGATCTGCCCGGCGTGCGGAAAAACCTGGAACGGGTAAGGGGCAACTATTTCAACCGTCAGAACCTCGTGCTCAGCCTCACCGCTTCGGAAGAGGAAATCGCCTCCGCCTCCGCCTGCCTTGGCCCGCTCACTGGAGCATTCTCCACCCAAGCCTGTGAAGCTGCCGAAATCCCCTTCCAGGAACAAGACATCCGGGAAGGCATCCTGGCGCCGGTGCAAATCCAGTTCTGCGTGCAGGGAGGCAACTTCTTCCGCAAGGGATACTCCTATTCCGGCAAGATGGCGGTGATGAACAACATCCTCAGCAACGAGTTCCTGCACCGCGAGATCAGGGAAAAAGGCGGCGCTTACGGCGCCTGGTCAAGTATTGGCATGACTGGATATTTGTCCTTCGCTTCCTATATGGACCCCAACCTCAAGCAGACCCTGGACGTTTACGCCGGAGTGCCGGAGTATCTGAGGAACTTCGCTTGCAGCAAGCGTGAACTGGACAAATACATCATCGGCGTGATCTCCTCGCTCGATTATCCCCTTACTCCGGAAGAAATCGGCTCCCAGAGCGATACAGACCATCTCACCGGCTTCACGCAGCAAGACCGCCAGCAGATACGTGACGAAGCGCTCTCCACCCAGGTGGAGGACATCCGCTCCTATGCCGGCATGGTGGATGATGTCATCGCTGCAAAGCACTACTGTGTGTTCGGCAATGAAGACAAGGTGAAGGAAAACGGGGAACTGTTCGACGTCCTGACCCCCCTCTACAAATAAAGCCATGAAACAAAAGGACAAGAGACGGCAGCGGCCAGCATCACAAACGAGGCTGAGGAACATCACTCTGCCCGATCTTGACGTCCTGGATGATGTGCGGGAGAGAACGGAGTTCAAGACACGCCGCACCTCCCTGAAACAGCACGACTCCTTCAAGGTGGACGCCGAGCTGGTTCCGGGCAGGATTCTGGAGATCAAGAGCAATTACCTTTACATCGTGGAGGCGGGAAACGAGACCCATACAGCCACGCTATCCGGCAGGCTCAGGCAGTTCCTCTATTCCAGCCGCACCCTTTCCGCGGTGGGAGACAGGGTGGAACTGGACACATCGGTCTCGCCGGACTATCGGATAGAGAACATCCTGCCCCGCAAAAACACCTTCTCCCGCTACGGCCAGGGCAGTTTCCAGAAAGAAATAATCCTGGCTGCCAATATCGACCAGGTGGTGGTCACCGCCTCCTTGCTCATGCCCATGCTCAAGCCGGGCCTGATCGACCGCTATCTCTGCATCGCGAACCTGCAGGGCCTGGGCGCGGTGGTGGTGATCAACAAGATCGACCTCTGCGAAGACAGGAGCGAACTGGACGAACTGCTGTCCTACTACCGGGGTTGCGGTTATCAAACGTTTTGCACCTCGGTGCTCAGCGGCGAGGGTATGCCGGAACTCAGGGAAGCCCTCAAAGACAAGGACAGCGTATTCTCCGGGCAATCAGGAACAGGCAAAAGCTCCCTCATCAACTGGCTGGAACCGGGGCTTGACCTCGACACCGCCGAGGTGAGCGACTTCAACGAAAAAGGGAAACACACCACCTCGCAGTCGATACTGATACCCTGGAGCTTCGGCGGCCACATCCTGGATACCCCCGGCATCAAGACAATCAACCTGCACAGCGACGCGAAGCCCATGCTGCCCAAAATCTTCCCCGGTTTTTCCAAACTGGCTGAACGCTGCCGCTTCCGCGACTGCACCCACAGCCACGAGGAAGACTGCTCGGTGCTGGATGCCCTGGAAGCCGGCAACATCCCCCTTGAACGCTACGAATCGTATCTGCGCATCATGGATTCACTCTGACAATGAAACACTTCGCCATCCATATCAACCCCGCTTTTTCCGACCAACCCGGCATCTTTGCGCTGCTGGAAAAGCTGGCGGAAGAATACGATATTATATTTTACGGATTGCAGGAACAGCGGGACATCCTGCCCGACTTCATCCGCGTGTTCTCGCTGGAGTGGAAGCCTTTGCCCCAGATAGACTGCGTGCTGGTTTTTGGCGGGGACGGCACCATCCTGCGTGCCAAGAATCTGGCTCTGATGGCCAATGCCCCCATCCTGGGCATCAATCTGGGCTATCTGGGCTTCCTTTCCGAGACCACCCTCACCGAGCTCAAGGCCTCCATCCGCGACCTGCTCAACTGCAAATACAAGCTGCTAAACCGCATGCTCATCAGTTGCCATTTGAAGCGGGACGGCAAGATTATCTACCACAACCTCGCCCTGAACGATGCCGTGATCTACAAAGCGGAAACACCCCGCCTCATCCACGTGCGCATCTTCAACGGCGGGCGCTTTGTTTTCGACACCCGCTGCGATGGCGTGATTGCCAGCACCCCCACAGGCTCCACGGCTTATTCGCTCTCCGCGGGAGGGCCCCTGCTTTCCCCCGAGATGCAGGCCATCATCCTTAGCCCCATCAACCCTCACCTGCTCAGCATCCGGCCGATGGTCTTCCCCGCCCGTGACCGCATCCTGATGAAGGTCTATGGCCTTGGCGAGCCCGCCTGGCTGCAGGTGGATGGCGTGAACTGCATCCGCATCCAGGAAAACGACGAGGTGCTGATCACCGCCAGCCGGCAGGGAGTCCCCTTCATCAAGCTTTCCAACCGCACTTTCTACCAGATTCTGCGCAAGAAGCTGCACCTGGGCAAATAGATGCTGAACGAGATTTACATCCGCAATTACCTCTTCGTGCCGGAGCAACGGCTGAAGTTCGGCCCGGGCATGACCGTGTTGAGCGGCGAAACCGGGGCGGGAAAATCCATCCTGGTCGGCTCGATCTCCCTCATCTTTGGCGAAACGCCCTCCCCGCCCGAAGCTTACGACCCCACCCAACCCATCTATCTGGAGGCCAGTTTTGACCCCGGGGCGAACGGCGAGCTGCAGGATTGGCTGCGCGAGCAGGAACGTGACCCGGAAGAGGAACTCTGCCTGGCGCGGGAGATCAGCGTCACGGGCAAGTCCAGCTACTTCATCAACGGCCGCAAGGCCTCGGCTTCCCTGATGCGGGAACTCAAGCCCCTGGTCATCGACTTTCACCACCAGCGCGACCAGCAAAAGCTGCTCTCCGGAGTTTACCAACTGCGCCTGCTGGACATGTATGCCCAGAATGAAGCCCTCCGCGGCAGTTTTTCCACCCTCTACCGCCAGATCAAGCAGGATATCAAATCCCTTGCCAGCCTGCAGGAAGAGGAGGAGCGCAACAGCCAGCTGCGGGAGCTTTACCAATATCAGTATGAGGAATTGGAAAAAGCCGCCCTCAAGACGGGGGAAGACCGCCTCTTGCAGCAGGAGTTCGACCAACTCAGCCATGCGCAAGAGATCGGCGAACTCGCCGCCGTCTCCGCCTTCGATTTGTATGAAAGGGAGACCGGTGCTTACCAGATCGTCAGGCAGGCCGTGAATTCCCTGGAACGCTTTTCTGAACTCGATCCCCGCCTTTCCGAGGTGGAACAAAACCTGCGCGAAGCCCTCGAGGCTATCGCGGACAGCGCTTCCACCCTCGCCGCCATCGCCGAAAACTCCAGCGGCGACCCCGACCGTTTGGAACAGATCCAGGCACGGCTCAACGAGATCAACGAACTTCTCTACAAGCACAAGGCAAAGGACATCGATGCACTGCTGGAAATCTTTTCCCAACGCCAGGCGCAGATCGATTCCTTCGCCGACCTCAGCGAGCGCATCCAAAAGCTGCAAAAGCAGTTAGCAGTCCAGTATGACCAACTCCGCCGCCTGGGCGCGCAACTGAGCCAAAGCAGGCAAACAGCCGCCCAAAAGCTGTGTCTGGAACTGCGCGGCAATATCCGCCTCTTATCCATACCGGATGCAAGTTTTGAGATTATCATTGACAAAATATCTGATTCGGATTTGTTATTTCAGAATTATCTTGATTTATGTAATGATACGGGAGAGGATAGCTGCCGCTTTCTCTTTAGCGCGAACCGCGGCAGCGATCTCAAACCCTTGTCAGATGTGGCTTCCGGCGGTGAGTTATCCCGCATCTTGCTGGCTTTGAAAAAAGTTTTGGCAGACAAGATTGAACAGAAGCTAATCATTTTGGACGAGATAGATGCCGGAATCGGCGGCAAGACCGCGGAGCGTGTGGCGGAGTTCATTCACAGCCTCGCGGAGCGCCACCGGATCCTGTGCATCACCCATCTGGCGCAGATCGCGGCGATTGCCCATCTGCACATCGCTCTCGAAAAGGTGCCGGGTAAACCCAAGAGCGTAATTCGGATGACTGCTTTGCAGCGGCCGGAAAGGCTGGATGAGCTGGCAAGAATGCTCTCCGGCGATGTTTCCGACATTTCGCGCAAGCATGCCGAAGAACTGATAAATAAATATCATACAAGAGGTTAGTATGGCAAGGTCAAGGAAAAGCAGGATCCAAGGTGTTGCGATCCTTGTGATCTTTTTAGCCCTGGCTGCTGCTGGTATAATGTCGCTCAGAAGCAGGGATTCCGGTCCCAGTTTTGACTACAAGGACAGCAACAAACAGTTCGAGAATGCCGGCTCGCTTAACAAAGCTGAGGTCGTCGTCAACTGTCTCAACATCGGCAAAGCCCTCGATGAGATGAGTTCGATCGTGAACACCTACAGCATCGGCAAACCCCTGCGCAAAGACCGCCTGGGGCATTATGGCAAGTATATCTTTCAAGTGGAACTGGATAGATTCCCGGAGATACTGCAAAAGCTAAAACCTCTCGGCAATATTGCCCAGCAGAGCGAATTGGTGGATTCCACCCTGATCAATAAACGGGTGGCGACGGAAGAACAGGTGCTTGCTTCCAAAAGGATCGAACTAGCGCGCCTGGAGCAGGAAAGCTCTTACTACGGCAGCGATTTGGACAATAAAAACACCCGCATCGCCGAGATTCGCAGGCTCGAAAACACCATCGACCTCCTGAAAAACAGCGACAAGACCCTGCTCTATGTGAAATTGCAAACCTCCTTCAGCGGCAACAGCCTATCTACGGTTAAGGATTTTGTCAGAAACTTCGCGATGTTCCTGGTTGGGTTCTTCGTCCTCGTGATCGTGGCTTACTATGGCACCAAGCTGGTCATGTATCTGCTTTCGCTGATGGGTTTCAAGGGGTTCAGCATGTCCAATTTTGGCGGCAGCTATCAATATGGAAACTATGGCAACTATGCCAACCGCTACTACTCTTCACGCTATGGCTACCGCAACAGCAAGCGCAAAGTTAAGCGCATCTATAAAGACAAACCAACTACCCCACGTGAGGAAGACGAATCCGGCAAATGACCGGATAAGGAGTGATCATGCACGGTATCCTTCCCTGGCATGTTTGGATCATCATCGGAATCCTGTTTATCATCATTGAGATTCTGGATCCAGCCTTTTTCTTCGTTGCCCTGGGCTTCGGAGCGATCCTTACCGGTTTACTGAGCCTGCTGCCTTTTGTGGAAGCGAGCATCCCGTTGCAGATCATCATCTTTGCCATCCTCAGCTTTGTCGCCTTCCTGCTCACCCGCCGTCTGGGTAAAAAGTTCCTGGCCAACACGGGCGGGGAGACCAACGTCTTCGCCCTCAAAGGAAAGGAAGCCCACGTAACCGAAATGATCCCTGCCGATGGCAAGGGAAGGGTGAAAGTGGACAGCGAGGAATGGGTGGCAATCGCGGAGGATAAAGGCGAAATCGCCATCGGCGCCAAGGTCGTGGTGCTGGACATCGACGGCAATAAGCTGGTGGTGCGCAAAGACAGCTAAACACCCATACACCAATATCTTGACCGGCTTGTGGCGGCGACTCCGCGAGCCGGTTTTACTTTCCCCCGCCCTTCCTCACGGCCAATGCGGCATCATTCGCATCCGCAACAACTTAGCCCATCATCCTTAGGTCATCCTTATAAATTATAAGGTTGACCCCAGGATGACCCACGCCGGAGAGGAAAATGCAAATGAGGCCCATCCCCCTCATAATATATAGGTGCTACGATTAGGCCGTGGAAAGGTGGAAAGGTGAAATGGTGGAAAGGTTCCCTGAAAGGACTTCGTGGTATCGTAATGTCGTGGTGGGGTGGTGATGGTGAAAACGAAATAGAACGCGGATGACTGGATCGACAGGATTAGCAGGATGTTTGAAGGTGGAAAGGAGGCTCGAAACAAACCCCAATCGACTCTATACTGTGTCATCCCGGCCTGTCGGGGTCCCCGCCGAAGCGCGCAGCGGTTTGGTGGGGTGGCTTGAGCCGGGATCCAGTGCCTTGGGGTGGCAAAGTCCGTTTGCCACAGAGACCGGAGGTCTCTTCCAAACAGGCAACTCCGTTGCCTCTGCCGAACAGACTTCGGCAGCCCAATCCGCGCCAATCTGCGCCTTTTATCCGCGTAAATCTGCGTGAACCGCTTGACCCGGGATCCAGTCTTTTGGAAACTGCCCTGGATAGATGGAATGGAGAAAAGATAAAGCCAAGACTGGGAACCTTCCTCGGCCAATAACGCAAGTGGTGACCGGCAAGGCCTATCGCTTCATCAGCTTTTTCCTCAGGCGGGCTATCCGCTTCTCCAACTCCCGCACCTTATTGGCTTTCACCACCTCTCTGCTCAAGTGCCAGTCCAGCAATTTCTGGCTGAAAAACAGGGCCTGGTCAAAGTCCTTCGCCTTCTCCAGCGCCATGCAGTGCTCAAGTGTCCCCTCCGGGTGGTCCAGGGACGCGGCGATGGCAAAATAGCGGTTCGCGTCCTCGCGCTCTCCTTCCTTTTTGCAGATCATCCCCAGTTCATAGGCAATGTCCGGGGTCATCAGGCCCCCGGCTTCGAGATCGACCAGGATGGCTTTAGCGCGTTCCTGCTCGCCCTGGCTTTGATAGAGGCGCGCCAGGGCCACATAGTCGATCCGGTGGTCAAGCGGCTGGGGCAGGGGATAGCCCGTGCTGTTGCAGATGAGGGCGAAAAGTGCCGCGGTGTGCAGGATGTCGAACTGGTTGTGGATAAAGACGCGCTGCAGCGGCTCCGGGTCGCCGTTGACCAGGTACTGGTAATAGGTCTGTGGAATCATGCCGCCCTCAATGTCCAGCTCCTTGTCCCGGATGTAGTCCATGATGTAAAACTCGATTGTCTCCAGGGCACAGGAGGGGATTTTCTTTTTCCACAGGCGGCGGGCGATGTGAAGCAGGTCGATATGCCCGGGGGAACGCAGGTCGATCCAGAGATGGTTGTAGAGGATGCGCGATTCCAGCACCGGTATGTCGAAGGTCTTGCCGTTGAAGGTGATGAACACCGACCTTGTTTCCAGCAGCTCGATCAGGCGGTCAAAAGAATTGGCTTCCGCCTCCGGTTCCGGCAGGAAAATCTGCTCCACCGTAAAACGTCCCCGCTCCCAATAGCCCAAGCCAATCAGGAAGGCGATTGTTTGGCCACGTCCCAGCCCCGTGGTCTCCAGATCGAGCACCAGAAAGTCTTCCGGCGCCCATTGGGCACCGCTCTCCAGACCAGCCCAGCGCAGAAAAACAGCCGGCAGCTCGTCCGGATAGAGGGGCAATCCGCCTTCCCCGGTGAATCCGTCATATTGCGTCTTCACATGCAGGCAGGGAAACTCCCTGTGGGCGGAGAATTCTCCCCCGATCGCCGCCTGCAGGACGTCGCGGAGCAGTTGCCGTATTTCCAGGCTGTAGTCTTCCCGTTCGCTGTTCATATCCATGCTTGCATCAGCTCTCGCGGGGCCTTCGTTGTCAATATAAATAGCGGAATCCGCGTCTGTCCAGCCCAAGATGGCCATGCAACGCGAATCCGGTGCGGGCACAAAAAACCGCCCCGAAGGGCGGCTTTTAGAACTTATTTCTTTTTATGACGATTCTTGCGCAGACGTTTTTTGCGCTTGTGGGTGGCGATTTTATGTCTCTTTCTCTTTCTTCCGCAGGGCATAATATTCCAACCTTAGGACTCGATCTTCAGATCCATCACTGAAGTCTTGAATTCGCGGGAAAACTTAAAGGTGGGAACTGTCCTGGCGGGAACGGGTACTTTCTCGTCGGTCTTGGGGTTACGGCCCACACGCGGTTTTCTGGTTTTGAGCTTGAAGGTGCCAAAGCCGCGTATTTCGATGTGGTGGCCACTGCCCAGGCTGTCCTTGATGGATTGCAGCAGGGCGTCCACGACAACAGCAACGTCTTTGCGGATGATTCCGGTATTTTCGGATACGATTTTTACCAGATCTGCTTTAGTCATGTTTTCTCCTTAGTGTTTATACATCTGAATAGCTTAAACTCAGTGTGTTTTGAATAACTAACTCAAAACTATGCGCTTAGGTTTTGTGTCAAGCAAAAAATCCCTCTGGCCTTAACATAAGTGCTTGAGAGGCTCTGCAATACTGAAAATGACAGGGGCGAAAGAGGGTCACGCCGAGGCCTCCAGCTTGTCCTCATCTCTGCCAATCGCGGGAACCGTCCGCAGCTCCCTGCGCACCTTGCGGTAATCCCGGTAACTGACCAGGGAGGCCACCAAAAAGAAACCCGCCGCCACCACGAACACTGCCGTGATGCTGAAGATCTTGAGCATCGCGTAGCCCAGAACCGGAGCGATCAGACCGCGCACACCGGTGAGGGTCACATGCAGGCTCTGGTAGATGGAGGCATCCCTTTCCCCGGCAAAGAAGATCGAGCCCATGCTCCAGGAGATGTTCACCCCCGCCATTGCTATCCCGAAGATCAGATATGCCAAAAACACCAGCAAAACCGGCATCAGGGATTGTCCCTGCCAAAGCGACGACACCACAAAGAGCAGGGGAAAGACCACCAGCAAGCCGAAGAAGAACGCAATGAAGCGGAAGGGATGGGTGCGGTCGTGCAATTTGCCCAACATCGGAGCCAGCAAGAGCAGCCCCATCTGGGAGAGGATGCCCTTGGCCAGGAAGTTGTTAGTATAGCTGAGTTGCAGCTTATCCACCAGATAGATGGGAATGATGGGCTGCATCATGATAAAGCCCATGCCATACAAAGAAAAGCTGCGCTCGAAGGCGGCAAAGGCCTTGTCCTCCTTCAGCAGCCGGAAAGCCCCGGTGATGGGTTCCAGCAAAGCCTCTTTCCACGAACCCTGCCCGCATATCTTTTCCCTGATGGTGTGCTGGATGCGCACATTGGCAAGCAACGCCGAACTGATGAAGCCGCAGATGCCCGTGACCACCAGAATCCAACGGAAGCTCTGCTCGCGGATGTCGAGCAGGCGCCCCGCCGCGAAGGTTACCAATATCGACACCAGCATGCTCAGGCTGAGCGTAATGCCAAAGACCCTGGCCCGCCTGTGTGGATCGATGTTGCGCTGATAGATGCTGTTTTGTGCGGGCACCAGCAGGGAGTTGGAAGCAAAGAGCAGGGCCAGCAGCACCAGGTATTCGCTCATCGTGGTCAGCCAAACCGCGTAAACCAGGGTCAGGCGCCCGATTATCCCGGTGATCAGGAAATAGCGTGATTTGTGGCAACTGCGCTCGAAAAGGCGTCCCCACCAGATGGAAAAGAAGTTGGCCACCGGCCAGATCATGGTCATCAGCATCAACTGCCAGTCAGCCGCGTGCAGCGCTTTGCGGGCAATGATGTCCTGGGTCTGGTTCAGGCTCTGCACCACCCCGTTGAACAGCGCGGCAAACAGCAACAATAATGTGGTCTGCCTCTCGAGAGGATTCAGGTTTTTTAGACGCATATCTTGAATGGATTAAGTGGACGGGGTCACTCGAGCCTGAACAGCTTGCGTTGCAGAATCTGCATGGTCACCCGGTATGGCTTTTCTCCCGGCGCCATAGCCCTGTTCAACTCATCCAGATACTTGGTCTGATACTCCCGCGATTTTGCCGGGATGTCCGCCAGGAACAGCGCACTGGCAATTTCTCCGCCCTCGCTGTCATAGATCCTGGCCAGCAGCTTTACGCTCTGAAACTTTTTTCCCTTGTTTTCGATGTCATAGCCCAGCCGGATATACTGCCGGTCATAATCCTCAACTTTGAAGCTGTGGATGACGATCTTTTTGAGCTGCTGCTTGTTGCTCCAGGAGCTGATGAGTATTCCCAGACCCGCCGCCAGGATTGCCAGCAGGAGCATGGTCTGCTTCATTTTGTATTTTCTCGGGTATTCGAGCCGGTCAACTATCGGCATGTCAGCCTCCTTAAAATTTGAATTGCCAGCTTCCCACCCACTGATAGCGGGGAGAAGCTCCGAAATGGGCGGTGTGAGCAAGCAGCAAGCTGTGATGCGCCAGCAGGTCAAATCTCAGGCTGCCCTGCAACTTGCTGATCCGGCTCAGATCGCCTTCCAGCCACGAGCATGTGGCATCGACCAACTGGGATCCCTGAAAGTAATCGGAGTAATCCAAAGCCCAGGTGTTGCCCTCGCTTCCCTGCCAGGTATGGGAATACTGCGCGCAGAGAGTAAGCCATTCCCTCAGAGGAAGGTCAAGCTCCGCGGTGAGATCCAGTAGATTGGAACCCTTGGCATAGCCAAGTCCAATGCCATCATGGGAATACATGGTCTGGTTTGAATAATGCGTGTAAGTCCAGGGGCGGACGGCGGTGAATTCCAGCAGGAAGCGGGGCGGAGCCTGGCGGGTGAGGCTCAGGGAAGGCAGGGCGAGAGCCGCGCCGGTCTGCAGGGCATATTTGTTTCCCCACCAACTGGTAAAGAGCTTGGAATAGGTCAGTTCATCCAGGACGCCGTTCAGATACAGGCTCAGGTTCCGGATGGGCTGAAGGTCAAGTCCGGCAAAGATCAGCACGTTGTCCCGATCCCACTGGTTATGCTCGGTGACCCGCCAAAAGGTGTGCGGCAGCAGATAGTTGAGGTCGATGCCACGGTTTCCGTAGATGATGGTCTCTCCGCCAAAGAGTTTCAGGCATTCCGAAGGGCTGTAGCTCACCTGATGCAGCGCCACATATTTGTCCGGGATGACGTCAGTCGCGCTGCGTGCCTGCTCCAGTTCCCGTGCGGCAATGAGGGAGCCATGCAAGAACGAGAGTTGAAAGTCACCAATGCGTCCCTCAGCCAGGAAGTATCCATAGTCATTAACGCGGTCTGAGAGGACTAAAGAGCCCGAAACCGAGCTTCCCAACTGGAATTTGCCCCTTCCCAGGGCGGCGGTGAACCAGGAATTGCGATAGCTGATATCCGCGTTGAGGTTGTCCAGGCGCAGAGCATCTTTCCGGCGGGAGTAAAAGCCATCCAGCAGGGGAGAGGACTCGGCTGCCTGCCTGTCGCCCAGATAGGCGCCGTTCCACCACAGGGCACGCAGCCTGAAATTGTCGTTGAGCACGGAATTGAAACCCACTCCCTTGTAGAGGAAGCCGTAAGCGCCGGGATCGTCGTAGCGCTGTTCATAGCCCGCCACAAAGTTCAGTTCGCCCAAAAAATCCACCGGCTTGTCCCGCTGGGCATATTGCAGCAGTGCTCGCCGCGGTTGGCCAGTGCTGAACGCTTCCAGCAGGCTGTCCTTCAGGTCGTCCCAGGCGCGAAAGGGATGCCAGAGGCCCGGATGGGCTGGCAGAGGCTCGCTGCAGCCCTGCACGCTGTTGACCTGCAAGAGACTGGTTTCCAATCCACTACTGATCCGCGGGTAAAACGCGGAATCCTCATCCAGAAACGCCGGGCAGTCCACCCAAATCAGCAGCAGCGCGACCGCCAAAAGCCAGGCAGGCCGGTTCATCAAGCGTTTACACTCCATCATTACCTCTTTGCCGCTCCTTCAAGGCGGCGCGGACTGTCCGCTCCTCCAGCCTGGTTTCGCGGGCGATCTCTGCCTCAGTCCAGCCCTGGGCATGCAGTTTGGCCACAATGCGCGCCAGCACGGGAGAAAGCTCTTCCCTCACCTCCCGCGCAGGTTCCTGATACTCGGGGACATACGTGGGCTTGCGGCGTCTGAGGGAAAAATATAGGACAATCACCAACCCCAAAAGCAGGAATACCGCAATCCCCAGCAAATAGTAGAAATACGGGCTGCGCCGCTGCTCCGCGGGCAATGGCTCCGGTTCCGGCTCGGAGGTGGCGAACAAGGTGTCCGTGCCCAACACGGCAATCAGGGAGTCCACCGGTTCCGGCGCTTTGGCCGTGGCCTTGGGGGATGGCGGCGCTTTGCGCTTGCGGGACGGTGCTTTCCTCACTTGTTCTTTGCTTGGGGCACTGATCAGCCTGTCCTCGCCCGGGGGATAATTGATCGCCAGTATGATCTGTTCGCAATTATCGGTAACCATGTGGGATATAGGCAGTTGCATCCTGGTGCGGACCTCGATTATGCCGCTTGCCCCATCGCTGTAGGCCTTGATGCTCTCGATGGTCTGGCTGCTGTCGCTAAAACGGGGCTCCGCCCGCATCCCGGTCACTCCGGGCAATACTATCCTGATTCCCTTGCCTCCCGGCAAAGGCTGCGCCCGGTAGGAAGAACACTCGGACAGCATGATGCTGACCCGGCTGCTATTCTCCTTCAGATCGGTAGCCGTCACAGACAACACCTCTCCCCCCAGGGCACACAGGCCCGCACTCAGCATCAACAGCAAGATCAGCAATCGGCGCATATTTCCTTCCAGCTTATTCCTCGGATTATAACAAAAGTATCCCATCAAGACAGTTTCTGCCAAAAGCAGGATTTAGTCAAGCTGTTTTGTCCCCGCGCCGCCCCTCACGCCTTTTCACGCGTCCGGGAGCGCCTCGAGGGGCTATTTGTTGATCAGGTCATAAGCGTCGATGGCGATCTGCAGTTCCTCGTTGGTGGGAATCACCAGGATCGTTATGGGTGAATAGGGCTGGGAGATGATGCCGGCTTTGCTGCCCACGTCTATGTTTTTCTGGGGATCGATATGGATGCCCAGATTCTCCAGCCTGTTACAGATCCGGTGGCGCATCTTCACGCCGTTCTGGCCGATGCCTCCGGTAAAGACGATGAAATCCACCTTGATGAGATTGGCGACATAGGCTCCGATGTATCTGCGGATGCGGTAAGCGTAGGTATCCAAAGCCATGATGGCGCGCTCATTGCCTTCCGCCGCCGAGGCTTCCAGGTCACGCAGGTCGCTGGAAATGCCGGAAAGCCCCAGCAGCCCGCTTTTCTTGTTCAGAATGACGTTCAGCTCATGAATGTCAAATCCCCGTTCCAACAGGTAGAAGATGATGGAGGGGTCCAAATCCCCGCAGCGCGTGCCCATCATCAGCCCCTCCAGGGGAGTGAAGCCCATCGAGGTGTCGATGGAACGCCCCCGCTGGATGGCGGTGATCGAGGCTCCGTTGCCCAGATGGCAGGTGATCATGTTGGTATTTTCAACGCTGCGCTTCATCATCTGCAAAGCCACATTGCTCACATAGCGGTGGCTGGTGCCGTGAAAACCGTAGCGGCGGATGCGGTATTTGCCATACATTTCGTAAGGAATGCCATACAAAAAGGCGCTGGGCGGCAGGGTCTGGTGAAAGGCGGTGTCAAACACAGCCACCTGAGGCACGTCGCCGCTGACGGCTATGCTTTCCCGGATTCCGGTGAGGTTGGCTGGATTGTGCAGGGGAGCCAGCTCGCAATTTGCCTCGATGGCCTGCATGACCTGCTCATCGATCAGCACGGAAGAGGCATACTGCTCTCCCCCGTGCACCACCCTGTGCCCCACGCCGGCAATCTCGGAAACGCTTTTCAGGATGCCCTGTTCTTTGTCCAGGATAGCTTCCATCATCATCTCGAAAGCCACCCGGTGGTTGGGTATCTCCCGTTCCAGGTGCAGCACGCGGGAGCCATATTCCTGGGTCAAATTGCCGGAGGGAAGGCCAATCCGCTCCACCAGACCCTTGCCTAGGCTTTGCTGGGAGGGCATCTCATAGATTTCGTACTTGAGTGACGAACTGCCACAGTTTACCACGAGGATCTTCATGTTCGATTCCTTTATCTATTTATTTTTATTATTCCATCATTTAAGAAGCCGGTTTCCGCTCCAAACTGGCTCCCATAAGGCTCTAATTTGCTGTCTGCCAAACTATTGCGATCATCCTTAGGTCATCCTTATAAATTATAAGGTTGACCCCAGGTTGACCCACGGATTAGCAGAGGACGGAAATGAGTGCCATGTTTCAAAGAACCGGAATCGCCATACGGGTTTTACCATCAGTTATCATGCAGTCCGGCAAGCAGATAAAGAGACCCGCCTTCCGCCCGTGAAGGCAATCTTGGGAGGCCGGGAACAGGAAAGCGGGTCAACTATACCTGATCACTGGATGGGGATTATCCTCTCCACCGTGGCCGACAGGGAAAAGCAGATGCGTAGTATCCCATTGTGATACTGCACCTTGGGGTTCTCTTTATTGAGGCTGATATCCGGGAAAAAGATGCGCCGGTCAAAACGCCCGGTTTCGATCTCCATGCTGTGGTAAAAGGCATGGGCATTGTCTTCGTGCAGATTGCGCAACCCGCTGATGCGCAAGAACTCCGGGGTCACGGAGATGATGATCTCGTCCTTTTCGACACCGGCCAGCTCGACCAGCACTATCCATTGCGTATCTGTCTGAAACACATCGCATTTGGGATGCCAGTAGTCATCGATGGCGTCTTCAATCGCCAGGGGGCTGTTGGTGAGGGAGGAGACCTCCCCCAGTATCTTCAGCATTTGCCGGCGGATGCCCTGGAGGTTGGAAATGATCTTATCCTGCATGGCTAAGTCCTTTATTTGAATGAATTAATATTCGGTTCGCTCCGTGAAGGTGAGGATGAGCTGCTGGTCTTTTTTTACATTCAGCTCAAAAGTGGCTTTGTTGTTTGTATCAACGCTGTATTTGTGGCCATTCTTCACTTCCGTGATGCGTGAGTTGCCGCCCATTTGGTGGATCACGTTGATCTGTTTGTCGGAGTCGGAGTTGTTGCGCAGGGTTACCTGGAAGCTGCGCTCGCTCACGAATTTGCTGACCTGGCGCTGGTCTTTCACCATGGTCGAAGCCACCAGGTCGAAGGCGGTTCCGGTGGTGATGGAAACCTCTTCATTCTTGCTGGTGTGGGAGATTCTGTCTTCGCCTATGAATTCCAGGTTGCCGTCGCTATCCTGTTTATAGACCTTGATCACGCCTTTGGGCAGGGGTTTGCCGATGCCGTTGGCCTCGGTGTTTTTGAATTTGATCATGCTTTTAACCGCGCTGCCGAAGACGGGATATTCATATACTCCGCTTGCAGTTACGTTCAGGGTAGGATAGAGTTGCAACTGCTTGGTCTGGTTGTTGGCAAAGGATGCTTTCTGATCCAGGGTGTACATGTGGAAATCGTGGAACGCTTTTTCCTCGAAGGAGGGCGCTCCGGCGGCGGCGAAATCCGCCTCCATCTGCATGGCGTATTTGCGGTTATAGCTGGAAAACTCATCCCGCACCTCGTTCACATCCCCCGCGATCAGCTTGAGGTTGACATCGTTGAACGCCCTTCCGCTGGTGTTGCGGATGGTGACCCAGGAATCCATGGCCAGTTTCTTTTCGTCCCAAACGCTGTTGTAGGTGACGTTCCAGCTCAGGCCGCCGGTGAGGTAGGAAAGCTGGATGGGCTGTTTGCCGCTTTTGGCGGAGATCAGGCTCCAGTGCAGGGTGGGCTTGGTGTAGAAATTGGAGGGCAGCTCCGCCAGTTGGATCATCTGGGTCTCGGAGTCGGAAACCACCAGCAGTTTCTTGCTGCCGCTTTCCAGCACGCCATAGCTGCTCCCGTCGTAAAACTTGAGGGTTCCGCGGATGCGGGAGGCGTCCTTGGTGAGCAGTTCCACCTCACGGTCGATGTATTTGGCAATGATCTGTCGCTTTCCCGCCAGGTCGTATTCGTAGTTTTGTTCCGCCACCTGCACGCCGCCGTTGAGCGATTTCACGATCACGGATTCGGAGGAGATGCGGCTGGTGATGTCGTCGTAGTTATACTCCTGCCTTCCCTGCTTGAGATCCAGTTCAAAATTGCTGCGCACCAGGGAAAGGTCGTCGTTGTAGATGGTTATCCAGTCTTCCGCGAAGGCCGGGGAGGCCAGCATCAGCAGGCTGATGAGGATGATTAACACCTTTGGCATTGAATACTCCTTAATGCTGTAGTGGACAGCCAGGGCTGCCTCTGGATAATATACCAGTTGAGTCATCTAAATCCTCCTCTCTTTTTGGTCAAGGATTAAGTATTTTTTCGCGTGAGAGGCAAAATCGATTGACAGAATTGGGAATGGCGTCCCTTTTGCACCATGAACACTATCATCAGAAGACCCACCCGTCAGATCCGCCTGGGCAAGCTTGCCATCGGCGGAGACGCCCCCATATCCATCCAAAGCATGCTCTGCGTGCCCACCGCGAATGTGGAGGCAGCAGCGCGGCAGATTGCCCAGTTGGAAAAGGCTGGCTGCGAGATCATCCGCTTCTCTGTGATGAACCAGGCGGACGCGGACGCCATCCCGGCATTGAAGAGAATGGCCGCCGTTCCCCTGGTGGCGGATATCCATTTTGACCACAAGCTCGCCCTTGCCGCCCTGGAGGCGGGCATCGACGGCCTGCGCATCAACCCGGGCAATATCGGCTCGCGGGAAAAGGTTGCGGAAGTGGTGCGCCTGGCGGCGGAACGCGGGGTTCCCATCCGCATCGGGGTCAACAGCGGTTCTCTACCCAGGGAGCTTGTCGCCAAATACGGCGTGAGCGCCAAAGCGATGGTGGAAGCCGCGCTCAGCCATGTGCACATCCTGGAGGAGTTGAACTTCACCGCCATCAAGATCTCCGTGAAAGCCTCGCAACTGCCTTTGATGCTCGAAAGCTACCGGGCGCTGAGCCGGAAAGTGGACTACCCCCTGCACCTGGGCATCACCGAGGCCGGAACCCTGCTGGCGGGAAGCATCAAAAGCGCGATGGCGCTGGGTATCCTGCTCAACGAAGGCATCGGCGACACCATCAGGGTTTCCCTCACCGCCGATCCCCTGCAGGAAGTGCTGGTGGCCAGACGCATCCTGCAAAACCTGGGACTGCGCCGGGGATTGAACATCATCTCCTGCCCCACCTGCGGACGCACCCGAATCAATCTGATGCGCCTGGCGGACGAGGTGGAGAGCGCCCTGGCGGAGTTTGCCGACCGCCCCCTCACCGTTGCCGTCATGGGCTGCGTGGTCAATGGGCCCGGAGAGGCACGGGAAGCGGATTTCGGCCTGGCTGGCGGGGATGGCGAGGGCCTGGTCTTTGCCCGAGGCGAGATCGTCAGCAAAGTGCCGGAAGACAAGCTGGTGCCGGAACTGCTGAGACTGATAAGGGAGCACTTTAACCATGCGTAATAGCCTGCTGTCCATCTTTTTCACCTTTCTCAAGATCGGGGCCTTCACCATCGGAGGCGCCTACGCGATGATTCCGCTCATCAAGCGGGAGGTGGTTGACAAACGCCACTGGGTCACGGAGGATGACTTTCTGGACGGGCTGGCGGCGGCGCAATCCTGCCCCGGCCCCATCGCCGTCAATATAAGCATCTATCTGGGACTGCACATCCGCAAAGGCTGGGGCATGCTGGTCGCCTTGCTGGGCACCATGCTGCCCTCCATCATCACCATCATCCTGGTGGCGGAACTCTTTACCCGCTATGCCGATCTGCCTTTGGTGAGCAAGGCCTTCCACGGGCTAAAACCCGCGCTGGTGGCGCTGATCGTCGTGCCCCTGATCGAGATGACCAAAAACGCCAAACTGAATCTGAGCAACTTCTGGGTTCCCCTCGCGGCAATGGTTTTGGTGGGGCTGCTTGGCGTGAGTCCCATCTGGCTGATCCTTGCCACCATAGTGTTTTGCGTGGGACAAAGCCTGTGGCTGAAAGGGAGGCTGTCATGAGTATGCTGACCATGTTTGCCACCTTTGTCAAGATCGGCCTCTTCAGCTTTGGGGGAGGTTACGCCATCCTGGCGATGATCCAGCAGGAGGTTGTCACCCGGCATGGCTGGCTCACGGCGTCGGAGTTTACGGATGTTGTGGCGATCTCGCAGATGACTCCCGGCCCGATCTCGATCAACGCCGCCACCTTCATCGGCTACCAGCAGGCGGGCATCTGGGGTTCGCTTGTTTGCACCTTTGGAGTGATCCTGCCCTCGCTGCTGCTGATGCTGGTCATCACCCTCACCTACCTGAAACTGCGCAAGCTCCCCTGGTTCAAGAATATCTTTCAAAAGCTGCGCTGGGTAACCCTGGGACTGATCGGCGCGGCTGTCATCCTGATCGGAAAAGGCTCATTCGACGGCCTCTTTTCGGTTCTGGTCTTCCTGGCAAGCCTGGCCGTCTATTGGCGCTTCAAGGTCAATCCCATCCACCTGATGCTGGGCGCGGCTGTGGTGGGCATGATTTTTGGCTGAGAGGGATAAGCTTTAAGTATTTACAGACCGGGAAGGCGGCTTGGCTTCAGCGTGCTGGCTGCATGCTTTTCAGACGGGCTGCCAGCTTGCTTATCTGCCGCCTGCGCTCCAGTTCCCACGGGATTCCGTAAGCCCGGGACTCACTTCCCAAGAGCCTTTTCAGGCAGTGATAGATGCTGTCCGCGGATTCCATGGCGCAGATGTGATCCTGTCCGTTATGCCGCAGCAAATCCGCCGCTTCGTTGTGGGCGGGCACCATTGCCAGGATGGGCTTTTGGCAGCGCAGATACTCGAAAATCTTGGAGGATAGCGTTCCCCGCGGGCCGCTGCTGTTGAGGTTGAGCAGCAATACATCCGCGTTGAGCATGGCGGCAAGGGCATCCCGGTGTTCCTTTTGGGGAACGATCCCGACCAGGTCAGCGATCCCGCTGGCCCCGATCTCCTCCAGGGTTTCCCTGAAATAATTGCCATAGAGCCGGATGCGCGTTCCGGGAGGGAGTTGCCGCTCGTCCCGCAGGCGTTTCACCGCCCGGTAGAAGTGTTTCAAGCTACGCCGCGCGTAGATGGCGCCGAAATAAGCCAGTTCAAAGCCGGGCTCCTTTTCCACCTGCGGCAGACCGGTGAAATCCTCTTCATCCCAGCCGTTGTAGCAGGTGAAGGTCTTGTCTGCCAAGTCCGCACCGAAAGCGGCGCAGATGTCTTCCCCGATACCCCGCGTGGCGGTCACCAGCAGTGAGGCGTGCCGGTAGAGCTTTGCCTCCCAGTGGCGGGAAAAGGCCTTGTTCAGCCTGCTGCCCTGCAGGTCATAATCCGAGAGCAGGTTCCAGTAGTCCCTCAGATCCAGCGCATAGGGAATCCCGCTACCCCGGGAAAGATAGTAGGCTCCAAGCCCGGAGGAAAAAGGCCCCAGAGAGATATAGATGAGGTCGTAATCCCTTTCTTTGAGCGTTTTCCTTCCCGCGGCAAGCAGGAAGGGCAGCCAGCCGATCTTGTTGTCGATGGGATAAAGCCTGCGCGCCCAAAGCTTCAGCTTTTCCGGGGTGTTCAGATAGAGCGGCGAGACTTTCTCCTGCCTGGATTTCCCTGCTTTACGCAGCAGCGTCATGGGATCCAGCGAGGCGGTGCGGATCACCCTGTCCGCCCTGCATTCTTCCAGCAGCGAAGCATCCCGGTAGAGATACTCCAGATCGCCCACCGTGATCACATCGCAGGCGATGCCGGATTCCGCCAGGTATTTGACCGTCTTGACGTTTCGCAGCGAGGCTGGGCCGCCCAAAGGGGGATAGAAATAGCTGATGTAGAGCAGGCGCATATCAACGGCTGGCAAGGGATTTGATCAGGCCAAGCAGGCGTGGCTCGACCGCCTCCCAGTTGTATTGGTTATCGATCAGAGCGGAGGCGCGCCGGCCCATCCGCCCGTAATCCTCATCGCTCAGGCTCAGGATTCCGCCCACCGCTTTGGCGATGGCGGCGGATTGGTATTCGCAGCAGGCTCCGGCGCGGTTCTTTTCCACCAGGTCGCGCATCAGGGGCGTGTTGACCGAGACCACGGGCAGTCCGGCGGCAAAGTATTCCAGCACCTTGAGCGGCACCGCTTTGCGCAGGCGTCTGTTGCGCGGATTGAAGAGCCAGAGCCCCACCTTGCTGCGCTTGAGCAGCAACCCGATCTTCTCCGCCGGAATCCAGGGCTGGTAATAAATTATCGCGTTCAGGTTGTGCCGGTTGATGTAGGCGTTAAATTCCGTTTCCACCGAGGAGGAAAAGAAGCGCCCCACGATGAGCGTCTTGAGCGTGGGAAAGCTATGCTTGAGCAGCTTCACGCTCTTGAGCAGTTTGAACAGGCCGCGGTCTGCCGTTAGCCCGCCGATGTAGATCAGGTCAAAATCCATCTCGCAGATGGTGCTGATCTCCGGCGGTATCTCGCAATCATAGTCCCAGACGTTTTTCACGGGATAGTTGGGAAGGGTGACGGCGCGGTCGCGCTCCCGCTGGGAAACCAGTTGATCGAGGATTTCGTCGTTGACCCCGATGGTGCCGTCCACCTGGCTTTGCAGCCAGCGTTCAAGGCCCAGATACAGATACTTCGCCAGCCAACTGAAAGGCGGGTGGAAGCGTTCCGCGAAGGCATCCGGAAAGAACTCGTGCACATCAAAGACCACCCGGGTGCCCAACTTGCGCCTGAGCGCGAGGCCCACAAACACCGTGAGCGGCTCCACGCAGATCACGATGTCCGGCCTGATTCTTTTCGCCTCCTCGTAAAGCAGCCGGAGGGCGTTCCATTGGGATTCCGTATCCACCACCAACTGATATGGGTTAATGGTTGAATTGCGCACTCCGCTTGTGCAGATCAGATACACCTTGCCCAGCTTTTTCAGGCTTAGCCCCATTTTATAATAGAGGCGCACATCCGTGGTGTGGTGACTGTTGGATACGATGCAGATTTTCATATTATTCCTTATATTTATTCGTAACTCATATTTGGACAAATGCTTTGCTGTCAAGACATATTTGCCGTCCGGCTGGCTCTGGCGGACACCTCATTCCACCTTTCCACCTTTCCACTTATCATAGCACCTATATATATGGGGGAAAGGTGGGCCTCATATGCATCACCCTATCAGGAGTGGGTCTTCCTGGGGTCAACCTTATAATTTATAAGGATGACCTAAGGATGATGGGTTAATGCTTTGCGGGGCAAAATGATAGCGATATGGGAGAGGGGAGGGGAATCCGGCTTTTGGCTTCGGAATGTGGCGCACCAATCTGCTTTCAGCAAGCTATCTATGCAAGTTGAGATTTGTCATTCCCTTGTAAAGCCCGTGGAAGTGTGGGACGGTGAAAAGGTGTCGTTGAGCCATGAGACAGAAAACTTGGCAAAACGATATCCGTTAATCCGTGTAATCCGTTTCATCCGTATGATGCCAGGCATGCAAATCTTATACGGATTGACGGATTTAACTGATTTACGGATTAAAGTAATAAAGCAGGAAGGTTTAAATGGTAAAAAGATATCCAGTTGTAATAATGTAAACTAAACAGTGTAAGCATCAATAGAAAGGCCGCGAAACAAATTCCGCGGCCATTATCATATTGCGGGGCAGGGCTTAAGCCAGCCCTTCCGGGATGATCAGTTCAGCTTCGGTGGCTTTAACCACGTCCTCGACCGTGAAGCCTTCCGTCACTTCCTTGAGCAGCAAGCCCTTGGGGGTGACTTCGAGCACAGCCATTTCGGTGATGATGAGGCTCACCTTGCCTTTGGCGGTGAGGGGCAGGTTGCACTGCTTGAGTATCTTGGGGTTGCCACGCTTGTCGCAGTGTTCCATGGCAACGATCACCTTTTTGGCGCCGGTGACGAGGTCCATGGCTCCGCCCATGCCGGGGGTCATCTTGCCGGGGATCATCCAGTTGGCAAGGTTGCCTTCCTGATCCACTTGCAGCGCGCCAAGCACGGTGACGTCGATGTGTCCGCCGCGGATGATGCCGAAACTGGTGGCGGAATCGAAGAACGAAGCGCCCGGCAGGGTTGTGATGAAACCGCCGCCGGCATTGATCATTTCCTGATCTTCAGTTCCCTCTTCCGGAGCCGGGCCCACGCCCATAACTCCGTTTTCAGACTGGAAGATCACCCTCACTCCTTCAGGGATGTGGTTGGCAGCTTCCGTGGGAAGGCCGATGCCCAGGTTCACATAGTCGCCGTCCTTCAGTTCCATTGCGATGCGGGCTCCGATCTGTGCGCGTTTATCCAAAGCCATCTCAAACCTCCTTTTTGACAACGATATAATCGACGAAGACGCCGGGAGTTACGATCATCTCCGGGTCAATTTCGCCGGTTTCCACAATCTCGTCCACCTCGGCGATGGTGATCCTGCCAGCCATGGCCATGATGGGGTTGCTGTTACGGGCGGTTTTGCGATAGATGAGGTTGCCGTCTTTGTCCGCCTTCCAGGCTTTGATGAGGGCAAAATCGCTGGGGATGGCGGGTTCCAAAATGTAGTCTTTGCCATCCACGTTGATGATCTGCTTGCCTTCCGCCACAACGGTGCCCAGGCCTGTGGGGGTCAGAACTCCGCCCAAACCTGTGCCAAAGGCTCTCACCCTTTCCATGAGGGTGCCCTGGGGGACGAGCTCGATCTTCATCTCGCCGGAGTTCATCTGGTTTTGAATCTCCTTGTTGGTGCCCATGTGGGAAACCTGGGCGCTGCTGACGCAGTGGTTGACCACCAGCTTGCCGACGCCGCGGTCTTCCCAGTCGGAGGCGATCACGATCATATGCAGGTCTTTGATGCCGGCGGCCACGATCGCGTCAATGATGCTCTCGGGCGCTCCCACAGCCAAAAACCCGCCAATTGCCACGCGGTTGCGGGGCTTGATCAGGGCTGCGGCTTCCGCCGCGGTGATGAGCTTGAACATAGCTACTCCTTGATTTATGATAAATGTTTTGGAAGCAGGATATTATAACTGGCTTTTATGTCAATAAATACTCTTGAATATGGTAGATATCCTCCTGATTTACCAGCACTTCCATGTAGATGCCATCGGTGCGGTATTCCTCCGCCTGCACCACGGCGATGTCGTGCAAGAGGGAGACCAGTCCGCCCCTGTCGTAAGGCAACAGCACCTTGAGCGCCTGGATGTGGAAGAGTTCCTTTTCGATGCGATCCAGCAGCTCGGGAATCTGATCTTTTTTCAGGGCGCAAATCTGCAGCGCCTCAGGGAAGCGTTTGCGGACAAAGGTGAGGAAGATGCTGTCCACGCAATCGGTCTTGTTCAGCACCAGCAACTGTGGAATCTTGTCCGCCCCCAATCCCTTGAGCACCTGGTTCACCTGTCCGATGTAGTATTCAAAGCGTTCATCGGAGACGTCCACCAGATGCAGTAGCAGGTCGGCGTCCTGCACTTCCATGAGGGTGGCGCTGAAGGAGGCCACCAGGTGATGGGGCAGGTTGGAGATGAAGCCGACTGTGTCCGAAATCACCACGGGAAAGGAGGTGGAGAGCTTGAGCTGGCGCGAGGTGGAATCCAGGGTGGCAAAGAGCTTGTCCTCCACCAGCACATCCGCTTCCGTGAGGGCGTTGAAAAGGGTCGATTTACCTGCGTTGGTGTAGCCCACGAGGCAAATCTTTTTGGTGCGGCCGCGTTGCTTGCGCTGGGTTTCTTTGTTCTGGGAAATGGCGGCAATCTCTTCCTTTATGCGGCGAATCTGGGTGCGGATGAGGCGCTTGTCGATCTCAATCTGTTTTTCGCCCATGCCCCGGGTGGCGGAACCTCCGCTGGAGCGCACCGAGCCGCGCTCCTTGTCGAAGTGTCCCCAGAGGCGGCGCAGGCGGGGCAGTTGATACTGCAGTTCGGCGAGTTTCACCTGCAGCTTGGCTTCGCGGGTGCGGGCATGGTCGTGGAAGATGGAAAGGATGACCTCAGTGCGGTCGATCACGCGGATGCTGAAGTTTTGCTCGATGTTGCGCTGCTGGATGGGGTTGAGTTCCTCGTTCACGATCAGCAAATCCGCCTGGGCCTGGTGCATTCGGTGGCTGATTTCCTCCAGAAACCCTTTGCCGAAGTAGCTGGCACGCTCGGGGTTGTTGCGCTTCTGGGTATAGCGTCCCAGCACCTCGATGCCGGCGGTATTGGCAAGCCTTTCCAATTCATCCAGGCTGGCCTGGCTGTCCTTCTCCGTCTCGTCCTGGCGGACTATCGCTGCCAGAAAGGCGGTCTTGTCTTCCCGCTCTAAATCTTCCCAGGAATCCGGCTCGAGATCGTATTCCTCCACCAGATAGTCTTTATCTTCATATTGCATGTAATGTCCTCATAGTGTGGGTATTCAGTTCTGTTTTTGGCCTTGTTTCCGCGGGCGGCAGGCGGAACCGGGATTTAACCATCGTTCTCTTCCAAAAAGCCTCTCAGCGCTTCCAGGCTGCGCTTTGAGTAGAGCTGCTTTTTCAGCTTTTTGTCCCGCACATTGTCATCCAGGGCGGGAAGGATGCCAAAATTGGCATTGACGGGTTGAAAGTTCTTTTGCTCGGGGTCGATCAGACGGCGCCAAATCTGCCCCAATATGGTTTGCGGCGGCAACATCCCGATGCCTTCCCCGATGATCTTCGCCACCAGCAGCCCCATGCCCATGCACTCCACATAGCCTTCCACCCCCGCCAGTTGCCCGGCAACAAAGATGTGGCGCGCGTTGCGCAAAGTTAGATTGGGGGCCAGAACCCGGGGCGCGTTCAGATAGCTGTTGCGGTGGATGGAGCCAAAGCGCAGGAACTCAGCCTGCTCCAGACCGGGGATGAGGCGGAAGATCCTCTGCTGCTCGGGATAGCGCAACATGGTCTGGCAGCCCACCAGGTTGAAGGCCGTGCGGTCTTTGTTTTCCGCCCTCAGTTGCAATACCGCGAAGGGCTTCACTCCGTCGCGCTCCAGTCCCATGGGGCGCATAACGCCGTGGCGCAGGGTCTCCCTGCCGCGCCTGGCCAGCTCTTCGATCGGCGTGCAGTTCTCATAGTAGTTGAAATCCACCTCGCGGAAGAACTCGTTTTCAAACTCCCGCGCCTGATGCTGTTCGCCCTCCAGCAGGGCATCGACAAAGCGGTAGTATTCCTCGCGGGTGAAGGCGCAGTTCAGATAGTCCGGCTCGCCCTTGTCATAGCGGTCTTTGGCGTAAACCTTGGCGGAGTCGATGCTCTCGGCGCTCACGATGGGGGCGATGGCGTCAAAGAAGCTGAGCTGGGATTCCCCCACCACCTCCTGAAGCGATCTGGCCAGGCTGTCCGAGACCAAAGGCCCGGCACAGAGGATGCTGCATTCGGCGGGAAGTTCGGTCACCTCCTGCCTTGTTATCCTGATCCGGGGATGGTTTTGCAGGGTTTGGGTCACCTTTTGGGCAAAGAGGAGGCGATCCACAGCCAGGGCGTGCCCGGCGGGAACGGCGCAGCTCTGAGCGATGGGCAGCAGCCGGGAACCAAGCAGGCGCAACTCCTCCTTGAGCAGTCCGGAAGCGGTGTCCAGCAGGTCAGACTTGAGCGAATTGCTGCAGACCAACTCCGCCGCCAGATCCGTCCCGTGGGCGGGTGTCATGCGCAGCGGACGCATCTCCAGGAGATTCACGGAAATACCCATCTCTGCCAGGCAAAGGGCCGCTTCACTGCCAGCCAGGCCGGCTCCGATGATCTTAATTTCCGGCATGGGCGTAATCACTCCTCCTGCTCTTGTTAAACATCAGGAGCAGCAAGCCCGGCAGGGCAAAGAGCAGGTCTTGCACGGCGAATAGGGTGAGGGTGGCGGTGACCGCCTGGCTGGCGTCATATCCCGCTCCGGCAAGGAAATGGATGGCAAAACCCTCGCGCAGTCCCAAGCCACCTACGGTGAAGGGGATACTGTTTGAAAACTGGGTGAGAGACATGCGCAGGGTGCTTTCCCAAAAACTGATCGGGTGTATCTGGTTCAGGATCAGCCAATACTGGACATAGGAAAGCGCCGCGATGCCGGTCTGGATGGCTGAGATACGCAGCGCATAGCGGGCATAGCCGGGCTTGAGCCAGCGCGTTTTACCGCTCGTTCCCAACAGCCAGTAGCCCCAAAGTGGAGCGGTGAGGGTCAGGATCAGCGCCCCCAGGCGCAGCCAGAGAGGAAAGTTTCGGTAATAGAAAAGCGCGGCGGCAAAGGCATAAGTCCAGGTACTCCAGGTGAGGAAAGCCCGCTCCATAGCGAAGGAAAACAGGGAAGCCCAGCGGCTGCTGTTGCTCACAAAAAAGACCTTGCCCGCGCTGGCAGAACCCCCGGGAACCGCGAAACGCAGAGGCAGGCCGATCAGATAGGAAACCAGTTGCTCCTTGCGATCGGGAATATATTTGGGATTGATCTGCAGGGAATAGCACCAGTTGATGAACTGCCCCCAGTTCCGGATCAGACTGAGCAGCACCAGGGCAGGCAAGAGCCACAGAGGCAGCGCCACGATGCTTGTCCAAAGGGCTTTGAGGTCGATCCTGGCAAAAACCCCCCACAGGATTAAGGCTGTGAGGCAGACCTTGAGCAGGTTAAAGACCAGGCGCCACTTGCTCTTCGACAATATTTCTATTCCTTTTTACTTCCCTACCTGTGCGGCGGCGAAGTCCAGAGCCTGCTGGATCAGTTCCGCGGGCGGGGCAGGGATGCTGCCATCGTCCATCATCTTGTGGCAGAGGGCGCGGGTGGCGTCGATATCCGCCTTGGCGCGGGCAAAAACTTCCTCCCTGCCCAGCGGCAGCCTGGCAACACCCTCGGCGACAGCCTGATCTGCAACTTCGGCAGCTTCGTGGGCAAAGACATCCGCCTCGTCCATGCGGGGCACGATGTTTTCCGCGTCGATCCCCCTGCGCCGCGCGTATTCCGCCAAAGAATGGGCGGCGCGAATGGCCATGCCGTCGGTGATCTTGCTGGCACGCACCATCAGCGCACCTTTGAGGATGCCGGGAAAGCCGCAGGAGTTGTTGATCTGGTTGGGAAAATCTCCCCTGCCGGTGGCCACGATATAGGCTCCGGCTGCCTTGGCGGCATGCGGATAGATCTCAGGAACCGGATTGGCGCAGGTGAAGACGATGGCCTTTTCCGCCATCCGGCTGATCCACTGGGGTTTTATGGTATGCGGCCCGGGAGTGGAAAGGGAGATGAGCACGTCAGCCCCCGCCATAGCCTCGTCCATGTCGCGCAGGCGTTTGGGATTGCTGATCTTTGCCAGACCCCACTGCTTGTATTTGTCCGGATTGCTGGCCAGGTCTTCCCTGCCGGCGTGCAGCGCTCCCTTGCTGTCGAACATGACAAGGTTGGCGGGATCCAGTCCCGACTGCAGCAAGATGCTGGCAATCGTGGTATTGGAAGCTCCGGCGCCAAAAAGCACCGTGCGAATCTCCCCGATTTGCTTTCCCGCCAGCTCGAGCGCGTTCAGCAGCCCCGCCAAAGTGACGCAGGCGGTGCCCTGGGCATCATCGTGCCAAACCGGGATGCCACAGCTTTCGCGCAGTTCGTCCAGCACCCGGTAGCAATTCGGCTGGGAGATATCTTCCAGATTTACCGCGCCCACGCTGGGAGCCAGCATCCTGACAAAATCTATCAGCCTGGCGGGATCAGGTTTGCCGTCCCCATCCCGGTTGTTCACACAGAGGGCGAGGGCATCGAAGCCACCCAGATACTTCATCAGCATGGCCTTGCCTTCCATCACGCCCAAACCGCCGGAAGGCCCGCAATCGCCATCCCCCAGGACCCTGGTGCTGTCGCTCACCACCGCCACCAGATTGCCGCGGTTGCTCAGTTCCCAGGAGCTTTCCTGCTTATCACGGATAGTTGTGGACACAGCGGAAACCCCGGGTGTGTACCAGACATTGAACCAGTTGAAACCCCAGATGCCCGCTTTGGGCAGGGTTTGCATCTTGCCCCGGTAGTACCGGTGGGTAAGCTCCGAAAGCTTTTTCAGAAATGCCGTTTGCGCAGCCGCAACGGTCTCCGCGGGAAAACGCTCGCTAAAATATTCGTTCAGATTGGAAAGATTCACGCGCAGGTCGCTCATTTCCACTCCTCTTTTCTTGATAAATCCACTTTGGACAGCCGCGAATTATTGTCAATCTTCTTCAGTGCAAAAAACAGAAGGCCGGGACCATGAGAATCCCGGCCTGAAGGCTTTCAGTTCTGCCATTAGCCTTACCTGCACTCCTATGTTTGGTTCACCTGCCTGCAGACCAAGCCTACAGATCCTACAAAACCGATTCCGAAAGACATAGAATTGGCATTATAAGGTAACAAGTGGCGAGCCAATTCCGGCAGAAAGGCATAGAGGATTACATATCAGCGATTTAGCTGAAAAGACAGAGTTGCGGGTGTGGTAAAATATACCACAAAGCTTATTGGTCTTGCTGAGGAAGCTGGATATTGAGCTGCTTTATCTTCTTAAACAGGTTAGAGCGGTCTGTATCAAGGTGTTTGGCTGTCTGGCTGACATTATATTTGTTTTCTTTGAGATAGAACTCGATGAGTTGCTTTTCGTATGCCTTAAGCAATTCCGCCAGGGAGAAAAGCCTCTCCCCTGCATGATTTTTAACGGCATTAGTCTCGGCTGTGGTAAAATCTACCACATCGAGATAGTCGCTTGTGGTGAAAATTACCGCACGCTCAACACAGTTTTTGAGTTCACGCACGTTTCCTTTCCATTTTCTCTGGTGCAGCCAGCTTTGGGCTTCCGGAGTGAGGAATTTTGGGGTGATGCTTTGTTTGGCGCAGAACTCGTTGAGAAAGTATTGTGCCAGGCCGGGGATGTCCTCCCGCCTGGTTCTGAGGGGAGGAATGTGGATGTGTATGGCGTTGAGCCTGTAAAAGAGGTCACCGCGAAACGTGCCCTGCTCGACTGCCTGTTCCAGATCGCGGTTGGAAGCGCTGATGATACGTGTTTTGACAGGACGGATGTCGCCCCCGATCTTTTGCATTTCCCCTTCCGAGATCACGCGCAGGATCTTAGCCTGTAGTTCCAGGGGAAGTTCCCCCACCTCATCCAGGAAGAAGCTGGTGTTGTGCGCATATTCAAAGAAACCCTTGTGATCCTTCACCGCTCCGGTGAAAGCTCCCTGAGCATAGCCAAACAGCTCCGCCTCAAAGAGTTCGCGGGGCACAGAGGCGCAGTTGATGCTCAGCATGTTCCTGTCCCCGTAATCGCTGAGACGGTGGATGGCGCGGGCGGCCAATTCCTTGCCCACTCCGGTCTCGCCGGTGATCAGCACGGGATTGTCGAAACGGGAAGCCTGGATGATGCCGTCGAAGACGGCGTTCATTTCCCGGGAAACACCAACCATGCCGATGGCGGCGACCCGCGCCTGCTTAAGCTGCTTTTCCCTGAGCAGGTGTCCATGGAGGGCATTGAGGCGCAGCAGCAGGTGTTCAGGCTCAGAGGGCTTTTCGATGAAGTCAGCAGCACCATATTTGATTGCCTGCACGGCATCGGGGATATGCCCCGAGCCCGAGATCATCAGCACCAGCATCCGCGGCCACTGCTGGCGCACCTCCTCCAGCAGGCCAAAGCCGTCGCTCAGGGCGGGAAAGCACATATCCAGCATCATGATGTCGTATTCTGAGCGTTGCAGCGCTATTTGGGCATCTTCCACGCTGTTGACGCTGGTCACCTCATACTCGTTGCGTTTCAGCACGCTTGACACCAGGCCGCAAAAAACCTTGTCGTCATCAGCCAGAAGTATCCTGGCTTTCATTTTCCGCCCCCTCTCAACCAGATCGAGACCACGGTGCCTTCTCCTTCGTGGCTTTCCAGCGTTATATCGCCGCCCATCGAACAGATGATCTTGCGGCTTTCAGGCAGGCCGATGCCGGTGCCGGAATCCTTGGTGGTAAAGAACGCCTGCCAGATCTCCTCCAAATACTTTTCGGGGATGCCTTTGCCACTGTCCCCGACCTCCACCAGCACGGTGAGCGGACCTTTCGGGCTTTCGTGGAGCGGAAAATGCCTCACGGTGATGTGCAGGGTGCCGCCCTGGGGCATGGCGTCCACCGCGTTGTGGATGAGGTTGCCGAGGGCTTCCTCAAAGCGGATGGGTTCAAAGAGGGTGGCGATGGAATTGAGCGACCAGTCCTTGATCAGATTGATGTTGCCCGGCAGATTGATGCGGCTGATGCAGTGTTCCACCGAGGGGATGATGTCCTGGGTCTCCAGTTCGTTATCCCGTATCTCGGTGAAGCGCTGGAAAGCGTGGGTGAAGACCCTGATCTTTTCCACCTCTCTGCGGATGGTCCCGGCATTATCCCTGCCGCCATCGCTGAGGTTCTCATCATTTTGCAGGGGGTTGAGGGCCCAGATCACGTTTGAGATATGCCGCCGGACATTGTGGGACAGCCTGCGCGCGGTGTCTGCCCAGGCAAGTTTTTCCTGGATAATGTCAGAATTGGTGAACTGCGGCTGGAGTGTGACCAGATAGCGCAGGCGCAACCCGTGCAGATTGTAGATCATCACCTTGTGGGGGATGAGCTTGGCGCCCAGATTCATGACACTGTCCTGCGAGTCGGTTTTGACCAGGCAAAAGCGCCGCAAAGTTTCGGAAAGCGCGGGTAAACACCGCTTGAGGCTTTTGTGCCTCTGCTCCAAATTCGGAGGCAATCCCTCGGATAGCAGTTCCTGGACATAGCGGTTATAGAAGCGGATCCGGTCTTTGCCACTCATTAGTATCACGCCTTGTTCAACGCTATTGGCGGCTTTGATACACAGCTTGCGCCGACGTTGGGTGTGCATGACCAACAGCAGGCAACCTGCTAAAAACAGCAGACTAAGCGGCAACGCGGCAGCCTTGTAACCCCTGGCCAGGAGGGTGAGCGGGTCCACGGAAGTGTAATCCATAAACACAATCTTGGTGGGGATGTGCAAGGCAATCAGCTTGTGCTCGCCATATCCCTTTTGAACTATGCTTACCGAAACCCGGTCATCGGATTCAAACGGACTGGCGAAGCGGGCGCGGACTCTGAGGTCGGAATCCAGAATCTCATATTGTTTGTCGTTTGTTTCTAAAATGATTTCGCTGTCACCAT
>DAOTNF010000022.1:0-42973 GCA_035450685.1 Candidatus Cloacimonadota bacterium | reverse complement strand
AGGTTCCCCCGAAACAAGAACCATCAGGCTATATACCGTGTCATCCCGGGCAAGCTTGCTTGACCCGGGATCCAGTCTTTTGGAAATACCCGTGGAAAGGTGGAATGATGGAACAAGGCGGTTCAGCGACCGCCTGTACTGTACCGGCGCTTGCATAGCGCCGATTAGAACTACCACCCAGTCCAAAAACAGACCCCACCAGACCCCAAACCATGTCATCACGGCCTAAGAGCCGTGATCCATTGCCCAGGGGTGGCAAAGTCCGTTTGCCACAGAGACCGGAGGTCTCTTCCAAACAGGCAACTCCGTTGCCTCTGCCGAACAGACTTCGGCAGCCCTTATATTATCCGCGTAAATATGTGTGAACCGCTTGAGCTGGGAGCCAGTGTTTGATAATAATGTTTGAAGTCCGAGCCGGCTTCAGGACTTGCATAAGCATGAAACCTATATTGCCGTCTCGAACTCCAAACACAGCCAGCATGGAGTTCAAGAGCCTTACCAGACTGCAAACTGCCTCCAGACAAGTTGGCTCTTGGACTTCATGCGGACAGAGAGCAAATTGTGTATCTGAAGGCGAAAGAGTATCATACACAACGTAAGCCAATTGTGATAATGCAAAAGAAAGAATATCATACGGCGTCAGCCGCGGATGCCAACAAAGAGAAAATAGAACTTGACCTGTAATTATCAGATGATAAAATGCGCTTAGTAGCTTTGCAATAATAAGATTGTTAGTAACGAGGAGTGCCGTATGCCCTCAAAGAGCCGTAAAAACAAGGGGTGGAGTCTTGCGCCAGCATCTGGGGCACAGCTTTATGCCCTCCCCGCTTATGGGAGTTGACATGCAAAGATATAGATGGATCATAGCCGGGCTGTTGTGTTTGATGGGCATGGGGCTGCGTGCCGTAACAAGAATCGTCGATATCAACGGAGCGGGGCAATATACAAGCATTCAAACGGCGGTTACGGCATCATCACCCGGGGATACTGTTTTAGTATATCCTGGAACATACACTGAGAATATTCGAATCAGAGGCAACACGATTAGTTTGTTCAGTTTGGAAGCGATAACTTCAGATTCTTCCTTTATTGCCAGTACAGTCATTGACGGAGGTTTGATATCGTCGGGATTAAGGGTAAATGAGAATGTTCGAAATATAAAAGTCCGGGGGTTTACTATAACAAATTGCAGAGTAGGTATTTTGCTCGACAGGTATTCAACCTCTGTTATCAGCAATTGTGTCATTACGGGCAATCAATCTGTTGAAGGAGCAGGAATGATTGTTTTTAAATGCACAACTGTCTTGAGTGGAGTTCGGATATTCAACAATTATGCTTACAAAATGGCAGGTGGTATATATATCAATGGCAATATGGGAGATGTCAATATCACCTTTGATCAGCTTAACCGCTGTTCCATATACAACAATACAGCCGGGGCAGGGCAGGATATTGTTGCCAACTCGATCAACAACGACCTGAGCATTCCCCTCGAAATGTTCACGGTAGCCAATCCCAGCAGTTTCTACGCCGCGGCTTACAGGACTTCTGGCAATGAGTTTGAACTGACCATCGACGCCCAGGCGTTCCATCACCAGGAGATTAACCACGACCTCTACGTGTCTCCGGAGGGAGACGACGCCAACGACGGTTTGAGTCCCGCGACAGCCCTCAAGACGATCAGAACGGCAGTTTACAGGGTCGCCTCCGACAGCTCGAACCCTAAGACGGTGCATATTCTACCGGGGACTTATTCCAGAACTACCAACCAGCAGGTGTTTCCAATTCCCCTGAAAAGCTGGGTAAGGGTCAGGGGAGCGGGGATTGAAGATACTCAGGTAGTGGGTGAAATGGACCCATTTTATTCCAATGTAACTAACAACGCATTACGGGTATTTACCAGTTTTTACCAGAGCAATGCCAGCCTGGAGGATCTGTCCATCACTTCCGCCGGATCGGACAACAGTTGCGCGATCTGGAGCTTTGAGGAAGAAGCACTGCAACTGAAAAACCTCAGGATGCATGACCTGAAGCCGTATTCTTATGCAGTGGTGAATATAAGAAGAGCTTCTAATATCTTATGGGAGAATATTACTGTAGAGGACATAACAACTGATCAATTAGGGCTGTTATACAATGATGGCTACATCACCGGAACAATCCGGAACTCAGTTTTCAGAAACGCAGCATCAACATATACCAGTAATCAAGTGTGGGCAAAGCCTTTAATATGGACATCGGCAGGACAGAGTTTTACAGTAGAGAATTCAATATTTACTAATCTATCAATGGCGGATGATGATGCTCAGGCTATTTGTTTTGGTGGAGTTTTAAATCCCCAATCACAACAGTATTATACGTTCCGGAACTGTTTGTTTTCGAATATAAACTGCAACGAAAGAGGTGTGTTAATAGTTGGACACACATATCCGGAGATGAACATCACCAATTGCACCTTTTCCGGGCATACCGGTAACGGCGAAGCTCTGATGGTAAATGGGAATGTAACAATCTCCAACTGCATATTTTATAACAACAGGTCCAAGGAAATCGCCATCAATCCCATGGATGGGACAGGTATCCCCACTACATTGACCCTCGAAAACAACCTGATCAGGAATGGTTATAGCGATATTTGGCCATGGATTGGTTGTACAATTAACTACTCTGATACCAATATCACTGGCAACCCCCTCTTTCTGGGTGGTGATGATACCAACGATCCGCTCTATTACAGCCTTTCCGCCGCCTCACCCTGCATCAACGGCGGGACTCCGGACACGGAGGGCCTTGGCCTGCTTCCTTACGATCTGGCAGGCAGTGTTCCAGCGGTGTTTACATTCTCAACCTGAAGGTCAATGGGATAGGGGCGTTGAGTAAAAAGGTTACCCTTATCAGGTGATGTTTATGGTGGTTGTTTGAAGCCTTAAAAGACTGGATCCCGGGTCAGACGGTTCACGCAGATTGACGCAGATAAAAGGCGCGGATTGCCGCGGATTGGGGTTATTGGGGTTTGGATTTGCGCTTGTTTCTAAAAGACTGGATCCCGGGTCAAGCACGCTTGCCCGGGATGACACGGTTTTGTGGTTTGGTGTGCTTTATTTCGGTGTCGGGTTGGTTGTTTCTAAAAGACTGGATTCCGGGTCAGCCACCCCCAAAGGGGCCCCGTCTGCCCGGGATGACACGGTATGTAGCTTGTTGACGCTTGTTTCGGGGCTTCTTTCAGCATTTCATCATTCCACGGACTTTACCAGAGAATGTCAAATTACAAATTGCAAATAATAGCTTGATGAAAGCGAATTAGTGTAAGGCGTTATCCCTGTTTTTACAAGTGAGTGCCATTTGAAGTTTGGGTGAGGGTTTATAACGGTCTGGGAACGAATACCGGCTTAGTTCTGCCAATCCCCTGAAAATATTTTTTAGCACTCTCACTTTTAGATTGACAATTATCGCATTCCGATTAGTTTGTCCTTGAGCTTAGCACTTATGGAGTGCGAGCGCTAAGTTAAAACAACAATGGTGATGAATTAATGAAAAAGAATCAGCTCAGACTCAATCAGACCCTGACGGCTCTTGTTGATGAATTCATATTGTGCAATGAGCCGGTTTCGTCTCGCGTCCTGAACGAAAAGTATTTGCAGGAGGTGAGCTCGGCTACGCTGCGCCTGGATCTGATGAAGCTGGAAGAGAAGAACCTGATCTATCAGCCTCACACCTCAGCGGGCAGGATTCCGACCATCAAGGGCTACCGGCAATATCTGCAAATGATAGCTCCCGAGCACAACAAGGTGACATTCCGGGGCATGGACTTGCTGCGCGAGATGCTGATCAAGCATTACAAAGATACGCCCCTGGCGCTCCATTACATCATGCAACTGCTGGCGAGGGAGACGGATCAGCTCAGTTTTGTGGCCGAACCAGAAGTATCCAACGGATATCTGGCCAAGCTGGATGTGTTTTCGATCGGCAACCGCAAGTATATATTTGTGATGAGTTTGGATTCCGGCTTGGACAAGACGGTTGTCATGAAGCTCGATTATGAGATCACCGAAGGCCAGCTCAGGAAACTGGTGCGTTATCTGAATGACGAACTGGCAGGACTGCGCATCTATGACATTGCCAACAAAGTGCTGGTGGAGATGCGGGAAAACATGTATCAGGACAACGCCCTGGTGAGCATGTTTCTGCGCGAGCTGCACAAGGCTTTTATCGATATCAGCGATTTCTATATCAACTATGACGGCAGCATCAATTTCCTGGAACAGCCGGAGTTTGATTCCAAGCACGTGATCCTGAGCTTTATGAACCTCATCCAAAGGCAGGACAGCCTGCTGAGTCTGATGCGCAAGTCGGATGCGGGCGCTGGAGCCAGGATCCTGATGGGTGAAGACTTCAACGTTCCGGAGTGGTCAGCCTTCAGCGTGATCTTCGGCCGTTATGAAGTGTTTGGCATACCCGGCTATCTGGGTGTGGTCACACCCTTGCGCACCGACTACCGAAAGCTGATTCCCCTGATCAGGGATATCACCAAGACCATCACCGAAACCACACGCAAAGGCATGATGGTTGTCAAATAGGAGTAACAAGGATGTCAACGAAGAAGAAGAAAGACAAGCTGAACATGGACGCGGAAGAAATGGCGTGCCAGAAAGAACAGACAGCAGAACCGGAATCTGAACTGGAAAAGAAAGAGATGGACACGAAGCTTGCCGATTTGGAAAAAGAGTGCGCCGAATGGAAAGATAAATACCTGCGCAGCATGGCAGAGTTTGAGAACTACCGCCGGCGCAGCATTCAGGAAAAAAGCGATTGGATCAAGCTGTCCACCCAGAAGCTGGCTTTGGAAATCTGCGACGTATCCGACAACTTTGAGCGGGCTTTGCAGCAGGTGAGCGAAGAAAAGAAGACAGACAGCTTTGTGGTCGGCGTGCAGATGATCGAACAGCAGTTACGCACTGTTTTGGAAAAAGAAGGGGTTGTCAGGATCGATGCCCTGGGAAAGGAGTTTGATCCCTCCCTGCACGATGCCCTGGCACACATCCCCAGCGAGTATGAGGAAAACCTTGTGGCAGCCGTGATCCAAAACGGTTACCTGATGAACGGCAAGGTGTTGCGCCCGGTGAGGGTGGCAGTATCTTCCGGCAAAATTGAGCAAGAAAAACAGGAACCGGACCCGGAAAGCGAAAGTGAAGAAAGCTCCAGCGGAGACGGTTCTGAAACAATAGAAATAAAAGTAAACTGAGATATAAGTACCATGGAGGAAAAATGGGAAAAATAATTGGAATAGACCTTGGAACGACTAACTCCTGCGTAGCAGTTGTGGAAGGCGGGAAACCGGTGGTGATCACCAACGCCGAAGGCGGACGCACAACTCCGTCTGTGGTGGCGTTTACCAAAGATGGACAGCGTCTGATCGGCCAACTGGCCAAGCGTCAGGCAGTCACCAATCCTGTAAACACCGTGTTTTCGATCAAACGCTTCATGGGGCGGGCGTTCAACGAGGTTGGAAGCGAAATCCAGCAGGTTCCCTTCAAAGTCAAATCTGGCCTGAAGGGACAGGCGGCGGTGCATATCGACACCGAAAACAAAGACTATACTCCGCAGGAAATCTCCGCGATGGTCCTCACCAAGATGAAGGAAACCGCGGAAGCCTATCTGGGACAGCCTGTCACGGAAGCCGTCATCACCGTGCCGGCTTATTTTAATGATGACCAGCGCCAGGCCACCAAAGACGCCGGCAAGATCGCCGGACTGGATGTGAAGCGGATTATAAACGAACCCACTGCCGCGGCTCTGGCCTATGGCATGGAAAATAAAAAAGAACAGAAAGTGGCAGTGTATGACCTGGGTGGAGGCACCTTTGACATCTCGATCCTGGATATATCCCAGGGAGTGGTGGAAGTGCTTTCCACAAACGGCGACACCCATCTGGGCGGCGACGACTTTGACAAGCGGGTCATAGATTGGATCCTCGATCAGTTCAAAAAGCAGGAAGGCATCGATCTATCCCGCGATCCCATGGCCATGCAGCGCTTGAGAGAAGCGGCTGAAAAGGCCAAGATCGAGCTTTCCGGAACCCAGGTCTCAAACATCAACCTGCCCTTTATTACGGCAGACGCCACCGGACCCAAACACCTGAACCTTGATCTGAGCCTCGCCGAGTTCAACCGGCTTACTGAAGATTTGGTGCAACGCACCCTTGGACCCTGCAAGAAAGCCCTGGACGACGCCAAACTGAGCGTGGGCGACATTCAGGAAGTGCTGCTGGTGGGTGGAAGCACCCGCATTCCAGCGGTGCAGGATGCCGTGGAAAAGTTCTTTGGCAAGAAGCCCAACCGCAGCCTGAATCCGGATGAAGTGGTGGCGACCGGAGCCTCGATCCAGGGTGCCATCCTTTCCGGCGATGACAACGTCAGCGAAGTGTTGCTGCTCGACGTGACGCCCCTTACCCTGGGCATCGAGACCCTGGGGGGTGTGATGACGGCCTTGATCCCGCGCAATACCACCATACCCACCAAAAAGAGTCAGATCTTTTCGACCGCCGCAGACAACCAGACAGCGGTTACGATCAATGTCATGCAAGGCGAACGGCCTATGGCGCAGGACAATAAATCTCTGGGCAGATTTGATCTGGTCGGCATTCCATCCGCGCCCCGCGGAGTTCCGCAAATCGAAGTCACTTTCGATCTTGACGCTAATGGATTGCTGCACGTGGCAGCCAAGGACAAAGGCACCGGCAAAGAGCAGTCGATCGTCATTGACCGGGCTGGCAACATCAGCAAGGAAGACATCGAACGCATGATCAAGGATGCGGAGATGCACGCCGATGAAGACAAGAAGCGCCAGGAATTCATCACTGCCAAAAACGAACTGGACAGCCTGATCTTTGGAACCGAAAAGAGCCTGAAAGAGTATGGCGACAAACTGTCAGATACTGAACGCAGCGAACTGGAAGCCGAGCTGAAAAGCGCCAAAGAAGCAATGGAAAAAGCCACCGAAGCTTCAGAACTGGCATCCATCAAGGAAAAACTGGCTCAAAAAGCGCAACGCCTGGGTGAGATCATCTACTCGCAGGCGCAGCAAGGCCAGGAAGCTGGCGGACAGGGCTTTGATCCCAATGCAGCCGGAGTGAATCCGGAAGATTTCGCCCAGAGCGGAACTCAACAGGAAGATAAATCCGGTAAAGACGAGCCCATCGACGCCGATTTTGAAGTGGTGGACGATAAATAGAGCTTGTTTTCAAAGTAGTGGGGCAGGCTTAGTCTGCAACGACTATGCCCGCCCGCTTCTTTATCAGGTTTTTGGAGATTAAATGAGCAAAAGAGATTATTATGAGGTGTTGGGTGTACCCAAAACCGCGGATGAAGCAGAGATAAAGAAGGCGTATCGCAAGCTCGCGATGCAGTTTCATCCCGATAAGAACCCGGATAACAAAGAGGCTGAAGAGAAGTTCAAAGAAGCATCCGAAGCCTATGAGGTACTGTCCGACAAAGATAAAAGGCAGATCTACGATCAATATGGCCACGCGGGCATCGACCAGCAGTTTGGCAACGGCGGCTTCAGTTGGAGCAATTTCAGCCGGTTCGATGATATCAGTGACCTGTTTGGCGGAGGTTTCAGCTCGATCTTCGACACCCTGTTTGGGGGAGGGGGATTCGGCGGCGGCCGCGGCAGAAGCTCAAACCGGGGCGAAGACCTGCAGATAGAGTTGTCGCTCACCTTACAAGAGATCGCTCTGGGCACGGAGAAAAAGATAAAGATCAGCGTGAAGGACGCCTGCGACAAATGCGACGGCAGTGGCAGCGCCAATGGCAAGGTGGACACCTGTACCCAATGCCGTGGCACCGGCCAGGTGCGCACTGTGCGCCAGTCTTTGTTTGGCCAGATGCAGACCGTTTCCGAGTGTCCTTCCTGCCGTGGCGAAGGCAAGATCATCCAAAACAAATGCAGCAAGTGCTACGGCGAAGGCAGGATGGGCAAGGTCAAGGAAATCACGGTCAAGATCCCTGCAGGGGTGGAAGAGAATCAGTATATACGCCTGCGCGGACAGGGCAATATCGGCCCCCGCAAAGGCTCGCACGGCGACATTCTGGTGTTGATCCACGAAAAGCAGGATGATGTGTTTGAAAGAGACGGCAACAATATAATCCTCGAGTTCCCCATCAATGTTTCCCAGGCTGTTTTAGGGGATGAAATCCTGGTGCCCACTTTGAGCGGCAACGCCAAGATGAAGGTTCCTGCGGGGACACAGAGCGGAAGGCTGTTTCGCCTCAAGGGACAAGGCATCCAGGGCCTGAATTCATACTCCAGGGGAGACCTGATTGTGCGGGTGAACGTGATTACCCCCACCAGGCTGTCCCGGGAGGAAACAGAGCTGTATCAGAAAATCCGCGAATTTGACAACAAAAGGGTGCTCAAGCCAGGCAAGAGCTTTCGCGACAAGCTGAGAGATTTCTTTACCTAAACAGCAAGCAAATGCCTTCCTACTACTTTCCCGGATTGAACAAGCTGGCCAGGGAAGACACCATTTGGCTGGAGAATGAGGAGTTCCACCATTTGAAGGTGACGAAACGCCGCCAGCAGGAACCTATCCTTTTGAATTCCGGAGCTGGTTTTTTAGCCAGGGCGGAGTTGCTGTCCATAACCAGCCGGGCAGCGTGTTTGAAAATCCTGGAGACAACTGAGGTTCAGCCGCCAGAGCATCCATTTGCCATTGCCTTTTCCCTGCTCAAAAACAGGCATGATGAACTGCTGGTGGAAAAGTGTACAGAGTTAGGGGCCACAAAATTCTTTCCCATGCAAACCCAGTATTCGGTGCGCCAGGGCGGTTCAAACACGGTTGAACGCTTTGCGAGGTTGGCGCTGGCGGCGGTCAAGCAATGCGATAATCCCTGGCTGCCCGGGGTGAATCCCGTTCTGAATCTGGAGGAGGCTTTGCGGGAGATTGACAGGCAGGGTTTCACTCCCGTGCTTTGTTCGGAAAGGCGGGATGGTGTCTGGATCTGGCAGGCGGGGCTGGACAGTTCAGCCAGGCCTTGTTTCCTGATCGGTCCGGAAGGGGGTTGGGGAGAGGCTGAGTATGGGCTTTTTACAGGTTTGCGGTCGATAACCCTGGGTAGCCTGATCACCAGAGCGGAAACCGCGGCTATAGCGGCAGCAGCCCAGTGGGTCGCCTATGCGAACCAGGCTAAAACGATGGGCACCACATAGTGCACCCAGAGGCTGATCAGCACCGCGCTGGCCAGGTTCATCACAAATCCGGCAACCAGCATATAACCCAGGGAGATATTCTTTACCGTTCCAAACCCCAAACCATTGCTGGGAGTAGCGATAGGTGTCATAAAGGCGCAGGTGGAAGTGAGAGTGATGATCAGCATTATTTCCGTGGATATCTGCGGACAGGCCCTGCTCAGAGGAAAGAGGGTTACAAACATGGCGATCTGGATCACCGAATTACTCACAATCTCTGTGGCAAAGGTCGTCACAAGGGCGATTATAATCAAAAGCATCAGTAGCGAATGATCTGCCTGAACCCAATTCATGGCGGCAGTAGCAATGGCTTTTGGTATTCCCAAAAAATAGAGCACCACGGTCACCGCCACACCTATCAACATCCAGAGTATTCCGCGGGCGGGAATACCATGGATAACATCCTGATACCTTAGCAGACGAGACTTAGTTCCTTCGGTCAAATTGAACTTAGGCACAAACAGAATCCACAGATACAGGAGGGTCCAGACAACGGTAACCGCATACACCAGGCTGCCGTGCTGTTTCAGTAAACTCATGGCCAGCGAGAGGAGAGCAGAGCTGAAGATAAAGAACAATGCCAGCCAGATGGTGATTCTCTGGCCTCGTGTCGAGTTCTCAGGCTGCTGAAGCCTTGCCCTGATGCTGCTGCCTGACAGCTTGCTCTCGGGCTGAAACACCATCCTGAGCACCAGCCATCCCAAAACACACAACAGCAGGCTCAAAGGCAGACCCCAGATCAACCAGGAGAGAAATGTGAAGGAAGCGCTCTCTTGGAAATGGAAGGTTTCCAGCATCCCAATCAACACGCCATTGGTAGTGGTCCCGGTCAACATGCCCATGCCGCCGATATTGGCTCCCCAGATCGCGGCCAGCATGATCATGGTGGAAAACTTACGCTTATTCTTATCACTACCGGTGTATTCTTCCTGCAACAGCAAGATTACAGGCAAGACAGCCAGCAGCGAGATCACATTGGCTATCACGGCCGACAGCAGTGATGTGGAGAGGATGATGATCAGGGCAAGCCTGGAGATGCTGATATGCTTTTCTTCGAACAGCCAGTACAACAAGCGTTCAGGCAGCTTATGGCGGATCATGAGACGCGATACCAGAAACGATATCAGGAAAAAGTGGATCAGTTGGATCTTATCCAGAGATATGTGCAAGGTTCAGCCTGTTCAAGATTAGGGATAGAAGTTGTTCTTGCTCGGTGCACGCGGTATCTATACGTAGTGCCACCAAAGGTGGAAGCAGGTGGGAATAGCGGTTCAGCTTCATCAGATCCTTTTCGGTGCAGATCAAGCGTGTGGCGCCCAGCTTCCCGCAAAGGGCGGCAATCCTGGTTATCACTTTGGGATCCGAATAATGATAATGATCTACATAGACTAAATGTTTCCGTACTTTGATCCCGGAAGCTGCAACAGCTTCTGAAAACGATGCTGGACTGGCAATTCCACTGACCAGTACACAGCGCTCCTGCGCCAGGTCTTCCGCCGCCACAGTTGCGCCAGCCGTATCCACGTAGGCAGACAGGGCTATCTGGCAATGAAACAACTGCTCAGACTGTTTTTTTAACTGAGCCAGGAAGGCTGGACTGGGAGTCCGCTGTCCTTTATTGTTCACAATTAATACATCATCGGGAGCGATGGCGTCGAGAGGCTCCCGCAGATAACCTGCCGGCAGCAATAACCCGTTGCCCAGGCCAGTTTGCGAGTCGAAACAGACAAAATCTATATCCCGCGCCACTTTCTGATGTTGAAAACCATCGTCCAGGATCACCACATCGGTTGCCGGAAACTGCGACAGCAGCAGAATCAGGGCCGCTCGCCTGTCTTTGCCAACCACAACCGGAATTCCGGACAGACGCCTAGCGATCAGGCCGGCTTCATCTCCCGTGTCATATACATCGTAGAGGGAGCCAGCACCCCTGGATATCAGGGTGGGAGTGCTTTCAAGCGCGCCCTTGTAGCCTCTGTGCGAGACTGCCATCGCGATCCCTTCTGCCTGGAGCAATTGGGCCAGATATATGCAAAAGGGGGTTTTGCCACTGCCTCCGCTGGTGATGTTGCCGATGCTGATCACCTTGCAGGGGGCTCGCCAGGCGCTTTGCGCCGCTTTTTTCCTGCGTATCCTCTGATAGAAGGCGTTTATTTGGGAGAGCGGGATCAACGCCCTGCTCAGCCAGGATCTGCGCAACAAATGCCGGGATATCAAGTCCTGGCTGGACAAATCACTTCCCTTCTGTGAGTTTGTGATTTATAAGCTCTATCAGCCTCTCGGTATCGAAAGGTTTATACAGAACATCCTTGAGGCCGTCGGACTTTGCCCTCACCAGCACATGGTTGGGGTCATAGCCGAATCCGGTCATCATGATCACGGGAATCGAGGGGTCGTGGTCTTTGACTCTCCAATACAGTTCGTATCCGTCCATATCGGGCATGGCGATATCGGTGACCAGCAGGTTCACCCTGCCCTGGATTATCTGCCTGAGAGCATCCATACCATTGGAATATGCCAGAATCCTCCAGTCCGGACGCAGCGATTCAAGTTCTATTTTCAAATTCGAAATCAATTCTTCTTCGTCATCGACGAGGCAAATCGTTGTCATCATGCGGCTCTCAATCTCCAATGATTATTTTTCTGATCTGCTCATACTTATCCAGGGTTTTGCGGATCACCTCATCTGGTAAATGGGGAGCAGGAGGCTGTTTGTTCCAACCGCTTTGGGTCAGAAAGTCGCGGATATATTGTTTGTCATAGCTGGCGGGGCTTTTTCCCACTTCATAGCTCTCGGCGGGCCAGAACCTTGATGAATCGGGAGTCAGAATCTCGTCAACCAGGTAAATCTTGTTTCCTATGGTGCCAAATTCAAATTTGGTATCCGCCAGAATGATCCCCACCTTGAGCAGCATCTCATGGGCAAAGTTATAAACTGCCAGCGACTTGTTCTTCAAAAATACCGCTATACGCTCATCCATGCAGTTCAGCATATCACGATAGCTTATGTTTTCGTCATGCCCGGCTTCAGCTTTTGTGGATGGCGTAAACAGAGGATGCGCAAACTTTTGGCTTTCCTTCAGTTCCTCCGCCACCATCATGCCGCCTACGGTTCCGTTCCTGGCATATTCAGCCCATGCAGAGCCGCTGATGTAGCCCCGAACGATACATTCAAAGGGGATAACCCGGGTCTTCTTCACCAACATGCTGCGGCCTTCCAGGTAGTCCCTGTACTCAGCGAATTCTGCTGGATAATCCTGAACTTTCGCGCTGATCAGGTGGTTCGGCACGATATCCCTGGTTAGCTCAAAAAAGTGCAGGGCGATCTGGTTGAGTATCTTTCCTTTACCGGGAATTTCCTCCGCGAATACCACATCAAAGGCGGAGATGCGGTCGGTAGTCACTATCAGAAGCTCATTGCCCAGGTCATAGATATCCCTCACCTTGCCTTGCTTGCTGTTTTTTACAATCTCTAATTCACTGATCTTTTTATACATATACTGATCCTTGGTTCGTTTTTAGGTGTTGATAAACAATCCATGCCTCATCCACATCCTGCAGATTCAGCGCCAGTTTTTCGTTGGGCCTGAACGATAGCGCGGGCCGCGCAAACTCATAGAGCTTACCATCCAGCTTACAGGTTCTCAGCATTCCACCTTCAACGGAAAAATCCGGCTCATCAAGGGCTATCGACTTGCTGGCGATGAGAAATTCAAGCCATGCACGGTATTTTTCCAAGATTTCCACTTCATCGTTGAGTAAATCCGCCTTGGCAAACTCCAGATCATCGAAGTAGTTGTCCCGTTCTTTAGCCACCAATTCCAAAATGCCATTATCCGGATGTGTAAAGGCTTCTTCCAACAGCGTCTGAAGCTTGTCCAGATCCGGCCTTGCTTTTTGCGAAAGCCCTTCTTGCAGGGCCAGGCAATAGCCTTTGCAGACCTGGCTGTCAAGCTTGTGGCAGGGGAATGTGCCCGTCTCGCAAAAGGGAATTTTCAAGATTCGCGAAAGGCTGTCCATGACATCTGCCAGAAAGAACCTGCTGCGCCAGGGGCCAATGTAAAACCAGTCGTCATCGGTGTATGACTGCATGCTCACAAAGGGAAAGCGATAAGCATCCAAGGCCAGATAGCAGTAGTTTTCCCAAGGCAGGATTTTACTTTGGAAAGCAGGTTGGTTTTGCAGGCAATAGACCTTGTGGCGCAGCAGAGCCTGCATTGCCTGGGGATAAAACTCATATTGCAGGGAGCTTGCTTGCTGGCACACCTGACGGTAGATGTTTTCTTCCTCAGCTTTCTTGAGGATCAGGCTCAGGCGTTTAGCCAGATTGGGCGTGTAGCCGCACAACAGGGGGCCAGTGTCACCCTGTATGCAGAAAAAAGCCCAGCCCTTTAGCGCTTCAAGCCGTTCATGGTTGAGGTCAAGATCCCATTTTACTGTCTTCATGATATCCCACTCTTTTTTCCTCACTGCTTTGTGTCAAATAGAATATTCGGGATTGATATCTGTTTGTGATGGAATGAGTTGCTTGATGACGGGTGTTGCATCCGTGCAATAAATATTACTTAATAATTCCGCCACCAAGCAGCAGGTCACCCATATAAAAGACCACTATCTGGCCAGGGGTTATGGAGAGTTGAGGAGTGTCAAACACAAGCTCTGCTTCATCTTCAGCAGTCGGTGTGATCCGGCAGGGAGCGGCATCATGGCCAAAACGGATCTTTGCTTCCGCCATTATTTCACTGTCAGGTTTGTCTATCGAAAGCCAGTTGACGCGTTGCGCAGTCAGTCTGTCTTTGAAAAGATACTGTTTGGGCCCAACCATAACCTGATTGCTTGCTGCATCCAGGGAGATGACATACCAGGGTTCAGCTTTTCCGCTCAAACCAAGGTTTTTCCTTTGTCCCACGGTATAATGGATGATGCCTTTGTGGGTTCCCACTTTTTTACCCTCTGGATCGACCATCTTTCCCGGTTCAAAAGAATCATCCGTGAAAAGCAGGGGATACTGGTTGCTGCCAAGGAAGTCCTGGCTCTCTTTTCTGGTGAGGATAAAGTCCATGCCATGCCTGGCAGCCAAAGCCCGAATCCCTCTCTTGGTAAGGTTCCCCAGGGGGAAGATCGTGTTGGCAAGCTGCTCCTGAGTAAGATAACAAAGAAAGTAGGATTGGTCTTTACCGGGGTCTTTGGCTTTGCGAAGCTGCCATTTCCCTGCCTGCTCCGAATAGTCGTTGCGCACATAATGGCCGGTGGCAAAAAGATCGTAGTGGATGCCGAGTTGCCTCAAACGATGCGGCAGAAAGCCAAGCTTGACGCTTTGGTTGCAGACAACGCAGGGATTGGGTGTTTTGCCTGCCAGATAGGTGGAGCGGAAATAGTCCAAAACACAGGTCGCAAACTCCCGTTGCAAGGGAACTATATGGTGTTCGATCCCCAGTTTTGCGCAAGCCATCCGGACAGCCTCGAGGTTTTCCTTCTCTTGGGAGCCAAAGCAAGAACCGCCGCTGATCTCGCCCCGGGCGCAGTTTTCATCCCAGATGGACATGGTGACGCCAATCACCTCATATCCGCTTTGTTGAAGCAGCAGGGCGCAAACGGTGGAGTCGATGCCTCCGCTTATGCCCAGGGCGACCCTCTTCATCCATGCACCTCAAAGAAGCTTTCCAGCCGCAGCAGGGTTCTGCTATCCAGCTCTTCAGGCTGGTCTCCCTCCAAAGTAAGGAAGGGCAGGTCAAGGTGCTTTTTCAGCAGGATGTTGTCGATCTGCAGATGGCAAAAAGCCTGGGTGTAGCTGAAAACAAGATCCACGCGCCGCTCGCGCAGTTGGGTCTGGATATCCTCCAGACGCTCAAACACACTATAGGGATATGTATAGGCAAGATACTGCCGCACAATATCATCACCAAACGGGGGCATGGAGAACTGTCTTTGAACCTCGTTGAAGACCACGTCGGCATCCAGATCGCGCAGGCGGTCATAGATGTCGCTGTAGATAGGGGGCACGCCGAGGTAGGCGCAGCGGTATTTGCAGGCTATGGGCTGCCGTTGTGAGGCTTGCTTGAGGAAGGCATCCAATTCGCTCTCAAACCGGTCTGGATCACCCCAGAAATCTGAGGAGTTCACCAGCCAGATGTGGTTTTCCTTGCCGCTTACAAGCCTTTCCTGGGAGGTCCACCTATCCAGGACGGCCAGTTTTTTCCGGATCGAATCCAGCCGCCGCTTGGCTTGCAGTGTCTGAACCCGGGTCACCCCAAAATGCTCTTCCAGCTTGGCGATCTCTTTGTCCAGTTCCGTATAATCCCGCTCCTGGGGAAAGGAAAAGTGCCACACGGGCAGGCTTTCTTCCTTGAGCATCGAAGTGAGGGAGGCGCCGTTGGAACAATCTCCCTGCACTATCCCCACCACCTCATCCAGATTTGCCGCGAGGGCAGCGTCAAAATTGCCTTTGATCCACGCGCAGAGGGTGCGGGGAAATCCTTTCAGCTCCGCGTTGCGGATGTGCTGGGCAGCATTGCCCTCGATGAAGATGTTGTTCAGATCCACCGGGATGTGACCCGCCGCAAAGATCACCTCCACCGGGAATGAGGTCGTGAAGCCGATGCGTTTAGTTTTCTTCATAACTTTGTATCAGATACTGGTCTTCAAGTTCGTTCAAACGGGCCTGGATAGCCTGAATCTGCTCTTCCAGGCCGGACATTTCTTTTTGCAGGCTTTGTACCCTGCCCTGGTCGTTGTAGGTGGCGGAGTCTGAAAGCTGGAAGTGGATGGATTCCAGATCGTTTTTGTGCCTGGCCAGTATTTGTTGTTGTTCCTCGATCCGCAGATGGAGCTGTTCCAGATACCAGGGATTGATCTTTTTTTTCTTTTCCCGGGGCGGGGCTACGGTCTTTTCCTTTTCCGGTTCCGAAAAAGCCAGCGCGATGGCCTGTTGCCAATCGCAATCCGGTTCAACGACGGTGGTATGAATTCCGGAGGAGGCGGAGACTTTGGTAAACACCCAAAACTTACTGGCCAGCTCGCTGAGAAACCAGCGGTCGTGCGAGACAAAGATCACTGTGCCCTTATACTGTTTCAACGCTTCCAGCAAGGCGTCCGCCATGTCTATATCCAGATGGTTGGTAGGTTCGTCCATGATCAGCAGATTGGGGTTCTGGTGAATCAACTGGCAGAGGTAGAGGCGGGATTTTTCGCCTCCGCTCAAGACGCTTACCATTTTATCCACGTCATCCCCCCTGAAACCAAAACGCGCCAGCCAGCTCAACACGTATCCCTGGGGAGCTTGGGGCACCAACTGCCAGATGGTATCCATCACGCTCAGGTCTTCCGCAAGCTGAACCTGATGCTGGTCGAAGTAGCCCACATCCAGGCTGGCCCCGGTCTTGAGGGTGCCCCCGCTGATCTCATGTTCGCTCAAGAGAATCTTGAGCAGGGTTGTCTTTCCGCAGCCGTTGGGGCCCAAAATGCAGATTCGGTCCTGGTAATGCGCCTTCAGATCGATGTCCCTGGCCAGCTCGCGAACTCCGGGAATGCCGAAGCTCAGGTTCTTCAGGGTAAAGATGTCGTTTCCGCTGCGTTTGGAAACAGCCAGATCGATCTTCAGCGCCTTCGTCTCTCCGGGTTTTTTTACGATCTCCAGGCGGTTGAGCATCTTGAGCCTGCTTTTTGCCGAGCCGCTACGGGTGCCTGCTATGAACTTCTGGATATAGGCCTGGGTTTCGCTGATGAACTTTTGCTGCCTTTCATATTCGCGCTGTTGCGACAGGCGGGCGATCTCATCCGCGGCTTTGAAAGAAGAGTAATTGCCCTTGGTGATGGAGATATTGCCCTGTCGCAGGCACCAGATCGTGCTGACTGTGTTGTCCAGAAAACGCCGGTCGTGCGACACCACCAGAAAAGGCTTAGTCTGCTTGAGCAGATACTTTTCCAGCCAGTCAATCATGGCAAGGTCGAGGTGATTGGTGGGCTCGTCCAGGATCAGCAGCTCATATTGCTGAAGCAGGATAGCCGCCAGGCAGATGCGGGTCTGCTCTCCTCCGCTGAAATCTCCGCAGCGTTTGTGCCATTCAGTAGGAGGGAAATCCAGCGATGTGAGGACATATTTAAGCTCATTGTCAAATTCATATCCGCCCAGGGCCGTATAGTGTTCCACCCTGGCGTTGAGGGAGTTTTCCAGGCTTTCGCTGTACCCGTCCGCCAGTGCTTGCGAAAGACCCTCTATCTGCTGTGACAGCTCACGCAGGTCGGGACGGGAATCTTTCACGTAGTCTAGCATCAGGCGGTTTTGATCCAGCTTGAAATTTTGGGGCAGATAGGCGATCTTGCAGTTTCTGGCTTTCACAACGGCGCCCGATGTGGGCTGCTGAATTCCCAGGATCAGCTTGATCAGGGTGGTTTTTCCAGAGCCATTGGCTCCGATTAGCCCCACGCGGCTGTTTTGTTCCAGGCTGCAATTCACGTCCCGCAGGATGTAATTGCCGCCAAATTCCAAAGCCAGGTCTTGTGCCCGGACAAGGCTCACAACTCTCTCCTCAATTCATTCTAGCCTGCCAAATCCCTTTGGAGGCTGTGTTTAGTCTATATCGGCACCATCCTTGGGGAGCAGCCGTGGCTGTCAAACACAAATTTTGCTTGTCAAAATCAGCCCCTCCTTTTTTTAGGTTCCAAGGTCCGGGATGTAGCGCAGTCCGGCTAGCGTACTTGAATGGGGTTCAAGTGGTCGCAGGTTCAAATCCTGTCATCCCGACCAGTTTTCAGGCGGTTTGCCGATAATCTCAGCAGACAGATTATCAGACAGACCGCCTAATTATTTGTACTTATTAGAGCTATGATAAAACGGGTACTGGCGACCCTGGTCTCACTCTGGGAACGCCATAAAAACAATAACAGGGTTGACTTCTCTGTTGCTGACAACAATGTTGATGGGCGGAAGCGCATAAAGATTTTTGAAAAGACGGATGGCGCGCTAACCGTTTATGACGACAAGCTGTTTGCTTTGATGGAAACACCGATTAAACTATTAGAGGGAGGAACATATGCCGAAAGACAAGAAGGAACAATCAATGAAGGATTCTTCACCAAGCACCAGGCAGAAATCGACCGCAGAGTCGCAGCCCTTAAAACCAGCCAGAACGTTAGACGGGGAATGGTTTCTGGAGAGGCTGAACGACGGGCTGGCACGCAAGGGGATAATCTCCAAAGACTGGAGGAACGACCCGGACATGAAAGGCATGAAGTTTCACAAGAAGAAGTTCGAGGGATAGAAGAGGGAGCAGAGTCCCGGAACAAGTCCATCAGTCTATATGCTGCGTCATCCCGGGCAAGCGCATGCTTGACCCGGGATCCAGTCTTTTGGAAACACCCGTGGAAAGGTGAAATGGTGAAAAGGCTCCGAAACCAGCGTCCAGTCCAAAAACAACAGGCATCATTTGTTTGATAATCTCATAAATAAACCTATACATTCCGCATTATACTTCATAGCGCCCTCCTTTGCTGCTACTGGATTTTGTGCCATCATCCTTAGGTCATCCTTATAAATTATAAGGTTGACCCCAGGAAGACCCACGTTGGAGATGAAGATGCAAATGAGAGCCATCCCCTCATAATATATAGGTGCTACGATAAAACAGTGGAAAGGTGGAAAGATGAAATGGTGGAAAGGTGCCCCCGAAACAAGTCCACCAAGCTATATTCTGTGTCATCACGGGAAGTCGGGGCCCCTCTGGGGTGACTTACCCGTGATCCAGTCTTTTGGAAACAACCACCAAACAACGAAACAAAATACACCCAGACTACATACTGTGTCATCACGGGTTTGACCCGTGATCCAGTGCCCTGGGGTGGCAAAATCTGTTTGCCACAGAGACCGGAGGTCTCTTCCAAACAGGCAACTCCGTTGCCTCTGCCGAACAGACTTCGGCAGCCCCCTAACTTACACCAATCCGCGCCAATCTGCGACATTTATCCGCGCTGATCTGCGTGAACCGCTTGAGCCGTGATCCAGTCTTTTGGCAATAACCGTGAAAAGGTAAAATAGATATCCAGTTATAATAAGGCAAGCTAAACAGTGTTACGAGATACAGGCAGTCAGTTTTGAGTGTTACCTTTTTTCCCAGTCCTGGTCTTTCGATCCGGATACTGGTGCCACAGCGCGAGTTCCTTTTGTTTCCTTATCTCACCCGGTTTTGGGATGTGGATAGGTTTCCCCGTTTGGTAGTCCAGGCCAGTATAATACATGCAGGTGCTCACGGTCATGGGTGTGGGGGTAAACTCCTGCACCTGTTCCACGCGCAGATTGTGCTTCATCAGCCAAGCCCGCAGTTCCAGAGCGTCCTGAAGGGTGGTTCCGGGGTGTCCAATTATCAGATAGGGGATGATCTGGCGCTTGATGCCGCCCTTTTTACAGGCCGCGAAAAACTCTTTGGCAAATTCCTCATACAGGCTGACCGATGGCTTGCCCATCAGCTCAAGCACGCGGTCAACGCTATGTTCCGGCGCCAGTTTCAACCTGCCCCCCGTGTATTTGGTGGCCAAAGCCGCTACGTATTGGGGGCTTCGCAAAGCGAGGTCGTGCCTTACTCCGGACGCGATGAATACGTGCTTGACTCCGGGCAGTCTTTCGATCTCGCCCAACAGAGACAACTGGGCTTGGTGGTCTGGCAACAGGTTCTTGCAGATGGTGGGGTAGAGGCAGGAGGCGCGCTTGCAACTGGCGGGAAAATCCAGCTTGCAGGCAGAGGCGTACATGTTTGCCGTCGGCCCGCCGATATCTGTGATGGTCACGGACTTTCCCTGACGCAAAACCATCGATTTCGCTTCCGCAACTATCGAGTCTTTGGATCGCGATTGCAGGCGGCGTCCCTGATGGCTGGAGATGGCGCAGAAATGGCATCCTCCGTAACAGCCCCGGTGTGATGTGATTGAGCTTTTTATCTGCTCGAAGGCGGGAATTGTTGCCCCCTGATAGCGCGGATGGGGTGCGTATTCAAAAGGCAGGCTGTGGATGGCGTCCAATTCATCCGGCTTCAGGCTGGCGGCGGGGGGATTGTGCTTGAGCCAGCGGCCGCCATTCTGCTGATACAAGACTTGTTCCTGATGGTTGTTCTCAAACAGCATGGTCATCCGCCTGAAGGTCGGCTTGTCCACGCAGGCTTTGTTGTCCGGAAGGATCATACTGTCCGGAGTTGGGGGCAGGGGGCTGAAGACAACCGTGCCTCCGATGTCGGTCAAATGCTCTGGCTTCGTTCCCGCTTGCAGCGCCGAAGCTATCTCCAGGCTGGCTTTTTCGCCCATGCCGTAAACCAGGAAATCGGCCTTGGTGTCTGCCAGCAGACTTCCCCTCACCTTGTCCTGCCAATAGTCGTAATGCGCGATGCGGCGCAATGAGGCTTCTATGCCGCCCAAGACCAGGGGCACGTTCTTGTAAATCCTTTTCAGGGCATTGGCATACACGAGGGTGGCGCGGTCAGGTCTCAGGCCAGCCACTCCGCCGGGGCTGTAGGCGTCGTCATTCCGGCGTTTGCGTTGAGCGGTATAGTTGCTCACCAGGGAATCCATGTTCCCTGCCGTGATGCCAAAAAACAGGCGTGGCCTGCCCAAAGCCATAAAATCCTCGTCCCTGGACCAGTCCGGTTGGGGGATGATCCCGACCCGGAATCCGGCTGCCTCCAGATATCTGCCAATCACAGCCGCGCCAAAACTGGGATGATCCACGTAAGCGTCCCCGTTTACGATGATGATGTCCAATTCAGGCCAGTTACGGGCTTTAGCTTCAGCCAGATTGGTGGGAAGAAAAGGCATTTGCGTCTGCCAAAAAAGCGGGGCAAAAGCATCGCTCTCGCCCCTGAAACAGCTTTTCTGGTGCGGAAATCAGGGATTGACCCGGATAATGTTGATTGCCTGGGTTCCCTTGTCCGTTTCCATCAAGTCGAAAGTTACAATCTCATCCTGTTCCAAAACTTTCAGATCCCTGGGCGAGTTGGTCACGATGGATTTCCAGTGCACGAAATATTCTTTGTTGTCTTCCGTTATAATAAAGCCGTAACCTTTATTCTTGTTGAACCATTTGACTTTACCTTTCATTGATACCTCATAAAGTTAGTTTCTCCATTTATAATATAAGCCAAATCCAGTCAATATAAAAGTGGAAAATTGCAACTTATTTGCCAATCTGAACCTGGCTTGAGTTTTTTTCATTGACTTTTAGGACAGGCACGGGAAACTTGCCTTGCTGGTTCTGGAGTGCAACTGCCTATATTGGCGGTGTCTTGCACCCAAGCCAAGATCGTGCATAGAGGTTTGCTTGAATAGTTCCCGGATTCTGCTGGTCGATGATGACAGGCTGTTAAGAGAGGTAATTGGAGAGTTCCTTGCTTCCCGTGGTTTTGAGGTCGATACCGCGGAAGACGGATTCCAGGCGCTCATCAAATTCTCCCCGGGAAAGTATAACCTGATCATGATAGACTGCGTGATGAAAAGCATGAGCGGATTGCAGTTGATGCAAAGCATCCAAACGCTCGACCCCAATGCTTTTTGCCTGATTATGACCGGCTACCAGTATCTGGAGCAGGTGCAAGAGGCTATGCGGGAAGGCCTTTCGGACTACATCGTCAAGCCGTTCCGCCTGCTGGAACTCCTCAATCTGGTTAAGAAATATGTATGACCTGCTGCTGCGCGAACCGTCAGACGAGGGTTTAGGCCCGTCCATCCCGGTCTGGATACACCCAGATTTTCTTCAGGCCGTCGCATCCCTGCACGGGATAAAATGCTGGCAACTGCTCTGCTATAAGGGTGAGCAGTTGGTTGCTGCTCTGCCTGTCTTCGAGAAACGTAACCTGGGAATATCCCGTCTGATCCAGCCGCAGAGCGTTTACTACCAGGGCTTGTGGTTTTGGTGGGAAGAGGGGCGCGATCCCAATCGCAATCTATTGGATGAGCTTCGTGTAACCGGCGAGGTGGCAGAATATCTCAAAAGACGCTACCGCCGCCTGCAATTCAATCTCGCGCCCCATAACAAAGACGTGCGGGGCTTCATCTGGAGCGGATTGAAGGCAAAGCCGCTTTACACATTTGTGCACAACCTGAGCCAGCCTTTCTCTCTTCTCAAGGACGAACGCAAAAAACTCAGGTTGGCCCAGGAGCAGAACTACACCTGGGAAGAGAGATTCGCCCCGCGTCAATTCATTGACCTGCATAAAAGCTTATACACCCGCAAAGGGAAACAATTCAATATAGGATACCCTGAACTGGAGCAATGGCTTTGCCAGTTACAGCAAAAAAAGCTGCTCAGCCAATTCAACCTGGTGAAAGGCGGCGAGATTGTGAGCTCCAACATTGTCCTGAGCGGCTTCGCCGAAGACATTGCCTATACCATCATGCGCAGCACAAGGGAAGAAGACCTGCGCCTGGGAGCCAGCACCCTGCACAGCAAACTGCTGGTGGAAACGCTGGCAGGCAGGTATCGCAGCCTGGATTTCTGCGGTGCCAACAACCCTGAAGTGGCACGCTTCAAAGCCGCCATGGGCTTCCAGTTGAAGGTGTTTTACCAAATTACAAACAGGTGAGAGTTATGAATAAAATTACAGTTCTTATGGGTGGGGATTCCTCCGAGCGCGAAATATCCCTGCTAAGCGGAAAAGCCGTCGCCAACGCTTTGCGCTCCCTGGGTAACGATGTGTTGGAAATCGATCCCGCGGCTGAACGGGATTTTTGCCAAGTGATTAGCCAGATCAAGGATTTCGGCTCCGACCTGGTATTCCTTGGCCTGCACGGGGGAGCCGGAGAAAACGGCGAGATACAGGCCGCCCTTTCCCAGGCTGGGCTGCGCCATACCGGCTCGGGATACAAATGTTGCGCGCTGACGATGGATAAATATGTCTCCAAACTTATCGCGGCGGCCGAGGGAATACCTGTGCCAGACCACATTCTGATGCGCGGGGACTATCTGCAGGACTACAATGATCCCAACGACTTCCAGGGAATAGCAGACCATCTTGGTCTGCCGCTGATCGCCAAGCCCAACGACGGCGGTTCCTCTGTGGGCATCACCAAAGTGGAGGGCATCGAACAACTCAAACCTGCTGTCCAACTGGCGCTCCAGTATTCTTCCAGCGTCCTGCTGGAAAGGTTTATACCCGGGCGCGAACTCACGGTGACGGTTTTGGCTGGCAAAGCCCTCCCCCTGGTGGAGATCAAACCCAAAAGCGGCTGGTATGACTATGGCAATAAGTATAAAAAGGGCAGTTCAGACTATATTGTTCCCGCCGAAGTGGATGAGTCGCTGTCCCAGCTCGCGCAGCTATACGCGGAAAGGCTCTGGCAGGCGTTTGGCTGTGCCGGATATGCCAGGATGGACTTCCGCTACGATGGGGAGAAGCCCTATTTCCTGGAGGTCAACACCCTGCCAGGTATGACCGAACTCAGCCTGACTCCCATGGCGGCCAAAGCTGTGGGCTTGGGCTTCAACGACCTGATCAGCACTATTGTAGAGCTGGCTCTTAAGGGTTAATCCCTCCCAATATAACGCGCAAAAAAAGCCCGGATGATTTCTCCGGGCTATTCATTGGTGTGTTTTCTCAGTTGTCAGGGTGTATTCTTATCAATATGGCTGATTAGCCTGCTCAGGCAATTGACGTAAGAACCAAGTTCGTTGTCATACCAGCCGAAGATCTTGGCATGGGTCACCGGAACCTTCACATCCAGTCCATTCTTGATTCCGGCAGCTTCCAGGGCTTCCCTGGGGACGGGAATGAAACCGGTCTTGGTGTCGGTTTCATGTGCTTCGATGGTTACCGCGGCCTGGCTGCCAATCATATCGACCGACACATTTTGCCTTTCGGTATAGATCAGCAAATCTTTTTGGGTGGTTTCTGAGGCATCCTTGAACACTTTATTGAGCAGCGCGCGGTTGACGATGGCTTCGTTTTTATCGTCCAGGCCGGTTTGGAAGGTGGCGTTCAGGATTATCAGAGACACCGTGTTGGTGGGAATGCGCACCGAATCCGCCATGAAACCCACACTCTTGATCTCGGATATCACCTGCATCAAAGCTTTGGCCGCGCCGGTTGTGCTGAGGATGATGTTGTTCATCAGCGAGCGTGACTTGCGCAGGTCTGAAGCCCCGGTTTTGGGTACTGAATCCAGGATGCTTTGGGTGTTTGTGGCGGCGTGGATGGTGGTCATGCAGGCGGTCATGATCTTTGATGTCGCCTCGTTTTCCAGCAGGGGTTTGATCATGTGGGCCAGGCCTGTGGTGGTGCAGGAAGCGGCGGAGATCACGTTGTGTTTCCGGTGGTCGTATTCCTCGTGGTTGATGCCATAGATCATTGTTATGGCGTCAGGATTCTGGTCGATGGGGCCGGATTTGCTTTTGAAAGGCGCGGATGTGACCACTTTCACGGCTCCGGCCGCCAGATGGCCTCTCAGGCAGGGTTTGCCGCCATCGGGCATAAGGTTCGGATCCACAAAATTACCAGTGCAGTCGGCCACTATGCGCACGCCCTCAGCCTGCCAGTTGATATCCTTGGGATCGCGGGCGGTGCGTAAGATTTTCACCGGGATGCCCTCTATTTCCAAAAGTTGTTGGGCGGGATCCAGGATTTTGATCTCGGCTTTCCTGCCCACGCATCCGAACAGGAATTTGTGCAGATTGCCATAGGTAGAATCGGTCTCGATCACCTGGATCAGGTCGTCCAGGGTCTTTCCCACTTCCCTGCCGCAGTTGACGATAATACCTTCAAAGTTGCGCAGGTGGATCTGGTTCCACAAGAGCAGCTTACCTATCCTGCCGAGTCCGTTGATCCCCAGCAGTTTCTTGTTTTGCAGATTGAGGTTCATGATCTTCTCCTTCTATGTATTTGTATTGATTCTCTTAAACGCGTATCTTTTCAACCGGGTAATGTCCCAGATAGATGCCCCCGCTGCCGGCGTCAAGGGCGATGGCATCCCCGTTGCGCAGGTTTACAGTTCCAATCCTGCAGTGGGACTTGGCTTCGAAGACCTTCAGCTCCCGGCAGTTGACAATGCCGATGATACCCAGGCGGGAGGCGGTCACGGCCGCGTGGGAGGTAACTCCGCCCCTCGCGGTGAGCAGGCCCTGGCAATCGAAGAGCAGATCCATATCATCGGGGACAGTGTCCGGCCTCACAAGGATAATGGGCAGGCCGCTTTCCTTGAGGGAATCGATGTCCTCCCGGGAAAAAGCCACCAGGCCGTTCAACACGCCTTTGCCGATGCCGATGCCCCTTCCAATGAGCTGCAGATCCTTCTTGGGGGTGTTAAAGACCGTGTATTCCCTGGATTTGGCGATCACCTGGTTCCGTGTCTGGAGGATAAACAACTGCTCTTCCTTGGGGCCTTCGAAAGTGAATTCTATTTCCTGGTGCGGATAGCCCCGTTCTTCGATCAGTTGCCTGGCGATTCGTTCCAGACGGTTGTAGATCAAGGGGAAATCCGCTTCCAAAGACTTGCCGGGGTCGCTCTTGGAGCGTTCACGCTGGGCTTCGGAGATGGGCAGGGTGTGCACCAGGCCAGCCACCACATCCTCGCCCTGGCTGCAGAGGGTAAAATCCCCGTTGAGGTTGATGCCGGGCTTTTTGCTGTGCACGCTGTGGGTGAAGAGCACCCCTGTCCCCGAATCCGGGCTGATGTTTCCCAACACCATGCGTTGCACGATCACGGCCGTGCCCCACTCATCCGCGATGTGCATTTTCTGGCGGTAGAGCCTGGCGCGTTCCGTATTCCAGCTATCCAGAACATGCACAATGGCTTGCTTGAGCTGCAGAAACGGATCCTGTTGCATTTCTATCCCGTGCCCGGCCAAAACCTGTTTGTAATCAGCGCACATCTGCTTCATCTGTCCGGGAGTGAACTGTGTTTTGAGGCTAACGCCGTGGCGGTTCTTATACTCGATCATTACCGCGTCAAATTCATCGCGGTCAATATTGTAGGCCATGCCCCAGCTTTGGATGAGACGCCGGTAGCAATCCCAGGCAGTCCAGCCGAAATTGTGCTTATGGCTCAGGCTTTCCGTGATCTCGTCGTTCATGCCGATATTCAAAAAGGTGTTCATCGCTCCGGGCAGCGACATTGCAGCTCCAGAGCGCACCGAAAACAACAGTGGAGCTTGGGGGTTGCCGAAACCCAGGCTGGTGCGCGCTTCCAGTAATCCGACATTGTGCCTCAGATATTCATCAAGTTCGCTGGAGATATCCGGATGGGCGCTGATTACGCCCCGATGGCTGAAAAGCTCCGTGGTGATCACGAAGCCGGGGGGGATGGGGAACTCGTAGCGGTGCATCCTTTTCAGGAAAAAACCCTTGGAACCGAGCAACACCTGGTTATCGCCCCGGGTGTCGCGGCTGTCCAGATGGATGAACAGCCTGTCCGGATCGTAGCTCATCACGCGTCTGACATCCTCGGGCTGGAAAATGGACTTCATATTGTTCAGGGAGAGGATGATCTGCGCCGTGAAGTTATCCAGTTCCTGCACCAGGAACGATGAGGAAAGCAGCTTGCGGTAAAACTCTTCCGCCTGCTTCTGGATTACGCTTTTAGGGGTTCCGGGAGGGCTGATGATGCCCAGCTCGAACTCGTGGTCGTAAAAGCGGTAAAAATACTCGTCTATGATCTCGTTGATGCTGTCTTTCAGAAGTTGAAAGATATCCCTGTATTGGTTCAGGGACAGGGTGGCGATCTGGCGGCTGGATTTCAGCATCTCCAAAGCCGAACCGAATGCCTCGTTGTTGATCCCTTCATGCTGTAGCACCAGATGGATCAGCTCCATAACCCTGACGATGCGCTTGAGTATTTTGGCGGAGATATAGGAGAGGTTGATCTGCGCGACATGCCTTTCGATCAGGCGTTTGATCACGTTTTCCAGCCGGAAGATCATCCCGAAGGCTTCCAGTTTCGGCTCCCGGTATTGCCCATACATCGATGGGATGCCTGCCGCGATATGCCTCTTGTAATATATGTTTTCCCAACCCTGGCTGGGTTTGGGATCCAGGATGACCCCATTGAGGATGCCGATATACTCCAGCATCTGGCGGATGGCGCTCTCGTAATCGGCGCGGCGCAGGGCTTGTTGCAGCTTGTATTCGGCTTTCTGGTCAAAGAACGGATAACGCTTGAGGAACTTTACAATGTCGTAAGGGTCGAGGTTATACTTGTCCAGCAGCAGATAATATATGTGGCAGAGGTTGATCAGCCGCTTTTGCTCGTATCCGGGGTCTTCGCCAAATTCCCCGAACAGCCTGGATACCCGTTGCCAGGACAGGTTCAGCAGCTTGTCCGGATCCAGGCCTTTTTCATCCAAAAAGCTCCGCAGGAACCTGTGTTGCGCCTGGGTCTGCCCGTCGGGTTGAGAGATATAGAAGGCCACGTCTGCGGGAATGATGCCATCCAGATGGCTGGGATCCAGGTCATGCCAAAACCACATGATCTGGCGCACCAGGTTGATATGGGTATTGTTGCTTTCCGTGTGCACCTGCTTGCGCAGAAAGTGGATCAGGCGGTCGCTTCTGCCGCTCATCTCGTCGATGGCGGTCGTGTAATCCCTTATTTCCCCTTCCGCGCCAATCTCGTTGAAAAAGACCGGGAACAGCCTCAGCAGGTGTTTAACTTGCACAAAATATGGTTTGATGTCGGAGTTCAGGAACTGGCTGACGTCTTTTTGGAAGAGGTCGGTATCGGAAATGAACACCCCTTTGACCGTCAGGTTGATGATCAGGGCGGAGAGCAGTTCCTCGGTGCGGGGCATATCCATGCCGATTAGTTCCAGCCAGACCCGGATATTCTTGATGTGGTTTTTATCGGCGCATATCTGCCACTCTTTGTTGATCTCGACCTTTCCGGGGGGGACGAAGCCCAGGTCGATGGTCTTGCGCACGCATCTCTGGATAAGCTCGCCATCCTGGGTGCTGATCACGGCCCTGCCAATCGTGAGGACGCAATCGAGCACGATGCTCTGGTGGGTGGCGCGGAACCCCTTGAGCGAGTCGAACACAGAATCCAGCAACAGCATTATCTGGTGGGGATTCATGGCGTTTTGCAGGTCGGCAAGCTGGCGGTTCAGATCCCAGAGCAGGTGGTCGGAAAGGTCGGCCATGCCCGGCAGGGCAAGCAGGTAAAAGATGTAATGTATCCTGGCGTTCAGACCCGTAAAACTGCCAATCAGCGAACGGTGCAAGGCGGCTATCTCGCCGTAGGAGGGGATTTTTTCCAGGTCGGAGGATCGGGTGGCGGCTTGCAGCTCGCTCTTGAGGCGCTGAAAGTAAGCCTTGCCGATCTGTCCGCTCAGCTTTTCCACCTGGGGCAGGAGGGGGTCCTGGAGCCGGGCATGCCAGTTTTCGATATCTGTCATGGCCTCCCACTCGGCGAGGGAACCTGCCAGTTGCGCCAGCAGGAAATCCCCGGCCCGCGCTTCAAACTCCCGGCTGTCTTCAGAATCCAGGCGCCGGATCACCTTAAAGAGGCTTTTCCGGCAATATCCGGACGCGTGGGTGAACAGCCCTGGCTCCTCTCCAGCCCAATCCTCCAAAAAAGCCAGGGCTCCAAAGTAGAGGTGTTGGGGAATCTCCCCAAACTCCGCCAGCGCCGACACCAGCTCCAGATACTCTTGCAGCAGCCTTTTCCTCAGCGCTTTGCTTTGAGCCAGGGAGCGCATGCGGTCCACCAGGCTGAAGATCACGCTTACAGCCCTTTCCCTCTCCGGATGGCGTGCGTAGAGCCACAGGTCGGGGATCAGGCTTTGCCGCATCAGGTTCAGGGCCAGCTCCAGGTTGGCAAAGGGGTGGTAAAGCTCGTCCAAATAAGCCCTGAAGCGTTGATGGATGCCAAAATAATCCTTGCTCAGGCCAAGCAGCCACAAGGCATCCGGCGGAATCTCTATTGAGGCAACTCTGGTCAGGGCAAGGTTGTCCACCAGAGCCTTTGATTTGAGATCTTCCATTATTTCCTCAGGGTGAAATTTACTTTCTTCCATCAAAAAACAGCGTTGCTTTCTGTCAAGCAGATAAGACTCAATCCGCCGAGGCGATTCGCCCGCGTGAGGGAAAGGCTTTGGTGTCCGCCCTGAGGCTCAGTCCCTGATCAGGAGCTTTTTATGGCTGGTCCTCTGATACGAGTCTGTGATCCTGAGCAGGTAAATACCCGCCGAAAGTTCCGGGAGCCTGTACTCGTTGGGTATTTGCGAGGCAAGGGACAGGTCTTTTAGGTATTGGCCTCTCAGGTTGTAAAGTTTCACGGAACTGGTGGGAGCGTCACTCTCCAGCTTAAGCAGCCCCTGCGATCTGGCAGGGTTGGGATACAGCGTCAGAACCTGGGGTTGCGGAGCCAGGGGATCATCGTTAGCCACGCAAAAATCCCCCCGGTAGCTTTTCAAGAGCTCTGTACCTTCATAGCGCTCAAAGATAAACCAGATGGCTTCATCGTTGTTGTATATACTGGGATATGTTAACGAGTAAGATGGATCTTCTGAGAAATCAACCTGTATCCAGGCCTGGGAATCCAAATCTGCCAGCCTGGCAAAAAAGCCTGGAGACTGCCAGCCCATCAGAAGCAATTTGTTAGCAAAAAAGGTGGCATTAACACTTAAGGCACTTTCAGTTGTAGCTGGGAACCCGGAGTAGTTGCTGAAACTGTTCGCTCCGTTGTACTGCTTAATGCAGAAGCCGGAGCTTGGAGGCTCATCATAGGGCGTAGAAGTATAGACAAAGAGGTAAAGAGAGTCCGGCAGGCTCAAGATGGGGTGGATTCGAAAAGTGTTGGGATGCCATTCACCATACAGGCTCCAAGTCACTAAATCAATATTGCCATTATCGATCATGATTGAACCAGTTCCCATTTCGTCAGGGCAGGAATAATCTGTATAATAGAGGCCTTCCTGAAATCTGTAGGTAGTCCAGAACTCCCAGTTCACGAGATTAGTCTGAATGAGGTTGTGGCCGCTATCCAGCAGGTATGTGTGAAATGGGGCATTGTGATCTACTCCCGAGATCAGCAGATACTCATTACCCAGTCTCTCAAACTCGTAATCAATGCCGGGTACCTGAACCACTGTATTTGCCTGGTTGGCGGCAAGCTCCCAATGCTTCAGGTCAGTATTGGCGAAAAAGTAAATATGCCCCTCGCCAAAGTGTTGCAGCCTGCGGAGTATGAAGAAATCAGTTGCTGAGCCAGGGACATTGAGCTGGTGGAATTGGGCGTTGCCGGCATCGTCCAGGGAGATTGCGCCCAACCAATCCGCGTGATGGGTATAGACCCACAGCTTGCCATAAATCCGTTCCCCCTTGTGAAAGAGCAGAGGGCTGGCAAGGTTGGGGGGAAGGGCCTGTTGCCAGATAACCTGGCTGCTCACCTCGCCGGAGTGCGATGAATGGCTCCTCTTCAGGATTTGCATCATGCCGTCCGCTTCGCCGTAGCTGTAAAGGTTGAGTACGGAATCCACCTCCGCCAGAAAGTAGGGGCTTGTGATCTCGGTGCTGCTGGTAAGTGTAAAGACCAGACGCTCTTCCGCGCTGAGCATCAGGCCCGCGAACAATATGAGTGAAAGTACAATATAGCGTTTCATATCGACTCCTCTATTCCTGATGTCATTATCGGGGAGGGTCGAATTGTTGTCAAGTTTTATCTCGGGCATTCCACCGAGTATAAGTAAAGCAAAATATGTGATATGGAACAACATCTATAAGCCCCCGCTAAAAACTTCAAATACAATCCCCAAAAACCGTATATATCCAAGTCCATCACATCTGCAACGCGTTTTGCCTGTCACGGGTAGCAACAACTTGATTGCTATACCAGTTACCGCATATTTCCTTTCATCATTCACATGATATCTGCCAACCATCCTCAATATCCGTAACATCGCTCTCCTTTGAAACCAAAGGAGTTAGCGCCGTCATCCTTAGGTATGCGGTTGCGAAGTTAAGGATGACCCCAAGAAGACCCAGGGCAGATCGTGGGAACTAAAGGAGGGAGCAGTACGGAGGTCAGCGATTTGTGAAGGCAGTCACTTGTACAGGCGGTCGCCTAACCGCCTTGTTTCGCGATTCCACCTTTCTACGGCAATTTCCAAAAGACTGGATCCCGGGTAAGCCACCCCAGAGGGGGCCCCGGCTTCCCGGGATGACACGGAATACAACTTGGTGGACTTGTTTCGGGGCCGGGCGGGGTTTGTTTCCGGGCTCGGGCTGCCGAAGTCCGTTCGGCAGAGGCAGCGGAGTTGCCTGTTTTGGAGAGGCCTCCGGCCTCTGTGGCAACAGATTTTGCCACCCCCACCTCGGGCCACGGTTGTTTCCAAAAGACTGGATCCCGGGTAAGCCACCCCAGAGGGGGCCCCGGCTTCCCGGGATGACACGGAATACAACTTGGTGGACTTGTTTCGGGCTCCTTTCCACCTTTCCACCTTTCCACCTTTCCACCTTTCCACACCACTCCCCTCCACGGGCAGGGGAGATGGCTTGGGTCTGCCACAAGGGCAGGCCGGGGGTTACTTGAGCATCAGCATTTTTTTCGAGCAGGTGGCTCCGTTCAGTTCCAGCTTGTAGAGATAGATTCCGGAAGCGGCGGCGTTGCCGTGTTCATCCCTGCCATCCCAGGTTAGGCTGTGTTTTCCGGCGGCCACATCCGCGTTGAGGAGGTTGCGTACCAACTGGCCTTTGAGGTTGTATATCGCGAGGCGGGCGCAGCCGGGGTCTTTGGCGGTGAAGGATATTGTGGTGCTGGGATTGAAGGGGTTGGGATAGTTTTGTTCCAGCGCGAAAGGAACGGAAAGCAGTGGCTCGTCGTTGGCGAGGTAGTTGTCAGGCGGGGTGGTTGTGAACCTGATGGCCAGGCCGGGCTGGAGGATGGCGGCTGTGGCGGGATAGGTGTTCCCATGGGTGTATTGCAGCCCTATGAGCTGGGTTTCGTCCTCGATCCCCACGGTGCAATAGTTGGTGGTGGTTCCGGGGTTGTCCACAGTATGGTATTGGATGACGATATCCCCATCCTGCCCCGGGCGCGGGTAGAGGATGATCTGGAATTTTTCCAGTGAGGCGTTCTCCATGAGGTCGATGTTGTATTGGTTGTAGGCGTCGTTCCATTGCACGATGTAGCGGTTGTTGGCAGCGTCGTGCCAATAGATGACGCGCATGTCGTTGAAGATTCCGTTGCCCTGGCCGTCCACTCCGGTCTTCATGCCCTTGAGGTCGTCCCAATAGCCCGCGATCATTGCATAAGGCCCCAAGGCGGCGGGTATATAGTGGTTGTAAAAATCGACCATATCCGTGGGCAGTAGGGAGATCCAGCCGTTTGAGCACATGGTCACGTGGTTGTAATCCTTTCCGTAAAAACGGAAGGTGAAAGGCAGGTCCACTGTCCTGGAGCCGTCATCCTTTACGAGGAATACCGAGCCCTGGCCGCCCAGGAGGGGGTCAGTTTCCACCCATTGATAGGTGGGGGTGGCCTCAAAGCCGAGGTCGGTGCTGTCGTAAGCGTAATAGCCATAGGGGTCGGGGCCGGTGGGGGAGGTGGTGGCGGCGGTTCCGGCTGTCAGGCTGTGGAAGAGCAGGGCCTCATAACCGTTGTCGCTGATGATGAGCTTGAAGGGTAGATGCCTGCCGTTCCAGGCATCCGCGCCCACGGTGATCTGTGATTCAAACGAGACTGACTGGTGGACGCCGATCTGGCCCAGGGATACCGGAGTGGCGGGGAAAGTGGCCGCCGTGGTGAGCGATACCACCTGCACCGAAGCGTCTGCCATCCCCGTGAGGCCATTATTGAAGATGGTGAAGCTTACGGGGGAAGTGGCTCCGATGGGGAAGTTGTCGGTGGTGTCCAAGATCACGAACCTTGCCCCGCCGCCCCACATCCGGAAGCTCTGGTTGAAGGCGGGAGCCGCGCTGTGGAGGGTGAAAGTGACTGGCTGGCGGGGTTGGAGGGTGGGCAGCCCGGTGACGGAAAAAGTGAGGTTGTGGGTTCCCTCCGGGGGAATGGTGAAGCTGTTGTGGCTGTAGCCCACCGTGGCGTTCGCGTCGGCCGTGATGGCGAGGTCTGAGAGGGTGAGGGGCGCCGCGCCGTAGTTTTTGAGGGTCAGATGCGCGGTGACGGTGTGGTTGGGATTCAGGATCGCGTCACCCAGGTCGTTGGCGATGATGCCGATACCCGCCGGTTCACTGGGACTGAGGGTACGCACGAGGGGAACGAAGTTGGGCTGGGACACCGTGACCTTCAGGTCGCCGCCCGCTTCGGGGTCGATGGGCAGGATGGCAAATCCGTTTTGGACCCTGGCGTGGGTGAAATCCACCCCGTTCTTGGTTCCGGTGACCATCGCCCCTTCATTGTCGGGGGCGTTGATGCGGATGTGGGAATCGCTCTGGGCAAAGCTGAGTCCGCCTTCGATCACGCTTTCGGGGATGGTGTCGGGCACCAGTACCCACATGTTGAGGCTGGGATCGGCGAGCAGGTTGTAAACGTGGAAATAGAAGGGGACATATTGGTCGGGGGCGAGGTCGTTGGGGAAGTTCTTATAGAGTTCCATCTTGCCAGCCAGCACGGAGGCGCCGAAGCCGCGCACCCCTCCATCCAGGATACTGCGAAAAGCCCCGCTGCTGATGGAGTTGTTCAGGCGCGTCTTGGTGTGGAGGTCGGATGGTCCCACGAAGGCCACGGCTCCGTTGGGGGCGACCATGGTTCCCATCCGCATCCACTTTTCGCCAAAGCAGGGGTTGACGTTGGGGTTCGCGAAGTCGCCGGTATTGCAGACGATGGAAAACACGATGGGCATGCGCGGCCCGCTGAAGGTGGCGTCCAGGTTCGACGCATAAAAAGAGGGATAGTGCCAGCCGTTGGCATCCCCCCAGCCGCGGTAGCTGACAAATTGGATACCCTGGTTGATGGACGATTGGATCGACGTGGTTCCCGGATAGGTGGGGGGATAGAAGACCGTGTCCACCTGCGCGTAGCCGTGGTTGAGCATCTTTTCCCGCAACCAGCGCGACATGTGGATCGGGGTGGTGGGGCGCAGGCCGCCTTCCGCGTAGTTTCCCGCCACAGCCAGGCTTCTGGTCATCCAGCCGGTGTCGCCCATGTAAGGCGACCTTTCGTAGATGATGGTCTTGTTCGCCATGCTCATATACTCGGAGACGTCATTGAACGAGAACCTTCCCACCAGCATCTCGGGGAAATAGTCATTGCCTGTGATGAGGGTGTACTGGTAGTCGTCGGCGTCGTTTTCCTGATACTCCGGCGAGGGGTAAAAGGCCGTGGGGATCGAGAAGGAGCCTGTGACGTCACCCAGGAGGAGCAGGTAGTCGCAGCGGTGGTTAAGGTAATGGTTGCGGATGTAGTTTTTGTAGTCATCCAAAGTTGAGCCGATCTCGGATTTATTGGCGACAAAGATGTCGAAGCCCAGGGATTTCTTCCACTCCACAAAGCTGGCCAGATAGTCGCTCAGGGCGTTGTGGGAAAGGATCAGCATTTTGGGGCGGGCGGTTGGCAGGCCGCGCAGGTAGGAGCTTTCATAGTTGTCCGCCAGGGTCTTGTAAGCATCGGCAAAGGCGGGGGAGACGGAGGTGGGCAGTTCGATCGGATCGCTGCCGGTGAGGGTGAAGTCGGCCTCCGTGAGGGTGAGGATATGATCCTGAACCTCGATCTGGGAGCGGATCAGCACGGTGAAGCCCCTCATCTCGCGGAAGGTGAAGCTGTTGCCCAGGCTCAGGGCTTCGGGGTTTCTGTTTTGCTCCTGGTAGAGGAAGTTGCCCTGATGGTCAAAGACGTTCCAGCGCAGGGATTGCACCGTCAGTTGGGCGTTCTGGAACGGCAGGGCAAAGGTTCGGGAAATCGTTCCGGTATCGGGAAATTCATCGTCCGGATCGTCAGGCACGGGCATTGGCGCCTGCCTGATGTTGGCCAGGCTCGCGCTCACTCCAGCCGCGCTTGTCTGGTAGCTTTCATTTATAGCCGCGCCTAAGAAGCTTAGGGACAGCAAGATAGTCGTTATCAAGATATATCTCATTGTATATCCTCCCATGAATCTGGATAACCCAATGCAAGAAGTATTCCGCAACGGGATAAATCTATGGCATGTTTTTCCGTGATTTGGAGTATAAATTGCATAAAAGTCCCATCCATATGAAGAAAGGAATTGAAATGCGGAAATACTTATATACTGGACTGGTTGTACTGGCAGCCTTGCTGGCTTTCTCCTGTGGAACCACGGAGTTTACCAATCCCAACAACCCCAATGTAAACCCGGACGCGAACCTGCTGTTTGGTTCGGATGACAGTTTTGACGTCGTGACCTGGAACCTGAGGACATTTCCCCTGGCAGACCCCGCCACCAGCGAGTTGCTGGCGCTGATCATACCCAAGCTGAAGGTGGATGTCATCGCCTGCCAGGAGATCATGAGCTACGGCGATTTTATCGAGCTGGCGGAGATGATTCCCCATTTCGAGGCCCGCGTGTCCAATGTGAGCAACAGCTATCTGCTTGCCTACCTTTACGATACCAGGACAGTGGAAGTTAACTCCGACTATGCCATCTTCCTCAACGATTCAAACCCCTTTCCCCGCCCGCCCCATGTGATGGACCTGAACTTCAACGGCCACAACGTCTTTCTGATCAACAACCATCTCAAGGCCTTCGGCGACAACTACATCGATGAGGACGACCCCTGGGATGAGGAGTATCGCCGGCGCACCGCCTGCCGGAAGCTGGATCAGTATATCGCTTCAAACCTGGGGGATGAAAAAGTGATAGTCCTGGGCGACATGAACGACCAGATAGCCGAGCCAGCGGAGTATAACGTGTTTTTGAGCTTCCTGGACAAGCCGCAGGAATATCTCTTTACCGATATGCACATTGCGCTGAACCCCAACTACTCCAACGTGTCCTATCCACCCATGGTGTCGCATATCGACCACATCCTCATCTCCAACGAACTCTTCCCCGCCTGGCACAGCTCCGGAAGCAGTTGCCGGGTGATCAAGGTGGAGGACTGGTTTGGCAACTGGGCCAGCTATTCAAACCAGATCTCAGACCATCGTCCCCTGGGCTTGAGGATACCCCTGGACTAAGGGATTCCCAAAGGCTGGTTCGCGCAGATTGGCGCGGAATGGGGTAAGTTAGGGGGCTGCCGAAGTCTGTTCGGCAGAGGCAACGGAGTTGCCTGTTGGGAAGAGACCTCCGGTCTCTGTGGCAAACGGACTTTGCCACCCCTCGGGATGGCACGGTAGATAGCCTGGCGGACTTGTTCCGGGGGTTCCTTTCCACCATTCCACGTCCCTTATATAAAAGAGAGCCAAAAAAGAAACCCGGCCATTACAGCCGGGTTATTTTATGCACAGGTATGGTTTGTTTAGATGATACCCTGGTCGCACATGGCGTTGGCAACTTTGAGGAAACCGGCGATGTTGGCTCCCTTCACATAGTTGATGTAGCCATCGGGCTGGATGCCATTTTCACGGCAAGCCTCATGGATGCTCTTCATGATGCCATGCAGGCGGGCATCCACTTCCTCGCGGCTCCAGTTGAGGCGCATGGAGTTTTGAGTCATTTCCAGGCCGCTGGTGGCGACACCACCCGCGTTGGCAGCCTTGCCGGGGGCAAAGAGGATCTTGGAATTCAGGAATACTTCCATGGCCTCGGGGGTGGAAGGCATGTTCGCGGCTTCGCAGACGCAGAAGCAGCCGTTCTTAATGAGGTTCTGGGCGTCTTCCTTATGCAGTTCGTTCTGGGTGGCGCAGGGGATAGCGACATCCACGGGAACTTCCCAAGGCCTCTTGCCGGGGAAGAATTTGGCGTTGGGGAACTTCTCGGCATAGTCGATCACGCGGTCGTTGTTGGAAGCGCGGAGTTCCAGCATATAGTCGATCTTTTCTCCGGATACGCCGTCTTCGTCGTAGATATAGCCGTCAGGACCTGAAAGGGTGACCACTTTGCCGCCCAGTTCATTGACCTTTTGGACGGCGCCCCAGGCGACGTTGCCGAAGCCGGAAATGGCTACGCGCAGGCCTTCAAAGGTTTTGCCCTTGGTCTTGAGCATTTCTTCGGTGAAATAGATCACGCCAAAGCCTGTGGCTTCGGGTCTGATCAGGCTTCCGCCCCAGGTGCGCCCCTTGCCGGTGAACACGCCGGTGAACTCGTTTTGGAGCTTTCTGTAGTAACCGTAGAGGTAGCCGATCTCGCGTGCGCCCACGCCGATGTCGCCGGCGGGAACGTCCAGATTGGCGCCGATATGGCGATAGAGCTCAGCCATGAAGGATTGGCAGAAACGCATGATTTCGCCGTCTGACCTGCCTCTGGCGTCAAAGTCCGATCCGCCCTTTCCGCCGCCCATGGGGAGGGTGGTGAGGCTGTTTTTGAAGATTTGCTCAAATCCCAGGAACTTGAGGATGGAGAGGTTTACGCTGGGATGGAAGCGGATACCGCCCTTGTAGGGGCCGATCGCGCTGTTGAACTGCACGCGGTAACCACGGTTTACATGCACTTCGCCTTTGTCGTCCATCCAGGGAACGCGGAAAATGATTGTGCGTTCGGGTTCGACGATACGTTCAAGGATGTTCGCTTTCACAAAGCGGGGATTGTTGACATAAACATCCCAGATAGTCTCGACAACTTCTTTCACGGCTTGCAGGAATTCAGGTTCTCCCGGATTCTTCGCTGCTACTTTGTCCATGAATTCTTGAAAGGTCATGGGGGTTTCCTCCATACGTTTATTTTGTTTTCAATCCATTATTAATTTGACCGATAAAATGTCAAGAGTTTCCATTCAGTAACTTGGCCACCCTGGGCGCACGCAGGCGGTGGGAGGCCTCAAAGCCTGATCCTATCAGCGGGCGCAGGTAAAACAGGAAGTCGTCCGTGACGCCGTTGCCCCTGGCATTGATGAATTCAGCGGGCATAAGCCTGGTCTTGCGGGCCACATCCTCCAGTTTCTCGAGCTGGTAGTTCACGGAATAGAAGCCGGTTCTCTGGATCGAGATCGAGCCGTCCAGATTGTACCAGATGGCGTAATGCGCGGCTCTTTCGCCCACTTCCCGGGCTTCGCGCTGATCGACGTCAGAGACGCAGCCGATGAACGAGCGTTGCAGGTAGCCAAAGGTATCCGAGCGCACCCGCTTGATCTTGAGCTGGTCTTTCACCAGGTTGGAGAGCAGGTCGCCCAGGGCGCCCGTGCCTGAAAGCTGGACATTACCGTGGGCGTCGGTCTCTGTATTTTTGGTGAGGATGGTCATCATGGGCACGCCCTTGTCGTTGACGATGCCTTCGGACACAGCCACCACGCATCTTCCGTGGCGTTCATAAACCTCTTTCACATCCCTGAGGAAGTTTTCCTCGCTGAAAGGCCGTTCCGGCATGTAGATGAGGTGGGGGCCGTCATCGGGATACTTTTGCGCCAACGCGGAGGCGGCGGTGAGGAAACCGGCGTGGCGTCCCATCACCACTCCGATGTAAACCCCGGGCAGGGCGCGGTTGTCCAGGTTCACCCCCGTGAAGGCCGAGGCCACGAAACGCGCCGCGGAACCATAGCCCGGAGTGTGGTCGTTCAACACCAGGTCGTTGTCGATGGTTTTGGGGATGTGGATGGCCCGGAACTCGTAATCCGCCACTTGCGCCTCTTCGTTCACGATGCGCACGGCATCCGCGGAATCGTTGCCGCCAATGTAGAAGAAATAGCGCACACCGTGGGCTTTGAGAACCCTGAAGATTTCCTTGCAATAGGCCTCGTCGGGTTTGTCCCGGGTGGAAAGCAACGCGGAGGAAGGGGTATTTGCGACTTGTTCCAGGTTGTGGGTGGTTTCCTGGGTCAGGTCGATGAATTCCTCATTCACAATGCCCTGCACTCCGTAAAGGGCGCCATACACTCTCGACACCTGGGGGAACTTGCGTGCTTCCAGGGTCACGCCCACCAGGGATTGATTGATCACGGCAGTCGGACCGCCTCCTTGGGCGATCACCACTTTTCCTTCCAGTTTCACTATATACCTCCATTACGATAATCTTGTCTTATTAACTGCGCTTCATGCCTTCAAAAGGGGGGAGCAAGTCCCAAGCGCATATAACACGACTTAAAATGCCATGCGTTTTTGTCCAGCAGAAAATGCTTGCCTTAAAAATGGAGTGCAAAACAATGGCCAAAGAGGAAACATGAGTTACATCGTATTAGCCAGGAAATACCGTCCCCAGAGCTTTGGCGAAGTGTATGCCCAGGAGCACGTCACCGAGATCCTGCACAACGCCATCCAAAGCAAGCGCATCGCCCACGCGTATCTGTTTACCGGCCCACGGGGTGTGGGGAAGACCTCGATGGCGCGCATCATGGCCAAGAGCCTGAACTGCGAGGATGGCCCGACCGTCTCGCCTTGCAACAAATGCCACAACTGCCTGGAAATCACCAGCGGGACTTCCACCGACGTGATCGAGATTGACGGAGCCTCCAACACCGGCGTGGATGATATCCGCGAGCTTCAGAAAGAGCTGCTCTACGCCCCCAGCCAGTCACGTTACAAGATATATATAATCGATGAAGTCCACATGCTTTCCAAAAGCGCCTTCAACGCTTTGCTGAAGACCCTCGAGGAACCTCCGGAAAACGTGGTTTTCATCTTTGCCACCACCGAACCCCAGAAGGTTTTGGCGACCATCATATCCCGCTGCCAGCGCTACGATTTTAAGAGGATTCCCATCGACTCCATCGTTAAAAGGCTGCGGGAAATCACCACCCAGGAACAAATCCAGATTGACGGCGAATCCCTGCACCTCATCGCCCGCAAGGCTGACGGGGGCATGCGCGACGCCCTCTCCCTGCTGGATCAGGTGATCTCCTATTGCCAGAACGACATCGTGATCGAGCAGGTGCGCAACATCTTCGGGCTGGTGCCCAACCAGGTTTACAACGAGCTGCTCCGCCTGATCCACTCCAAAGACACCAACGCCCTGCTAACCCAGTTGCAGAGCATCTTTGAGCATGGCATGGATTTGCAGGACCTGATCAACAATATGATGGAATACATCCGCGTGGTCATCCTGCGCCAGTTGGGCCTTGCCCCGCAGGAAGTCACTTCCGAGGAATATGCGCTTTACGACGAGGTTGGCAGGCTGTTTTCCCAGAACAACCTGCTCTACATGATGAGCGCCCTCATGCAGGCCAGAAACGAGATCAAAAGCAGCGTCAACCCCTATCTGATCATGGAAATGCTAATGATCCGCCTCTGCAAGATGGACGAGATGGAAGACCTGGGCAGACTGTTGAACGACATCTCCAAACTGAGGCCCGGACAGCCGGCCATCAGGCAGGAGAAACCTGTGGAACGCCCTGTCCCGGAGGTGAAAAGTGCCCCGACCAGAGCCAGCGAACCGCCCAGGCAGAGCGCACCGCCCAAAATCCAGAAGGTGAAGCTCAGTGAAGAGACGCTCGCGGCAGTCTGGCCTGAGATCATAGCACGCGTCAAAAAAACCTCCACCGTCACAGGGGTGGCTTTGGAGCAATCGAAGGCCGTTGTCGAGCCTGGCAACAAGCTTGCCCTGCAGGTGAAAGGCAACACCAATCACGCACTGGTGCAAGCGCGCAAGGACGATATCCAAAAGCTGCTGGCGGAGTATTTCACCCCCGCCGTGCGCTGGGAACCCACTCTGGTAGAAAGCGAAGCTCCAACCAGGGTGGACATCGTGCGCAAAAGCCTGGATGACCTGAAAAAGATGGACGAAAACATCGCCCGCTACATTGAGATTACGGATTCCAGGCTGCTTAACGGGAAATAGGGCTTGAACGTCGCCTTCTTCGTCTGCACGGCGGTCTATCTGTTGATCCTGGGCCTGGCCATCGCTGCCCTGGTCTGGCAAAAGATTCCGCGCAACAAAGAGCTTCAGGGGATATCGGTGATCGTGGCAGCCCGCAACGAAGAGCGAAACCTGCCCCGGCTGATACCCTCGCTACTGCAACTGGACTATCAAAACTTTGAAGTGATCATCGTCAATGACCATTCCACGGATGCCAGCCTGCAAGTGTTGAAACAATATCAGGACGGGCGTCTCCAGGTGATCGACTTCCAACACCATCTGCCCGGGCTGACGGGCAAAAAAGCAGCCCTGCAGATGGGTATCAATGCCGCCAGATTCGACATTCTGGCTTTCACCGACGCCGACTGCGTGGTTCCACCCTCCTGGCTGAGGGAGATAAACGCCAGCTTCGACTCCGGGACGGACTACCTTCTGGGCTACTCCATCCTCAAGCCCCATGAAGGCTCCAGTGAAAACAGGTTGCAAAACTTTGAACGAGGAATCTACTATGCGCTGGCCGGAGCAGGCTTGTTTTGGCGCGCTCCCGTCACCAGCAGCGCCTGCAACATGGCATACCGCAAGTCTTTGTTTGTCCGTTCCGGAGGGTTCGGGGGGATCGGCCATCTGCTTTCCGGCGACGACGACCTTTTGCTTATGAAGATGATGCCGCGCATCCGCAAAGGGCTTTTCAATCCTTCGCCCGCATTGCAGGTTCTGTCGATAATCGGGACTGATAAAAGGCGGATACACCAGACCAATATCCGCCGCGCTTCCAAGTTCAAATACTACCCTTTCTGGCTGAAGTCATTCGCGCTCTTTGCCTTCCTCTATTTTGCCCTGTTCTACTACAGCCTGTTCTCCCTTGTGGCAAATCCCGCCTGGGATATCCGCGCCTATTCGCTGATCATAAAAACAAGCGCCGAGCTCTGCCTTGTTCTGCTTTTCTTCAGCAAAACAGGGCATCCCAAGCTCAGCGCTCTGTATCCGGCGCAGATACTGCTTTTCCCCGCCCAGTTCCTGTTTTACGCCATCCGGGGAATGATGGGCGGATACCAATGGAAATGATTACATTTCGATAAGTTGTGCCTGCACGAACTCGATCTTGTTCAGCTCGGTGACGATATTTTCGAGGGTGGCTTTCTCGTCTTCCACTTTAAGCACTATCAAGCCGTCATTGGCGCACATTTCCTTGGAAGTTTCGTGAAGCCCCAGGCGGACTTTGATGCTGCAACCGTATTTGGTTAGAATTTCCTGCACTTTCGCCGCGTCGTTGCTGCGATGGTCGATCTTGATCAGTATTAGTTTGTAGGTCATTTTTACCTCCGGAGCCAGCGAAAGAAATGGAGGCAAAACTGTCCACACATTTTTTTGCCATTTCCCTTCTGGCAGCTTTTAGGCAGGAAACAAAGCACTGATAGACAATATACAGTGTCATCCCGGGCAAGCGGTTCACGCAGATTTACGCGGATAATATAAGGGCTGCCGAAGTCTGTTCGGCAGAGGCAACGGAGTTGCCTGTCTGGAAGAGACCTCCGGTCTCTGTGGCAAACGGACTTTGCCACCCCTGGGCAATGGATCCCGGGTCAAGCGGGTTCACGCAGATATACGCGGATAAAGGCGCAGATGAGCGCGGATTGGAGTTATAAAGGGTGCGGTTGCTTTGGGGTCTGGTGGTTGTTTTTAAAAGACTGGATCCCGGGTCAAGCTTGTTCACCCCACCGGATCGTAACCGATCCGTCGAGGACCCCGGCTTGCCCGGGATGACACGGTATATAGCCTGATGGTTCTTGTTTCGGGGGAACCTTTCCACCATTTCACCTTTCCACCTTTCCACCTCAAAAACACCTTTCCACGGCCTGATCGTAGCACCTATATTATATAGAGGGGTGGGCCTCATTTGCATCCCGGGTTCCAGCCTGGGTCTTCCTGGGGTCAACCTTATAATTTATAAGGATGACCTAAGGA
>DAOTNF010000021.1:0-44574 GCA_035450685.1 Candidatus Cloacimonadota bacterium | reverse complement strand
TCCAGAATCTCATATTGTTTGTCGTTTGTTTCTAAAATGATTTCGCTGTCACCATCCAGATCGAGGTCTGCCACATCCCAGATCACGCGCACTATTATGGGACAGGGTGTTTGGAAAAAGTGGTAGATGAGGTAATGTGTTAATAATGAGGGAGATAGGGAGAATATGGAGGTTTGGAAATAATTGGGGATTTTGGGTGAATGTTCGACAGGGTGTTTGGAAATTGCGACAAGGGGTTTGGAAAACAGAATGGGGATATCTTGAGGGATTAGTTTGAGGTTTCCTTTAGTGATTTGAGGATGGCTTCAATGAGGAATCGGCGTGGTTTGAGCTCATTGTATTTCATTTTACGCGCGATAGCCCAAGCGAGTGAGTGGTAGCGATCGGCGAGCTCTTGTTGTTTTTGAGAGAGCTTTGCTCTTGAATTGAGATGAACGGAGAGCTTTACACCTGGGGCAGTGTGCGAGAGCAAGCGTTTTTTTCGAGCCCACTCTTCGATGGGGGCAATTGGTGGCATTTTGCCGGCTTTTCTGCCCTCGTGGACGTATTGGGCATGGGGAGCGATCTTTTCATCTGCAAAGACGTCTATAGTTAGTTTCTGCGGATCTACCTTAGTTTTGATGGCTCTCCTGAGCTTTCCCCAGGCTACGATCTTATCCCGGTCTATGATCGCGATAGCGTTTACTTCTATGCGATTGGCGAGATCGTTCAGGATGGCGGATACATGCTCTTGTGGGCTATTCATGATAAGCTCTTCCGGAGATTTCGATTGAGTGGGAGATGGGATCGTATGATAGCTCCAAGGGACGGATATGGTAGTGATCGAAGACAACTATTGAGTTCAGAAGCTCGTAGGGATGGGACAGCCCCAGGGATGAGTAGTCTTCACTATAGAGGTGGGTATTTAGGCGCGCATCGAAGGGAGAGGCTTCGAGAGTGGCTCTATAATGCGAGCTGATGGCGTCCAGGATAGCCTGAGAAGCGACGGCAACGGGCGTAAGCTCTGGAGCAGAAGTGTCGGCTTGATCCAGCTCGAATTCGATGGGATCGGCGAAGTATGCCACCGGGAGTTCATCATCCTGGCGGTTTTTTATATGGAAGGAGTAGTTTTCTACGATTATTACAGCGTTTGCGACGCGGAGAAGCTCGCCCAGGAGGTCTTTGGCTTTGTATTCTCCGGGAACGATTTCGATGCTGTTTAGCGAGCCGGGTCCAGAGTAGTAGGCTTTACCGCTTTCAATGCGGTAGTTGCCAATTCCCCAGATGTATTGAGCCACTTCTGGAGCGGGGGGAAACTCATGGACTTGGATGTTATGAAGATCTTCGACTTGGATGTTATGAAGGTCTTCGCTTTCCACGGGCGTAATTGAGGCGTTATTCAGGGCGAATTTGCGCCATCTGAAGTGATTCCAGCTTCGTGTAGAACACGCTTGCCAATAGACAAGAAAATAGTCCTGCCCTTCATTTGTAAACCCAAACACCTCCTCATTGTACATATAGCCTGTGTACTTCAGATTGTTTCTATCTGCCAATACATGATCCACCAGGGTAAATGGCAGCCACTTGGCTTGATTGTAAGAATAATGAGCATACTGGTAGTTAATGGGCCCAATACAGAGGATCAAGCGCAGCACATCGGCATTTGTGTAGCTATCGGTATCCGGTTCACCATTCATAGCCAGGGGATGGATGATAGAGCCGATAATGGAGGGGATGGTAGCCACGGGATTGATGTATTGATCGGCAAGGGTGACAAGCCGATCGGAAGCAAGCTGGAGGATGAGCCCCAGGTAGTCCAAAAGCTCCAGTTCTACGGTTTTTGCGGAAAGTGAGAGGTATTCCACAGAGAAGGATGATTCCGGCAGGACACCTGTGTAGATGAGGCTATTGGCATCGTCGTAGATGAAGGCGGCAAAGGTATGGAATCCGGCTTTGATCTCGCGCAGAGAGCCCACCAGGATGGACTCAAGAGTGTCATCCATGAGGAGCTTAATTTTGGCAGAGCGGGCTTCCTGGCTCCAGTAATCGATACCGGAAAGGCTGAGTGGATCAAGCTCCAGCTCCAGGAGGGAGTCGGATTGGTAGATGATGGAGGTGATGCGCTTTATTATGAGTTTCATAATTAGTTGAGAGTTGAGAGTTGAGAGTTGAGAGTTGCGTTCTTGGCGGCTTCGAGTTCCTGGCGGTGCCGGATGCACTTGATGTAGCTATTAAAGACATTGTAATCGAACCAATCGGCATAACGCTGAAGGACTATCTTATCCACGGCGAGGATGCGCTGTTTGAAGGCTTCGGGGATGGTATCCCATTCTTCTTCAAATCCCAAGCGGGAGAACATTTCCTGTTCGTCTGTAGAATCATCATTTTCGAAGTAGTCGATGATGTATTCATAGCATCTTACGGAGTATTCGCCGATAGCCATTATATCTCCTTTGCTTATCTTTTGTCCAGTAAGCATCATAACCTTACCATGATCCTTGGGATTAAGGTTATTCATAATATGTTTGATCTCTTTGGGATGAAAAGTTTTGAGGCATTTTTTGTCAAGGCTAAAAACGGCAAAATCATGCATTTGGACACCATTAATAACACGTATCCTGGGATCCCAGACATAGAGGTTTAGCAGACGATCGCGGGCAGAGATGGCGAGTCCCATCTGTTTGAGTGGATTCCTTAGCAGAGCAGAGACTTTAGCCATGTATTCGACCTGAGTAGAGACACCCAACGCCTCCTTGTGCTTTGCCAGGTGTTCAAAGAGCTTATCGCGGGAAGCGTATTCATAGTTCATTACCCGGGAAACGATGGCTTCTATATGGCGATCCTGGAGCTTTACAAGGTTGTGATAGCGATCCAAGCCGGCATCGAAGGGATCGGAAGGCTCTATGTATGGAACGAGCCTGGTGCGGCAGTTATAGTGGTAAGGCGGCAGCCAGGGCGTCATATCCGAGGTAGGGGTTTGGGAAAAGTGGCTGTTGCCCTTCCAGAAAGATTCGGAATGCACGAGAGGATCCTGGGACTGAAGGCTTTGGGACGCGGGGCCCAGCTCGAAGATTCTGCCATTCATCATGCGGCAGATATCGGTGGTAGCCTCATCGATGTAGGCGACCACTTTCACCATCTGAACACCTCGGTTTTGGTATTCGGAGAGCCGCTCTGTGGTGGCGGCGCGGGCGGAGACGGTATTGGTATAGCTGGTGATCTGATCCTCCCGCAAGTCTCCCCGGCGGGGATAGGATGAAGTAATGGTTTGGTATATTTGCTGATAGACGGGATCTGCGCCGATGGCGAGTTGAGAGCCCTGAGTTGAGAGTTGAGAGTTGAGGGAGGAGCGGGCTTCTCCCTGGCGGTTGTAGAGGGTTTCCAGTTCTGCCAAAAGGTCTGTCTGGGAAAGCTTTCCGGATACAAAGAGCCGAATGAGCCGGGAGAGCTTATCCGCCCGGCTCGCTTTGGCTATCTTGCGTAGGAGCAGCAGCTTTTTAGCGCTCATTGGACTTCTCTTCTGTGCTGAACTCGTGCCCGCATTTGCGGCACTTGCGGATTCTGATGGTTTTCTCCCCGATATGGATGGTTCGGATAACTATCGTCTTGGAATTGCACAATATACAACGCATAAGGCAATCCTTAGAAGAGGATGAGTCTATCGGAATTGCGGACATCGTAGTGCAGCCAGTTGACGTCCTTTTCCAAGCCTTTGATTTCCGGGAACTTATCAGGATTGGCAAGGATATATGCCCGCACTTCCTGGACAGTTGCTTTGAGGAAATGCGCATCTCCCGCCATAGCGAAACGGTGGAAGCTAAAATCCCCTTTGGGGGCTTCCAGATCGATGGGAGAGCGCAGTCCACGGAAGCGGAAGGGCCCTCCAGAAGCCCAATTATTGATGATCATGGGACCAAAGAAAGCGCGCAGGCGATCGGAGACAGACAGGAAGCGAGGATCAAAGAAACGCCAGGCGTTTTGCCCAAAGCGCAGAAATACAGCCGGGGATACGAGTTCCTGGATAATGAAGTATTTGCAGACCATTGATAACTCCTTGGGGGCAAGGCCTATGCCCCTAAAAAGCTTCAAGATGAAGCTTCTACATATAAACAAAGGAGGGCAAAAGGCCCTCCGGCTTTAGTTCGATAAGGACTCCTGCAGAGCTTGTTCGTTTTTGGTGCGAGTGTAGACCTGGCTGGGGACATTGCCTCTGAATTCCTTCGTTAAAAGCTTATCCAGAGTCGCATGGGGAATCCCGCGCTTATCCATCCAGCTGCGGATCAGCGAGATCTCTTTCATGGTTTCGGCTACGATGTCCCGCGCGGCGGCTTTAGCTTGCTCCAGTTCAGTGCTTAGCGCTGAGAGCCGATTAGAACCTACCTGCAGGCTTTGCTCCATGGATTTTATGTATTCTCTATTCTGCTGCAGTTTGTGGCGGAGTGTGCGGTTTGCTTCGCCTTTCTTGATCTCGTTTTTTACTTGCGCTTCACCCCAAAGTTTGATGGGCGCTTCTATCGAAGCGAGTTGAGAGTTGAGAGTTGAGAGTTGAGAGTTGAAGTCACTCAGACAAGTTCCAATGGCTTTGATCTCTTGCATTACCTCATCGTGTCTTTCAGCATAAGTGAGTTCCACTTGGGCTTTGATCACGGAGCTCAGTTGTTTCGCCTGCCTGTCAATGTACTCCGCCTGCAGATCAAAGAACTTACGGATATCGTCTATCTGCTGCATCTGATTCAGCCGATCCCGCTTGGATTCCCGGAAGATGGCAAAGAAGAGGAGAGCCATCACGAATATCTGGATGATGGAGTGGATCATTTTGCCTCCTGTTTTGCGGAAGCAGAGGCTTCCTGGTTGATCTCTTCGATCTTGGGGCTGATGGTGATGTTATCCACGGTTTTGCGTTCGCAGGATAGCTTTGCCAGGTCGATATCAGAGAGGGTTTTCAGCATATCCTTATTGGGCTCTTCTTTAACCTTGATATAGTCCTGCATGCCCATGGATTTCAGCACTTTGAGACAGATTGCTTTGCTGATTATCTTGACAGAAGTGCTCACCCGCATGCTGATGGTGCCGTGAGAGAGCTCTTTGGAGCGTTCTTTAATGAATTCGTCCTTGTGCTCCTCACAATACTGAAGGATGGAGTCTTCCAGGCTCTTGATCTCAGAAAGTAGCGGAGCTGCGTCGGCGTCGAACTTAGCGGTGATCTCGCTGATCAGCTCCGTCTTTTTGTTTTCGAGGTCCCGGATTCCGATGGTCAATTCGCCCAGGCGTTTGAGGGTGGAATTCACGTCATCCCATCCTGAGAGGGACTTTTTGGGGGCTTGGTTGATTTGCTTTTTTGCCATTTTGTATCTCCTTATTTAGTTGGTAGTTGAGAGTTGAGAGTTGAGAGTTGAGAGTTGAGGAGTGCTACGCACATTATTTTAGTCCTATGCCAGGGCCTTGCGCACCAGCGCATAAAGCTCCAGGGTTTGTTTGTAGTTCAGCGCCCGGAGGCTATCTCCAAAGCCCCATAGTTCCATGTTTTCATGCAGCCAATCTATATCCTTCCCTTTGCGGCTTACGTGCGCCATTACAGCACCATTGAGCTTCACCTTGCGCAGATGGCTGGCTTTGGCTGCATATGGCTTCAGGGTCGCGATAGCCTGGCGCATCTGATGCTCATCCAATACGTTGGCATGAGTTACGCCAAAGGTCTTGAGCAGATATGCGGCAAAGCGGCTATGCTTCTGCCCCTTCACAGCGCTATCCCATCCCGCGCGCTTGACCAGGCTCCAGAGGTATTTCTGCTGTTTTTCAAATTCAGCCTTGGGCACTTTTCACCTCCGTAGGAGTTGAGAGTTGAGAGTTGAGAGTTGAGAGTTACCCCTTCTTCTTGCTAGTGATGATTATGGAGCTAAGCATCCTGTATAGCTCGTGGGCATCTTTGTCTATATCTTCAAAGTGCCTTTCTTCTATATCACTGCAGGCACAGAGTAGCTTCAGCCAATATCGGCATTCTCTGCATTCCTTCAAGGATATGCTTAGCTTTGCTATAAAATCTTTGTTCGATTGCGCTTCCAGTGCCTCTTCTATATTTGCACCTATCGATGTCCCGCTGCGCAGCAACTGGCTTCTCAGGCTCAGCTCTGTGCCTCTGGATTTCAGGTATCTGCTTAGTTTCACCATCCTAATCCCAAAGTCAAATGCCTTTTTAGCTACCATACTGTCCATGTTCTTCTCCTTTGTGTTACAGCTTGCAGAAGCTCCCGGTTTATGTCAACTCTCAACTCTCAACTCTCAACTTTCAACTGCACGGAGTGCCTGATGTATCCTATATATTCTTACGGCTCCCCTCGCTTCTGTATCGGCGATCTTAGCGTGCATTTCCCCACCAAAAACCCCGCCGGAGAAGTGGTATTTGAACCTCGTGAAGAGGCCATCGAAACCCTGGGTGGAGATGCCATCCCGGTGTTCAGAGGCTATCGTGCCAATGTCCATCTTAAGCTCTATAACACAGGAGCTCAAGACTACGAAAAACACCTTACCATGATGAATATCATCAATCACTCCCGCTCAAACAGGCTTCCCATCCTCTTGCAACCACGCTTTTCATCCGGGGCTACCTTGAACCTCTGGGTCTATCCCAAAAGCGATTTTGGCTACAAGGAGATTACAAACCTGAATGCCGGACAAAGCATAGACTTGGAATTCTACAGCAAAAAACTGCTGAATGAACTGCCTCTTATCGTCAACCGTCCTCGCTTTCTGATGTTAGATAAGGAGCACTACCTGCTCCTATCAACCAGCGGAAACAAGCTCATTCTGCCTAGCTCAAACTACCACCCGGTGGATGTAACCAGTGAACCAAACTATTCATAACTCATAACTCAAAACTCATAACTAAAAGGAGACACAATGCCCGATAACGACAGCACCCTCCAAGCCCTTCCCACACTTTCTGCTCCCGCCCTGCAGGACTTCCTCCTGGCTGCCGATACCAGCGATAGCTATGAACCCAAGAAGCTACCCCTGGATAAGCTGATGCAGCTTATCCTTAGCTCTTCCTCCGCCTTCGAGGTCATGGGCTCCACTCTATATCTTAAACAAGCGCTCGATGCCAATGGCAACAAGATCATCAACCTCCCCGGCGCCGCAAACGATGGTGACGCCGTCCCCTACGTTCAGGTTAGCCCAATGATCAAGCCCCTTAACCATCTCACCCCTGGCCTGCCCTCTGTCTCCGAGCGCGATTCCTTTCTTCGCATAGCTTGCCCCACCATTACCGATCCCTTCGGCGGTTTCTACCTATTTTACTGGTGCCTGGATTCCTCCCCCTCTACCCAGATCACCATCTCCGGAGGCTCCGTCGTGGCATCATCCGGTGCTACCATCAATTTCGATGGCTCCGTAGCAAATATCGTCAATATCCCAAAGGATGCTGGCATGCAAGGCTCTTACTTCCATGTCGCAGTACGCTATCGCAATTTCAACTATCTCTCAAATATGTCCTCCACCGGACGTCTCCTGGTGACTGCCCCTACCCTTGGAGATATCTTTAAAAACAAAGATGCTCCTGCGCCAAGGAACTACTCTTTGGTGGCAGATAAGAACCGCCTAAGCATAAATGCAGAACCTGGTCCTGATACCCCCCCCGGCTGCTCATATATTGCGGAAATCCTCTTCGATTTCTCCGGTAAATCCGAGATCATAGGCACGGAAGCAGGTCTCGTGCGCATAACATCTTCCGTTCCCGCTTTCACCTACGATGTCCCCCTCATGCAGTCTCAATCGCCTTGGGTACACGCCCGCATTGCCTCCGTATCCATGTTTGGCATCAAATCCTATACCGATACCATGCATTGCGAACTGCGCTACGATGCGGATTTTATCAATGAAGATTTCCTCAACCTCATGGCAAGAAAACTGTCAGATATGATCCAAACCCAAGCCGGCGAACCCCTGACCGTTAAATGATTATGTCTTACGCGCCATACCTTACCCGTTATCCGTTATGCGCTATTGTAGAAGCATCTTCCAGACGCTTGTTAATAAACGTGCGCAGCACACCGCAACTCTCAACTCTCAACTCTCAACTGGGCGAAGCCCTTCAACTCATAACTCATAACTAAATATAAGGAGTATAAATGAAAATACACACCGATGTCACTACCCTCTCTCGCCTCTATCCCCTCTTCAAAGAGGCCGGAATCGAAGGAGTGCTTACTGGGGATTTCTCCCTCATTCAGGATCTCACTTTGCCGGATCTCGCCGCCCGTTTTCTGGCCTCCGGCTCCATGCCCCAAATCTGTGCTATCATTACCAAATCCGATGCATACATCTCAGATGACCCCGATTCTGCACCTAAAAATTGGGAAGAGTGCTCCCGCGAAGAATGCCTGGGGATCATCCTCCCTTTTGTGATAGATATTACCATCGGACCCTTAAACTTGAAGAATCCTCCGGATCCGATCCCGCCCCTGGAAACATCTTCATGAATATCAGATTCGTCCTATACAAGATCGGCGCTAATCCGGATCTCATAGAAATCGATGAAGCCATCCCCCTCGTCGATCTTTACCACGAAGATCGCGCCGCCTTCCTCTGCCCACTCTTGGAGATCACTTGAATAAATCGTCTACCTCTTTCACGCCGCTCCCCTCTCCGGAGCTGCCTATCCGGTACAGCACGTAGCAAACGGCTATCGCTATGATTAGTAATACCATCTTAACCTCTTACCTATATTATAAGCCTTACGCTTAGGAGGCGCAAATGAATAACTCAAAGCTTACCATCACCCTGGATTTCAAAGGGCGTGACGAACTCGAACAAATCGTCGCCGAAATCGGTAAAAAACACGATATTCCCGTGGATATCGATATCTCCTCTGCCAAACTCGGCATTCTCAAGGACATGAACAAGTCCTTTAAGTCTATCTACGACTCCGCCAAACTCTTTACCGCTCAATTAGGCCTCGCCATCTCCGGTGTCCAGCAAATATATTCTGTTCTGGATCGCTCGCTCGGCTCCTTCATCCGCGCCGCTCAAGAACAGGAATCCGCCTTCATTACCCTCCAGGCCGCCCTCCGCGCCACCGGCATAGAAGTGGATGTCAATGCCGCAAAACTCTCTAACTTCGCCTCCGAAATCCAAAAAGCCACTATCTATGGCGATGAACTGCTCATGACCTCCATGGCCCAAATGCAAAATATCGCCCGCTTCTCAAATGTCGATACCCTCAAAGGCGCCACCAAAGCCGCCATCGGCCTCTCCGCCGCCTTCGGTATCGATCTCGCCACCGCCATGGACCTCATCGGTAAAGCTGCCGCAGGAAATACCTCCATGCTTGGCCGCTACGGTATCGTCCTGGATGAAACCGCATCCCAAGCCGAAAAGTTCAACCAGGTTGTCTCCATTGGGTCCGGATATTTCAGCATCGCCGAAGAACAAGCAACCTCCTCCATCGGCGCTATTACTCAGCTCAAAAATGCCTGGGGAGACCTCCAGGAAATCCTCGCCGAAGGCATCGTCCCCCTCCTCTCAGACCTCGCCAATGCCCTGAAACCCGTAATCGAAGCCGCTGGCGCCATGGGAGCCGAACAAAGAAACATCACCATGGGACTGATCATTATGAACGCCCTAGTTGTTAAACACACTCTTGCTGTAATGGCAAATCGCGCCGCATTTGCTGCGTTAACCATCCAACAGCAAACTTACATCGCGTCCGTGATAGCTACCGCTGCTACACTTAAAGGCGTTACTCTTGGCGTAGTATCCTTCTCTTCAGTAATGAAGGCCTTAGGGGCAAGCATGATGGCTGCTGGCAGAGCAGTTCAGGGCTTTCTCGCAAGCATAGGTCCTGTCGGCTGGATAATTATCGGAATCACCGGGGCTTATGCTGCATTAAACGCAGTCTTTAAGGTGAATACAAAACTGATGAAGGAACAGATGGATGTGGAGCGCCAACGCCTTGAACAGGAAAAGGAAAGAGTGTCCGGTCTACAAAATGAGGCAAAAGAGACCGTTAAGCTCGCGGAGCGATATCAAAAGCTTGCTGAGCAGTCCAATAAAAGCGCCAAAGAACAGAAGGAACTCTCCACCATACATAACAAGCTGTCTTCAAGATATCCTCAGCTTATAAACTCGACAGACGGGTTTAGCAAAAGTCTAAATGGAGTTAAAGAGGCTGCTAAAGATGCCAAAAAGGCTATAGCAGAGCTTAGCGGAGAGCAGTGGAAGCTGGATCTTCAACTGATTAAAAACCAAGTGGAAAGCACCAGGATCAACGTGTATGATGCAATGGTGAAAAACTTTAACTGGCGGGATATCTGGTTGAGCCCTGAGCGTGGATTAGCGCTGGAATCGGTGAAGAATGACATGAATACTCTGCTGAATAATGACTCTAGTGTATTGACAGATGCCTACCTTAGTAATCTGTCCAAGAGATGGGACGATTTTGGCAAACAAAGGGATAAATTCAATAAGAAGGAACAAAAAGAGTTGCAGAGGGGTGCGCTGATGGTTAAGGCAATGATTAGTTATCGCCAGCGCTACAATGCACTCTTGCGAGAGGGTCCCCAAAGTGGTGATGAAGATGGCAGATCAGCACAACAGGCTGGAGACGGGAATAATGAAGTCGATATGATCATGCGAGAGATCGAGGAGTATCGCACCTTGAGAAAAGCAAACTTTGACGAGGAGCAAGGGGAGATTGCTCTGCTACGGCGTGATTATGCCGAGAAGCTGAAAATCGTGGCCGGAAATGCAGCTGCTGAAGGCGATTTGAAAGAGAAGCGAGACATGGAAATCAGCAAGATTCAGGTGAAGTATCAGGAGCAGAGGGAGAAGGACGAGGCTACTCATTATGAAAAGCTAAAGTTCTTTGCTGAAGGGTATTATGATTGGAAGCTGAAGCAGATCGAGTCAGAAGCGGAGAAAGCTGGAGCGTCAGAGGCGTGGAAGCGTGAGCAGATCGAGCAATTGAACAAAGATCGGTCTGAATGGGATAATCGGGCTATCAAAGCATTTGAGGAGAAGTATAGTGCCGAAATGAGCCATTTGGCTGAGTTACGTGACCTTGGGCTGGCGACCTATTCAGAAGTGGCGGAAAAAGCATGGGAATATTATGATACTCTAATGGCAATCGTAGAGGCGGATGGGGTAGTATCGGAAGAAGAAAAGAAGCTTTTGGAAATGTATCGCAAGCGGGGTCAGGCGGCTCAATTGGCGGTCAATCGCGACTCTGATCTCGCTGCATACTATGATGAAGTGAGGTTCCTGGACTCCTCCTACTACGATTGGAAGAAAGCCCGCATCGAGGAGGATGTCCGCCTCATGGATATCTCCGAAGAGCAAAAAACTGCCCTTATCAAAGCCAAACTCGATGCCCTAAAGCTTGAAATGCAGGATTTCTATCCGGATAAATCACTCTTCAATCATCTCCTGGATTCTCTCGATATCCCCTCCGAGCATCAGGCAAAGATCATCAGCTCCTTTCAGTTCCTGGCAAATCAGATATCTTCCATCTGGAGCCAGTTGTATAGCAATCTGGCATCAAATAGAGACCAATCTCTTGCGGATCTGGAGCGCAGAGCCAAGAAAGAACGCAAGACGGATGTTTGGCTCGCCAAAGAGAAGGATCGCATCAATGAAGAATACGAGAAAAAACACAGATCACTAAAACGCACAGAACAGAAGATGCAGATCGCTTCCGCTACAGCGAACACCCTGGAAGGCATCACGAATGCGCTCACTGTCAAACCTGCGTGGCTCGCGCCCATTATGGCTGCTTCTGTAGGAGCCTTGGGCTTTGCGCAGGTGAAACTGATCGCAGAACAAAAGTTCGCTACAGGTGGGCATTTTAGAGGGCGTGGAAGCTCTACCAGCGACTCCAATATAATCGCTGTGTCAGATAATGAATACATCGTCTCAGCTGATCGTGTGAACCGCTTTGGCGTGCCCTTCTTTGATGCTCTGAACTTTGGAAATGGCGAGCAGATCCGAAAGGCATTGTCATCCATTAGAATACCCACTCCAAGTATATCTTACCCCGCTAAGACACATGGCTATGCCTCTGGCGGCGTTGTGCGCCCACAAGCACCGGTATCCCAGAATGTGGCGATGAATGTCATCCTCAAATGCGACGGGAAAGCCTTAGCAAAAGCAGTTATAAAAGGCAGTAAGAGGATCATTACTACTTAGTAGATTTGTCAAACCACTTGTCGAATCACAGCTATGACAATCGGCAAACCTCTCGATTATTTGTTCCAAACCACCTGTCAAACCCCGATTTTTCCAAATGGGTTGTCGAATTTAGCCAAACACCCTGTCGCGGGATACGCACAGAGCCAGTGTAGCTGTGTTTTTGCTCCCGGAGATGCTCGTCCAGCAAGATCAGGCGTGAGGTCTTGTCCACCAGTAAAAGCTGTTTGGGATAGTTGCTCTTGAGTTGATACAGAAACCTGTGACCACAGCGTTCCAGGGATTTGAATACAGTCCACTCCCGCACAGTTACCATGTCCGAACCATCCCAGCGGAGCACCGACACGCCATTGGGAATCTCAGCCGCCCCCCAGGTGGTTTTGCGCATATAGATCTCTTTATGCTTTCCAGTGACATCCCCGTCTGTTTCCAGAACCAGTTCCCCATAGCCGTCAAGTATTTTCTTCAAAAACACCCTTTCGCCCTTGGGGTTGAGCACAAAAAGCCAGCAGGAGGCGTCATCCATGTCGTTGAAGATGCTGGTGGTATTTTTAAATGCGATCGTGGAGCAGATGAACTCCCTCTGCCCGTCGCCGTCGAAATCGTCAAACAGCAGGCTGTTGACACTGGTTGGAAGAATGTATTTCCATTTGATTTTGAGGGTGGTGTAATCGTAAACGACTATGCCGCGCGGATTGGCAGTGAAACCGTCACAAGCCCGGCAAACCAGTTCGGGACTGCCGTCGCCGTCGATATCGCCAATGATTTCGGGCACGATGGACGCCTCCCATTCGATGTATGGGTTTTCGTCGGAACTCAACACCCGTTCAATAGGTTCATAAAGCCGGTCCTGCCGCTCGACAGTGGCTCCCCAGGTATAATTGGCTTCATAGAGCCAGACCTCGTGCTGGTCATTGAAGGAGAGGAAAAGGGAACTCCGGAGGCTGTCCTTCAAAACCTTCGCATACCGTATCCGATCCCCTGAATTGATCTGGGACAAAGCCTTGCCGTCCAGCTTGCTGATAACGTTGGCGCATATGCCATCTTCCCACATGGAGCTTGTGATCATCAAGTCCCCGCCATTGCCGCGGAGGTCGGCAAAGGTCCTGAAGTGAACGGGGCTATCCGCCACGGACTTGATCACAGGCTGGGCCTGGTGAGTGAGAAAGCGGTCAAAAAGGCCACAACCACTGACAAGCAAGATCAGAAACAAGGCAAGCCAAAGCGGCAGCTTGTTCATACATCCTCCCAATAAAAACGATATCCACATGTTTACAATAAAGGCAAATCTGTCAAGAAAAAACTACCACTTTCAAGGATGGCAAGAATCGTATAGACTTTCACCAAAAATTGCAAGCCCGTCTCTGTTGGACAAGTGAGGATAACGCTTTATGAGAATGGGCTTTTGCGATACCGCCCTCCTTTGCTGCTACTGGATTTTGGGGTATCATCCTTAGGTATGTGGTTGCGAAGTTAAGGATGACTCCAGGAAGAGTCCAGCCAGAGCGGGGGTTGCATATGGGAGCCATATCTTACGCGCCTGTATGCCGGAAAGGGCAAAACAAACTTGACACAAATGGACAGGCGCTTTCTTTTGCGTTAACATGCTCCCAAAAGGGAGTGGAGGTGAAATGCGCAACAAAATTGCCTCGATCCTGGCCATGCTGGCCGCGCTGGCTTTACTTCAGGGCCAGATTTCAGACGCGGGACGGACTCAGCGGCAAGGCGGCAAGGCGGACTCCGCCAATAGTGGCGTTGAGACGGTGGACGCAGGCCCCGGCGTACGCTGCTTCAGCCATTTGGACAATTATCTGCGGGTGCGGGCAGACCTGAAGGGAAGGGAAACGGTGTTTCATTTTTCGGGTATGGCCTATGGCGTCACGCCCGGGGACAAGCGAAGGGAACTCTTTGCCGTGGAAGGCTTTACCATCGGGAGAGTGATGTGGGATAGCGAGGATGGCCCCTATCTGCTGGAAAAAGAACTGCTATTGTGGCAGGACCACCGCACGGGCGAAATCCTGAGCAAATGGCGCAACCCCTACACCAACAAAGACGTGCAGGTGCTCCATCTGGGGCTGGACCCCGTAAACCAGAGGCTGGAGTTTCCCGAAGAGGAGCGGTCGCTGCTGCCCATGATCCTGCCCTCCCAGCGCCTGGGCAAGCAGGTGGTCTGGCACCGCGAGCTTTTCCCCAACTATCCCAGCCCCCTGCCGCGCCGCGACTATCCCCACAACTCGCAGAGCGATACCTTCCAGGCAGGCGAATTCACCCAATACATCGTGGAGCAAAAAGACCTGGATGATGTCCGCCTGGACAGCGTTCCAGCCATCTTCACCTTCACGGAAGTCCTGCCCTGGCTGCCCTTCATGGAGATGGGCGACGCTCCCGGCAATGTGATTCTGGTCTGCCGCGGCAGCAAGCTGGTGGGAGGCTTCCAGGAATTGCCTGAAGAGATTAAAGACTTTACGCGGCAACAGTTTCCCGCCTTCACCACCGCCCCGGAAAGCTACACGGAACCCAACGACACCCCCTGGGGCAGCTTCAAACGGCAGTTGGACATGATCCGGGCTGCCCAGCAGGAAATCCTTGATTTAATGGAGGAAGAATATGAATAGACTGGCTGCACTTATCGCGCTGCTTCTGCTGGCGTCACTGCTGCCCGCCCAACTGATAGACCCTTTCTTTATGCGCCACAGCTCGCGCTGCGCGGATGGCAATATCCGCCTGCGCTGGGAAGGATTGGACGCCATCGAATGCTACTATTCCAACGCCGGAGCGGACTGGCAGCAAGCCACTTCCGAACAGATCAGCACCGGCACCCAGCAGGCTTTGATCCCCTTCCAGTTTGGACAGCAGCTAAAATACCGGCTGCGCATGCAGGTTGAGGAATTGGGCCAAAGCCTCACCATGATGCATGCGCCCAGGCTGGATTCCGACGCCTTTCCCCCCGCCCTGGGGCAGTTGGGGCTGATCTCTTCTGACGCCGTGGGCGATTCCGTGACGATCTACGCGCCCATGCTGGATCTCACCGACACCTGGCTGGGAGCCTCCGAAAACAAGCTTTATGCCACCCTCGCCAACGCGTCAGGCAGCTTTCCCACCATGAACAGCTTTACCTCCTACAATATCTACATGATGCTGATATTCAACCCGGAAACCGTGGCGGACAGCGTGGCTTACGCCATGGTCTATGGCGGAGTCCCTCTGCTGCTGCCCTCCGGACTCTACAAACTGGGCATCGGGGAAGGCATGGTTCCGGAGTTCGCCCAGCTCGGAGCGGTGCAATCCACCGTATCCGGCAGCAAACTCTGGCTGGCGTGCAATATCCAGGATCTGGCGAATGATCCGGATTTCGGCGGCTGGCCCAGCGCGTCGGGCACCCTGCTCTTCGTTGGCGCCACCATGCGGGTGACCGTCGATCTGAGCAGCGGCACACCGGAGTTTGGCTTTGGAGACTACGCGGGCACGGCGCTGGCTTACTTTGACGATCACCGCTACCTGGCAATGGCGAACAGCCTGCCGCAGATTTCCAACCTTAGCCTGAACCAGCAGAGCGGCCTGCTCACTTTTGATTATCTGGATGCCGAGGGGGATTTTCCCCTCACCATGGAATTTGTGGACGCGGGCGGCAACAGCTTTTCACCCCAGCCCCTCAGCCTGGACTACTCGCAAAGCGTTAGTTACAGCGCCCTGATCAACCCCATTCCCAAGCAGGGCGAACTGCGGGTGAGCGACAACGACATCGACCTGGTCACCATCCCTTGGGAATGGGTCTCAAACTCCGATCCCGGCACGGTGCCCGCCGCGCTGAACTGCCGCATGCCAAATCCGTTGCGATCTTCTGAAGCTCCCTGGCGACTGTCGCTGGATGGGCTTGGCAAGGGCCTGCTGAAGCTGGAAGTATTCAACCTGCGCGGCCAGAACCTGGGCAGTATCGCTTCCCGGGAATGCAATTCACCCCGTCTGGAACTGACTTGGGACGGCCGTCTGAATGGACAACGCCTGGGCAGCGGGCTTTATCTGCTGCGGATTTCGCAGGGGAATTCGCTGCGCGAACAGCGGTTCATCATCCAGAAATAAAAGGCTTTGCATGTTCATAGATTATGCACGGGTGCGGGTCAAAGCCGGTAACGGCGGCGACGGGGTGGTCAGCTTCAGGCGGGAAAAATTCATCCCCAAAGGGGGGCCTGACGGCGGCGACGGAGGCAGGGGCGGAAACGTGGTCGCATTGGGCGACGAGAATGTGAACACCCTGCTGGACTACCGCTACAACAAGCTTTTTAAGGCCGGAGACGGAAAAGCGGGAGCCAAAGCCCGCAAGACCGGCGGCAGCGGGGAGGACGTCTTTTTGCGCCTGCCGCTGGGAACCGAGGTATTCCGCATCGGCGAGGACGGACGCCGCGTCAAACTGGCGGACATCACCGCCCACAACGAACAGGTGATCCTCTCCAAGGGAGGACGCGGAGGCAAGGGAAACTGCAACTTTGCCACCTCCATCAACCAGGCTCCCCGCCACGCCACTCCCGGACGGCTGACCGAGGAAATGGAGCTGGAGCTTGTGCTCAAGCTGATGGCGGATGTCGGGCTGGTGGGCTTTCCCAACGCGGGCAAATCCACCCTGCTCAGCGTGCTTTCCGCCGCGCGCCCCAAGATCGCGGACTATGAGTTCACCACCCTGGAGCCCATGCTCGGCGTGGTGAAGGTGAGCGACTACCAGTCCTTTGTGATGGCGGACATCCCGGGCATCATCGAGGGCGCGCATCAAGGCAGGGGATTGGGACACCAGTTTCTGCGCCACATCCAGCGCACCAGCATCCTGCTCTTTTTGATCGACATCAACACACCCGATCCGGTGGAAGCCTTCCGCGTCCTGCGTTCCGAGCTTTTCCTCTATGATTCTTTCATGGACAAAAAGCCCTGGCTGGTGGTGATCTCCAAGCTGGACACCCTGGACGAGGAACAGCGGGCGGAACGGCTGGCGGAGATAGACGAGCAGTTCCAGAAAGAGTTTGGTGTCACGGCGCTGCCGGTGTCATCGGTGGGGCACGTGAATCTGGAAGAACTGAAATTCAAGCTTTTCAAGATGTTGCAGGAGAGCTGATGGAGCGGCTCCGGGCCTGGCTGTGCCTCAAATCATCCCCCCGGCTCAAGCTGAAGGGGAGCATTGACCTGCTGGAGAAATATCCTGATCCGCTGGAGTTTGTGGGGCGGCCGGAGCACCCCCTCTACCGGGAATCCTGGCTGGATGAGGCGGACAGGCTGCATCTGAGCCAGGGCGTCCTGCCGGAGAACTTTCCCCAGATCGCCAAGCTTTACCAGCATTACGACATCGGCATCATGACCTATACGGACGAGGCTTATCCGCCCTGGCTGCGCGAGATCGTGGGCCCGCCGCTGCTGCTCTACTACCGGGGCGACCTGCCCGCGGCGCTGCAAAGGATTTGCCTGGGGGTGGTCGGCACCCGCAAAGCCACAGCCTATGGGCGTAACTGCTGCGCCAGGCTGCTGGAGCCGGTTTGCAGACAGCAGGTGACCATCGTGAGCGGACTGGCTTTGGGCATAGACAGCATGGCGCACCAAGCCGCGGTGGAAGCCGGATGCCCCACGATTGCGGTGCTGGGCTGCGGCTTGGACCGCATCTATCCCTCCCAAAACCGCGAACTGGCGGAAGAGATCATCGCCAACGGCGCGCTGGTTTCCGAGTATGATCCCAGCTCCAGGCCCGATCCCTGGAACTTTCCCGCCCGCAACCGCATTATCTCCGCGCTTTCCCAAAAGGTCTTCATCGTGGAAGGCCCCCTCTCCAGCGGAGCCATGCTCACCGCCAAATACGCCCTGGATCAAAACCGCGATGTGCTGGCCCTGCCCGGCGATATCACCCATCCCAACTCACAGGGCCCCAACTATCTGATCAAAAACGGGGCGCAGTGCGTAACCTGCCCGGAGGACATCCTGGACGCCCTGGGGCTGGATCAGGCGGAAAGCGCCCAATTGGAAGTGGTGCCCGAGCTATCCGAAGATGAACAGGCGGTCTATGACCTCTTTCGCGACCGGCAGAGGGAATTGAGCTTCGATGAACTGCTGCTGGCCACCGGACATGGCTTCGGCAAGCTTTCCACCCTGCTTCTCAACCTGGAACTCAAGGGCTGCATCTGCCGCTCCGGAGGCAATAGCTTTGTGCTGGCCTGAATATATTGGGAGACTTACATGAATATAAAATCAGTTTTATTGGCTTCAATGGTGTTGTTTGCCTGCCTGACTTTGCAGGCTCAGATGCCCGGCTTTGGCGGCAGCAAAAAAGGGAGCTTGGGGCTCGGCTATGGACTGCCCTACGGAGGCTTGGGAGTGAGCGCGGATTACCGCCTGCTGGACAACCTGGGCATCACAGCCGGCTTTGGCGCCTTTGCCTATTCCACATCAGATGAAGCCTATGGCTATTCGCCGGGCTACGCGATCGGGGTGAAATACTTCCACGGCAAGCCCGACAAGAACTGGCATCCGCAACTGCTGCTGCTCTACGGGGTGAACGGGATCATCTATGTGGATCAGGAACCGGAGGAGGACATCAACGAGGCTTTTGGCGGTTTCACCATCGGGTTGGGCTCGCAGTATATGTTTGGCAAGAGCAAAAAACACGGCTTCGATGCCAGCTTGCTCTATGTGCTCACCTCGGGGCGTTTCAAGCGCCAGGAGGAACTGGAAAGCCAGGGCTTGACCTTCGGCAAGGTGAGCCGCTTCACTTTCTCGCTGGGCTACCGCTACGCCTTCACGCTGAAGTATTGATACCGGGCACTCCCCCTGTGCCCATGTCCCATTGACCGCTGATTGAACGCCGCTCAATCGCCGGGCGGGAAATAGCCTGGCCATCAAGCGGCGGTCAACGCGGGATCAAACTATGAGGGCGGCATTGACGGAAAGCCTGCCGCGTCCTGTGAGGCTAATCCTTGTCCGGCATAGTCACGGTATGGACATCGGGCAGATTCACACCCTGCCGGAGCCAGAAACCGCGGGGCAGTTGAGGCAGGGAGGTCGGCTGCGAGAACGCCAATACCTTGAAGAACATACGTGCCGCTGAACCGGTGCTGAACTGCGGTTCATAGACCGTGGCGGTGGGCTGTCCGGGCCACGCGTAAGGATTGTCCGAGGTAAAGACCTTGTAGCCGTGATATCCGGGCTGGACTTCCCAGGTGAGGGAGACATCCGTTCCCGACTGGCTGATGCTCACCTGCGGCGCTGGCAGCGGCGGCAAAGCGGCATTCTCTGCGATAAAGGAGGTCACGGGAATGTTGTTGGACAGAGTTCCCGGTGCCGTAGGCGCGGTTGGATCATAAGCAGTATTGTCGCTTTGGATATAGCGGCTGCGGGAAGGCTGCGCGGTAGAGGTGTTGTAATAGAACTTATTGTCGGAGTCAAAGTAGGCCGTATCCATCGGGCGGTTGCAGCGCAGGGCGAGGTTTTGCCCACTATAGGCGAAGGGCGCGCTGAAGGGGATGAAGACGAGGTTGCTTCCCGAGGGAAAGTCCACCACACCATCGAAGACCAGTTGATAGCCATTGAAGGGCAGCCAGCCGGTGCTGACGTTGGTGGCGTCGGTGTTCTTGAGCCAGATCTTAACCGGTTTGTTGGCCAGATCCTGGCTGAAGTTGTTCACATACACCACCCCTTGCAGGGTTCCGGACTGCATCTGCAGTTCTTCCGCCAGATAGACGGTCTCGCTGAGGCTGTTTTTCCAATAGAAATTGAGCGGGAGGATGTTGGTTGTGGAGGCTGTGGCAAGATCGCCCACATTGGCGATGTGGTCTTGCGGGGAAAGGACATGGACTGTTTCCTGGGGGCTGCAGTTGTTGCCGCTTATCTCGTCACCGTTAAGCAGCACCTCACCATACACCGTGTAATGGCCGCTTGCGGAGGGGGTCCAGTTTATAGTGTGGGTGGCAGAGGCGTCCATCGCCAGAGGTTCGTTCACTTGGAGGCTCGCCAGTACGCCGTGGCTGGTTGACATCAGGCGCACCTGATAGGAGTTCTGGGTCTGGCTGCCGTTGTTTTTCACGTCCAGGTCAAAATGCAGCGCTTCGCCCATCCTGCCGCAGCCCGTTCCCCACAGTTGAATGGCCTGCAGGTCTTTGGCGGCGATGGTGCTGAAGCTCCAGACGGGGCAGTTGACGGCATCCCCGCCGGGGCCGTAGGGCACGACCGACCAGTAGTAGGTGGTGTTGGAGGCGAGGCTGGGGCTGTAGCTCAGATTGTTGCCCACATCTGCCAAATAGGCAGGCGGATTGCTTGTGCCCAGATAGAGCTTGTAGCCTGTGGGCGAGCCGCCGCCGCTCTGCCAGGTGAGTTGGGTGTTGGTCATTACGCGGGTGGAGAGGTGCGCGGGGCTGGGAGTATGCGCGGCAAAGGGCAACTGGGCGATGCGGATGTTGTCCAGGAACATGTTGTAACCATAGGCGCTGACGGCGCGGAAGACCACATAGTAATTGCCCGCAGCGCTGAAGGGAAGATCGAAGCTGTAGTTTTTCCAGCCGACCGAACTTTCAACCGGATCAAGCTGCCTGGCCCGGTGGATGGTTCCCAGCAGGACTGGGCTGCCGCCAAGGTCCGCGCTGCTGTTCAGATAGACCTCGATCTTATCCGCCGCGGTGCTTAGGTTGCCATCGCGGTACATCCAGAAGCTCAGCCCGTAGTCAAAGCCTGAATGGTTGCTCACCTCGATGCGGGGGCTGACGAGCAGGGCGGAATTTCCAGACGGGGCGGCGTAGCTTTCATAACGCAGCATTCCCGCTCCGGATTGGGGGGTGCAGGAAGGGTAGCTGCCGCTGGTTACCCGCGTGAAGGTGTAGCTACCGCTCTGCGCCTGGCTGGTCCAGCCTCCGGGAGGATATTCGGTGGCGTCGAAACTCTGAATATAGGGATTGGGAATGAAGTTTATGAAGGGAGGGCCCAGGCGGAAGCTCATGGTATTGCCCGCGGAAGAGCCGATCTCGCAGAGATAGAGGTTGCCTGGCGAACCATCCTGCAGGAAGGGGGAGGGATTGGTGCCGGTGTAGATTTGTGTGCGTCCCGTTTCCTGGCTGAAGTGGGCGGAGGAGATGGTTCCGTTCGCAGTGGTAGTGCCGCCAGGGCGGTAAACATACAGCTCGTCCGGCGGCCCATCGGCATTGCCATATTCGCAAGTGGTATCGATTCGGTAAACCAGCAGGCCGGAGCCGGGGACAGAGTTTTCGTAGGTGCCGGTTTTCTTGCGGAACTCCACCACATAGTATTGGCTTGGGTTGTTGGAGTTGATGCGGTAGCACTGTCCGGTGGATGAAGTGAGGGGATTGAGGGTATATACTCCGTCCGCGCTGATGGTGGGGATGCTGGCAATCCAGTCGCCATACTTCCATTTCATGAAGGCGGTCATGTGCTGGGGCGGATTGGGATTGGTATCCATCAGATCCCAGGTTCCTGCCGGGCTAATTCCGTTGCTTGTATAGTGATAAAGATCGGGAGCGCCCAGAGTGTGGAAAAACTCGTGGCAGATCACTCCCACGTTGCGGTTGGCGAGAAAGTCCTGGAGCTGGAAATTGAAGTCATAGACCCGCTTGCCATTGATGTACACATAGCGGTCATGGAGAGACCAGCGGTGGGGCCAGAGCAGGCTGTTCCAGCCATCGGCGGCGCCACGCACAATGAAGACCACGTTGTCCACCCGCCCGTCTACGTCAGAGTCGATGGTCAGGCTGCTGGGAATCTGGCTTCTGACTCCATTAACGGCATTTTGCAGCAGGGTAAACTCCCGGCTGCGGCGTTCAGTGTCACCGGAATAACCACTGGGATTGGTGCTGGCGTTGTAGGGCTGGTAATAGGCGCGGGGATGGCTATCCTGCCAGGAGACCACATAGCCACCCGATGGGGTAGGATAGAAGTGGGTGTTCACGGTAAGCTGGTTGTAGCTGGCTTCCAGAAAGTAGCTTTTCTGGGAACTGGTGTTGGTGTTGAACCAGCCATCATAGATGGAGTTCTGCTGGCCAAACTCTGTCTCGTCCGAAAAGCGGATATAGATCACCAGGTTGTTGATGGTGCCTGTAGTGGGGGCATCGCGCTCAGCCGGTCTGTAGAATCTCTCACGGCGCTGCTGCTTGTAAAGCGCCTCGCTGATGTTGATGCCGGGCTCCAGTCCCAGGCTGCGGGGATCACCTTCGCCCACGACAAGCGGGCTGGCCTCCACTCCCTCTCCGGCGCGTTGGGTATAGCAATACCAGCCGGTCTGGGGATTCTGGATGATGGTGAAGTTGTCCTTGTCGTGCAGCCAGTTGTGATATTCGTCCCCGCTGGCAAGCAGATCCAGCGTTTTTCCATCGGGCTGCCGCACCTGGATGGGCAGATTGGTGGTGTAATAGGCTGCGGCTTGCGCGGCGAAAACTGCCAGCAACAAGGCGATTGCCAGCTTGAGAAAATAGGTGGGGCGGCTCATCGGTTCCTCCCTCAAAGTATTTTTACTCTATGACACACATTTTGGGAACAACAAGATATCCGTCAACAAAAACATCACTGCAGGACTGCGTTTGTATCGCGCCGCATCCCCTAAAGACTAAAACACCCAAACAATTACATTGACAGATATCTTTGGCGGCGGCAGACTGTCCCTCGTAAGTAATTAGCTGTGCGAGAGTGAAAGATATTCATTTAACCCCCTTATGGAGGTAACCATGCTTTTTACCAGATTTGGCAGACTTCTCTCTGCCCCGAAACGCAGGCAGCGCCTCACAGGAGCGTTGCTGTCCCTTGTCGCTTTCCCTCTGCTGCTTGCAGGCAATCTTGCCGCGGAAAGCCTAAGCTTCGACATCGATCTCTCAGGTTTCGATCCTTACAAAGAACTCCAGGAGCCAGGCTGGGGCGCGCTGACCGCTCCGGGATACCCCCGCCTGCCTGGCTGCACTCTGAACATCCTGCTGCCCGCGGGCGCGAAGGACATCTCATACTCCGCCAGCTTCTACCAACCCCTGCGCCTGGAAGCTCCCGCGCCAGTTATCAACTCCGCCTTCAGCGACGGCGAACAGTCCCTGGATGCCCGTCCCGCCGTGTTTTCCTCGCCCCAGGTGACCTATTGCGGCACCGGCAGATGGGGAGATTTGCTCTTCGCCCGCTTCCGGGTACTGCCCGCGGTCTGGAGCGGCAAGGACTGGATTTGCCAGCAAAAGCTGCACCTGGTGCTGAACTGGAGCGCCTCACCGCAAAGCGGCAGGATTCCTCCCGTGATGGATGAACTGGGCCGGGAAAAAGTGGAAAGCTTCTTTGTCAACCCACAGGATTTGCCCCGTTGGTATGCCCCTGTCCAGAGCCGCAGCTACGACTATCTGATCGTGAGCACTCCCTCCCTCTATGCCGCCGTCTCCACCCTGGAAAGCTTCCGCCAAAGCCAGGGGCTGGCGACCTCCTTCGCGGACATCTCCACCATCCTTGCCAACGGCACGGGCAACAGCCCCGGCGAGAAGCTGCGCAACCACCTGATCTCGGAATACAACACCCATCCCTTCAGCTACCTGCTGCTGGTGGGCGACCATGACACAGTGCCGCTGCTGAAAACCACCCCCACGCCTAACGGCTCGGCCACGGTGCCCTCGGATTTCTATTATGGAGACCTGAGCAGCATTCTGGACAGCGACGGGGATGGCCGCCTCGGTGAATACTATTCCCAGGCAGGAGAACAGGACTGGCTTTGCGATTACACCCCGGAGGTTCTGGTGGGCAGGATTTCCACCAACGATGCCGCAATCGCCGCGCAGATTGCCGCCCGGACAGTGGCATTCGACCAATCCCAAGCCCCGTGGAAACAAAGCGCACTGCTGGCGGGTGCCTGGCTGAACTTCCCCGGCCAACCCCTCACCGTCTTTGCCCCCACAGATGGCGCTTCCCAACTGGAACACTCCCGCCAAACCGTTCTTACAGACTGGAACTGCACCACCCTTTACGAACGGCAGGGCATCATGCCATCCTATCCTTCCGACCATCCTCTGGGCTACAGCAACCTCAAGAGCCAGCTCAGCGCCAACAGCTTCGGCTTGCTGAACTGGAGCGCGCATGGCTCCTATGCCTCCTCTTCCGGCAAGTATTGGCGGGAGGACACCAACTCCAATCAGATCGCGGACTCCGGCGAGATGACCGGATACACCATGGTGAACAAAGCCAGTTTCGATGGCCTTGCCAACCCCGATGGCCTGATCATCTTCGCTGCTTCCTGCTACAACGGCATGATGGACACCTCCTACACGCCCCAATGCCTGGCAGAATACGCCCTGGCAAAGAAAGCGGTGAACGTGATCGCCGCCACGCGCACGGGCTGGTACAAGGTAGGCTGGCAAAACCCCGGCTGGGGCGGGCTTGGCTCCTACAACCACCTCTTTGTGGAAAACCTGGCGCGCAACCGGATGTCCTGCGGCGCCGCGCTGGCCTGGGCAAACCTCACCCACACCCAATACTTCCTCTTCGGCGACCCCCTGGATGACGGCGGGATCATCTATCCCGAGCTGCAAAACGTGTACACCTACCTGCTCTTCGGCGATCCGGCTGTGGGGCGCGGAGGCTGGGAACAGGCTCCCCTCGCGGAAATACTGGTCTATGAACCCACCGCCTCCGACGGCCTGCCCGTGGTGGAGGCCTTGGGACGCTGCGGACGCTTCAACGTGATCTACACGGATAAATTGATCCCGGATTACGACTATATCGACCGCTTTGCCGCCATCTTTTGCCTCTTTGGCTGGGGAAATGACGCCTACACTCCGCAACCGGATTCCCTCGACCACACCCTGCTCAGTTCCTATCTGGCTGGCGGAGGCAGCATCTATCTGGAGGGGGATGTCGATTGGGATGCCGCCGGTCCTTTCTGGCAAAGCTTTGGCACCACCGTTGGACAAGGCACGGTCATAATCGAAAACCTGGGCTGCGACTACTCCGGACAGGATGTCCTGCTGGCCTACGCGCAGAGCGATCCCGAGACCTATCTTCCCCTGCCCGCTTTGCCCGGCGCCAGTGTGCTGTTCAGCACTATCAACGCCTCCCATCCCGATCATCCGGTGGCCATCTACCATAGCGGCGGTTCCTGTCGCTGCGTGGCTTCGGCCTTTGCCTTGAAGGATATCCTGGATCTGGGCTACAATCTGGAAGACGCTTTGGGCGTGATCCTGGACACCCTGGATGTACTCGACCAGCCGGCGGTTTTCAACTCCGACCCCGCTCCGCCCCTGGCTCCGCAAACCCTCACCCTCAGCGCCGGAGCGGACGGCCTGCTGCTGAACTGGAATCCCGTGACGCTCAACAGCCGCGGGCAACCCATTGTGCCCGACCGCTACGCCATCTTCTCTTCCGCCGATCCCTGCTCGGGCTTTACCTGGCTGGGAGAGAGTTTCAGCCCCGGCTTCACGGACAGTTCCACGCCGCTAACGCCCCGCCGCTTTTACAAGGTTCTGGCCATCAAGGACTACCCGCAGCCACAGGATTGACCAGTGATCCAGTCTTTTGGAAATGTCTGTGGAAAGGAACTCGTGGTGAAGTGGTGTCGTGATGTCGTGTTGATGGTGGACGCAGCCCGAAACAAACAACCTCAGACTAAAAAGTGTGTCATCCCGGGCAAGCACATGCTTGACCCGGGATCCAGTCTTTTGAAACAACCAGCCATCTCCGAAACAAACCCCACCAGACTACATACAGTGTCATCCCGGGCAAGCGCATACTTGACCCGGGATCCAGTCTTTTAGAAACGGCAACCAAGCCCCAAAACAAACGCAATAAATATAGTATTACATTCACCAAAAACAACGGCAATATTCTGCATAATCCTTCATAGCGCCCTCCCTTGCTGCTCCTGGCTTTGATGCCATCATCCTTAGGTCATCCCTAACCAAGTTAAGGATGACCTACGGAAAATATAGACTTAGCCCACCCCGTCAAATGAGGGCGTCATTTGTTTCAGGCGGGCGCATTATTTGGCAAGGGTCTCACCGCCTGTTTACAACTGCTTGAGACAGATGGCTTTCGGCAAAGTGCCAGTTTTCAGGCCGCTGACAGGCTGAGGAGGTATGGGATGCCTGGATTTGGCTTATATTGTTTAGCTTGTATTTATACAACTGGATTTCACCATTTCATCTTTCCACGGGTATTTTCAAGAGACTGGATCACGGCTCAAACAACCCCACCAAACCGCTTCGCGCTTTGGCGAGGACCCCGGTAGCCCGTGATGACACAGTATGTAGTCTGTTAGCACTTGTTTCTGGGCCGGGTGCTTGTTTCCAAAAGACTGGATCCCGGGTCAGCCACCCCAGAGGGGCCCCGTCTGCCCGGGATGACACAGTATGTAGTCTGGGGGTATTTGATTCGCGGCTGACGTCCACCATCAACACGTCACCACGACACCACATCACCACGTGATCATGTCACCTTTCCACCTTATAAAATTACATGAAAGCGAATTGGCATCAGAGCCTGCCGCATCCTCCGCAAAAAATCAGATGTGCTCGCGCAGGGCAAGCTCGCGGGGATCGGGATTTAGGTAATATTGGCTGTTCAGATGTTCCTTGCCGTATTTGCGCGCGTAGTGCCCGAGCAGGGTTAAGGGCACGCTGAGGGGCTGCTGGCCCAGGCGGTAGGCCTCGATCCGCTCCAGCAATTCGGCTTTTTCGCCCGGGGTAAGTTCCCGTTTGAAACAGCCCATGATATGGCGCAGCACCTTCAGGTGTTTGGCGGGAGTGGCGGGTCTGGCGGCGGCCTGCATGAACAGGCGCAGATAGGTTTGGGCAAAGTCCTGCGGTTTGTGGCCTTGCGCCTCCATCAACAGCTTGTCCAGAGCGCGGTAAGCATCGGGGCTGTGGGACATCAGCAACAGTCTGTGGCGGTGGTGAAAATCCATCACCGCTCCCGGAGTCAGCCCCTGTTTTTTAAGTTCCAGCCAGCGCTGCATGATAAAGACGCGCCCGATGAAGTTTTCCCGCAGCAAAGGTTCCTGCAGGCGTCCCTCCTCCTCCACGGGCAACAGGGGAAAGGCGCGAGTGAACTCGCAGGCAAAGATGCCCGTGCCCTTCCTGGCTCCGGTTCCGCCCCCAACGGGAAAGACCTTTACCCGCTCCAGGCCGCAGGAGGGTGATTTGCTTTTGAAAACAAAGCCGCAGAGTTCCTCCTCCACCAACCGGGCGATAGTGAGTGAGCACCAGTCCAGCATCCGGGGCGTATGGTCTATGCCGCTGTTGACGGTTACCATGCGGGGTTTGCAGACCTCACCCACCAGGCGCATGGGCTCGCGGGGGACGGGCAGGCCGCACTCCGTCTCCGGACAGACAGCAACGTATTGAACATGGCGCCCCAGGGTCTCCACCAGCCAGTTGTCATATTTGTGCCGGCCATCGTAGCGCACCTTGTTGCCCAGCAGGCAGGAAGAAATGCCCAGCTTCGGGATATTATCCATTCAAACTCCTTTCTGTGGCAGGATCGGGAACTGATACCGCATCCTTTGGCAGGCTTTGATCTTTGGCAAGCACTTTTTTGGGCGGGGGATAAAAGTACGTTGGCGTCCTTGCTATTCCAGATATGGCGATAAGGCTAATATAATAATCGTTTTCTTAGCAAGCGGGAGCCGTTCAGGTATGCCGCAAGTGAAATATCGAACGGCATCTTTTTGTCGCAGCCCGCAGCTTTACGCCCTCGTTTAACCACACTCACTGCACTGTTTTGCACATTTCGGTTGACAAAATATTAGGCAAGCCTAACTTTGCACCAGCAATACGAAAATCGAGGTAAAAAGATGTCTGAAATGGTATTAAGTAAAAGCCTGGAAGACTATTTGGAAGTGATCTATCACATTGTTGTGGTGGAGCAAGCTGCCAAAGCCAAAGACATCGCTCAGAAAATGCAGGTCAAAGCCTCTTCCGTAACCGGTGCTTTGAGGCAGTTGGCAGAACGAGACCTCGTAAACTACTCTCCCTATGATCAGATCACCCTCACCAGGAAGGGCATGGAGGTGGCTCAGGATGTTGTTAGAAGGCATGAAGTGCTAAAGGATTTCTTCATCAAAGTGCTTTCCATAGATGAATCCGAAGCGGATAGCGTCGCGTGCCAGATGGAGCATGCCGTCACCACGGAGATAATCGATAGATTTACCAAGTTCATAGAGTTTGTGGAGCGCTGTCCGCGGGCGGGTAATTCATGGATCAAAGGCTTTGATTATTATTGCGGCGAGAAACCGCAGACGGACTATTGCCACAAATGCATTACGCAGACCATTGAAAACTTTGAGACTAACTTAAAATCAGGAGATGAAATGAACGAATCTACGGTTCGCCTTAACCAGGTAAAGCCGGGCTCAAGGGTAAAGATCACGACAAACAAGCTCTCCGGAGTCACCGCACGCAGGTTTCAGGAAATGGGGCTCACCATTGGTTCCATCGTGAAAGTTGAGCGGGTCGCGCCCCTCGGGGATCCCGTGGAAATCAATGTGAAGGGATACAGCCTCTCCCTTCGCAAAGAGGATTTGGACAAAATTGAGGGAATCCTGCTGGAGGATTGATGCGCAAAAACTGCCTGCGGAAAGGAAAGAAACACCGGCTTGCTTCCATAGAAGCGAGCGATAGCATCGTAAGACACCTGAACGGGATGGGTTTTGTGAATGGAGTGGAATTTGAGATCATTTCAGACTACAACCCATACATCATCGAGCTTAAGGGTAGCAGACTGGCTCTCAGTGCCGAGCTGCTCCAATGCTTCAGAGTGGGCTGATATTTTTTTGCCAACAATGTTAGGCAAGACTAAGTTTATCGCAATTCCAAATATACAGGAGACAGGAAATGAAAATGATAGCTCTCGCAGGGAACCCCAACGCGGGGAAGACGACGGTCTTTAATGGATTGACCGGCACCCGCCAACACGTGGGCAACTACCCTGGGGTAACGGTTGAAATAAAAAAGGGAGTAATAAAGAAGACGGATTTCACCTTGGTTGACCTGCCTGGTATCTACAGCCTTACTCCCTATTCCGAGGAAGAACGGGTGGCCCGCAACATGCTGTGGAAAGAGAACCCGGACTTGATAATAAACGTGGTGGACTCCTCCAATCTGGAGCGCAATCTATATCTGACCCTGCAGCTTATGGAGTTTGGCATTCCGGTTGTGCTGAATCTGAATATGCAGGATCTCGCCCTTGCCAAAGGCTGGAAGATAGACACCAAAAAGTTGTCGCAAACCATGAGGCTTCCAGTGGTGGAGACCGTGGGACATCAGAACAAGGGTTTTGATGAGCTGATAAACAGCGTGAAGGTTGCCCTCGGAGCATCCAAAAGGATTTCCCAAACAGCCCACTTTTCGGACAGCGTAAACCGGGCCCTGGATATTCTGGAAAAGAAGCTTTCCAAAGAGAATGCTTCGGGCGCTTCGCGTTGGCTGGCTCTCAAGCTCCTGGAAGGTGATCAGGACATCGAACAAGAGATCGCCAACACAGAAATCAAGCAAACCGCCAGGGAACTGGTAACCGATCTGGAGAAAGAATATAACAAGGAAATCGAAACCCTGTTGGCAGAACAGAGATACAAGTATATTGAAGGCATCTTTTTGCAATGCGTCAGCTCCAAGCTGTCCTTTAAAAAGCCCCTTAGCAGCAAAATCGACGCCATCGTGTTAAACAAATATGCCGGCATCCCGATCTTTCTGATCATGATGTACTTGGTATTTCAGCTTACCTTTACTGTCGGGGAGCCTATGATGGGTTGGGTGGAAAGCGCCTTCGGGTGGCTGGGAGATTTGATAGCAAGCTTTTGGCCCGAGGGATCCGAATCGTTGTTAAAATCACTGCTCGTGGATGGCATTATCGGTGGAGTGGGCGGAGTGTTGGTGTTTTTACCGAATATTCTGCTCCTCTTTTTGGCCATCTCTATCCTGGAAGATAGTGGTTACATGGCGAGAGCAGCCTTTATCATGGATAGGTTGATGAACAAGATCGGGCTGCATGGCAAAAGCTTTATACCAATGCTGATAGGATTTGGATGTTCCGTCCCCGCGATTATGGCAACCAGAACCCTGGACAACAGAAGAGACAGGCTGGTTACGATGCTGGTGGTTCCCCTGATGAGCTGTGGAGCCAGGCTTCCGATCTACGCTCTGATCATCCCTGCCTTTTTCCCTTCCAAATGGCATGCCCCAATGCTGTGGTTGATCTACATCATCGGAATCCTGTTGGCCATCATCTCGGCAAAGCTTATGCGGGTAACTATCTTCAAAGGGGAAACAGTTCCCTTTATGATGGAGCTTCCCCCCTATCATTTCCCCTCCCTCAAAGGGACTCTTATCCACATGTGGGACAGGGGGAAACTCTACCTCCAAAAAGCCGGTACACTGATCTTGGGGATATCCATCCTGCTTTGGGCTTTGTCCACCTTCCCCATGCTCTCCAGGGAGAGAATAGAGGAATACGATGCTCAAAGGGAAACAATCGTTCAGTCCGAACTGGCGGATTCACTGCAAGCGATACAGTTATCAGCCCTGGATAACCTTCAGGCTGAAGAAAGCGTGGAGTATAGCGCCGCGGGGAGATTGGGCAAATTCATCGAGCCCGTCATCGCCCCCATGGGCTTTGATTGGCGGATAGGAACATCCCTGGTTGGAGCTTTTGCCGCAAAAGAAGTCTTTGTATCAACGCTTGGCGTAGTTTATTCCGTTGGTGATGCAGATGAGGAATCAGAATCCCTCAGAAGCAAACTGAAAAAGAACTACGATCCTTTGATTGCTTTTTGTATAATGCTGTTTTCTTTGATCAGCGCTCCCTGTATGGCTACCATCGCCGTGACAAAGAGAGAATCCAACTCCTGGAAATGGGCGATGTTTCAATTGATTGGCCTTACGCTGCTGGCATACTTCATAACAGTCGCAGTGTATCAAATTGGCAGATTAGCTGGATTATAGGAGCTTTAACATGGATCTGATAATAGTTCTCACAATTGTCCTATGCTCGGTTCTCTACCTGGCTTACAAGGGATACAGAATAGCAACAAAACGCTCTGCTGCCTGTGGTTGCGGTTTGCGGCAGACGTCCTGTCATGGTTCATGTAGCATGTGCCCGGCGGCGGGGGAATCTAAAAAGGCCAGTGTAGAGGCAGAAAAACCGTAACTGACTTTCAAACATAGTCATAACAATGCTAATCAGAATAAAAGAGGTTATCATGAAATTCATTACTGTAATTTGTTTTACCTTGTTTGTGTGTGCATTATCTGCCCAGATAGAGCCTCCACAAACCCATATTTCAATCATGCTTGACGCCAAATTCTTTCAGGGAGACAGAGCAAACGACGGCAGCTATGACAACGCAAACCGATTCCAGGTAAGAAAGGCGGAAATATGCTTTGAAGGTGAATTGGCCGACCGCGCCGAGTATTCGGCCGCCATCGGAATGTGCACCTGCTCCGGAAACGCTGCAACTGTGGATATTCCTGAAGCAGAGCTTATGTACAAGCTGCATCGCAACATAAAACTCGGCCTGCGAAAGGGACACGTATTGAGAGGCTTCACCTCCAGAATTGAATGTGATGGCCTTTTAGCATCGGAAAAGCCGCATTATTCGTTAGCTTTTGGTTCCTGCCATCCAATTGGCATTGTGGCCAGCTCTCATCATGAACTGCCACATAATATGGCCATTGAAACGGAGATAAGCGCCCTTAATGGTGGCAACTCAACTCTTGATAATGAGCATGAATACAATTGTGGTGTGGTTTCCCAAACCCCTGTGCCCGGGTTATCGGCCATTGCTGTCTATGACCACGTGAATAGAAAGTATTATGACTCATTATTCAATCAGTATTCAAAGAACGGATACAGGTGGGCGGCTGGATTGGAATATATGGCCCATTCTCTGTGGATAAGTTCTGAATATCAAAGAGGAAAAGGATTTGAGCGGGATGAGCAAAAAATGGAAGCCTGGTATATTCAAGCCGGTTGGGAAATTGGAACCAACATTAAGGCTTTGCCTGCCATCCAACCATATGCGTATTATGAAAACTGGAATAGAGACATTGGCGATGATGCCGTCAATCAGTATCTTGAATTGGGCATCAACTTCAAGACTCTACCAAATTCAATGCTCAGGATAGCTTACAAGTCAGTGATAGACAAAGCTCCTGGCAGCCTTGCAGAGCCCGATCAATTACTGGCCAGAATCCAGGTATCGATATAGGGGGACAATATGAAGAAAAACCTGGTCATGCTTTTACTGTTCATGTCGGTAGTTGCTGTATTTGCAAAGACAATAAGCATCAATCCTTCCGACGACATGTATTCCGATCCCAACCACGAAGGCATCACGCCCGTTATAACCGAGCTCTGGACTGCCAATTTTCCCAATACCGGACATTTTGAACGGATTATGATGCGCTTTAATCTGGATGAGTTACGGGCAGTTGACGTAAACTCTGCAATCCTGCACCTGACACGTTTCTATAGCTGTCCCTCAGGTGGAACGACTGCTACCAAATTCTATGCCATTAGTGAAAATTGGACAGAAGAAACCTGGAATCCTGCCGTTCATATCGCTTATTATCAGGATATAAACATGAATTATGTGTTTACAGGAACAGGCGGGAATGCCATTGTTCATTTTGAGATTGATATAACGGATTTAGTCAACCGATGGACAAGCGGTGAGATAGAGAACCACGGATTTGTAATCGTGGCAAATCAAAATCAAAAATTCTCCAAATTCTACTCTAAAGAACACCCAAATGATTCTTACCGCCCCAAACTGACAATTGATTACACACAGACCGATAATGAAGACATCTGCGACCCACCATTGCCCTTGTCTCTCTCAAACCATCCCAACCCCTTTAATCCGGAAACCACTATCTCAATGTATTTGCCTGAAGCAGGTGATGTCCGGATGCGTATTCTGGATATCCGGGGCCAGGTAGTTTACGACATCAAAGTAAACGGTGCCTCCAAAGGATACCACAACTATGTTTGGAATTCAAGAGACAGCGCTGGCAACCAATTATCCAGCGGTGTTTATTTCTGCCGTCTTGAAACCAAAGCAGGAGTAGTTACCAAAAAGATGATCCTCCAAAAATGAAGCGTACAGCAACAACCGTCTGATGCGGGCTCTTGTTTGTATTCCTTCCTTACTGAACCAAGAGCCCGCAAATCGGATGCCTGCCTGAGCCTGCCGCCCTCCTGAAATAAAAGAGCTTGCTTGACAAATTTGAGCAACCGACTATAATGTATTTTAGCTGTATGCAACCATGAAAGGAGGATGCCATGCCCTTGCCATTCAACATGAACCGCATGCTGGAAACCGAGCTGCGCTTTCCGCAGCGGTTTACGAACATGACAACAAAAGACTACGGGATGCTTTTCTGGAATGAAGGCAACAAGAGATCCCACGACTCCAACCACGCGATCATCACAGACCACCTCGGAGCGGAGGCTTCGGTTCGCGATATCGAGTTTTTTTACAAGTCCAAGGGCATAGTCCCCAGAATCTACCAGTCCTACACACCCAACGAACTGGAAAAGATCGGCACCGCCCTGGAAAACCGTGGCTTCACAGTCCAGATCCACGAGGATCAGTTCTTTCTGTATGACCGTGAGAGCAGCTTTCAGTCCGTGCCGGAACTGCGCATCGAACGCCTGCGCACCCTGAGCATCGACATCATGGAAACCATCGCCCTGGAATTTGGCGGCGACTGGACCATCAAAGCGGTGGAACGCCACCTGCTGAGTCCATCCTATCATCTACTGGCGGGATTTGTCGGCGATGAACTGGCCTCTTTTGCCTCCCTGAGCGTGTTTGCCGGATACAGCCGGGTGAGTGACATCTTCACGCGGGACAAGTTCCGTGGCCACGGCTATGCGGGCGCCATGCTGGACAATTTGGTAAAATACAGCCGCCAGATCAACGACAACCACCTCTACCTCTACTCGGAAATCCCCGCGGCGAACCGGGTCTATGAAAAGGCCGGATTTTCAGCCCTGCCGCAGGATTTTAAGTGCTGGACGGCCTACAAGGAAATTTGGACATCTGATTACACCAGTTTCCAAGGCTCAACACCTCTGCCTGATCACCGTTAACAGCGCCTGGTACCAGTCCAGCCTGGCGCTGCGCTATCTGCGCAACTGCCTGAAAGGCCTGCCCCTGCGCGTGAAGCTGCTGGAGTTTACCACCAGCGAGCCGCTGTTTGAGATCCTGGCGCGGATCGCCAGCCACAAGGCCGGCATCTATTGCTTTTCCGCCTACGTATGGAACCGGAGCATGCTACAGGCGCTGCTTCCGGAACTCGCCAAGTTGCAACCCCAGAGCAGGATAGTCCTCGGCGGCCCCGACGCGGATGGCGCCGCCTATGGGCTGCGTCCGCAGGATTATGTGGTGAAGGGCCCCGGCGAGGGAGCCCTGCGCCATCTGGCTGACAGCGCTTTCACCCTGCCGGGTGGAGAGATCGAACATCCCGCTCCCCCGCTGCGGGAACTGCCCTTCCCCTATCGCGCCGCGGATAAGCCCGCCCTGCGGGACAGGCTGGTCTATTACGAGACTTTCCGGGGTTGCCCCTTCCGCTGCGCCTACTGCCTTTCCGCCACCGATGACCGCCACGAGCCGCGCTTTGATGTGTCCCAAGCCACGGACAGGCGCCGTCTGCGCTCTGAACTCCATCGCCTGCTGTCCTTCGCCCCGCGCACCATCAAGTTTGTTGACCGCAGCTTCAATATCAACACCGCCCTGGCGCGCTACATCTGGCGGTTCGCCATCGGCCTGGAATCCTCCTGCGAATGGCATTTTGAGATTTATCCCGAGCTGCTGTCAGAGGAGGATATCGAGCTGCTGTCCCAGGCCCCGGCAGGCCGCATCCGCCTGGAGACCGGCATCCAGACCGTGAACCGCGCCGTAAATCAAGCCTGCGGCAGAAGGTCGGACTGGCCTAAAGCCCGCGCTATGCTGCTCGCTTTGCAACGGCGCACCCAGGTGAGCGTCCATGCCGACCTGCTGGCCGGACTGCCCGGCGAGACCCTTTCCTCCGTGCTGCATTCGCTGGACGAACTGGCCGCCTGCCTGCCCCACGAAATCCAACTGGGCACGCTCAAAATCCTTTCCGGCACGCCCATGCAAGCCATCGCCCGCCAACGCGGCTACATCTGGATGGACAGCCCGCCCTGGCAGGTGCTGGCCTCCGACCGCCTCAGTTTTGCCCAAATGGCCACCCTGCAGGATTTGGCGCGGATCATCAACCTCTACTGGAACAAGGGCGAGTTCCGTAAGCAGTGGAGCGCGTTGCTGGCAGAGGGACACCGGGCGTCCCAACTCTTTTTGAGGCTTTTGGCACGGCATCGGGAACAAGGATTGCAACTGCATAGCATTTCCGCGCGGCACAGGGCGGAGGTATTCGCCTCCTGTTTTGCCGCCGGTGACAGATAACATAACTACATTTTAGGAGATAAATTATGAGTATCAATGTGGAAAAAGGCCAGGCCCTGGGTCATGCCGAGCTGCTCCAGGCCGCCGGAGGTCAGACCCCCTCAAAACTGCGGATAGACATAAGCTGGCAGTTCAAAGACGGGCAGAGCGCCCTGCTGGATGCCTCCGCGCTGCTTTTGGGCAAGGATCAGTTGATGCCCGCCCCGGACGCGCTGGTCTATTTTAACCAGGCCAGTTACCAGGATGGAGCCCTGTGCCACGAAGGAGCGCAAACCGCCGGAGGAGAGCAGATTGTGGTCGATCTCCCGCAACTGCCCCAGGAAGTGAAATCGCTGGTGATTACGCTCAGCAGCAGCCCCTTCCCGGATGCTCCGGAAAGCCCGGTGCGCCTGGGTGTGCTGGACAGGGTTTTCCTCAAGGTTTTCGATGCTGGCGCGGACGGTGCGGAACCCCTCTGCGTGCATGAACTGGCGATGGATTTGCAGCCCTGGAACGCCGTGGTGCTGGGCAAATTGTACCGGGATGGCGAAGGCTGGGGCTTTGAGGCGCCGGGACGCGGCATCGGAGAGGCCAAAACCCCCAACGGACTGGCGATCATTCTGCGCAAATACAGCCTGCCTTTCAAACAAGGCGACCGCAGCGGTATCGATCTGGAAAGAAAAGCAGTTGCCTCGGAAACCGCCGCTCCCGATGCCCAACCTGAAACCATAAAAGCAGCTCAACCCAAACCTGATGCCCCCGCTCCAAAACCTGAATACTCCACGCCCCGGGCAGCGCCGCCACGCAAACCTGTGCCCATCGCTCCCGCCACTCCCGCCCCGGCTCCCCGCAAGCGAAGCCGCCTCTGGTGGTGGATCCTGGCGGCTCTGGCAGCTTTGGGAATCAGCTTTGCCACGCTCCGCACCTGCACCGTCGAGCAGGAAACGGAACCGGTTGTCACCCAGTTGCAGTATCAGGCAGAGAGGGCTGTTTGAAGTAACAAGCCGGCTCGACTTCAAACAATTTGCAAGAGACTTGATCACGGGTCAAGTCAACCTACCGAACCGCTACGCGCTTTGGCGGGGACCCTGACAGCCCGTGATGACGCTGTATATAGACCGGAGGTGTTTGTTTCTGCGCTCTATTTCCTGTCCGCCTTTTCACCTATCAAAATATCATCCGCAACCTTCCTCATAATCTTTCATGCCGCCCTCCTTTGCTGCTACTTGATTTTATGCCATCATCCTTAGGTCATCCTTATAAATTATAAGGTTGACCCCAGGAAGACCCACTCCGGAGAGGGGGATGCAAATGAGGGCAATCCCCCTCTATAATATATAGGTGCTACGATTAGGCGTGGAAAGGTGACATAATCACGTGGTGACGTGGTGTCGTGGTGACGTGTTGATGGTGGACGCAGCCCAGAACAAGCCCACCCAGCCTACAATACCGTGTCATCCCGGGCTGTCGGGGTCCTTGACAAAGCGCGCAGCGGTTTGGTGGGGTGAAATGAGCCGGGATCCAGCGCCCAGGGGTGGCAAAGTCCGTTTGCCACAGAGACCAGAGGTCTCTTCCAAACAGGCAACTCCGTTGCCTCTGCCGAACAGACTTCGGCAGCCCTTATATTATCCGCAAAAATCTGCGTGATCCAGTCTTTTTGAAACAAGTAGCCGCCCAAAACCACGCGCCTTCAGCAAAAGGCGCGCTATTCAAGCAAATCAGGAAACTAAATAACTACCTGCGTCAGACGAAAGTGATGTTTGTCTGTTTGTAATACTTTTCTTCCATCACCTGGCTGAGTCGCCGGATCAGGTTACGGCGGATTTCCAGATTCTTGGGCAGGGCGGGGTCTTGGTGGGCTTCGTTGATCTTGGTGCCCACCACAAAGTCTATAATATCACTGTTGGTCAGAATGCTCATCAGCCGTTTCACGGGGTTATCCGGCAGGGTATCCAGGTTGGTGTCCTGTTCCAGGAGTTGCAGGGCCCGGCTGATGGTGATGGTTCCTTCCGTGACCAGGTCTATTCCTTTCATATCCGCGCTGGGGGGAAGCTCCTTGCTATTGCGCATTTCTTTCAGGTTGACCAGCACGGGAATCCCCAGTTCGCGGGAAAGGATCTCGGAAGTGGTGCCTCCGCAGATCACTTTGGCGCCCTGGAAAGATTTGACGATGTCCGCCATCACCTTGTCGTTTTCCATTTTATAGGGGGGCCCCGTGACCAGCAGCGTGCGGCGGGGTTTTCTGAGGTACAGGGCAGCGCAGGTGATATCATCCGCGGCTCTGCCACCGTCAAATTCCCTGGCTTTCCGCGCCAGCTTTTTGCTGATCTCGCCCGCGGAAAGGCTTGGCTGGTTTTGCAGTAGCTGGACAATATGGTTTTCAACCCCGTTCTGCATCCATCCCAAGAGCATTCCGGGACGCCCCATACCTGCTTGAGGAACGCCATCTGAGAAGAATACCAGCCTGTCTTTGGGTTCCAACTGAAACTCACTGAAAAAGAGCTGGGCCTTGCGATTGATATTGAGTTCTATGGCCTGCTTGTCCGGGTGGATAATCTCTCCGTGGCGCAACAGGACATAGGGAGGGTTGTCGTGTTCAATGATTCTGATCTTGCCGTCCTGCAGGGCATCCACGATGGTAAAGGTGCTGTAGCCGATCTTGCGGTAGGAGCACACCGGCAGTGTTTCCAGGATCACTTCCGCCGCGCGTTTGATATCCATGCGGGCGCTGATGAAAGAGGCAGCCATGGTGGTCGTGAGGGTGGAAAGCACGCTGGCTTTGATGCCGCTGCCCAGTCCGTCGGCAAGCACCAGAATGGTTCTTTCCCCAGTCTTGCTGCTGAAAAAGGAATCTCCGCAGGCTCCCTGGCCATGCTTGCTGATCTGGTGGTAATCCACTTCCAAAAAGCTGTCTTTCACTGCTGATCCTTGACGCTAAAGCTTTCGATGATGGAGTTTAGCAGCACTTCGCTGTCAGCGGCGTTTTCCCCCAGGAGGAAGGCTATCTTTTGCACGGTGCTGAGGGTCTTCTTCATCACCTCCGCGGCGTTGTCGATGATTTGCTCGCGCTGGATCACGGGCTCGGTGATGTCCTGGAGAATACCGCCCACCACGTGTCCGGGCTGGACGCTGAAGATGGTGAGCCGGATGATCTTGCCTTTGTGGCGTATATCCTGCACGCTGACCTCACTGTCCCGCTCCAGGGCTTCCTTAAAGAGATCGGCAAAGGGAATGAGGCGTTCCAGGTAGGCTCCTTCCAGGTCGGGATCGACCTTGCCCACAATCTCCGCATCGCCGCCAATAAGTTCAATAAAACGCCTGTTGGATTCGACAATGCAAAGCTTTTCATCCACTATCACCACGCCGGAAGGCATGGCTTTGATGAGGGCGGCAGCCTTGTTTTGGGCAAGCTTGCGCAGATAGGAAACGCACATGGCGGGTTCCGCCTTCTCTTCCAGGAGGGCGGCGGCAAAGTCGCGGCAGGTGTTGTAGCCACAGCCTCCGCAGTTGAGTTCGTCCTCTTTGCGTTTCTTGCTGATCCTCAGCAGGGCTCCATAGATCTCCTCGGGGGTGAAATCAGATGCCTTGATCTCGCGGGAATGGAAGCTTCCCGAGATGTCCCTGCCCTCAGCCACATCCTTGTCCAGGCGGGGGGTTTCCTCATAGATGGTGATGCGTTTTCCGGCCGTGGAACCCTGTTCCTTGACCACGGGGCCGTTTACACAACCTCCGGCGCAGGCCAGGACTTCGATGAAGACCGGACGGTGATAGCTTTTGTTCTGTATCTCCTGCAGGGCTTCCCGCACGTTTTCCACGCCGCTGAAAGACATGTAGAGGGTGTCCTCCGGCGCTCCGCAAAGCTTGATCCCATCAACCATGCCGCCGTCCACGGGATAGAGCCCGCCTTCGCCGGCAGAGTGGGGCACGAATTCCGCTTCGTCGCTTATGGAGAGCCAATCCGTGACTTCCTGGGTGAACCATCTTCTCAGGTCAGAGAAAGTGAGCGCCAGATCGAGATATCCATCCGCCTCATTCTTTTTGGCAATGCAGGGGCCAAAGAAGATCACCCTGGCATCCGGGCCAAACTCATCTTTCAGGATGCGGGCATGAGCCTGCAGCGGAGAGAGGATTGGGGTTACATAGGGCACCAGGTCGGGACGGTATTGCTCAATGTAGTGAATTATGGAAGGACAGCAACTGCTTATCCAGACGGGGTTTTCCCCTTCCTTCAGCAGGCGGGCGCAGGAAGCCGAAACTTCCTGCGCGCCCAAGGCTGTCTCCGATACACCGGCAAAACCCAGGCTCTTGATGGCATTGATAAGCTTTCCGGTCTTCAGGCCGGAGAACTCCGTGCGGTAACTGGGCGCCAAAGAGGCATAGACCCTGGCTCCACTGGCCAGCATGGCTTTGGCTTCATCCAGATCATCGCGAATCTTCTTGGCATGCACCGGGCAGACCTGGGTGCAATGCCCGCACAAGATGCATGCCTTGGGAATCACTATGGCGCTGCCGTCCACCACTTTGATGGCTTTCACCGGGCATTCACGCACGCATTTGTAGCAATCCTGGCATTGGGTCTTTTCTGTATATATCGGTTCCAATTTACTCATATCGGCAATAACTCTTTATCCAATATCTCTTTTAGTTTTTCGGCGTTCACCTGTTGATAGCGGTTTCCGTTCACTATCAGGTTCGGCCCTTCGGCACATTCTCCCAGGCAGAGAGAACCTTCAATCCGCACGCTGTCCTCCAGTTTGTGAGACCGGAGATACTCTTCTATCAAACCCAGGTTTTCGCGGTTTTCCCGGGCAAAGCAAGAACTTCCCATGCAGATCAGGATGCTTTTCATCACGCGCCCCGTTCTTGAGCTTCACGTTCGAGAGCGGCAGAAACATCTTCCAGCTTGGCTTTGTGGATCACTTGCCCGCCCACGATGAGGGTCGGGCCCTTGTCACACTGTTCGGTGCAGAAGGTGGCGGACACTTCAAAATGGCGTCCCCAGCCGTTTTCTTCCACAGTCTTCAGGGTGTGGGCCAGGATCTCCTGGGCTCCCCTCAGGAAGCAACTGGTGCCGATGCAAACCTTCACCCTGCAGCGTTCTTCCTTGGAGGGCGCGGAGAAGCTGATCTCTTCATCCTCAATCCTTTTGCGGCTCTTATAATGAGTGTGCAGCAACTCGTGGGCTTTGTGGCTGTTAGGCTCGTCCAGGAGGGCCTTGTAGAGGTCTGTCACGAAGGGGTTGTCCTGGGCGCGGTGCAAGGCCATCATCTTATCGGCATGGTAAAGAGCCGTGGTACGTTCCTTGCGAACCAAGGGATTATTCACGATGGGCTGTCCCGCTCCGCCGCTGCAACCGCCGGGGCAAGCCATCACTTCAACGATGTCGTAATAGACTTCGCCAGCCTGGATGCGGTCGGAAAGCTCCGCGGCATTCTTCAGCCCGTGCACCACCGCCATCCTGAGTTTCCCGACGGGAGTATCAATCTCCGTATCGCGAACGCTCTGGCTTCCGCGCACTTCCTGCAGCACAATGCTTTCCGGAAGAGGGATATCCAGCTTGTCGGCCGCGTAGCGCAACACAGCTTCCGAGACGCCGCCGCTGTTGCCAAAGATGACTCCGGCGCCTGTGGCAAAGCCCATGGGCAGATCCATGGATTCAGGCTCCAGGTTGGCGAACTCGATTCCCGCTTCCTTGATCATGCGTCCCAGCTCCTGTGTCGTGAGCACATAATCCACATCCGGCACGTTCTCGGTGCGGAATTCATCCCGCAGGGCTTCAAATTTCTTGGCCGTGCAAGGCATCACGGAAACGACTATCAGGTTCTCGCGATCGGTGCCCATTTCCGCGGGCAGCTTGTTCTTGGCGATGGAGCCAAACATCTGCTGGGGTGAACGGCAACTGGAAAGATGCGGCAAAAGCTTCGGATAGCTTTGCTCGGCAAACTTCACCCAGGCAGGGCAGCAACTGGTGAAGATCGGCAGCTTTCCACCCTCGGTCTTCCTCTTCAGAAACTCGTTGGCTTCCTCGATCACGGTGAGGTCGGCGGCAAAGGAGGTGTCGAAAACACGGTCAAAACCCATCATTCTGAGGGCGGCGATCATCTTGCCTGTGGTGATCTCCCCGGCGGGAAGGTTGAACATCTCGCCCAGAGCCACGCGCACCGCGGGAGCGATCTGAACCACCACCTTCTTGCCGGGATCCTGAAGCTGGTTCCAGACCTGGTCGGTCTGGCTGCGGATGGTGAGCGCGCCTGTGGGGCAAACCACCGCGCACTGCCCGCAATTCACGCAATCCACCTTCGCCAGGCTCTTGCCATAGGCGGGGGTCACCACCACGCCTTCTCCACGGTTGGCAAAGTCGATGGCGCCGATGCCCTGAACCTCGGAGCAGAAGCGCACGCAGTCGCCGCAGAGCACGCATTTATTGGGGTCTCTCACCAGGCAGGGGGAGCCAGTGTCGATTTCTTTGGTGGGGCGGGTCTTCCGGAAGCGGATCTTATCCACACCCAGTTTATAGGATATCTCACGCAGCTTGCAATCCGGGGAACGGTCGCACTGGGTGCATTCCCGGTCATGGTTTGCCAGCAGCATCTCAATGATCAGTTTGCGCAGCTTCAGAATCTGCTGCGTATGGGTCTTCACCCGCATCCCTTCAAAGGGGGCGGTCGAACAGGAAGTCACCAGGCCTCTGCCTTCGACTTCCACCAGGCAGAGCCGGCAGGCGCCATAGACGCTCAGCTCGGAGTGGTAGCAGAAGGTGGGAATCTCCACATGTGCCTTGCGGGCCAGCGCCAGGATATTGGTCTCGCCTTCCCAGACCACGGGACGGTCATTTATATATACGATCTTTTCAGTATCCATCTTTCTCTCCTCTTAGGATATAGCTTTGAATTTACAGGCGGCGGCGCAGGCACCGCATTTGATGCAGACCATTGGGTCGATCTGGTGGGGAGATTTCACTTCCCCGGAGATGGCTCCCACGGGGCAGACTCTTTTGCAGAGTGTGCAACCGCGGCATAGGTTCGGATCAATTGTGATGGGAGTGAGCGCTTTACAGCTACGGGTGGGGCAATAGCCCGCCTTCACGTGGGCCAGATACTCATCCCGGAAGAAACGCAGGGTGCTCAACACGGGATTGGGAGCGGATTTGCCCAGGCCGCAGAGCGAAGTGATCTTAACTGCCTTTCCCACTTCTTCCAGAAGCTCCAGAGTCTCCTCTGTGCCTCTGCCTTCGGTGATATCCTCCAGCAATTCCAGCATCTGGCGGGTTCCTTCCCGGCAGGGCACGCACTTGCCGCAGGATTCGTTCTGGGTGAAGCTCATGAAGTAATGGGCGATCTTGACCATGCAACTGGTGTCGTTCATCACCACCAGTCCGCCGGAACCAACCATGGCTCCAACCGCGCCGAGGGAATCATAATCCAGCGGCAGGTCGAGGTGTTCGCGGGTGAGGCAACCGCCGGAGGGGCCGCCGATCTGAACCGCCTTGAAGGCATCGTTGTTGATCTTGCCATCCTTGTCCAGCACTCCTCCGCCGATCTCAAAGACGATCTCGCGCAGGGTGGTGCCGAAGGGGACTTCTATCAAACCTGTATTGGCGACGTGTCCCGTGAGCGCGAAAGTCTTGGTTCCCGGGGATTTGGGCAGGCCAACTTTCCGGAAGGCCTCAACGCCTTCCCGCATCACCACCGGCACCAAAGCCAGGGTCTCAACGTTGTTGATCACGGTGGGCTTGCCAAAGAGGCCTCTTTCCGCGGGGAAGGGCGGCTTTGGATTGGGCATGCCGCGCTTGCCTTCGATGGAGGACAGCAGGGCTGTTTCCTCTCCGCATACGAAAGCTCCGGCGCCTTCCATCACCTTGATGCGGAAGCTCTTGCCGCTGCCGAAGATGTCGTCGCCCAAAAGCCCGAGTTCTTCCGCCACTCTGATGGCTTTGCGGATGCGGGAGCAGGCCAGGGGATATTCCATGCGCACATAGACATAGCCCTCATCTGCCCCGACGGCTGCAGCGGCGATCATCATGCCTTCCACCACGCTGTGGGGATTTCCTTCCAGAATGCTGCGATCCATAAAGGCGCCCGGGTCTCCCTCGTCGCCGTTGCATACGATATATTTCTTTTCATTCGCCTGTCTGCGGGTGAGTTCCCACTTCAAGCCGGTGGAGAATCCGCCTCCGCCGCGCCCGCGCAAACCGGAATCCTGAAAGAGTTTGCAGAGTTCTTCGGAGCTGTATTTCTGATAGGCGTCACGGGCGGCGAAATAACCGCCGTGGCTGATGTATTCATTCACGTTTTCGGGGTCGAGGTGTCCGCATTCCTTGAGCGCGGTGCGCCTCTGCCGGGTATAAAAGGGGATGTCTCCCGCGCCTTTGCAGTGTTTCCCGTCGGCGGGATTGACATAGAGCAAACGATCGACCAGCTTGCCCTGCACGATGGTCTGCGTCACGATCTCTTCGGCGTCTTCCGGCTTCACGTGGGCGTAGAGGATGCCATCCGGCTCGATCGTGACCAGCGGGCCAACCTGGCAAAAGCCCTGGCAGCCGCTTCCCGAGATCAGCACATCGTGATTGTGCTCGTCATGGGCCTTCAGCTCGATGGATACATCCAGGGAGTGCATGGCAAGGCTGTTCTTCAGCGCTTTGTAAACCTTTTCGGAACCGTTGGCTATGCAACCTGTTCCGGCGCAGACTACGATGCGTTTCTTATAGTGGGTCAGAGCTTCCTGATAGTCCTTTTTGATTTGATCCAAATTAAGCATTTTCCTTCTCCAATATTTCATCTATGAGCTTGATCGCCTGCTCGGGCGTAACCTGGCCGTGGACTTCCTCATCCATCACCAGCACCGGAGCAAGGCCACAGGCGCCCAGGCAGGACACCGTTTCAAAGGTGAAGAGCATGTCGTCGGTGGTGATCTTGGTGCTGGAAAGGCCAAGCTTTTCTCTCACCGCGTTAATCACGGCCATGGAACCGCGCACGTGGCAGGCGGTGCCGTCACACATCTTGATGATGTGTTTGCCTTTGGGCTCAAGA
>DAOTNF010000020.1:0-45592 GCA_035450685.1 Candidatus Cloacimonadota bacterium | reverse complement strand
TGCCCGGGATGACACAGTGTGGTGTCTGGTTTGATCTGTATTTTGGCTGGACGCTTGTCCCTTATTCTATTCTTTTAATTCGTGTTAATTTGTGTAATTTGTGGATGATTATTCTAAAAGGCTGGATCACGGTTCGCAGGCTGGAATGCCGCGCTGTGATCTATCAACAGCAGAAAAAAGGAAAAAAACAAAATTAGAACTTGACAAGATTATCAAGCCCCTTAGTCTGGTAATTAAGATAATATGAATACAAATTCATATAGTGTAATGTGCGATGGATTACCTTTTTAGGGATTTTCGAGATCAAACCCGGCCCGGCCTCTGGCCACCGGATAACCCCTCAATGTCGGTTGGCCGGCCCTTTACACCGGCCGGAAAACCAAAGCTATTTTTGGAAATTATACCATTCTCATGGAGGAATGTTATGAAGAAATTAATATTGCCGCTGTTGCTCCTGGTTGCCTTTGGCATGTTGGCAGCGGTTGAATCAGACCCCTCCGCGGTCGTCGGATACGTCAAATACCCCTGCGTCGCAGGTTTGAACTTTATCGCCCTGCCCATGCAGCAAGGCTTCACCATGGCTACCGAAGTCGGCGACGCCATTCCCGCAACCATGGTTGGCACTTGGGATCCCGCTACGGAAGAATGGGTCACTATTGATGCCTTCCCTTGGGGCGGATGGGATGGAACGGACTATGCGGTTACTACCGGAGATCCCTTGTTGATCAGCGTTGACGCTGATGTTGATTTCTACAGCATCGGCGACCTGCCGGCTCCCGCCACATACAGCATGGTGGCTGGGTTGAATACCCTTATGGTTCCCCTTAACAAGAGCGCCCTGAACATGGCTTCCCTGGTCGGCGACGACATACCTTCAACCATGGTTGGTACTTGGGATCCCGCTACGGAAGAATGGGTCACTATCGATGCCTTCCCCTGGGGCGGTTGGGACGGAACGGACTATGCCACCACGATCGGTATGCCCTTGCTCGTAAGTGTTGACGCTGCCACCACCTGGCCAGCCCGGGCTGCCTCCCAAAACATCTTCAACGTCAGAACTAAATAAAAAGGAGTAAACATGAAAAGACTTCTATTAGCAGCCATAATCCTTTCTTTGGCGGTCTTTGCCTCAGCTTATTCTGTAAGAGCAATTAACCAACAGATCACGTTGGAAACATTGGATATCATGACCTATGTCACTGCCCCGGCAGGTAGCCATGATGCCAACTGGCATCTGTCCGTCACCGACGGCATAGATGTTGTCTCTACAACGACACATCTCCCGATCCGTTGCAGAGTTGAAACCAAATCAGGCCCCACCGGACTTTGCGCATGGGCTATGGTTGATATGCAAGCCTTCACATCAACAAGTGGTCCCAGCGCTGGCACGGAAATCACCTGGACACTGACTTACCTGCCCAACACGGATGAAGCGACTAATCATATTGTCTTTAGTTTCGTCATCCCCACAGGTACCTCAGCTGTTTGGAGACACACTGGAAACGGTTTGCACTTGGTGATGCCTGACAGCATTATCCTTGGTGGTGCCCCCCCTCAGGACCCAACCTACACGGTGAACCTTAGCACCAATCCGGAAGGCTACATCACCCCAACCACCCTGGGACCCACTACGGACGTGACCACCATCTATGGCACCTACACCCCCACTCCTCTGCCGGCCCCCGCGACTGGTTACTGGACACCCGCTTCCCTCACCATCAACGAAGACACCCAGTGGACTGCCGATGGTGACAACTTCGTCTTAAACCAGGAATTTGTCTGGACAGAGACATATCCCACCATCTACAATCTGTATGTTAGAGGCGAGTTAGGTTACGCGGTTACTGGCCCAGTATCCGGAACAATAGAGTACGATGCCAGCAACGCCGACGTTACCGCGCTGGTTGGTGACTACACCGTCGCTGCTGCCCCGGAAAACTACCACTGGGAAGTCAACCCCATCAACGTTGTTGCCGACGACTTTGTCGAGCAAACCGGTGGTAAGATCACCAGGGCGCACCGTATTTTCAACCACACCATCGAATTCGTGCTGGCTCCCAATCCTCCCATCACCTACACCGTGAACGTTGCTGGTCCTGCCGGCTACTCCGTGAATGGCGTGGATTTCCCTGCCGTGTTCACCGATGACAACGACTACACCAACGACCTTATCGGCACCGTCCTGACTCCCTCTGCCGCTCCTGCCGGTTACCATTGGGAGCCTGCGCAGATCACAGTGGCTGCTGCCGATTTCGTGAACAACGTTGCCAACTACACATTCGCACTTGTGGAAGACGCACCCCAGGCCTTCACCATCACCATCACCGCAAAAGATAGTGAAACCAACGCTCCGCTGAATGCTCGCATCCTTATCGACGGTGTCTATACCGGCTTCACCACTCCCTATACCTTCACCCAAGGCGTGGATTATGTCGGTGGAACATACACCCTGGAGCTTGAAGGCTACTCCGCCTGGCTGCCCGAGTACATCGTGTTCCCGGCTGAGCTGACACAAGACTACCCAGAGCCGTATGTCTTCAACGGCATTCGCGATCAAGTTACCCCCGTGGAACTGAGCAGCTTCAGCGCCACCCTCACCGCCAACCTGTTTGTGAAACTCACCTGGGTCAGCCAGTCTGAGACCAACATGGTCGGCTACAGGGTCTATCGCAACACCAGCGCTGACTTTGCCACCGCTGAGATGCTTGATATCCCGATGATCCCCGCCACCAACACCAGCAGCACCCAAACCTATTCCGTCACCGACAACAGCGTGCTTGCTAACAACACCTACTACTACTGGCTGGAATCCATCGATTACAGCGAGCCCCAGTTCTTCGGACCCACCTCGGTGTTCGTGGAATCTGTCACTCCTCCTGTGACCAACCACACCATGATCGTGAAGAGCGGTCCCAACCCCTTCAAGGTCGGCGAGACTTATAATATCGAGCTGAACGTGAAGACCGGCGAGACCGGAACCGTCACCATCTACAACGTGATTGGCCAGGTCGTTCGCACCTACAGTGTGACCGGCGGATCCAACCAAATTGTGAAATGGGATGGCAAAGACAGCAGAGGCAATACCTGCGGAAGCGGTATCTACTTCTACAAACTGAGCACTCCCACTGCCAACCAGAGCAAAAAGATCGTCGTGGTCAAATAAGACCTGACAGTCTCTGCAATATACGCCCCGGCTTTATGCCGGGGCTTTTTTGCTTTTTCATTAAAGACAGCTATTATATATTGTGCAAGGAGGACGCCGATGGCTGATGATTTGGTATTAAACCCGGGGCAGGGCCCTGCTTTGCAAGCTTCGCCCTGGGTGGGGTCTTCCTGGGGTCAACCTTATAATTTATAAGGATGACCTAAGGATGATGGCATAAGCGCTTGTGGCATCGAAGGATGGCGGTATGAGGGGGTAGTGACGTGATGTCGTGTTGACGTGGTGCCGTGATGACACGGTGTATAGTCTGGTTTGATTTATTGCTGGGTCGGGTGCTTGTTTCTAAAAGACTGGATCCCGGGTCAAGCAAGCTTGCCCGGGATGACACGGTAAATTGCCTGGTGGACTTGTTTCGGGACAGGCAGGAACGCTTTCTTGTTTTACCTAGTAATCCGTAAATCAGTTTAATCAGTCAATCCGTATAAGATTGGCATGCCAGGCAAATACGGATGAAACGGATTACACGGATTAACGGATAAATCGTTGTGCCTTGTGTTTCTCTCACCATTTCAGCTTTCTACCTTCAAATATCCGCGCCAATCAGCGTGAACACCTCAGACTTGTTTCGGGGGAACCTTTCCACCATTCCACCTTTCCACCTTTCCACCTCAAAACACTTTTCCACCTTTCCACCAAAACAGCTATTCAAAGTAGTAGATCGCCTGTATGGGATCGATGCTGGCGGCCTTGATGGCGGGGTAGAGTCCGGAGAGAAAGCCTGTGAGGATGGAGAAAAAGAGTCCCAGCGCCACACCCTGGAGGGGCAGGTAGAGGGGAAAATTGATGGCTTTGCCGATGAGGGTCAGGATCAGCCAGGCCAGGGCAATGCCCAGCAAGGCTCCGAGGGTGGCAAGCAGGATGGCTTCCAGGATAAAATAGACAAAGATATCCCGGTCGGTGGCGCCGATGCTTTTGCGCACCCCGATCTCGGTCATGCGTTCCTGGATAGAGATCAGCAGGGTGCTGAAAAGCCCGATGCCGCCCACGATCAGCGAGATGGAGGCGATGGCGATGAGGGTGATGTTCCATTTTTCCATGAAACCGCTGATCTCCTCGGTGATGGTGAGCATCATCTGGCCGATATCCAGGAAGCCGAAGTTGGGATACATGCTGTGGCGGGCAAGCAGCAGTTGGCGCGCCTGGTTCTTCATGGCGGAGAATTCCTGCTCCGAGCGCGCCTGCAGGTAGATCATGTGGATGCCCTTGTTGGTTCCGAAATTGTAAACCCCATATTTGAGGGGGACATACACCGCGCTGAGATCCTGCCTGCGTTCCCAGTTGTTGAAGTTCATGTCGTTGTCTTTGTTGATCTGGTCTTCCGCCAGCACGCCCACGATCTGGAAGCGGCGGTCTCCCAGTTGCAGGGGCTTGCCCACCGGGTTGGCGGAGCCAAAATGCTCCCTGGCAAAATGGTAGCCCAGCACAAGGACCGGGAGCAGGTTGTCGTCTTCATAGCGGTTGTAGTAGCGCCCCTGCAGCAAGACATAACTTTTGTTGGTAAAATACTCCTGGTCGGTGGCTCGCAGGCGCACCTGGATGTCTTTGTTGCCCAGGCGCAGGATCGAGCTACTTTCGATCATGGCATAGCTGCTTTTGAGGGGCAGTTGCCGCTTGAGCGCCAGATAGTCCTCATAGTTGAGACTGTGCACGCTCTGTCCGGCCCGGCGCAAGGTCCGGCGCGTTCCCCGACCCCCGGAATCCATCTGCATCTGATCGGCGGTGACCACCACGGAATAGTTCCAGCCCATGCCTTCCATATTCTGGTTGATGAGCTTTTTCAGGGCGTAAACGCTGGAAAACATGCTCACCACCGCCAGCACACCGATCACGATGCCCGTGAGGGTGAGCAGCGAGCGCAGCTTGTGGCTGAGGATGCTCTGCAGCGCGCTTTGCAGGGCGTCCCAGGCGGGAACCCTCCGCCTCAGGCCATGGTCTTTTTGCATTTGGGACACTGCTTGTATTCGCCCAGGGCTTTGGAGTATTTTTCGTAAAGGAAGGGATTGCCGCAATCGGGGCAGGCGATGGGCAGCGGTTTATCGTTGGTAATGAACTTGCAATCGGGATAGCGGGTGCAGGAGAAGAAGGTTCCCCCCTTTTTGTTGCGCCGCTGGGTCAGCTCTCCCTGGCCGCATTCGGGGCACTTGACGCCGGTGGTGATGGGGCGGGTGAATTTGCATTTGGGGTAGTTGCTGCAGGCGATGAAAGCGCCGTAGCGGCCTCTCTTTTCCTGCAGGGGTGAACCGCACTGGGGACACTTTTCGTCCAGCGTCCGGGGTTCCCTGGCTTCTTCGATATGGATCTTGCCGTCTTTGTCGCGGCTGAAGTTTTTGATGTTTTTGCAGGCGGGAAAACGGTTGCAAGAGAGGAACTCGCCGCCTTTGGAACGCCTCACCACCAGTTTGCCTTGCTGGCATTTGTCACAGATAATGTCCGTTGCTTCGGTGAAGGACGCCTTTTCCTTTTTGAGGTCAACACTCTTCACCAGCTTCATCAGCTCGTCGTAATAGCCGCTTACCAGCGTGTGCCACACAGTCCGCCCCTCTTCCACGCCGTCCAGCTCGCTTTCCATGTTCGCGGTGAATTTCACGTTGAAGATGGGGTCGAACTTACTCACCAAAAAGCTGTTCACATCGGTGCCGAGGGGGGTGGGGACGAAGCTCTTCTTTTCCATGCCCACATATTTGCGCTTGCGCAGGGTGCTGATGATGGCGGCATAGGTGGAGGGCCTGCCGATGCCCTGGGCTTCCAGCTCCTTGATCAGGGAAGCTTCGGTGAAACGCGAGGGAGGCGAGGTGAAGTGCTGGGACTTTTTGAGTTCATCGTGCTCCAGTTCGTCCTTGCTTTTGTAACCGGAATCGATCTGCTCTCCGCTGACAATCGTCACGTGGGGATAGGCTTTCAGGAAGCCCTCTTCCAACACCTTGCTGCCCGAGGCGGCAAAGACAGCTTCACCCAGTTCGATGGAGGCGGTGGTGGTTTCCAGCCTGGCGGGGATCATCTGGGTGGCCACAAAGCGTTGCCAGATGAGGGTGTAAAGCTTGTATTGGTCTTTGCTGAGGCTGGCCTCCACGCTTTCCGGGGTGTGGAAGGTGTCGGTCGGGCGGATCGCCTCGTGGGCGTCCTGGGCGCTGGATTTGTTTTTGTAGGTGCGAACCTGGGCATGAACGGCATTTTCGCCAAAGCGGTCTTTGATCAGTGCCCGGCAGTTCTGTTGGGCTTGTTCGGCAATGCGCGTGCTGTCGGTGCGCATATAGGTGATCAAGCCGGTGCTTTCGCCTTTGAGGCTAATCCCTTCGTAAAGTTCCTGGGCGATCCGCATGGTTTTGTCGGAGGAAAAGCCCAGAATCTTGGAGGCTTCCTGCTGCAGTGTGCTGGTGATGAAGGGGGCGGGAGGTTCCAGCTTGCGGGGGGCGCGTTTGATCGCGCTCAAGACTGCCTGGGCGGACTTGATCCTGCCGATGATCTCCACAGCCTTGGCCTCATCGGGAATCTCCAGCTTTTTGCCCTCCCATTTTTCCAGGCTGGCCTTGAAGGGAGGCAGCCCCTCGCGCCAGAAATTGGCTTCCAGCTTCCAAAACTCGCGCGGCACAAAAGCGAGGATTTCAGCTTCCCGCTCGCAGATCAGGCGCAGCGCCACCGACTGCACGCGGCCGGCGCTGAGGTCTTTGGCGATCACCCTCCAGAGCAGGGGCGAAACGGTGTAGCCCACCACGCGGTCGAGCACGCGTCGCGCCTGCTGGGCTTCCACCTTGGCCATGTCCACCTGCCCGGGCTGTGAGATGGAGGCTTTGATGGCCGGAGCGGTGATCTCGTTGAACACGATGCGGTAAACATTCTTGTCGCCCAGCTCCTTTTTCAGAACTTCTGTCAGGTGCCAGGCGATGGCCTCTCCCTCGCGGTCATGGTCACTGGCCAGAAACACGGTGTCCACGTCTTTGACGGCATCGCGCAGTTCAGCGATCACCTTACTCTTTTTGGAGTCCAGTTCATAGACCGGGGTGAAGTTGTTCTCCACGTCCACGCCCATCGATTTGGCGGGCAGGTCGCGCACATGGCCCATCGAGGCCCTGACCTTGTATTTATTGTCCAAAAACTTGGATATGGTGTTGGCTTTTGCCGGTGATTCCACTATGATCAGCCCTTTGGCCATGCTATATCTCCTTCAGCAGCAGTTTGTGGGAAGCGGAAGCTGTCATTATTCGCCTGGTTCGTTGATGCCGCAGCATTTCTTATATTTCTTGCCGCTGCCGCAGGGGCAGGGGTCGTTGCGTCCGACCTTGGCAGCCACCTGCACCGGCCTCTGTTTGGGAACGTTGTCCGCGTAAGGCCCGCTGAATTGCGGGGGCATGCTCATGTCGGTCTGGGAGGCCTGTATCTCTTTGGCGTGCAAGAAGGCGTTGATATCCTCATGTTGGGTTTTGGCGCTATTCAGCATGGATTCCATATCTTCCTGGGACAGCAGATAGGTGGTGAAGACCTTGCGGGTCACGCCTTCCTGGATGCGGGCAATGAGCGCCTGGAAGAGGTCGAAACTCTCACGCTTGTATTCGATGAGGGGGTCTTTGTTGGCATAGGCGCGCAGGTGCACACCTTCCTTGAGCAAGTCCATTTCGTGCAGATGGTCGCGCCATTCATCGTCCACCACCTCCAGCATGCTGCGGCGTTCGATGTCGCGCAGGGCATCGGTTCCCACCTGCATTTCCTTCTTTTCGTATGCCTGCATCACCAGCTCTTCCAGGGTGTTGCGCAGCAGGTCTTCGTTCAGGTGGTCGCTTTCCAGTTCGGCGGGCGAGATGACAACGTTAAGCGATCTTTTGAACCATTGGCAAAGGCGGGGCAGGTTCCAATCCTCGGGATAGCTGCCGGAAGGAATCTGCTCGCCGATCACGCGGCGCACCGTCTCGATGATCATCTCCTGCACCTCGTGCTTGAGCGAATAGCCTTTCAGGATGCTGCGCCGGTAGGAGTAGATGACCTCGCGCTGCTGGTTCATCACTTCGTCATATTTGATCAGGTTTTTACGGATTTCAAAGTTGTGTTCCTCCACCCGCTTCTGCGCGCGTTCCACCGCCTTGGTCATCCAGGGATGGCGGATGGCGTCACCGGGTTGCAGCCCCATCTTCATCATCATGGGGGCAATGCGGTCGGAACCGAAGAGGCGCATCAGATCGTCTTCCAGAGAAAGGTAGAAACGGCTGGTGCCGGGATCCCCCTGGCGTCCCGCACGGCCACGCAACTGACGGTCGATGCGGCGGCTTTCGTGGCGTTCGCTGCCGATCACGTGCAAGCCGTCCACAGGCAGGCCATAGGGAAACTCCGCATTGGTGGAGGAAGGCAGGTCGCGGTAGTTTTCGGTGCTTTGGGTCACCACACCGGCGCCCAGCTTGATGTCCGTGCCGCGTCCGGCCATGTTGGTGGCGATGGTCACCGCTCCCGGCTGTCCCGCCAGGGCGATGATCTCAGCTTCACGTTGGTGTTGGCGGGCGTTGAGCACGTTGTGGGCGATGTTGCGGCGGCGCAGCAGGCGGCTGATGGTTTCGGACACCTCCACGCTCACCGTGCCCACCAGCACGGGCTTTTTCTGCTCGTGCCAATAGATGATCTCATCCATCAGGGCCTGGTATTTCTCGTTTTTGGTGAGGTAGATCACGTCCTCGTGGTCGATGCGGGTGATGGGGACGTTGGTTGGTATCACCATCACCGGCAGCTTGTAGATCTCGATGAATTCCGCTTCCTCGGTGGCGGCGGTTCCGGTCATTCCCGACAGTTTTTCAAACATGCGGAAATAGTTTTGCAGGGTGATGGTGGCAAAGGTCTGGGTGCCCGCTTCGATGGCGACGTTTTCCTTGGCTTCCAGGGCCTGGTGCAACCCATCCGAAAAGCGGCGCCCCGGCATCTGGCGGCCGGTGAATTCGTCCACGATCACCACGCGGTTGTCGATCACCACATATTCTTTGTCGTTCTCGAACAGGGTGTAGGCGCGCAAAAGCTGGTTGATGTTGTGCAGCTTCTCGCTTTTATCCATAAAGAGGTTGGTTTCAAGGGTCTTGCGTTTGGCCTTTTCCTGATCGTTCAGGCTCTCATCTTCATCCACGCGGCGCAACAGCTCATCCAGGCTTTCCACCACAAAGAGGTTGCGGTCGTTGCGGGAGAGCAGTTCGCGTCCTTTTTCGCAGAGGTCAACGCTGTTCTGGCGCTCCTCCACCACGTAGAAGAGGTTATCGTCCAGCTCGTGCATTCTTTTGTCGCGCAGGTAGATGCCTTCCATGTCCAGCAGCAGTTTTTTGAGGCTGCTGTCCTGCATCAGCTTGTAAAAGGCCTTGTTGCGGGGCGCGGCGCGCTGCACCTGCAACAGCAGGGTACCCAGGCGGTTGTTGTCCGGCTCGGGGTTGTCTTCCCGGAGTTCCTGGTTGATTTCGCTCAAAAACCTTTGCACCAGTGCGTTTTGCGATTGCACCAACTGATGCACCTGGGGCTTGATCTCCAGGTAAAAATTCTTGTCCTGGGCGATGGGGCCGCTGATGATGAGCGGGGTGCGCGCCTCATCGATGAGAATGCTGTCCACCTCGTCCACGATCGCGTAGTAAAAGTCGCGCTGCACCAGTTGGCTGGGAGAGACGGCCATGTTGTCACGCAGATAGTCGAAGCCGAATTCGCTGTTCATGCCATAGGTCACATCGCAGAGGTATGCCTCACGGCGTTCTTCAAAGCTCATGCCGGTGGTGATGCAGCCCACGGTGAGGCCGTGGAAGTTGAAGACAGGGCTCATCCACTCGGCGTCGCGCGAGGCCAGATAGTCGTTCACCGTCACCAGATGCGCGCCGCGGCCAACCAAGGCGTTGAGAAAGAGGGGCAGGGTGGCAACCAGGGTCTTGCCCTCTCCGGTGGCCATCTCGGCGATCTTGCCGTCATGCAGAGCCATGCCGCCGATCAGTTGAACGTCGAAGGGCACCATGTTCCACACTGTCTCATGCTCGCGCACCACAAAGCTTTGCCCCAGCAGGCGGCGGCAGGTGTCCTTCACCAGGGCGAAGACCTCGGGCAGATAGTCGTCCAGGGTGGATTTGGTGGTCTTTTTCAGCTCTTTGCGCAGTTCATCGATGTGGTTGTCCAGCCGTGCGCGTTCGCCCTCGTCGGCTTCCTCGCGATACTCACGCTCCAGGTTTTCCAGTTCATTACGCAGGGGTTGCAGCTTATCCGCCAGTTCCCCACGGATCTGCTGCACCCGCTCCCGCAGTTGATCATCGTCATATTGCTGCAAGCCCGCGCAGATCTCGTTGATCTCCTTGACCACGGGCAGGTACAGGTTTACTTCCTTGGTGTTTTTATCGCCAAACAGCTTGCGGAGTATCTTTTCCAGCATCTTATCTGTCCTTTTTCCACTGCCGTTCATCCGCAGGGAGAACGGAGTTTCTTATCTTTGAATGAGATGCAACTTTCATGCTCCGGCCTATTGTGTCAATGATTTTGCTCTGTCAGACGGATGGGGACGGCAGATTTGCCCGTGCCTGAAAAAGGATTATGGAACGCGGATGACAGGATCTATTCTTTTAGTATCAATGCAAGCAAAAAAGAAAGGCGGCAACAAAACCGCCTGTTCTTTTATGATCCAGCCTGAGAGCCACAAAAGGCACAGGCTTATTTATTGAGGTCTTTGGCTTTGATATTGTCTTTTTTGGGTTTGATGGTGGATTCTTCCACGAACTGAATGATCGCCATGGGGGCATTGTCGCCTCTGCGGAAGCCTGCCTTGATCACCCGGGTGTATCCGCCGTTGCGGTCGGCAAAGGCTGGAGCTATCTCGTCAAACAGTTTTTTGACCAAGGTGCGGTTACCCAGCACGCTGTAAGCCAGCCGGCGGGCATGGACGGTGTTGGCTTTGCCGTAGGTGACCACGCGCTCAACATAGCCTCTCAGCTCTTTTGCCTTGGCCAGGGTGGTGGTGATCTGTCCGTGTTCGACCATGGATTTGACCAGGTTGCAGATCATCAATCTGCGGGCGTCGGTTTCGCGGCCGAATTTTCTGCCTTCAACTCTATGTCGCATTTTTTACCTTCTTTTTTGATGGTGGAACAGGCTTGCGGGGCGTTGTAACGGCGGGTTTTTCCTCTTCCACGGCGGGAACTTCCTCAGAAGATTTCACGCCACGGCTCCTGGCTTCCCGGATTTTACCGTAGATGCTTTCGACGTCCATGCCAAGTTCCAGTTCATATTTCTTTAGCTTTTGGACTATTTCTTCCAGTGACTTCTTGCCAAAATTGCGGAATTTAAGCATTTCGCTTTCGGTTTTGGCCACCAGCTGGCCGATGGTCTCGATGTTGGCGGCAGCCAGACAGTTGGCGGCACGCACGGTGAGCTCGATCTCCTTGACGCTCATGGAAAGGACGCGTTCCATTTCCTCAAGCTCGGGATCCAGCTCCACTTCGCGGATGTATTCGGGCTCGGTCTCAAAGAGGCAGATCTTTCCGGCCATGTCGCGCAGAATCTTGGCGGCAAGAAAGAGGGCGATCTTGGGCTCCACCGCGCCATTGGAATGAATATCCAAAATCAGCCGGTCGAAATTCATGCGCTCTTTGACCCGCTGGTGGGTGACGCTGAAATTAACCTTCAGGATGGGGGAATAGACAGAATCTATGGGGATAAAGCCGATGGGCTTGCCTTCAGGATTCTGGCGGTCGGCGGGGATGTAGCCGCGGCCGATGCCGATGATCAGTTCCATCTTAAAGTCCACGTCTTCCGTTACTTCCAACAGATAGAGGTCTTTGTTGATGATCTTGATATTGGGGTTTTCCTGAATCATGGAAGCCGTGATCAAGCCTTTGCCCTTGTGCTCCAAAGTAACGGTGATTTCATCCACTGAGGAGGAATAGATAACCAGTTGCTTAAGGCGCAGGATCAGGTCTATGTAGTCGGCATTGGTCCCGGGGATGGCGGTGAATTCATGATGCAAGCCTTCGATCCTGACAAAGCGCACAGCGGCGCCCTGGATCGAGGAAAGCAGGATGCGGCGCAGAGTGTTGCCGAAGGTGGTGCCAAATCCGGGTTCCAGCGGACCAATTTCAAATCTGCCGAAGTTTGGGGAGTAGGTTTTTTTGTCGTACTCCACAGTTTCCGGCATCTGTAAGGGTTCAAGGTACAGCATATAGACTCCTCGCTTGATTCAGCTATTATTTGGAGTAGAACTCAACGATGAGGCGCAGATCCACGGTATTGGGGATATCTGCGGCGGCTGGAATGGTCTCAAACTGGCCGCGCATGTTCTCTTTATCCACGGTGAGCCAGGAATAGGGAGAAGTGGTTTCGGTGTTATCCATGGCGTCGGTGAGCATTTTCATGCTGCGGCTGCCGGGACGCACTTCAATGATATCGCCGGCTTTGCACAGAAAGGACGGGATGTCCACTTTCCTGCCGTTGACCATGAAATGGCCATGGTTTACAAACTGGCGAGCCTGCATTCTGGTGGTGGCGAAGCCAAGGCGATAGACGGTGTTGTCCAGTCTTCTTTCCAGAAGTACCAGGAGGTTGTCGCCTGTGACGCCGCCCATCTTTGAGGCTTTCACAAAGTAATTGCTGAATTGTTTTTCGAGCAGACAATAGATGTTTCTCATTTTTTGCTTTTCGCGCAGGTGGATGCTATAGTCGCTTGGTTTACGGCGCATGGTCCTGCCATGTTGTCCGGGAGGGAACTTACGCTTGTTCAGTATCTTGTCATACTTGGCTGTGCCGAAGATGTTCTCTCCAAATTTGCGGCATAGCTTCGCGCGGGGTCCGGTATATCTGGCCATAATCTCCTCTCCTTATATCCTGGTTTTGGGTGGACGGCAGCCGTTGTGTGGGAGCGGGGTGGCGTCCTTGATCATGGTCACTTTGACTCCAGCCGCGTTGACCGCACGGATGGTGGATTCTCTTCCACCGCCGGGGCCTTTCACAATCACGCTCACGCGGGTAATACCCATTTCCAGTCCTGCTTTCGCCACTTCGGTGGCGGCCATCTGGGCGGCATAGGGAGTGGCCTTGCGGGAGCCCTTGTTGCCTATCTTTCCGCCACTGGACCAGGCCAGAACGTTGCCTGCGCGGTCGGCGAGGGAAATGATGGTATTGTTGAAGCTGGAGTGCACAAATACGATTCCCTCGTCAAAGGCAAGACGGACGCGTTTTTTCTTGGTTCTGGTTTTCTTTGCCATTTGTGTTTCTCCTATTTCTTCTTTTTAATGGCGCCGGCGCGGGGTCCCTTGCGGGTGCGGGCATTGGTGTGGGTGCGCTGTCCACGGACAGGAAGTCCGCGTCTGTGGCGCATGCCGCGATAGCAGCCAATTTCCATAAGGCGTTTGATGCTCATGGCAACTTGGGTGCGAAGGGCTCCCTCCACAACATAGTCGTTCTGGACGATGTCGCGGATGGTTTTTTCCTCTTCCACCGTAAGATCTTCCACCTTTTTCATTTCGTCGATATTGGCTTTTTGACAGATCTTTTTGGCAGTAGTCAAGCCGATACCGTAAATGTAGGTCAGACCAATGAACAGGCGTTTGTTTTTGGGAATTTCAATACCTGCAATATGTGCCAAGTTGGTCCTCCTTAACCCTGTCTCTGTTTATGTTTGGGGTTAGAGCTGCAGATTACACGGATCACTCCGTGACGCTTGATGATACGACAGTCTTTGCAGACTATTCGAACAGATGATCTCACTTTCATTATGATCTCCTTGCATCTAGTGCTAACACTGCATGCAACATTTATTTATAGCGGTATGTGATCCTGCCGCGGGTAAGGTCGTAGGGAGAAAGCTCGACCTTGACCTTGTCTCCGGGCAGAATTCTGATATAGTTCATGCGCATTTTGCCGGAACTGTGGGCCAGGATTTCGTGGCCGTTTTCCAGCTGAACGCGGAAAGTCGTGTTGGGAAGGGCTTCAGTGACGACCCCTTCCACCTCAATCACGCCGGATTTACTCATGCGTTACACTCCTCATGCCAAAGTTAAGATTTCAGGTTGGGAATCCGTGACCAGGATGGTGTGTTCAAAATGAGCCGACAGGCTTCCATCCGCGGCAAAAAACTCCCAGCCGGATTCCTTCACACGGTTTGTACCGATATTGACCATGGGTTCGATGGCCAGTGTCATGCCTGCTTTCAAACGGGGGCCGCGGCCTGCTGTGCCGCTGTTGGGTATCATGGGTTCTTCATGCAAAGCCCGGCCAACCCCGTGTCCCGTAAGGTTGTCAGCCACAAAATATCCCATCCGGCCAACGTATGAACCGATGGCGTGGGAGACGTCACCCACCCGGTTGCCCGGCAGGGCGGCAGAAATCCCCAATTGTAGGGATTCCCGGGTCACGTCAAGCAGATTCTGCGCGGCAGCAGAGATCTTTCCGACCGCGTAGCTGCGGGCGGCGTCGCCATAGTAACCGTCCTTCACAACGCCAACATCGATACCTATGATATCTCCTTCGCGCAAGACCGCTTCCCGGGAAGGAATTCCATGCACAATCCCGGAATTGAGGGAGGTACAGAGCGTTCCCGGAAAGGGTTTCAGGCCAGGCACCGTGTAGCCCTTGAAAGCTGGCCGCCCACCGCGGGAGAGGATAAAGTCCTCCGCGAAGGCATCCAGCTCTAAGGTGCTGACACCGGGAACTATCCTGGAGCCAAGGGCATCCAAGAGCTCGCCGATGATGCGGCAACTGGCGCGTATCTTGTCAATTTCGGAAGGAGACTTGATGAATATCATCTTAACTTGAGCGGCCGTGCAGCTTGCCTTTTTTCATGAAACCGTCGTAGTGGCGCATCACCAGGTGGGATTCGATCTGTTGCAGAGTGTCAAGGGCAACGCCGACCACGATGATAAGTCCAGTTCCGCCAAAATAGAAAGGCAGGTTGAAGATCTTGACCATCATTTCCGGCAACAGGGCGATGAAGGCGAAGAAGATCGCGCCAGGCAAAGTGATCCGGGTAAGAACCGAGCTGATGTATTCAGCGGTTTTCTTGCCGGGCTTTTTGCCAGGGATATGTCCGCCGTACTTCACCATATTTTCCGCCATCTCAGTGGGGTTAAGCACGATCGAGGTGTAGAAATAGGCAAAGAAGATGATCATGGCCACATAGATCACGGTATAAACACCATGCCCGGGACTGAACCACTTCAGCAGGGTGTTCAGGAAGCCACTGGGTTGTGTGCCGCCGCCAATGATGGTGATCAGGGTGGCGGGAAACATCAGGATGGACTGGGCAAAGATGATGGGAATCACACCGGCGGTGTTGACCCGCAGGGGAATATAGGTGCTTTGCCCGCCATAAACACGGCGTCCCACAATGCGTTTGGCATATTGCACAGGTATCTTGCGGATGGCTTCGGTCACAAAGATCACGGCAGCCGTCACTATCACCATGACCGCCACGGCTATCAAAGACACCAGTACGCTGCGGATGCCTGTCTGAGTCTGGAACATACGCACGAATCCCTCGGGATAGCGGGTGATGATACCGGCAAAGATGATCAGGGATATTCCGTTGCCGATGCCATGTTCGGTGATCTGCTCACCCAGCCACATCACGATCATGGTGCCCGTGATCAGGGTCACGATGCCGGTGAAGTGGAAGAGGAAACTGGGGCTAACCACCACCGGACCGGTGGCGCCGGTCATGGCGGTAAGGCCAACCGTGATGGTCACAGCGTTGAAGGCAGCCAGCAGCACAGTGCCATAGCGGGTAATCTGGTTGATCTTCTTCTGGCCGTCCGCGCCTTCTTTGCGTAGCTTTTCAAAATATGGAACTATGCTGCCCAGAAGCTGGATCACGATCGAGGCCGTGATATAGGGCATAATTCCCAGGGCAAAGACAGACGCCCTTTCAAAGTTTCCACCCACAAACAGGTTGAGCAACCCGAAGAGGGTGTTGTCGGCTTGGGCCTGGAAAAATGACTTTAACTGGCCGGCATCCACACCGGGGATTGGGACAAAGCTGCCCAGGCGGTAGAGGATCAAAAACAAGGCTGTAAACAGAATCTTGTTCTTAAGATCCGGGATCCGGAATATATTCACGATAGTTTTGAACAAATTACACTACCTCCGCCTTGCCGCCGTTCTTTTCGATCAATTCCACAGCCCTCTTGGAAAAGGCGTTGGCTTTGATGTGAACGGTTTTGGTGAAATCCTCAGTGACGCTGGCCAGGACTTTAACCGGATAGGTGGCTTTTTTGCCCTTGGAGGGCAGCAGTCCCAGGATTTCCAGCTTGGCTATATCGAATTCATTCTCTTCGAGATGCACCAAACGTGAGAGATTGAGGATGCGATAGTTAACTCGGAATGGATTTTTGAAACCGCGTTTGGGCAGACGGCGTTGTATAGGCATCTGGCCGCCTTCAAATCCGGGGGAAACATTTCCACCAGACCTGGCTTTCTTACCCTTGTGTCCGCGTCCGGACTGTTGACCGTAGCCGGAACCTTCACCTTTTCCCAGGCGTTTTTTGGCTTTTCTGCCTGCAGGTCTGCTAAGATTCGATAGATTCAGCATTATTACTCTCCCTGCACGTCTTCAACGTGAACCATGTAGGATACTTTTTTAATCATGCCGCGAATGCTGGGTGTATCTTCATGCACGCGGCTCTTGCCAGGGTGGCCAAGCCCCAGGGACTTGATCACTCTTTTATGGTCTTCCTTGCGATTGATGGTGCTGCGTATCTGGGTAACCTTGATCTTCATTTCTCCTCCCTGCCGGTGATCTCAGAGATGCTCTTGTTGCGCAGGCGGGCGATATCGGACAAGGTGCGCAAGGACTTCAACCCGCTGATTGTGGCTTTCACCACGTTGCAGGGGGTATTTGAACCCAGGGATTTGCACAGGATATTTTCAATCCCGGCCGCTTCAAAGATCGCGCGGGTCGTGCCTCCTGCAATGACGCCGGTACCGGCGGCGGCAGGTTTCATCATCACGCGGCTGGCTCCATAACGGGCCATGATCTCGTGAGGGATGGTTCCCTTGATGATCGGCACCCTGAACATGTTTTTGAGGGCCTTGTCTTTAGCCTTGCGGATGGCATCCACGATTTCGTTGGCTTTGCCGTTTCCCACGCCGATGTTGCCTTCACGGTCTCCCATGACGACTATGGCGCTGAAACTAAAGTTACGGCCGCCTTTCACCACTTTGGCCACGCGCTTGGTTTCGATGATCTTTTCTATGTATTTTTCTTCTTCTGTGTTGTGAGTGCGTTCGTGATTCAAGCTATCCTCCCCTTAAAATTCAAGTCCGGCTTTGCGGGCGCCTTCGGCCAGAGCTTTCACCCGGCCGTGATATTTGAAACCGGCCCGGTCAAAGGCAACTTTGGTGATGCCGTTGGCCAAAGCTCTTTCGCCAAGCTTTTGGCCGATCTGGAAGCTCTGCTCCACCTTCTTGGTTCCGGGAGCGATCCCCGCGTCCTTGGCCTTGGTGGAATATGAAACCAAGGTCTTGCCTTTGGTATCGTCGATTATCTGGGCATAGATATGCTTCAGGCTACGGAAGACCACCAGGCGGGGACGGTCTGCAGTTCCGTGCAGACGTTTCCGGATGGCAGCCCTGCGGCGTTCACGAAGGGCGGTTTTTCTAATGTTGGATTGAGTTATCATGTCTTGTTCCTCGCTTACTTCGTTCCGGCCTTACCGGCTTTGATGGTTACTTGTTCGTCTTCGTAGCGGATGCCTTTGCCGTTGTAGTTTTCTGGCGGCCGGCAGGATCTGACCTCTGCAGAGAAGTGGCCGACAAGCTGTTTGTCGATGCCTTTCACGCGGATGATACTCTGCAGGTCGGCGCGGGTTCCCTTGGAGCGGGGCACAGCCTCGGCTTCCACGGTCAATTCTTCCGGAACCAGCATCACGATGTCGTGAGAATATCCCAGAGAAAGTCTCAACCAGGGTCCCACCCGTTCAGCTGAATATCCGGTGCCGATCACGTGCAGGGTCTTCTGATAGCCATCGGTAACTCCGGTAACCATATTTTGCAGCAAGGCGCGGGTCAGCCCGTGAATGGCGCGCTGGGATCTGCTTTCGTCAGCCCGTTTCACGTTCATGACTCCGTCATGCAGCTCCAGGCTCATTCCGGGCAACAGGGTATAGCTAAGCTCGCCCAGTTTGCCTTTGACTTTGACTACGCCGTCTTTTACTTCCACATTGGTTCCGGCGGGGAATTTGATGGGGGCTTTACCTATTCGTGACATTCTTTCCCCCTACCAGACCTTGCAGATGTATTCACCGCCAACGCGTTTGAGCCTGGCATCGCGATCCACCATCACACCCTGTGAGGTGGATATTATGGCACAGCCAGTGTTGTTATACACGCTGGGGATGTTTTCTGCCCGGACATAGACACGGCGTCCGGGTTTGGATATCCTGGCGATACCCTGCATGACTGGGTCTCCGGCGTTGGTATAACGCAGGATCACCAGCAGTCTTTTATAATTGATTTTATGTTCCGGATCTTTCTCGAGAACCTGGGCACTATTCACAAAATTCTCTGCAGCGAGGATCTTCACCACCGACTCGATGAGTTTGCTGTGGTTCACAATCACCTGCGTATGTCCGGCACGATATGCATTGCGGATCTTGGTCAATGCATCAGCTATCGGATCGCTTACGCTCATTCATTCCTCCATTTTACCAGCTGGCTCTGGTCACTCCGGGGATCTGGCCCGCGGAGGCGTATTTGCGGAAACAAAGGCGGCACATGCCAAAATCACGCATGTAGGCGCGGGGTCTTCCGCAGATCATGCAGCGGTTATATTTTCTAACCTTGAACTTAGGTGTTCTTTGCTGTTTCAGTATAAGGGATTTCTTTGCCATTTATACTCCTTACTCGTTGCGCTTGAATGGCATGCCAAGCTCTTTGAGGAGCTGGCGGCACTCGTCGTCGCTGTGGGCGGTGGTGACGATGGCTATATTCAGGCCGCGGATGGCATCCACTTTATCATATTCGATTTCCGGAAACACGGTCTGTTCCTTGAGGCCAAAGGAATAGTTTCCCCTGCCGTCGAAAGAATCGGCCGGAATGCCGTGGAAGTCGCGCAGGCGGGGGATCACGATCGAGATCAGCCTGTCCAGAAATTCATACATCACTTCACCGCGCAGGGTTACCTTGCAGCCGATCGGCATGCCCTGGCGCAGCTTGAAGTTGGATATGGATTTGCGGGCTTTGGTCACGATCGCCTTGCGGCCGGTGATCTGTTCCATGTCCTTCACGGCATTGTCCAGGATAGCCTTGTTTTGGGTGGCGCTTCCGACACCCATGCTCACCACGATTTTTACCAGACGTGGCACCTGATGCGGATTCTTGTAGGAAAAGCCCTTTTGCAAGGCCGGGACGACTGTTTTCTGATAATGTTCTTTCAAACGGTTCATCTTCGTCTCTCCTACAGCTCGTCGCCAGACTTTTTGCAGACGCGGACGCGGGTCCCCGCACGATCCACGAATACAGGTTTGCTGACCGTATTAAGCTTTTCGTTGAACAGCATCACGTTGGAGGCGTGCACAGGGGCTTCCTTGTTCACGATCCCGCCCTGCGGATTCTTTTGCGAGGGCTTGGTATGCTTTTTGATCATATGTACTTTTTCCACGATGACCCGGTTGGTTTTCGGATACGCTTTCAGGACGCGGCCTTTGCGGCCTCTGTCTTCCCCGGATATCACAATGACCAGATCACCTTTTTTAAGTTTCAGTTTATCGGACATCATCTCTCCTACAACACTTCCGGTGCCAGGGACACTATCTTCATATACTGGGCTTCGCGCAGTTCGCGGGCCACGGGTCCGAAGATACGGGTTCCCTTGGGATCGAGTTTTTCATCGATAATCACGGCGGCGTTATCCGCGAAACGGATATAGGTGCCATCACCCCTGCGAATCTCTTTCGCGGTGCGGACTATCACGGCTCTTTCCACGCTGCCTTTCTTCACTTTGCCGCCGGGTGAGGCGGATTTTATCGCAACAACTATAACGTCGCCGACGGAGGCGTATTTACGTTTGGTGCCGCCAAGCACTTTGATACACATTGCTTTCTTGGCACCGGAGTTATCGGCGATATTCAATATCGTCTGGGCTTGAATCATTCCAAAACTCCCTTATTTGCTTCTTTCCACAATCTTATGCAGAATCCAGCGTTTGCGCGCGCTCATGGGGCGTGCCTCAGCTATCTGGACCACGTCTCCCTCATGGGCGTCATTCTTCTCGTCGTGCGCCATAAACTTCTTATGACTGCGCACGGTTTTCTTATATAATGGATGGATGTACTGGCGTTGGACTCTCACGACGATGGTCTTGTCGCTCTTGTCGCTCACCACCACTCCCTGTTTGATTACTTTGCGGGTTTGTGCCACGATTTACCTCACTGCCTTTTGCACTTTTTCTTTGATAATGGTGTTGATGCGGGCGATTTCCCTGCGGGCTTCGCGCAGCCTGTCCACCCTGTCCAGCAGGTTTTTGGACTTTTGGAAGCGCAGGTTGAAGAGGTCCACCCTCAACTCCTCGAGCCGGGAATGAAGCTGGTCAATGGTCATTTCACGAATTTCTTCGGTCTTCATAATTCCACTCCTTCGCGGGCAATCACCCTGGTCTTGATGGGCAATTTCTGGGCAGCGAGACGCATGGCCTCTTTGGCTATCTTCACATCCACGCCCTCAAGCTCGAACAGGATGCGGCCGGGACGAACCACAGCCACCCAGTATTCGGGAGCGCCTTTGCCTTTTCCCATGCGGGTTTCGGCTGGCTTCGCGGTGATGGGCTTGTCTGGGAATATCCGGATCCACACTTTTCCCACACGCTTCATGTGGCGTGTGATCGCGATACGCGCGGCTTCTATCTGTCTGCTGGTGATAAAGGCGTCTTCCAGGGCGATCAATCCATAATCACCGAAATCCACGTTGCAGCCAGTCCAGGACAGACCGTTGCGTCTGCCCTTCATCATCTTGCGGTGTCTTACTTTTTTTGGTGCTAACATTGATCTTTCTCCTAATTCAGGATGTCGCCCTTGTAGATCCACACCTTGATGCCGATAACGCCATAGGTGGTGTTGGCTTCCACGATGGCATAATCGATGTCGGCACGCAGGGTATGGAGCGGGGTGCGACCCTGTTTGTAGCGTTCGGTGCGGGCGATCTCAGCTCCGCCGAGGCGGCCGGATACCTGCACTTTCACGCCCAGGGCTCCTTCCTTCATTACATTGCGCATAGCCATCTTCATGGCCCGGCGGAAGGAGACGCGTTCTTCCAGTTGACGAGCGATCTCCAGCCCCACAAGGCGGGAATCAAGCCAGGGCTTGTCGATCTGCTCGATATTGATGGAAACCGTGATCGGGTTCACTCTGTATTTGTTGATCAGCACATTGAGCTCGTTACGCAGGCGGTCGATATCCTCGCCTTTCTTTCCGATCACCAGGCCCGGACGGGCGGTGTGGATGTCTATCGTGATCGAGCTGGTCTTGCGTGAGATCCTCACTTTGGAGACCATCTTCTGATCCAGTCGCTTATGGATGTATCTGCGTATCTTGATGTCTTCCTGCAGCAGATCCACATAGTTGGTACCCTGAGCAAACCAGATTGATTCAGTGTCCTTGTTCACGCCGAGACGGTACAGGATGGGGTTTATTTTTTGTCCCAAGGTATTCCTCCTATTCTATGGTTTGGATTTCCAGGCTGATGTGGCAGGTCTGTTTGCGGATCATAAAGGCTCTGCCATGAGCTCTGGGCATATAACGTTTCATCTGGGGGCCTTCATCCGCCGTGGCAAGGGTCACATACATCTGGTTCAGATCGACCTTGGGTTCCTTGACCCTGGCATTGGCGATGGCGGATTCCAGCAGTTTATTGATCGCGACTGCGGCGCGGCGGTGTGAAAAGCGCAGTAGCTTTTGAGCTTCCGTCACCCGTTTGTAGCGGATGGTGTCCAGCACCAGGCGCGCCTTGCGGGCTGAACCGCGGGTAAAACTAAGTTTGGCTTTTGCTTCCATTCTCTATCTCCTATCTACCCTTGGCTACTTTTTTCTTGTCTTTGTGGCCGCGGTAAGTGCGGGTGGGTGAAAACTCACCCAGCTTGTGGCCGACCATGTTTTCGGTCACATACACCGGCACAAACTTATGTCCGTTATGCACCGAGAAGGTGTGTCCGATAAAAGAGGGGATGATCATCGAACGGCGGGACCAGGTCTTGATCACGGATTTCTTGTTTTCGGTGTTCAGCACTTCCACTTTCTTCAGGAGATGACCATCAACGAAGGGGCCTTTTTTAATTGAACGTGCCATTTATTTCCTCTCCTTATCTCTTCTTGACCGCTTTCACGATGTAGTTATCGGAGTATTTGCGGGTTTTGCGGGTCTTGCCGCCCTTGGCAGGCTTGCCCCAGGGGGACACGGGATGGCGTCCGCCGGAGGATTTTCCTTCTCCGCCGCCCATGGGGTGGTCCACAGGGTTCATCGCCACGCCGCGGACGGTGGGACGGATTCCCAGCCAGCGCTTGCGGCCGGCTTTGCCGATCTTGATCAGGCTGTGGTCCTGGTTGCTCACCTGGCCGATGGTGGCCAGGCATTCCTTGCGGATCAGATGCACGTCGTTGGATGGCATCTTCACATGCACATAGTCGCCGTCTTTGGCAACGACCTGTCCATAAGCTCCGGCGGAACGGGCGATCTGCCCGCCGCGGCCTTTTTTGAGCTCGATGTTATGCACGGTGGAACCCAAAGGAATCTTTTCCAGGGGAAGGGCATTGCCCAACGCGATCTCGGCTTCCGGGCCAGACATCACTCTGGAGCCCACGGCCAGGCCGTCGGGAGCGATGATGTAGCGCTTTTCGCCATCCAGATAGTGCAGCAGGGCGATGCGGGCGGTGCGGTTGGGATCGTATTCGATGCTGGCGACCTTGGCTGGAATGCCAAACTTGTCGCGCTTGAAATCTATAATGCGATAGTGCCTGCGATGGCCGCCGCCGCGATGGCGGCAAGTGATGCGGCCCATGTTGTTGCGGCCGCCGGATTTTTTCAGCGGCTTCAGCAGCGATTTTTCGGGGCTGTCGGTAGTGATCTCGGTGAAGGTGTAGCCCGTGCGGAAGCGCAGGGAAGGAGTGGTGGGTTTATATTTCTTTATTGCCATGTTCTACTCCTTAAACCTCAAAATCGGCTATCTTGTCGCCGCTGCGCAGGGTTACGATCGCCTTTTTCCAATCGGGGCGCTTGCCGGAATACTTACCCAGGCGTTTGGGCTTGCCCATCATGCGGATCGTATTCACATTCAGCACCTTGACGGAAAAGATGTGTTCGATTGCTTTCTTGATCTCTATTTTGTTGGCGTTGATGCTCACCTTGAAAGTATAGGTGTTGTTTCCACTCACCTGGCCTTCGCTTTTTTCGGTGATCACCGGTGCGATTACGATATTACGCGGATGTATCATGAGCTGAATACCTCCTCAACCTTTTGTAGAGCGTCCTGGGTCATGATGATGTAGCTGCTTTTGAGGACTTCGTAGGCATACAGGCCATCGGCTCTGTCGGTCATCACGTCGGGCAGGTTGGTGAACGACTTCACAGTCGGCACATGGTGGCCATCGGTCACGACGAGCTTGCGACCTTTTTCGGGAGCGATCTTGCCCAGCAGTTCCAGGGCTTTTTTGGTGTTGGGTTTATCAAAGTTAAAAGATTCCACGATAAAGATGCGGCCTTCGCGGGCGCGGTCGGTGAGGGCGACCTTGAGGGCCATGCGCTTCTTGGTGCGGGGAATCGGGCGATACCAGTCCTTGGGCAAAATGGCGAAGGCTCTGCCGCCGTGCACGCGGACAGGTGTGCGGCGGGAGCCCTGGCGGGCGTTGCCGGTGCCTTTCTGCTTGAACAGCTTGCGGGTGCTGCCCGCGGTCATGGCGCGGTTCTTCTTTTGCACAGTGCCCTGGCGCTGGTTGGCCAGATACATGGTGACCACTTCGTTCAGCAAAACCTTTGGCGCGTTCACGTCCACGTCAAAGACGCTGGCCGGCAGTTCTATCTCTTCCAGGCGTTCGCCGAGTGAATTGAATTTTATTGCTTTTACCATCTCAGCTACCCCTTTAATGTTCCTTGTGAATGGTGACCAGGGAATTGCGGTGTCCGGGGACGGCGCCTTTCACCATGATCAAACCTTGTTCCGCGTCCACTTGCACAACCCGCAGGTGGCGCACTGATACACGGGCGTTGCCGTGCTGGCCGGGCAGCTTCGTGCCCTTGAAGATGCGGGAAGGCTGGGCGCACTGGCCAATGGAGCCGGGGCCGCGGAAGGACTCGTGCACGCCGTGTGACTGCATGAACCCGGCAAAGCCGTGGCGTTTCATCACGCCGGTGAAGCCGCGTCCCTTGGATTTGGAGATCACGGTCACTGTCTCGTTGGCGGCAAACATATCTACTTTGATTTCCGCGCCCACTTCATAACCGCTGATCGCCTGGTCGTAGGAAGGGCGGAATTCACGCAGATAGCGGTAGGCGGGGCTGCCGTATTTTTTGAAATGGCCCATCAGGGGACGGGTGACGTGTTTTTCGGTGATCTTTTCAAAACCCAGTTGCAAAGCCTCATAGCCATGGTCTTCCAGGGTGCGTTTGCATACCACCTGGCAGGGGCCGGCTTTGATCACTGTGACAGGAATGACCTTGCCATTGGGATCGAAGATCTGGGTCATGCCAATTTTCTTTCCAATCAATCCTAACATGATCAACCTCTCGTGTTAGCCTTGATTTCCACATGCACGCCAGCGGGCAGGCTCAGCTTTTTGAGGGCGTTGGTGGTCTGCTGCGTGGGGTTCATGATGTCGATCAGCCGCTTGTGCACAAGCATCTGAAACTGATCTTGGGATTTCTTATCCACATGAGGCGAGCGCAGGATCGTATAAAGCGTCTTGTTTGTGGGAAGCGGAATGGGGCCAATGACTTTGGCGCCAGTGTTTCGCGTGCTTTTCACAATTTCTGCCACAGATTGATCCAGCAGACGGTGGTCGTATGCCTTCAGCTTGATGCGGATTCTGTTTTCGAGTTTACTCACTGGTTCCTCCACTTTTCAGGCAAAAGAATCCCCATGGGCTGAAAACCGCGCTCCAGCGCGACTGCCGCTGCGGGACTTTTTCTGCTAAGTTGGCATTGTTGGCGGGGATTGATGGCGCAAACCATCCCCCTGTGATACTCGTACGAGTATCCCCGTTAAAGGGTGACATCGTTCCTCCTAAAGAACTATAAGTCCCTGCAAAACCTGGGACTTGTGCTATACAGTAAAACTTTATTCTGCTAGTGAGGGTCAGGGTTTTTAGCTTCCCCGATTTTGTCAATAGCTTTTTTTATTCCTGTCTTTCACGCGGAAGCTCCTCATACGCTCATGACTAACTGATCGCTCATTGATCGCAGAGCAATCGCCGGACCGGAATTCAGCCGGACATCAATGGGATATGGACTTGTGATCTGATCAGGGGGGGGGCAGAATTACCGGACAGTTTATCCTGGCTGCCCCCGGTTTCAGCTTGACAACATACGATATCGCATAAGCTTGGCTATACTGTATCACAATTTGGTTTGGAGATGAAACATGCCAGCACCCTATACAGTTAGAAAAGCAGAGGCATCGGATATCGAAGCTATCTCCGCTGTACATGTCCAAAGCTGGAGGGAAACCTATCCCGGCATCATGCCGCAACAGCGGATTGATGGCATGAGCATCGAGAGCAGCTCCAGGCATTGGCAGGCAGTTATTTCCGAGGGCTTTACCTTTCTGGTGGCGGAAACGGAAGGCAGGGTTGTGGGTTTTGCCAGCGGCGGAAATAAATACGAGTACAAAGACTGTGAAACTGGGCTGGGCAATGCCTGTGACTGCGAACTGGAAGCCTTGTATCTGCTGAAAGAGTTCCAGGGCAGGGGAATCGGCAAATCCCTGGTCTATCGCTTCGCGGAGATCATGAAGCAGGAAAAGAAGCATACCATGATCATTTGGGTGGCGGAAAAGAACCCCTCGGCCGGATTCTATGAGGCTATTGGAGGGGAATTGGTGGACAGGAAAATGTTTATATTCAGCGAAGTGCCGGTTCCGGTGCTTGCCTACAGGTTTAGGCTCGGTAATCTGCCTGTCTGAATAATCCCTGGTGCATCCGGGAGAAACCCAAAAAAGTCCAAATTTCCCTTGACATATTATCAAGCCTGTATAAATTTAATCTTGATAGTGTGTAAAGCAAGTTTTACTGCTGGACTCTGAACAATTCCCAATTCCCCTTTGAAACTGCAGATGCCCCTCTCTTTGATGCCCTGCTCCGCGGCTTGTTACAGTGCAGCCTTATTCAGTTCATGTACACGTGATTCGGCGTCAGTGAAGCTCTTCAATATGAGCCTGCCAAATCTGGTTTTTATGACCAGTGGTTTATTCTGCCACAAGCGTTAGCTGTGTTGGCACATTCCAGTTATCAGCATCTACTGCTGCGTTTCATTAACTTAGAAAGCACTGAGGTCCTTATGAAGGCAAAAGTTGCCCTGATGGTTATACTTTTAGGCTTGACGGGAATAGCGAATGCAAATCATAATAATGGTTCTGTACTCGTGGATACTTTGTACGCGGTTCACTCGCTTACACATTCGATTTATCACAACATGGAGACAGATGACTACATGTGTTATCCAAACTCCTCTTCTTTGGAAATATCGTATGGAAGAAGTAGTTTTATAGGACCAGATATACTTGAAGCCAGGAGTATAGTCACCTTTCAAACCACCCCTGTTCCGGAGGGATATCACATTCACAGCGCCGAGATCAGCCTCTATTGTTATTGGTATTGGGACAATAGCCACGATTGGATATGGCCACACTACTACCTGACACCATATCAAGTTCTGATAGATCACATACAGTTTGAGTCGATACTGCCTGTTGTGTTCGGGCAGGCTGCACTGGCGGAAAATGTAGCGGTATTGCAGGATAGCGCGCACATCGGCTGGGTTAGGACTGATGTCTCCGAGAGCTATCTTGATGATCTCCAACAATCAAGGTCATACTCTCAATATCGGCTACATTTCCATCCAGACTATGATGTGACTGGGTATCAGGTAGATTATGTTGTATATTCCAGAGGGCCAGACTCTCCTCCCAAACTGATTGTTACATACCAAAAAGAAGTTTCCAACTCCGATGAAGCTTATACCCCCGAATCGTTCTTGATTAAGCGGTTATACCCCTTGCCTGTGCATGGAATTCTCAATATAGAGCTGGAGGAAAAACACCGCGGCACAGCAAGCTTGTCTTTGTATGACCTGAAAGGCAGGCTTGTCAACAGCTATGACAAGTTAAACTTCCATAACGGTCCCGTTCAACTTCAGCTTCCGGAATGTCCGTCAGGAATATACTTCATCAAGGTCAAGGCAGGACAAAAAAGTGAAATCAGGAGAATATCTGTTATCAAGTAAAACCCCAACCAGTTTATTCTCAGTTGAAAGCAGCAGCCATGGGAGGAAAGTATGAACACGATGCAATGCTCGATCTTGTGTATTATCCTGCTCTGCGGAGTGGCGCTTTTGGGAGCGCAGAATGTTCCTGAGTGGCAATGGGCAGTCAAAGCGGGTGGCGACTGCTGGAATGAAGGCCAGTCCATAGCGATAGACAGCCAGGGCAACCAGTATGTGGCCGGGCAATTTGAAAACACAATCAGTTTTGGAAGCCATACCCTGACGGCAAACGGATACGAAGATATCTTTGTTGCCAAACTGGATCAGGATGGCAACTGGCTCTGGGTTATTCAAGTGGGAGGAACAATCTCAGATACGGCAAATAGCATCGCCCTGGACAGTTCGGATAACGCCTGGGTGACCGGTTATTATGGTAACCAAGCCACTTTCGGTGACCATACCCTGATTGGAGGTGGATGCTTTGTAGCCAAGCTGGCCCCCTCCGGCAACTGGCTCTGGGCGATAAAAGTGGAGGGAACAGGAAATAGCATAGGACGTGGCATCGCTTTGGATGGCTCCGGTAATGCCTGGGTAACCGGACAGTTTACCAGAACAGCCACTTTCGGGGACCATACCCTGACGGCAAGTGGAAATATTTGGAGTGACACCTTTGTTGCCAAGCTGGATCCCTCCGGCAATTGGCTCTGGGCGGTCAAAGCGGGAGGGACAGATTTTGACTGGGTAACCAGAATTGCTGTGGATGGCTCCGGTAACGCCTGGGTGACTGGGTATTTTGATGGCACAAGCACTTTCGGCAGCCACACCCTGACGGCAATCAGATTTGATGATATCTTTGTTGCCAAACTGGACTCCTCCGGAAACTGGCTTTGGGCGGTCCAAGCGGGAGGAATGTATTCTGACAGAGGAAGTGGCATCGCCGTGGATGAAGTTGGCAACGCTTATGTGACCGGTTATTATGAAAACCAAGCCAGTTTCGGGAATCATACCCTGACGGGAGTTGGAGGTTTTACAGCCAAGCTGGACCCCTCCGGAAACTGGCTCTGGGCAGTCCAGGCTGGGGCAACAGGATTTGACATTACCCTGGATGGAACAGGTAAAGCCTACGTGACTGGCGCGTTTTATCTCACTGCCACTTTCGGCAATTATACTCTGACAACAAGCGGAAATGATGATGTCTTTGTGGCAAAACTGGACTCCTCCGGAAACTGGCTCTGGGCAGTCAAAGCGGGAGGAACAGAATCTGACTATGGATATGACATCGCCCTGGATGGAGCGGGAAACGCTTGCGTTATCGGATGTTTTAGAGGCATAGTCTTTTTCGGAAGCCATATCCTGATATCTAGTGGATACTATGATATCTTTGTCGCCAAGTTGGGAAGCGTAACCCCCGTGGAAGATGACCTGGCACCGCAGGCGGTTGTCAGGCTGCATAACGCCTATCCCAATCCCCTGGGCAGGGGCGCCAGCGCGCTGATCAAGGCAGAGATTCCGGAACGCTCTACCGCCACCCTGAGCATCTTTAACCTGCGCGGACAGATCGTAGCCCGCCACAAACTGAACCCCGGTTTGCAGCAGATATCCTTCAGCGGGGAAGGCCTTCCCGCGGGGGTCTATCTCTACAGCCTGCAATGCGGTGATTACAGGGAGACCAGGAAGCTGATGCTGCTCAAGTGAGGTGGAAAGGTTCCCCCGTAACAAGTCCTACCAAGCTATATACTGTGTCATCCCGGACAAGCCGGGGTCCTCGACGGATCGGCAACGATCCGGTGGGGTGGGAAAGCTTGACCCGGGATCCAGTCTTTTGACGCCACACCACAGCACACAGCACTGAAACAACGCTAACTGAACTACATACCGTGTCATCACTGGCAAGCCCCGAAACAAACCACCCTAAGCCATAAAGCCATGTCATCACGGCCTGTCGGGGTCCCCGCCGAAGCGCACAGCGGTTTGATGGGGTGGTTTGAGCCGTGATCCAGTCTTTTAGAAACAAGCAGCCAGCCCGGAAATGAACGGGCAAATTCCAGGATACACCTCCCCGTCTTCCGTGTTGCTATCATTCGCACCATCAACAGCTTAGCTAATCATCCTTAGGTCATCCTTATAAATTATAAGGTTGACCCCAGGAAGACCCACCCCGGAGAGGGTGATGCAAATGAGGGCCACCCTCTATATATATAGGTGCTACGATATATGGAAAGGAAATAGAACGCGGATAACAGGATCGACAGGATCAGCAGGATTTATGAAAGGTGAAATGGTGAAACAAGGCGGTTCAGCGACCGCCAGTACTAAGTAGCGGCGTTTGCCATAGCGCCGTTTTGGGATAACCACCCGACCACGAAACAATCCCATTATATCAATCCGCGGCAATCTGCGTATTTTTATGCGCAAATCTGCGTGAACCGTGGAACCCGGGATCCGGTCTTTGATACAGATGTTTGAAGTCCGGGCCGGCTTCAGGACTGGCAAAAGCATGAAACCCATATTGCCGCCCCGAACTCCAAACCAGGCCAGCTTTATAAACGCAAGTGCAACAATCCCAGAATAGCCCGTCCCCTCACTTGTCAATCTCGTAGGAACCCGTCTTGTTCCAGTTGACCCATTTCTCCGCGTCACTGCCGTGCAGCGGATGGTATTTGCCATAGGGAAGGGCTTTTTCGAAGGTGAGGATATTGGCTTCGCGGGCATTGGGAAAATAGTCTTCCATCGCCGTCTTGACCGCAGATTCGATGAGCTTCACCAAAAACTTTTTGCTGTCCGAGCCCAGGTTGACACGGATGGTGGTTCTGTAATCCCAGATGGTCTCGAAGCTGGAGGTGCTGATGAGGGCGAACCTGGCCTGGATGGTGAGGCTGCCTGAATCCAGAAACCAGCTTTTATCCCACTTTTCGATCACAGTGTAAAGCACGGCATCCGCTCCGAAATACTTCCTGAAATTCGCCAGCACAGCAGGATCGTTGTTGCGTTCGTTGTAAAGGCCCTCATCCCGCAGGATGTTGAACATGGTTTCCACAGGCAGGATATAGTAGCCGCGCAGTCCCAGGGCTTCGGCCAGCGAGCAGGAAAAATACTCCCTGGCATCCGCGGCGGTAGTGTTGTTGACAGGGGGCAGAACCAGTATCGAGGCGGGCTGGTTCGCATACATGTCGGGATAGACGCTGCCCAGGGTGTGGTTGAAGATTCCGGAGCAGGCTCCCAACAGCAGGAGAACCGGAAGGAGCAGCAAGGAAGGGAAGGGTTTGCGCATCATCTGAACTTCCTATGGCTCCAGTCCGTAGCGTTGGAGCAGGTAATCCACCAGCAGGGCGGACTCCGGCCAGCAGCTTTTTTCCCTGAGCAGATATTCCCGGGCGGCGGCATAGTCCTTTTCCGCTATCAAGAGCATGGCGTAATCGCAGTAGAGGCCGGGAGGGACAGGCTGCTTAATATAGGCGGAATGGTCGAACACCCTTTCCAGGCTCGCCTTGTAATCCGCCACGGACTGCGCGGTGGCGTGCTTCACAGCCTTGTAGTAGGCATGGGAGCTATCCCCGTAATAGAGGTAGGAGGTCTGGGCGCAGGCGCTCAACAGCAGGCAGAGCAGCAGGGCCGCGCGGGCTTTCATGGCACGGAGATATCTACAGTCTGTCCGCCACTGATCAACACGTCCTGAGCCAGCAGAATCCTGTTTGAGGAGCGGATTTCCAGCTTGTAGAGCCCGGCTTTGAGTGCATAACGCTGGACGTCGTCTTCCGGATCCACGCCTACGCTGTTGCCATTGATGTAAACCTGGCGGTTGCGGATGATCCCGTTCAGGCGCAGATAGCCAATATCTTCCTTCACATTGGCGCCCTGATTGATTTTTTGGACGCTGCAGGCCGCCAGGAGCAGCAAGGCCGTCAAAAGAATGATGATGGATGTTTTCATGTCTTTCCTCATTTATCGCTTACATAGAGTTCTTTGCTATCCACCCCGTCCAGGCTGCCTTCGATGATTTTGGCGATGGAGAGTTCGGTCAGTTCGGTGCCCTGTATCATTTGCACCACGCTGATTTGAGCGATCTTCTCGCCGGGCAGTTCGATGGGCAGTGAGCTTTGGGGGTTGACCACGGTCTTGCCGCGTTTGTAAACGTTGAACACATCGCCGGGCTTGATCCCCTGCAAAGCTCCGCCTGAGATGAAGACCTTGTCCTGTTCCACGTTCAGCACATAGGATTTCCAGGGATCGTTGCTGAGCTTGTTGATCAGGTTTTGGATCACGGCGCTGATGGCGGCGTCGATCGCTTTGTCGGGCAGGGTGTCGTCATAACTGGCGGTGGAGCCCATGCCCAACACGGAGGCTGTTTCGCTATAGGCTTCGCCCCGGCCTTCCTCGCCGAAAATGACCTGTCCGGTGCGGGTGTCCACGATGCGCAGGGTGACTTTGGCGTGGGCGGTTTGCTTTTTGCTGCGATCCACCAGGCCCACGTTTCCGGTGGTGTTGCGGCCAAATTCGGAAATTGAGCCCAGGATCAGGTAATCGGCGGGAATCTTGTGGCTTGTGATCCCGGCATAGTCCTGTTCGTTTTCCAGAGCCTGCAGGTCAGCCCTTTCGATCAGCAGAAAGCGGTTGGTGGAGGCCAGTTTGGCGGAAAGGATGTCGTTGGCGGCGCGGGAGAGACGTTCGGCAGTGTCGCTGCCTTCGTTCAGGAAACTGGTTGCCAGGCGTGAGTCGTTGGTGAATCTGCCGATGGCCACCTTTCTTTTAAGGGTATAGGTTTCCTCTTGTTTGGGCTGGGCGTTCTCAGGCGAAATGGCAAGCACCGTGGCTTCCTTTTCTGGCCTGAATCCCGCGCAGGCCGTGAGCAGGATGGCCAGCAGCAGCGTTGGTATCGCGATGTATCTCATCTGAGTCTCCTTATCTGAAAAAGTATCTCACATCTTGATCTGCCACGGCAGGAATTTGTCAAGCAATATCGGGCTTGATCAGCCCATTTTGACCGTTATGTTGCGGAAAACTGTCCTTTATAGCAGATTCCCGTAAAGCCTGGTCGCCAGTTGGAATGACGTGGAAGGGTATGCTGTCTGGTTGACCGTGCCGGCAATATAAAACCCTTTTTCCGGGTTGCAGTAGGCCAGGGCGCCGGAAAGCCCGGAATGGCCATACAATTCGGGCAGGGGAATAATATAATTGAATATCCCGGGCAGTTTATAAAGGTGTATCCCCACTCCGGCACGTAAGGGTAAGAAGATCGGATTTGTGACCTTCATCTCCGGCAGGTATTCAGATGGGAAAAGAGCTCCCGCGAAGAAAGCCTCGATGAATTTCAGCATATCGGAAGTAGTGGTCACGATGCCGCCATCAGCGCCGAAAGACGTCATCGCCAGGGGAATGTGGACTTCCCTGTCCTTGTAATACATGTTATGCGGTCTGGTATCTGCCGCATCGAGATACAGATAGGTGCCGGTCATGCCAAGCGGCCCGGTGATCTGCTCATCGATACAGGCAGCAAAAGACTTGCCGTTGAGTTGCTCGACGATCTTGCCCAGAAGCTGGAAGTTGGTGTCGGAATAGAGCGCTTTGCCCTTTGTGTTGGGCGCAAAGCGGGGATGTATCCCCTTGCTCAGTTCAATGGCCTGCTCAAAGGTCCAATGCCTGTCTCTGCCCTGAAACAGTTCCTTCTCCAGGCTGCCACCCTTATCGTCCCTGCCCTGGAAGTAATCAGGAATGCCGGAGGTGTGGGCCAGCAGATTGCGGATGGAGATTTCCCCTGAATAGTCCCTGCCCTTGTAAACATGAAGCCCGTTCAGGATGGCGGGGCTGAAATACCGCGTCAGTTTATCGTCCAGGTCCAGCTTTTTTTGCTGTCTGAGGCGCATGATGAGCGCGGTGGTGAACAGTTTGGTGGTGCTGGCTGTGAAATAGGGGCTGTCAACCGCCAGGTTGCCGCTGGCGCCGCTCCATTCAAAGTCTTTGTATTTCAACCGGAAAGTAGTCCCGAAGACCTTTCTTCCGTCAACTGCCTTGTCCAGTGTCTTTTGTAGTTTGTCTGCAATCGCTGTCATTATTGCTCCTTATGATCCGCCGTGGCTTCCTGCCGCGGAGTTCGATCCGGGAATCACTATCTCCATGGTTGTAAGTATTCTCTGATCTTGTGTCGGAATTGAATCTAAACCTCCTCTTGTCTGGGATAATTTTGTCAAGTTGAAAGTCGTTTTGCATTCACACCTGCCGGATATAGAGCACCCTAATCCTGATAAAGGAAAGCGCCGGAAGCGGGGAAAGCGGTTCCAATTCATGGGCAATCCAAAAACAGCTTGACAGAAAACGGGCTTCCCAAATCATGGTAGAACCTGACGCGAGGTGGAGCAGTTGGTAGCTCGTCGGGCTCATAACCCGAAGGTCGAAGGTTCGAGTCCTTCCCTCGCTACCATTTTTTATCGGTACTTGTTACCGATTTTTTCCATGTGAATAGCGTGGCGGTGTAGCTCAGTTGGTTAGAGCGTCGGAATCATAATCCGCAGGTCCGGGGTTCAAATCCCTGCGCCGCTACCAGATTTCACACAGGCGCCAGTAGCTCAGTAGGATAGAGCAGCAGCCTTCTAAGCTGCGGGTCAGGGGTTCGAATCCCTTCTGGCGTGCCAGCGTTGTATCGTGTGCCATAAATTTTCTGGTCTGTGGTGGGTGTAGTTCAATGGCAGAGCACCGGATTGTGGTTCCGGGCGTTGTGGGTTCGACTCCCATCACCCACCCCACACTTCCACTATGAATAGACAAGATAAATATCTTCTCGGCTTGGATATCGGAGGGTCAAGCATCAAGTTCGGATATGGGTGCTGTCCAAAAAGTTTACAGTATTTCGACAAGGTTGAACTTCAGCACAAATCCCTGTCCTGCATGCAAGATGCTTGCAGCCAAATCCTCTCCATCGTTGACAGCCAGGTGGGGCTTTCCGCCATCCGGGCTATAGGCATTGGCACCTGCGGAACCATTGATTCTCGCAGCGGCCTGATCGTGGGAGTGAATCCCAATCTCAAATTCTGGGTCAACCTCCCGCCATCCGCAATACTCCCTCCAGAATTGAACTTGCCCGTTGCCTGGGATAACGACGCCAATCTGATGTGCCTGGCTGAAGCCACGCTCAGTTGCCCCCAGGGAAGGGTTCTGGGGATCACGGTCGGCAGCGGGATCGGCTGCGGATACGTGCAAGGAGGCGAAGTTTACCACGGGGCGCATGGCTATGCCATGGAACTGGGGCACGTCACGGCTGTATATCAGGGCCTTCCCTGCAACTGTGGGAGGCGTGGCTGCGTGGAAGCCTATGCGTCCCTGGAAGGTATCAAACGCAGGATAGTGAGCGAGGCCGGGCTGGAGGATGGGCTGGACTTGCCAGCGATACTGCGGAACAGGCATGCCGATCCGCGGCTTGAGCGCCTGATCCGGGAAGGAGAGGAACATCTCTCGCTCAGCGTTGCCAACTTAATTGTCACCCTTGATCCCGATCTTGTGGTCTTTGGGGGTGGTTTGATGGATGCCGGGCTCTACGACATTGCCGATCTGCGGCGCAGGATCAGGGAATTTCTGCCGGAGCTGAACTCAGCCCAAGTGCGGGTGGAGCGTGCCAAAGAAGGCAACAAGGCGGGAGTATTGGGAGCGATGATTCTGGCCGGGCAGATGATAAAAACGGAATCGGAATAAAACGTGCTTTATATTATGGCAACTATAAGACAGGAGAGTCTAAAATGAAAAGAGCAGTGACCGTAATATGGCTGAGTGCCCTGATGCTACTGCTGGCAGTGAGCTTGAGCGCGTTTATGAATAAGGTTGTGGGAGATATCACCATCTATCCCAATCCGATGGATAAATTTTGCCATATCTCTGTTACCTTTTCCCAGATAGTGCCAACTGTGGTCACGATCCAAAACCATGCTGGCGATGTTGTAAAGACGCTTTACAGCGGACAGTCCATGGAACTGCTGCAGTTCACCTGGAATCGCGTGTGTGACGATGGCAGCATCGCGCCCAAGGGAAAATATTCTGTTACTGTATGCTATGAGGGTCGCTACACCTCCACCAAGAAGACACTGATACTTAAATAAACGAATCTTTATCCGCTTTTTACAGGGAAGGTCCCCCGGGACCTTCCCTGTTGTTTTTTTGGGCATCCTACCGGCTTTGGGAAGGGTATTCGCCTTGGGTTGCAAGCAAAAGCTTGACAGATTTTGAGCTTTGTAAAATAATGCCAGCAGTTTGTGGAAAACTGATTCAAAGAGCTAAAGGTCGGTCAGGGACTTGCCAATCCTGTTAAGTCCCAAGGCGTTATGTAAGCCAGGCCTGGCTCAGAGCATAAGGAAGTGAAATGATAGACACCAAAATCCTGGGCTATGCGATCAACATTTGCGCAACCAGCGATTGGAACCAATCCACGTCAATACACAGTCCAGCGCAAGCCGTTCCCCTCGGGGAGGATATTGCGGGGGGAGAGTCACAATGAAGCTGTTCGTCAATGCCATGCTGCCCACCACATCCACCGCGTTAAAGAGGGTGAATGTACTTTTTGAAGAGAAGATAGTCAAGATCTCCGCGGACGAGATTCCTTGCGAGGAGACACCTGAAGTGATAGATCTGCAGGGCAAGATTCTCTTGCCCGGAGCGGTCGATGCCCACACCCATATCCTGGGGCAGGGGGATCCCGCCAAAAGCATCAGCAGGGTCACCCGCGCGGCGCTCACCGGCGGCTGGACAACCTGCGCGGAGCTGAGCTATTTCAATCCCCAGCCCATATTCTCTGTGTCGGACATGCGTAAGCTGGGCCGCATCATAGACGAACACTCCTTTGTCGATATGGCTCTCTGGGGCAATATCGACATGGCGGATTACCCCTATCACGCCGAGGCGGCTCAGGAGCTCTGGAACCATGGCGCGGCGGGTATCGCGCTCATGACGCCCTCTCCCAATCCCGAGATTCCCAGCCTCAGCTTCACCGAGATCATGGATATTTTCGTTGATATCTATGTGAGCGACACCGGCTTCGCGTTTCAAGGCTATGACTATGAAAACGCCCGGGAATACTCCTTCCTTTCCCAGAGTGACGCGATCAAGAAGGTCCTGCGCCGGATGCAGGAAAACCCGATCCACATACCCCGCATCTCTTCCTTTGCCACCATCGAGTTTATCGGCAGCATCTCCAAGCGTTCGGACATCTCCTTTGCCCTCTGCATTGCCGACCTGATGAAGTTTTTCTGCGGCATCGACCTGGGACAGCAGATCGATCTCGATGATCCCGAGTCCCAGCTTTTTACCCTGCTGCGCACCAATAAAATCTACATGCTGGGCAACAATATCCAGGGCGAGAAAGTTCCCGAAGGCACCCCCCAGGCTTTTCTCGGCACCAGTGAAAAGCTGCTGCCTTATTCGTATCTTTGGGTGTTGTCCGAGCTCTGGAAAAAGCGGCGTGTGCCCCTCGCAACCGTGATCAAAATGACCTCCGAGAACGCTGCCAAGCGTCTGGGCCTCTATCCCGTCAAGGGTTGCCTGGAGGCAGGTTCGGACGCGGACTTCGTGATCTACGATCCGGACAAGGTGACCCACTTCACCGCGCCGGATGGAAGCCAGCACGAACTTACAGGCAGCTTCACCCAGATCTACCTGAAAGGGAAGCTGGCCCACAGCAAGGGCAAGACCGCCGCGGCGTCCGGTTCCTTCCTGCCCCGCCACACCAACCCCAAACGCCGTCACAACAACATCACCTGGATTTGACCTGTCTGGAGGATAAATGCAAGACAGCATAGCCTATTTACAAAAACTCCTGGCCTCCCATCCCGAGCTTCAGTATGAGATCAGGGAAAAGACCTGGGCCACCGATTTTCTGCGCTTTTACCACAGCCAGACCAACTATAACATCAGCAAGCTCAGCACCCAGCTTTCCGTGGATATCTACAAGGGCAAAAAGTCCTTCAACTTCCAGGTGGACGATCCCCAGCCCGCCAAGCTGGAAGCGGCCCTGCGGGATGCCGTCGGGGTGGTGGACAAGCTGCCGGAAGACCCCGACTTTGTGGATTTGGAAAGCGACCTCACTCTCGCGCCCCAGCGTCCGGTGACCAACAACATCGAGGCCATCCCCCTGGCCAGCAAGACCGGCATCCTCTCCAGAGTTGCCGCCGCCGCTTCCATGTATGACTTTGACATCTTCGGCACCTTCATCTGTAACCACCAGACCCAGCGCCTGGTCAACAGCAACGGCCTGGACAAGAGCAGCGAGGTCTCGCCGATCTATCTGGAAGTCAAGGCCGTGCACAACAAGTCCCAGGTGACGGTGTTGGAAACCTTTGGCGGCGAGGATTTCAGCTTTTTTGACGAACAGGACTTCAGCGAGCGGCTGATCCGGAAGATTAAGTCTTGCTCTGCCGATATTGTCGATGTCGAGCCCGGGCACTACGATGTGATCCTTGCCCCGCGCTGCCTGGCGGAGTTTGTGCAATATCTCTGCTACGGAATGAGCGCCCGCTCCCTGGACAACCACAGCAGCTTTTTTGAAGGCAAGGTCGGTCAGCAGGTCTTCCCCGCCTTCATCAGCATCACCGATGACCCCACCGACCCGCAGCTTATCCGCCGGGCCTATGGCTCGGATGGCCACATCTACCGCCCCCTGAAGCTGATCGAGCAGGGGGTTTTCCGCAATTTCATGTGCAATAACTACTATTCCCACAAGACCGGCCTGCCCAAAAACGGCAACACCGCTTCCTGCCTCCGCATCGATGCCGGCAGCAAGACCCTGGAGCAGATGACCGGCAGCGTGCAAAAAGGGCTTTACATCTCCAGCCTGCATTACATGAACTTCATCAACCCCCGTGAAACCTCGCTCACTGGCCTCACACGTGACGGCACCTTCCTGATCGAGGATGGCAAAATCTCCAAAGTGGTGAACAACCTGCGTTTCACCGAACGTATCGAGCGCATCCTCAACAACGTGCTGGAGCTGGAAAACCGCTGTTACACCATCCCCTTCTCCGAAAACTATAACCTCTTCGACATAGACACCATCAAAGCGCCACACGCCCTGGTGCGTGACTTCAACATATCTTCCTCAACCCATACGATTTAGGAGACTCAATGGAAGACCTGATCAAAAGAACTCTGGAAAAGATAGATTTGTCCCGCGTTGAATTTGCCGATGTGCGGGTCACCCAGACCGACAGCGAAGGCATCTACTTTATGAACGGCTTTTTACGCGGTTATGGCTGCAGCCGCGATTCCGTCGCCATCGGCGTGCGCGTGTTGCTCAATGGCTGCTGGGGTTTCGCCGGTACCAGTGATCTCAGCGAAGCCTCGCTCGACCGCCTGGTGCGCGCCGCTGTCTCCAACGCCGAGCAAGGCGGCAACTTCACCCGCGAGCCCGTCACTTTTCCCGCCCTGCCCCCTCTGCGCGCCTCCTATCACTTCCAGCCGGAGATAGACCCCTTCAGCATGGCGAAAGAGGAAAAGATCGACTTTTTAGGCAGACTGGCCACCCGGATCAAACCCCAGGGCAAGATCGTCCACTCCATCGTGATGGCGCAGTTTCAGAAACAGCAAAGATACTATCTGAACAGCGAAGGCACCTGGTCACACACAACTTTCTACAACACACTGCCCATGATGGAGGTGATCGCCTCCGACGGCAACCAAATCCAGTCGCGCACCTGGCCCGGCCACATGAGCGCCGGACGCGGCGGCTTTGAACTCTTTCACCGGCAGGCCTTTGAAGCAAATTGCGACCGCATCATCAAGGAAGCCACCGACCTTCTTTCCGCCCCCGTGATCACCGAAGACCGGGCCGACATCATCATCGGCGCGGGACACCTGGCTCTGCAACTGCACGAGTCCGTTGGCCACGCCACCGAAGCCGACCGCATCTTTGGCATGGAGATTTCCTATGCCGGCAAGACCTTCATCAAGCCCGCCATGCTCGGCAAGTTCCAATACGGATCGCCCCAGGTGAACATCTATTCCGACAGCACCGACCCGCGTGGCATGGGCTTCCATCCCGTGGATGACGAAGGCGTGCCCGGCCGCCGTGTGGACATCATCAAGGACGGCATCCTGGTCAATCAGCAGACCTCCCGCCACATTGCCCACATGCTTGGACTGGAGCCCTCTTCCAACATGAAGGCCTCCTTCGCGGACGACTTTCCGCTGGTGCGGATGACCAATTTCTGCCTGGCTCCCGGCTCCGGCTCACTGGAGCAGTTGATCCAGGACACCGAACACGGCTATCTGCTCGATTTCACCAAGACCTGGAGCATTGATGACAACCGCAACAACTTCCAGTTTACCACCGAGATCGGCTATAAGATCGAGAACGGCCGCATCACCGGCATAGTGAAAGAACCCACCTATTTTGGCATCACCCAGGATTTTTGGAATGCCTGCGACCGCGTCTGCGGCGAGGAAGAGTGGGGCTTCCACGGCACCTTTAGCTGTGGCAAGGGCGAACCCGGCCAAGCCATGCTGCTCAGCCACGGCGTTGCCCCGGCACGCTTCAAAAACATCAACGTTAGCGTCAAAATATAGCAAGCCGATATCCGCCAGGCTTGCCGAAAAAGGGGATGGAAATCCAGCTTGAGGCAGGCTACCCCAGGCTATTTACTGTGTCATCACGGGCAAACGTGCTTGACCCGGGATCCAGTTTTTTAGAGACAACTACCTGACCCCGAAACAAAGCACCCAGACTACACACTGTGTCATCCCGGCCTGTCGGGGTCCTCGCCAAAGCGCATAGCGGTTTGGTGGGGTGAATTGAGCCGGGATCCAGTCTTTTAGAAACAAGCAGCCAGCCCGGAAACAAACGGGCAAATTCCAGGATACACTTTTCTGCCTCCCGTGTTGCTATCATTTGCACCATCAACAGGTTAGCTAATCATCCTTAGGTCATCCTTATAAATTATAAGGTTGACCCCAGGAAGACCCACGCCGGAGAGGGTGATGCAAATGAGGGCCACCCTCTATATATATAGGTGCTATGAAAAGATCGTGAAAAGACGAAATGGTGATATTTGTGTGATTTAAGGGCTGCCAAAGTCTGTTCGGCAGAGGCAACGGAGTTGCCTGTCTGGAAGAGACCTCCGGTCTCTGTGGCAAACAGACTTTGCCATCCCTGGGCAGTGGATCACGGCTCAAGCCCGAGATGACACAGTGTGTAGTCTGGGGGTGGTTAGTTTCGTGGCTTGCCTGTCGTTTCTAAAAGACTGGATCCCGGCTCGCAGGCCGGGATGACACAGTTATATAGCTTGGGATGGTTTGTTTTGGAGTCTGGTGGTTGCTTCCAAAAGACTGGATCCCAGCTCAATTCACCCCACCAAACCGCTACGCGCTTCGGCGGGGCCCCGACAGGCCGGGATGACACAGTATATAGTCTGGTGTGGTTTGTTTTTGGGCTGGCAGTCTCCTACGGCGCTATGGCAAGCGCCGCTACACAACAGCGGACGCACATTTCCACCATCACCACGTCACCACGACAACACACCATTCCACATACTATACAAGCGTTTGGTATTAAAACAGATAGCCCGCCGTTACTGACCAGCAGTTGTTGGATATGGCGGGGCGTTTAGCGGCGCTTTTGTCCAGTTCGGTGAGGCCGTGAAAATAGCGCACGCCCATCATGTAATTGGTGGAATAGACAAACTCCACTCCCAGGTTGATGCCGATGTTGACCCGGTTCAGGTCGTCGATGTAATCCACATCGTTGGAGGATTTCGCGCTGAGGGCGTAGCCGACCTCCGGTCCCGCCAGAGGCTGGATGCGCAGGCTGTCCACCCTGAGCGCGGCCTTGAGCAGCACAGGCATCGTAATGTAGCTGATGGTGAGCTTGTCCGTATCCTGAATGTCAGAGCCTTTTTGGGAGTAAAGCAGTTCGGGCTGCACGATCAGGTTGCGCAATGGGCGGCTTTGCATCAGAACGCCCACGACGGCGCCCAGGCTGGTGGAGGTGTCCACGCTTCCGTCTGTCTCGGAGATTTGCAGCTTGGCGATATTGACGCCGCCTTTCACTCCATACATATTTCTGGTTTTGGCCTCCGCCAGGCCCAGGCAGAGCAGCAGGACGGCGCCGATGATTAGCAGTTTCTTCATTTTAACTTCCTATCTTTACGTTTTAATTTCACTCAAGATTCGCCACAATTCGGGCGGTTGGCTCCGCTGTCAAGCAAGATCGCCCCGCCGGATGACCTCCAAGCCCTTTCCAGGCTGCCAGGTCACAGATAGCGCAGCATCTCGCGGTCTATCACTCCAGCGTAAAGTTCTATATAAGGCTTCACGGGGCTGTAATTGATCTTGGGGAAAAAGACTTCCTCGATCTGGAAAAACCCCACCGATGCGCTCATCTCCACCGAGATGGCGATGGGCCTCTCGATTCCTTTGTGGATTTTGACTTTTTGGATGGCGCTGGCGGAGGTGCGGTGGATGTCGCCCACCTTGGGCTCATTGGAGAGCATGGAGGGGATGCGGGCGCGGCCTTTTTCCATGTCGGAGCCGTCACCCAGGAGCACCAGCCCGGCCTCCAGGGAGTGTATCTTCTGGGTGGCCATGTGGCCAAATATGCCCTCGATGGCGATGGAGCGGATGGCTGTCTTGCGCAGGTATTCATCCTGTCCCAGACTGGCATCCAGAATCCTGTCAATGAAGGGGGTCGCCAGTTGGATGGAGATGATCTCGTGGGCGCTGCGGGTAACGGACATGCCCAGATCGTGCAGCAGCGCGGCAAAGACGACTCCGGTGAGGGAATCCTCCGCCGTGCCGACGCCCTCGGTTTCCAGGCTGAGCTTGATGCCCGCTTCCTTGAGCAGCCTGAACATCATAATGGCGTTGAGGGCTGCCTTGCGGGTGTGCACGGGGCCGTGGTCGTTAAAACCCAGGCGTTTGATGGAGACGTTGTTGGCATATTCCTGCATGGATTGCAGGTCTGGATCGGCAAAAAGCTGTTCCGCGGCTTGCAGGGGCAGTCCGCTGAGCAGTTTGAGGATGCGCCGTTCCAGGTTAATCTGTTTAACCGATTTCTTCAATTTTATTCTCCTAAAATCTGTTTATCAGCCGGCAGGCGAGGTTGGTGACGCTGCTCACGACTGCGATGGCCATGGCGATGGTTCCCGAGATCAGGATCGCTTTGTAAATCTGCACCGAGGCTTCGGCGGTGTTTCCCGCGATGTAGGCCTGCATCGCGTAGTAGAGCGAACTGCCGGGCACCAGGGGGATGATCACGCAGGTCACGAACACCGACACCGGTACCCTCAGTTTCCTGGCCACCACTTCCGAGTAGATACACACCAATAAGGTCGAACCAAAAATGGAATAGAGCAAGGACTTGCTGTAAAAGAGGATGATCAGGTATAATGCCCAGCTCAATCCCCCGCCCAAAGCGAGGAAGAGCAGCTTCCAGCCCTTGAGGTTGACGCGCACGGAAAAACCCAGGATGGAGAGGAAAGACCAGCAAAACTGCATCAGGGTCAGGGTGTCGAAAGGCTTCATCTCACAACCCCCACAGTTCCCACAGCTTGAGCATCACGCCGCTGCCCGTGGCGATGGCCACCGCGATGAAGAGGGCCTCCACAGCCCGGGCCGTGCCCGAGACCAGGTCTCCGCTCATGCTGTCGCGGATGGCGTTCACAAAGGAAAGGCCCGGCACCAGCAGCATGATGCCGCCGATGATGATGTTGTCCAGCTTGATGCCCGGCACCACCAGGTCCAGCAGCTTGGCGAAAAGCACCACGGCCGCCGATCCGGCAATGTGCAGCAGGAAGTTGTTGATATTGATCAGGCTCAGGAAATTGAGAGTCAGGCTCACCAGCACACCCACCAGATAGGCCACGCCAAACTCCGCCCAGCTGCCTCCAAAAAGCAGGCAGAAACAGCCGCTGGTGATACCTCCGCAGAGCACCGTGAGCCAAGTGGGATAGGTGCGTTCGTTGTCGATCCAGAACAGTTCCTTGCGGATATCCGCCGCCTGCAGCGAACACCTTCCGCCTTTGCATTTGGTGGTTTCCAGTTCGTACACAAAGCGGCTGAGGCGGGTGATCTTGCCCAGGTCGGTGCGGCGGTTATCGATGCGTTTGATGCTGGTGGTGAGGCTATCCGCGCTGTCCGAGACGGAGAGGAAAATCCCCGTGGGGGTCACGTAGGAATCGGAATGCTGATAGCCCAGGGCAAAGCAGACCTTGTGCAGCATGAGTTCCACCCGGTTGGCGGTGGCTCCGCTCTGGAGGAGGATGCGCCCAATTTCCAGGGCTATCTCGGTGGTGTCCTTGATGCCAATCTTGTTCATTTGATGTCCTTTCGGGTCAATTGGAGGATTGCCTCGGGCATACCCAGGATGCGGGCCACCTGGATGGCGCTCAGGGGCGGCGCTTCGTGCTTTTCCAGGCGTCTGAGGCGGTAGTCCATGGCTTCGCTCAGGGATTTGAGGCGCTGCGCGGGGCTCAATCCGAGGCCTTTCTGCAAGGCCAGGGACTGCTTGTCCAGTCCGGCGATGCTGTATTGGGGCAGTCCTTCCAGCATGGCGGGAGCGGTGAAGTGGGTGGCTGCAATGCAGAATTTGCCCGCGGCGGCCAGGTGGCGCAGCACAGCCGAGGCCAGCAATTCGCCTTCCGTGGGATTGGTGCCCTTGGCAAATTCATCCAGCAGAAAGAGGGTGTTGCCTTCCAGTTCAAGCGTTTCCACAAAGGAAACGACTTCCCGCCCGAAGCTGCTCAAATCCGCGCTGCCGCTTTCGTCCTGATTGTACCAGATGTGGTCGAAGAGGGGAAGTTCTGCCTTGGCACAGGGCAGGGGAATTCCCTGGCGGGCGAGCCAGCAAAGCTGCCCCAGGGTTTTGAGGATGGTGGTTTTGCCGCCCATGTTGGGCCCGGTGATCAGCGAAACGGGCTGGTCAAAGTCATAATCCAGCGCCTGATAGCGCCTCCCCCGTCCCTCCAGATGCAGCTTGAGGGGCAGGTTCACGGCAGCTTGTATCCTGATCAGCTTTTTGCGGTGCAGGGTGGGAATGCAGCAGCCATAAGCCAGGGCAAAATCTGCCAGCAGGAAGCGCCAGCCGCCTTGCCCGGTAAGTTCCAGGGCTTCGTGCAGCAGGGGCAGGGCAGCGATGATCTTGTGGGAAAGGTCTTTCAGGATGCGCTCCTCTTCCTTTTCCCGCTTGGCTTCCAGGCTGCTCAGCCGTTTCTTGAGGTCCAGGCAATGCTCGTCATCCGCCAAGGTGAAACTGTAATTGGCGATGCTTTCCGAACTGAGTATGTAGTATGGCGAGCGCAGGACACGCTCAGTAAGCTCCGCCTGGCCTCGGGAAAGAGTAAACTCGTCCTTGAGCTGGGGCAGTTCAAGCTCCCTCCGCGCTTCAGCCAAAAGTTGCCCGCGGGCGTATTTCAGCTTGTGGGCGAGTTCCAGGCGGGCGGCGATGATCTCCCCCAGTTTGGACGAATAGGCGGGCGAAATGCGAAACGAGGGCTGGCCGCCGCCATCAGGATCAAGCATGGCAAACAGTTCTGAAGTGTCCGGCAGGATCAGCAGGTCCATCCAGCCTTTGCCACGGATGAATTCGCGCAAATTATGGTAGTGGTAGAGGAATTCCTTGATCAGAAAGAGTTCGTGCAGGGCCAGGGGCAGTTCGGCGCGTTTTGAGGGAAGCACCAGGCGGGGGATATGGGCAAAGAGGTCGCGCAGTTGCCTTCTGGCGGAGTCCTCTTCCCGCAGGGTATCCAGCAGCCTGCCCACCTGGGTATAGTGTTCCCGCAGTTCGCTTGCTTTGCGGTCAAAACGCTTTAGTTCGCGGGATTTAACCTCCGCCAAAAACTCGCCCGGGGCGTCGATCAGCGTGTGGATCTGCCTCAGGCCAAGGGTCTGGGACATCTGCTGGAGCATGTTGTTCCTTCCTGAATTAAGACTTTAGGCATAGATGCTTTGCCATAAGCAGCCTGTCAATCTTTTTTATTGCCAGCTCACATCCCCCCGTTTTTTAAACAAGGCAGGATCAGTTGTTGATTTTCCAGC
>DAOTNF010000019.1:0-53318 GCA_035450685.1 Candidatus Cloacimonadota bacterium | reverse complement strand
TATAAGGATGACCTAAGGATGATGGCTCCAAAGCCTGTAGCAGCGAAGGAGGGCGGTATGAAGGAAAAACGGGATAGCAAGCTATTTATCATTTCTAACGCAAGTATTACACGGGGTCTGTACTCCTGAATCAGTGCAGTGAAAAGCGGGTTTTCCTCCCTTGCCAGCTTATGCTGAGACAGAGGGCCGTCAATAAGCCCCCATATCCTCATCGCTCACTGAACGCTCATTGAACGCTGATCAACCGCCAAGCGGAGAATCAACCGGCGGTCAATGGGGCATCAATGGGAGTTCAGGTTATGAGGACAGTAAAAGACTGGTCAGTACGAGCACTGAACGGCAGCCGCCCCTTGTTCTTAGGGCATGATAACCGTCTTCAAAGTCCGAACCTGCCCATCCAGTCTCAGGGAAACAAGGTAAACACCGCCTTTCAGGCCTTTCAGCAGGCTACCGTCAAGCTCTATTTTATTAATTCCCAATTTGATATCTGGGTTATATTCAAGCAGTTTCTGTCCTTTTATGTTATAAATACTTATATTGCACATTGATACTTGCTTATCTATATCGAACTGAAGATACTGGAGGCCCCGCGTGGGATTGGGATAAAGCATTACATTCCCAAGAGATGCAGGCTGTAAATCATCGCTGTTGGCCAGGATGATCACGGTAACTGATTCTGACGCTTGCGAATAGTGGTCTCCATATTGTGCTTTCAGATAGAAGGTATAGGTGCCGGGCAGGAGCGGCGACACCAAGTAGCTGTTGGCCGTTGCTTCCACCACCTGCAGAAGCTCGGAATTCATATAAATATGGTAGCTGTCGGGGACAAGATACTGAGACGGCTGAGTCCAGGTGAGCAGCACTGAATAGGTTGTAGGTTGGGTATAGGTAACATTCGCAGGAGCAGGATAATAGATACCGAGGCTGCCATCCGGATTGAGCCGCATGGCGCCGATATCCATGCTGGAATACCCTTGCTCCCAGGCAAGAACAGACCACTCATCAGGATGCACCGCAACATCAAAGTGACCCTTGGACACCGCCGTGCTGGCCAGGCAGGTTGCCTCATTCCAGCCCATATTGCCGTTTGACCGCCAATGGGACGCGTAGAGGTTGTCCCCTCTTCCATAGAGCACAACGGAACCGGTGCTGATCTGATAAGCGGCGATGGAATTGACTTCCATAGTGCCGAGGTCGATGATGTTGGGGGCGATATCCCCCCAGAGGCGGTTTCCGGAGTAGTCCACCAGTTGCCTTGCCAAACCGAACTGGCCCTGGAGCGCGTCGGTTATCCTGAAATACGCGTAGATTCGCTCGCTGGCGGGGTCAACTGAAAGTTTGGGATAAAACTGCTGATTGATTGGATCCATGCTGAGCAAAACGCCATTGGCTGGCATGCTGGCAGTTCCGTCGGAGCAAATCCGCTGTACATAGACATCGTTATCGTCATTCATATCACGGTCTTCATACCAGGCCAGAACGCAGCCTCCCTGTCCATCCGGTTCGAAGGGGATCAGTTGTTCCCAGGCGGGGATGCCTCCCTGGTTTGTCACCACGGCAGTCCACAATCTGCTGCCTTCCGGCGTATATTTTGCCACATAGACGGTCCGGTAGGGAGCCCAGAAAGGACCGGTGTCGTGGAAGTATTTGAGCAGGATATTGTTGCCGTCAGCCTGGATGATCTGGGGCCAGGTAACGCTTCCTTCGGTTTCGGAAATGCTCAGCCCATTCTCTCCCCAGAGCTTCTCCCCTGTGGAGCTGAGCCTGTTTATCCCGATGCTTGTGTTAGTTCCGAGCCGCTGCCATGCCACGTAACAACTGTTGTCCGCAGAGTTGAATATCACTGGCGACATATTGGAATAAGTGGGATCTGTGTCCTGAGTGAGGGCGATCCCATTCGCGCCCCAAAGAAATTCTCCCGCGGGGTTGATCTTGTAGGCCAGCACATTGTTGACTTCGGAGTTGCGGATGTCCTGAAAGGTAATGACCGCGTTCTGGTCGTTATCAACCGTCAAGGCATACTCGGTGAGCCAGGACATCTGATTGTGGTCGCTCACCAGTATCCCCGCCGGATCAGGCCAGACGTATTCACCCGCCGGTGAAAGCAACTGCAGCCAAACCTTATACATGCCGCCGCCGTTGTCAAACCTGCAGACATAGGTATGCCCGTCCGGGGTGATGGCGACCTTGGGAAGCACCTGCTCCGCGTCAAAAGCGGCGATCAGGCTGGGGTTTTGGGGATCGACGTTCCATTCTCCGCAGAGGCTGGAAGCAAGCAATAAACATAGAACAAGCAACACCAGGTTTTTCATGATACACCTCACAATAGTCACTGTTTCCTTCATTTTACCCTTCCCCATATTTAGTCAAGCTTTTTATTTGGTATCGGTATCCCTATTAAAGGATTAGGGGGCGAAATCCCGCCACGACACCGGTTCTAATCCCGCCGCCGCGTTGCGTTTTGCGGAAGCGGAGGAAACGTTGGACATTCGGAACAGCTATCGGGAAGCCCTTGCCCTGACAGCCAGATAGCTGTATTTGTCGCCGGAGATTCCTGCCAGACGTTCCAGAATTTTCCAAACGCCCAGGGGAAACCGGCGACAGAGGGCATTGATCCTGAGCACATCCAGGGCCCTGTGGTAAAAGAGCTTAGTTGCCTCAACCCGGAAGCCGTTTTTAACCAGCAAAGCAGCCAGGGATTCCCGGTTGAAGCTATGCAAATGCGCGTTCATGGGGGTTTTTTGGTTGCAGTGGATGCAGAGAGAATACTTGATAACTTCATTGTAAGGCACTGTGACCAAAAGTGTTCCATCAGGATTGAGCCTTTCCCGGATGCTGCGCAGGGCTAACTCCGGTTCCACCAGGTGTTCCAAAACCTCCAGGGCCACGGCGAGGTCGAATTTGCCGAGGTCCGGTATCGCGCAGGCATCGGCGTAAACTGTTCTGATCGATGGGTTTTCTTTTTTTATCCTGGCCAGGTTTTCCTCGCTGAGGTCCAAAGCGGTCACCTCAGCCCCCAGCCTGGCCGCGGCCAGACTGAACCAGCCCCTGCCGCTGCCCACGTCCAGAACGCGCATTCCCGGTTTGATTTCGCATAGCGAAAGGGTGTATTGTGTCCTGCGGATTTCCCCCGGGGTGAGTTTCTCGGGGCGAAAATAGTCGAAAACCAGTGCGTCCTGGTGGTAATGTTCCTTGTAGTCCATGTTTTGATCCCTATGGATGTTTGATTTCATTGCTCAGGCACTTCAGGTTGCTGAACCGTGTCCTGCTTGATTTTCATATCCGATGTAGCCTGCCGTCGGCTGGGGGAGCGGTCAAGGAAAATATTCAACAGATCAGGAGGGGAAGATCCAGCCTTCCCTGCTCACCTGGAGGGCATAGAGCTCTTCCGCGACCATCCCCAGCAGAACGGTCAAGACATCATACAAAGACGGGCTGGCCAGGCTTTTCTCGATCTGCAACTGATCCTCATTCCAATGCCATTTGCTGACGATCTGCTTCAGATCATAAGCCTTGGAACGCTTTTCCGTGCTTTTGGTGAACATCCTGGAGGACAAGGCGCTGAATTCGGCCAGGCTATTGACAATAAGCTGCCTGTGCCGCTCTGGGATCAGGATGCCGACACGTTCCCCCCAGGGTATCGGAGCCTTGGCGGTCAAAGGTTCACAGCCCAGAATCTGAAACTCCGGTATCATGCCGCCGCTGAATCCAGCCTTGATCTCTTCAGCCGTATAAGCTTGATAAAAAGACAGGTCCACATACTCGCAGGCGCTTTCCACACCCAGAGGCAGGGGCGGGCAGAGGCTGGCTTTGGGATGCGGCGAAAAGCCCTGGGTAAAAACAGTCTGCAGTGAGGCCTGGCCAATAATGCGGAAAAGCATCCGCATCCAGTCGAGGTGAGAAATAAAGCGCAACACACCGCTTTTGCTGTAATAGATTCGATAGCGGAACTGCCTTTGCTGCGCCACGCGTGGCCTGGGGGTTGGGATAGCCCCGATAAGCTGCCCAGGCGCAGGCGAGGGCTGGGCGTTATCAGTATGCAGTGCCTCATCGCAGATTCCGCAGGCGGAACAAAGCTCCCGGCAATCCGGCGTGCTCTCTTCCCTGCAGGCTTTATCCCATTCCGCTTTCAGGAACCCGGCGCAGATTCCCAGATCGACAAAGTCCCAGGGAAGGCTGGTTCCGGGCTGCTTTTCCCGCAGGTATTGATCCAGATCCAAGCCACAATCAGCGGCGGCTTCCCGCCAGAAAGAGAAATTGAAGCACTCATGCCAGCCATCGAACAGCGCCCCTTTCTGCCAGGCAAGCTTCAAGAGCTCCGCGCAGCGTTGATCCCCCCTCGAAAATACGGCCTCCAATATGGAATTCTCTATATCATGATACTTGATCTTGATGTTTTTGGCACGATAAAAAGCCTGTTTCACCTTGACGCATCTCTGCAACAGCATATCAGCGGGCAGCATGGCAGACCATTGGAAGGGGGTGAAAGGCTTGGGCACAAAGGGCGAGAGCGTAACGTTGATCTGCAGGCGGCGTTTGCCCAGGTTGTTGATCTTGTTAATTAGGTCTATGATGCCCTCGATATCCTCCTCTGTTTCGTGGGGCAATCCGACCATAAAATAGAGTTTTACCTTTTGCCAGCCCAGGTCGAGGGCGGTTTGCACGCCGGCAAGGATCTGCTCCTCGCTGAGGTTTTTGTTGATCACCCTGCGTAGCCTTTCCGAACCGGCTTCCGGGGCTATGGTGAGGCCTTCCCGTCCCAGTTTGCGCATCAAATCCACTATTTCATCGTCCAAAGAATCCACTCGCAGAGAGGGCAGGGAAACATGGGTTTTATCTGTATCCAATGAACTCAACAGATTGTTCAGCAACTCTTTGAGGCAGCCATAGTCGCTGCTCGAGAGCGAAAGCAGTCCTGCCTCATCCCATCCGCTGAGCCTGATCTCACCGCAAAGTTGCCGCACGATCTCTCCGGGTGGCCTTTCCCTCACAGGGCGGTAGAAATATCCGGCATGGCAAAAACGGCAACCACGCGAACAGCCGCGCATGATCTCCGCCACACAGCGGTTGTGGGTGGCAAGCTGCCAGGGTAGAAGCTGAGGCTGGTGGATAAGCTGGTTGCTGGAAAAACCGGCATATTTCCTGCTCTTCACCCGCCAACCTTTGGGAATGAACTGATTATGCAAAGCTGGCACATAGCAGCTTTCCAGTTCTGCCATTCTGGCCAGCCGCTCGCTCCGGAGCCTGGTGTCGAGCATTATCCCGGCAATCTCGCTGATCCCCTCCTCCGCTTCGCCGATAAAGAACACATCGAAAAAGTCACCCAGGGGAAGTGGATTGGTAGCGCAGGGGCCGCCCGCAATGATGAGGGGGTCATCCTCCCCACGCTCGGAAGAAAGGATCGGAACACCGGACAGGGAGATCGTTTCCAACACATTGGTGAAGGTAAGCTCGCTCTGCAAGGTGATTCCGATGGCATCGAAATCTTTCAGGGCAATCCGGCTTTCCAATCCAAAGAGGGGAATCCCACGCTCCCGCATAATGGCGATCATATCGGTCCAGGGCAGGTAACAGCGGTCAGCCATGCAATCGGGCAAAGCGTTGATGATGCTATACAGTATCTTCAAGCCCAGATGGGAGATGCCGACCTCATAGACATCCGGAAAGGCAAAGCAGAAATTGACCTTCTGCCATGGCTTGCGCACGGCATTGATCTCGTGGTCGATATAGCGTGAAGGCTTTCTGACCAGCGGCAGCCAGGGTTCGATATTCACCGCCCGCAAGCTGGCCTCACAATGAGCGGATCATTACATCGATGTGGTTTTCATCCCCCCAATGGATCAGGCTCTGGCTTTGGGGATGATCCATCAGAGACCTGTAAGCCGCCTCGCTGAGGCCAGTTTTCTCCTTGCCCGGTTGCAGGTTGTCCAGGGTTACTTTGTAGCGGCATTCCTGCAGGCAGAATCTATCTCCCGGCTTCAGCAGGGCTCGGATGTCAGCAATATCGTCCCAAGTGAACAGGAGATCGAAAAACGTGGTGCGGAACTCGTAATCCTTCCCGCTTTCCCTCAACAGCCGCATACTGGACAGGATATCCCGCATGTCAATTTCCGATCTGGTCAGAATCCGGTACAATTGTGCAGGAGCCTTAAGATCCATCGCCCAGTAGTCCACCAAATCCTCTGCGACAAGTTTTTCGATCACTTCCGGATGGGAACCGTTGGTATCCAGTTTGATCTTGTAACCCATCTTTTTCAGCATACGGATAAAGGGAATCAGGTCTTTTTGCAGCGTGGGTTCGCCTCCGCTGATCGAAACCGAGTCCAATCTGCCCAAACGCTTCTGCAAAAACTCCACGATTTTACTGTTGGAAATCCGTTTGCCAAAACGCTGAGGGTCAACCAGGCGCGGATTGTGATAGTAGGGACAGCGGAAGTTGCACCCCTGGGTAAAGATAATGGCTGCCAACTGGCATGGATAGTCAAGCAAGGAAAACTTTTGGAACCCTCCGATCTTCATCTGTGGTCTAATCCGCTAAAGGACTTTGGGCATTTTGGGGGCTTCCGGCTCCGGCTCTTCGGCTTTGCAGCTTTTGACCGGATCGAAGGTGGTGCGCAGTTTAAACTCGGCTTTCTTGCCTTCATTCCATTGGGAGACGGGGCGCAGATAGCCAACTATGCGCGAATACACCTCGGTGTCTTTGTGGCAATAGGGGCAATACTCCTGCTCGCCGTCCAGATAGCCATGCTGGGAACAGACGCTGAAAGTGGGCGAGAAAGTGAAGTAAGGCAGCTTATAGTTGTCGCAGATCGAACGCACCAGGCGTTTGACGCTCTGGCCATGCTCCACCCTTTCTCCGCCAAAGATATGCAGCACAGTGCCGCCGGTATATTTGGTCTGAAGCTCATCCTGAAGGTCAAGCACTTCAAAGATATCGTCAGAATAGTTCACGGGCAGTTGCGTGCTGTTCGTATAGAATGGCGTGTCACCATGCGGGTTGGCGCTGATTATATCCGGATACAGCTTTTTATCCAGGATAGCCAGGCGGTAGCTTGTTCCTTCCGCCGGAGTTGCTTCCAGGTTGTAATTGCACTCTGTTTCTTCCTGAATCTCTATCAGCCTGCCGCGCAGATAGTCCATCACCCGCAGCGCGAAAGCCCTGCCCTCATCGCTGCCCAGGTTTTTTCCCAGGAAGTTGAGGCAGGCTTCGTTCATGCCAATGATGCCGATCGTGGAAAAGTGGTTCTTCCAATACTGCAAGAACCTCTCGTATATCTTCTTGAGATAGAAGCGGGTGTAGGGATACAGGCCGTTCAGGGTATAGCGTTCCAAAATCTTACGCTTGATCTCAAGGCTGTTTTTCGCTGTCGTCAGCGCTTTTTCCAGGCGCGCGAAAAAGTCTTCCTCATCGCTGGCCTGATAGCCAATGCGGGGCAGGTTCAGGGTCACCACCCCGATCGACCCGGTGAGGGGATTGGCTCCAAACAGCCCCCCTCCCCTGGCCTGCAGTTTGCGCGTATCCAAACGCAAGCGGCAGCACATGGAACGCGCGTCGTTGGGATCCATGTCCGAATTCACGAAGTTTGAAAAATAGGGAATCCCATATTTGGCTGTGGCTTCCCAAAGATAGGTGAGGCGGGGATCCTCCCAGTTAAAGTTCTTGGTAATGTTATATGTGGGGATGGGAAAGGTGAATACCCTGCCTTTGGCGTCGCCTTCGATCATCACCTCCAGGAAAGCTTTGTTGAGCATATCCATTTCAGGCTGGAAATCCGCATAGGTCTGCTCTTGTGGCTCTCCTCCGATGATCACGGGCTGATCCTTGTAGATATCGGGCGGATTGAGATCCAGGGTGATATTGGTAAAAGGCGTCTGAAAACCGACCCGGGTGGGGACATTGATGTTGAACACAAACTCCTGCAGAGCTTGCTTCACCTCTGCATAAGTCATCTGGTCATAGCGGATAAAGGGAGCCAGCAGGGTGTCAAAGCTTGAAAATGCCTGCGCGCCAGCGGCTTCCCCCTGGAGGGTATAAAAGAAATTCACGATCTGCCCCAGAGCGCTGCGGAAATGCCTGGCAGGCGCGCTTTCAACCTTGCCTTCCGCTCCGCAGAAACCTGTGGTGAGCAGATCCATCAGATCCCAGCCCACGCAATAAACTGACAACTGACCCAAATCGTGGATATGGATGTCTCCCTCCACATGCGCCCGGCGAATCTCGGGAGGATATATCTTGTTGAGCCAATAGGTTTTGCTCACCTCGGAGGCGATGTAATTGTTCAAGCCTTGCAAGGAATAGGCCATGTTGGAATTCTCGTTCACTTTCCAGTCGAGCTTTTCCAGATACTGATCGATAAGCTGAACCCCGCCGGTGTTGAACATCTCCCGAATCCTGGCATGCTGATCCCTGTAAATGATGAAAGCCTTGGCGGTTTTCTTGTAAGGAGAGGCCAGCAAGACCTCTTCCACGATATCCTGGATGCGTTCGACCTCCGGGATTTCGGTGGTGATGATCTGCATTGCCAGATTGACCACCCGCAGAGTCAGAACCTCCGCTATGTCCGCATCAAACTCACCAGTCGCTTCCCCGGCTTTCTGAATGGCGCGCACTATTTTTTGCTTATCAAAAGATACTATGTTGCCGTTGCGCTTCCGAATCATCGAAAACATCGCAACCTCCCTTGCACTGTATATCAGTAATTAATTATTTTCCTATATGTTACGCTCCTACAGGCTACTTTACACTTTCCGAGCCCATAGTCACGACTACCATCCAAATAACAAGTTACGATTTCTGTCAAGCCAAAGTTGCCCCTTTTAGCAAATCTTTTTTATGCGCCTCCTCAACTTGTTCTGATCTGACGTGTTGCGACAATGGGATGAAGCAGGATTATCCGGAAACGCCCTATCCCCTTACAGGATAGCCCAGATAACCTGTGCCAGAGGGCAAATACACCTGGGAAAGACAGCTTTCAGCCTGGCGGAGGCAACTGGATTTTTTCCCGTGAGGCAGTCCTTTCGAGGCTGGCCTCCGGAATAGGTCAACCTTAGGTCATCCTTATAATTTATAAGGATGACCTAAGGATGGTGGCGGCAAAGCCTGTAGCAGACTGCGTTTGCGATATGGGAGGGTTGTGGGATTCCAATGCCCTCACAATATCAAAACTGCCTGATTTGAGTAAGCTTATTAGCTGAAAGCTGGTTACTTAGATATCAAATTGAATAGAATAGTTGGTGCCATATAGCCCAATCAACCCTGTTAACAGACCGAGTGTCATTGCGATTGACTTCATGTCTTCCTCCATGTTACTTTATATTCACTACTCTTGTAGAGTAAGTGTTTCCTTTTGTGTCTGATGCTCTCACGATATAGATCCCTGAGCCGATTTTGTTCCCATGGCTGTCAAGCCCATCCCAGCGGATTTGTTTTCCGCGCAGGTTCTTCCGGCTATGAACCAACTGTCCTTTTAGGTTGTACACTTCCATTGATGTTAGCTGAACAGACTTGTCTGCGCTGGCAATACGGACACTCACTCCATCCTGGAAGGGGTTGGGATAGCATCTGATCACATTTCTTGCAGGCTGGATATACTCATCGGAATTGTTGATATAGCTCTCAGAAAGGATTGTGGCATAGTTAATGTGATTTCCGACGGCGTGATCATGGCTAAAAACAAAAAAATCCGGATGTCCGTCACCATTCATATCTCCCAAGTTAAAACCCCACCCATAGTCATTAAACGCATGCTCCCCTGTGTTAATGTAATCTGGGATAATATCGAGTATTCCATTAGTTTGCTTATAGATGACGAAGTTACCTATCTCTGTAGGTCCGCCATGTAAGGTGCGATGATTTACAAAGAAGTCTGAAAATAGATCATTGTTTAGATTACAATAAGATTGGATGATTGCGTTTACACCTAATGGAAGCATATAATCTATAGCAGTTAGTTCAGTTAAGTCGCCCTGCCCATAAAAGACCTTAAGCCAGGGGCCGTCTTGTGATATACCGGAGATCACGATATCATCGTATCCGTCTCCATCCAGATCCCCATTCGCTATAATTCCGTTAATACCCGCGTAAGGAGCAGAAGCCAAGAGTGTTTCGAATATTGGGACATTTGTAAGGCTTTCCCCTCCGGGATAGATTTTTAGATGATAATGACAGGGACCATATGACCCGTCAGGATTCACCGTGACGCGATTCGTAAGAACAATATCGTCATATCCATCCCCGTTGATATCCCCGGTTTTCATGTCTGCTCCCAACTGTTCATAAAGCACAGCACCTCTGATATGCAAAGCCGGAGTGGTAGCAAAAAGTTCTCCTCCCAGATAAACATATACATTTCCCCATTCTTCATACTGAGGTCCCGGCGCATAGACCAGCAGGTCGTTTATGCCATCTCCATTCAGATCGCAATCCGTGATCATATCTTCTCCAAAGTAGAGATCCCAATCATGGGTGTAACCCATCCCCTCACCGCTAATTAAGACGTCTGGAGTTGTAAAAGGACAGTTCCCTCCATAATAAATCAGAATTGCGCCACTTATCCCAATTCCATAGTAACGCACCCCCACTGCCAGATCGCTGATGCCATCTCCGTTCAGGTCTCCCGCGTAGGCAAGGCTGTATCCAAAGCCACCGACATTGGGCCATGGAATTGTCAGGATCTGATCCGGAACCGCGTTGCTGTCAGGAATGCTGTAGTAGATGTAAACTGGAAAATATGAGTAATGGTATTCATCTATACAACTGAAAACCAGGTCAGGCCGTCCATCGCCGTTAAGATCGCCACCCATTTCGTTGGAATAAGGGAAATGCTCCCCTTCGGGGATATTGAACCGGACAATCTCTTGCAAGGCTTGCTGGGCATAAAACCTGCACGGAGTTAATACGCAAAGAGTAACAAAAACAAAACAAGCTACCCACGAAAATTGCTTCATAAACCCATTATCTCCTTATTACGCATTTCAAATACTCAAGACCAAACACATATTTGTTGAAGATAGATTCTATGTCAAGAACCTTCTGCCTGAAAACCACACATTTTCCGAACTACTCCCGATAATCTGGATCACGCCATCCAGGGCATAATAGTAACCGCATAGAAACTCGGCAATTGCATGGTATGGTTGTGACCCGTAATAAGTCAGAAAAAACTGCATGTTAAGTTATCATGCTGATTCACTTGGGCACTTGTAATTTCCGGTGATCCGGTTTGGAGGATGTTCCGGCATATTACATTGACATACTAGGAGGAAGATATAAATCCTTGGGCATGAGGAAGCATAAAATCAAAAAAAACGAAAAAAGCTAAATTAAAGCTTGACAAGAAAAGGGGAATGTCATATAAGCACCACAGGATGTCATAAAAAGTCATTAAATGTCATAATAAAGCCAGAGAAGAGAGCCAAGGAACAACAATGCAAACAGTTAGCTTAGGTAGCCCAATATTCCGGAAAAAGAGGAATTAGGTATGTCAGGACAATTTATCGGCTATTTTGAAAACGCGGTCCACAATCAGAGAGTGGTCATCCCCGCGACTTTCAAAAAGAAATTTTCCGATGCTGCCATGCGCACGGTGATTCTGACTGCAGGCCCCAGAAACTCCATCGCCGTGTATCCGTTGGACTGCTGGAACGCCACTCTGGAGAAACTTGCGGCAGGTGACGAGCGGCAGCGCAAACTCCGCACCCATCTGATCGATTGCGCTGTTACGGAACAGGAACTGGAAGGACCGGGAAGGATCAGGATACCCGAACTACTGCTTACCGAAGCCAACATCACCGACAGCGTTGTGATCAAAGGCGAGCAGACATACATCACCTTGTGGAATCCCTCGGAATTCAAGGCCAAGCGCCAGAAAGACAGGGAAGAGAACCTGCGCGAATTTGACACCGATATATACCAGGTGCCCCTCACATGAGTTCTTTTCACACTCCCGTAATGCTAAAAGAATGCCTGCACTATCTGGAGCCGCGGGACGGGGGTGTGTATGTGGACGCAACCCTGGGAGGAGGAGGGCACAGCCTGGCCATGCTGGAAGCCCAGCCCCAAGCGAGGCTCTACTGTTTCGACCAGGATGAAGAAGCCATCGAGGCTGCCACCCAAAACCTGGCACAGCACTGCGGACAGGTTGACCTTATCAGGGCAAACTTTTCCGGAATCAGGACCGAACTGGCCTTGCGGCAGATCAAAACGATAGACGGCGCACTATTCGATCTGGGTGTGTCATCGCATCAATTGGATTGTCCTGAACGCGGATTCAGCTTCGATAACAACGCTCCGCTGGATATGCGGATGGACGGAACGCAGAAAATGACCGCAGCCAAAGCCGTGCAAGAACTGGATCAGGCCACGCTGGCGAAAATTTTCAAAGAATATGGAGAAGAACTCGACGCCGGCCGGATAGCCAGGGCGATCGTTACAAGCCGGGGAGAAAGCCCCATCGTCAGCACCGGCGACCTGGCCCGCGTCATAGAAAAAGTGGCTGGAACCGGCAGCAAGGAATCCCTGAAGACCAAGGTAAGAGTGTTTCAGGCTTTGCGAATCTACGTGAATGGAGAACTGGATGTTTTACGGGCCGCCTTGCTGGATACCATAAACATCCTAAAGCCGGGAGCCCGCATCGTGGTTCTCAGTTATCACTCTTTGGAAGACCGAATTGTAAAGAACGCACTCAGGGACATGTCCCAGGAGTGTCAATGCCCGTCCCGCATGCTTGGATGCAACTGCGGAAAGAAGAAACTGGTGAAGATCCTGACCAAAAGCCCGCTGGTAGCAGACGAGGCTGAGGTGAGGACAAACAAACGCTCCCGCAGCGCCAAACTGCGCGCGGCGGAAAGGATACAGGGGGAATCATGAGAGGAAGGATAACAGTATTATTAATGCTTCTGGCTGTGGCTGGATTCATGCATTTCTGGAATGCCAACAAGGTTGTGCGGCAGACCAAATATCTCTCCAAACTGGAGAAAAGCTATGCGGCAGAAAAAAACATCCACACCGAACTGATGGTGGAACTGGACGATCTGCGCAGCGGCAAGCATGTGGCCAGCCTGGTAAGGGTGGAATTGAGCAATTTTGTGCCCTCCGAAGAGCAGGGCAAGGTGATCTATGTGCAGGAACCGGTGGAAGAAAAGGAAAAAGACGGATACTGCATCATCGATCTGATCGCGCAGAAAGCCCAAGCCAAAGAAGTGCAGGTATTGCTGGACTAACAGATGCGATCCAGATATCTGTTCCTGGTTCTCATTTTTGGACTCGCGACCCTGGTGTGGTCGGCATATCTGTTTGCCCTGCAGATCTTTGATCCTTTTAAGCTGGATCGTTTCCGGCAGCTGCGCTACATTCCCGACAAAGAGATCCTGATACCCACCCGGGGCTCGATCTACGATGCCAACGGAGACCTTTTGGTATCATCCATAAGCTATTATCAGATCGATATCGACCGCAGAGCGGTGAGCTTGTGGGCCAAGAAACAAAAGATGGATCTGCAGGAAGCATACGCCAGGATCAGCAAGGTTTTGAGCAACTGCTCAGCCCTGTCAGCCGGTGATGTTTTGAAAAGGCTCAACATCAACGACAAACTCAACTCCATCCAAATTTCGAACAAGATACGGGAAATGGAGCTGGACAGGATCATCAGCACCTTTGACAAAGAGAAAATTCCCGGCCTGAATTACAGCTTTTCCTCCATGCGCCGGATTTACTCCAAGGGGATTCTGGCAGCCCGCTTACTCGGTTCGGTGCAACCCGTTTCCGACGGATACGACCCGGAAACGAGGAGCAAGTCCCTTTATAAACTGAATGGAATATGCGGGATAGAGGCTTCTTTCAATGACCTTTTGGCTGGAGAATACGGTTGGCGTGAAGTGGTCTATGACGCCAACCATGAGCGGGTACCCTATCCCAACCTGCACGAAAAGCAATCCCAGGATGGATTCAACCTCAAACTGACGATAGATTCCAAAATCCAGGAAATTGTGGAACATGCCCTCTATGAAGGAGCGGTAAAATATAGCGCCAAAAACGTGGGCGCGATCGCCATGGATCCCAATACGGGAAGAATTCTCGCCCTGGCGGGAGTATCTCCCGAGGACAGGAACATCGACCCGGGATTGGTGAGGGTAAAATCCAATATCCCACTGAGTTTTATGTTTGAACCCGGATCGACCATGAAGCCCCTGACCATGCTTCCCGCTTTGGAACACAAGCTTGTGCGCCCCAACGAAAAAATAGCCTGCGGGGTGTATCAGGTTGGCAAAAGGACAATCCGCGATACCCATCAGTATGGTGCCCTGACCCCCAAAGAAATAATAGCCAAATCAAGTAACGTGGGAGTCGCAAAAATAGCCGAACGAATTGGCAAGAAACGCCTGTATGAGAAATTCATCTCCCTGGGTTATGGGCAAAAAACCGGACTTGGCCTCTACGGAGAGTCAAGCGGCCTGTTTAGAAAACCTGATGACTGGGATGGTTACACCCTGCACTCACTATCTTTTGGACAGGCAATCTCCGTGACCGCTTTGCAGCATGTGACAGCCTTCAGCGCAGTAGCGAACGGCGGCAAGATGATGAAGCCCTATATAGTGGATTCCATTACCAACAAAACCGGACAGGTCATCCAGCAGTTTGAGCCCGAGGTGCTGAGAGAAATAGCCAGCAAAGCCGTTACAGATACGATTCGTTCCTATATGAAGGCAGTGATTGACGACGGAACCGGCAAACACATCAAAATGGACTACATCACGATAGCTGGAAAAACTGGAACGGCGCAAAAAAACGTGGAAGGCACCCGTGGTTATTCCAGCGGAAAATACACATCGGTCTTTGTGGGTATGTTTCCTGCCGAGGAACCAAAGATGGTGTTGCTGGTTTTCTACGACGAACCGGCACCCGGATACCACTATGGCAGCACCAGCGCAGCCCCAACCTTCAAAAAGATCGTGGAAGACATCCTGTTTATGCCCAATTATAATATTATCGGCTTTGACGAGCGCATGACCCAGCGTTCTCTGCAAATGCCGGACCTGCGCGGAAAACATATCAGCCAGGCAGAAGCCATCCTCAATAAATATGGTTTCCTTTATAAAATAGAAGGTGTGGACTCATCTTCTGTGGTCATTGACCAGTTCCCTAAAGCAAACGTTTCCGTTGACCCTCATCATCCTATCACGATCAAGGTTGGCAGCGGCCTTAGCAAGGCTGACTCCCTGACAGTTAAAGGAACCATGCCCAACCTGACTGGTCTGACTATCCGCAGAGCCATGCAAGTTGCCGCAAAACATAAGGTGCCACTCAAGATCAAAGGCTCCGGCATAGTGCGGCAGCAGTCCATCCTTCCTGGCTCCCTGATAACTGGAACGGCAGCCTGCACCATCGAGGCATCCATATGAAGTTCAAGGATATCCAGAATATACTCCTCGAAGATGGTCTGCTGCTGCAAACCCAGGCAGTGGATAAGCTGGTGGAAATTGATGGCAAGGTCTGCACCGATAACAGGGAGGTATCCAGGGGAGACATCTTCGTTTGCATCAAAGGATTCCGCCAGGATGGACACAACTATATCTCTGACGCCAGGGCCAGGGGAGCAGCACTGGTGGTCTGCGAGGACAGTTTTAAGGACGCGCATGCTTCGATCAGGGTAAAGGACAGCAGAAAGGCTGCCGCCCTGATAGCCAAAGTTTATTACCAAAACCCAAGTTCCAACTTCCGCCTGATCGGGGTGACCGGCACCAACGGCAAAACAACAAGCTCTCTCTTGATCTTCAAAGCGTTGCGCGAATTGGGCATATCCGCTGGCTGGATCGGTACTTTGGGATATTATATCAACGACCGTGAGTTCAGCACCGGGCATACCACGCCTGATATTGTGGAGTTGAATTCCATCTTCGCAAGCATGGCAGGCGAAGGAGTCCAGTATGTGGTCATGGAGGTGTCTTCCCACGCTCTGGCCCTGGACCGCGTATATGGAGTGGAATTCGATTTCTGCCTCTTCACCAATCTCAGCAGAGACCATCTGGATTTCCATCACAGTATGGAAGAGTATGGCAGGACAAAACAGAAGCTCTTTGAGGCCTCCATCAAGCATAAGGCTGTTTCCATTATAAATGTTGATGACAGTTTTGGCCTCCAGACCTATTCGGAACTCAAGGCTCAGGACGCTTTCGTGTTTTCGGTTGGACGCCAGCAGGCGGATTATCTGGTGAGGGATGACCACAACACGAACAAGGGATCATGGGAGCAGACCCGCTTTACAATCACGCACTCTGGTGGAGAAATCCACATCCGCTCTGCCTTGATTGGCAAATTCAACCTGGAAAACCTCGCCTTAAGCGCGGCGGCCATGTCAATCATGGGTTTTGAATCCCGTCAGATAGAGCAGGGTATAAATGCGGTAAAACCCATCCGTGGCAGGTTTGAGAGGATACCAAATGAACGGGGCATTGGTGTATTCATTGATTACGCACATACTCCCGACGCCATAGACAATGTGTTGAGAGCAGCAAGAAGCCTCGACCATAAACGGGTACTTTGTTTGATAGGCGCTGGAGGAGAAAGGGACAAGGGCAAAAGGCCGCTGATGTTGAACTCCGCCCTCAAGCATGCGGATGCGGTGGTAATTGCGGACGATAATCCCCGGGGTGAAAACCCGGAGAATATCATCCGTGACGTCATTGCCGGTTGCGAATTGTGGCTCCCCTGGTGGATAATCCGTAACCGCAGGGAAGCGATTCGTTCCATCATCAGGCTGGCACAGCCTGGAGACATAGTCCTGATCTGTGGCAAAGGCCATGAAACATACCAGGAAATCTGTGGTGTCAGGCACCATTTTGATGATGCCGAAGTAGCGCGGGAAGCATTGGCAGAAAGCGCAGATGATGGATATAGAAACGATGCAAAACTGATACTTCCCGTGGACAGGTTGCTACTCGATATTTTGTATGGTGTCCCGGAAGATGACAGCACAGGCTATATTGAGCCAGAGTCTTATGACTACGTTTCCACAGACAGCCGCAGCATACAATCGGGCTCTGTTTTCTTTGCCCTGGTCGGTGATAATTTTGACGGCCACAAGTTCATTCCTCAGGTTTTACAAGATGATAACAACTTTGCGGTTGGACAGGTTACCCTGGCGGGTGTCCCCAAAAAATACATAGAGGCTTCTAATACACAATCCGCTATGGGTGACCTGTTCCGCAAGTATTTGTTGATGTTCAACGTTTACATAATCGCCCTTACCGGCAGCACCGGCAAGACCAGCACGAAAGAACTTCTGGCAAACATCCTCAACACCAGATATCCCACCCTCAAGACGGAGGCCAACGAGAACAACCTGATTGGACTCTGCAAAACATTGGGCAGGCTCAAACCCTGGCACCGCTACGCGGTGTTGGAGCTGGGCACCAACGCGTTTGGAGAAATCGCCGCCCTGAGTGATGTATGTATGCCCGACGCGGCGATGATCCTGAATGTGGGCCCTTCGCATCTGCAAAATCTGAAAGATGAAGAAGGCGTATTCAGGGAAAAGAGTTCCCTTTTCGACCGCTCCCTGGATATCAGGCTTTATGACGCCGATGACAATAGATTCCAGATCTACAAATCCAAAGGCAAAGGTGTTGGCAGAGACGAATCAGCCGATTTCCGCATAACCGACATCGAGCTAAGCAGCTTTGCCGGCAAGTTTCGATTAAATGGCGAAAGCTACGAGCTGCCCCTTGCCATGCCCCACATGATCAAAAACAGTGCCTTTGCCATTGCCATGGGAAGCTTGGCAGGCATCCCCCACGCAAGCATAAGGAACGCTCTGCAGCAGCCGATCCGCCTGGATCTGAGAATGCAGATAGAGATACTGGAATACTGTATCCTGATTGCCGATTGTTACAACGCCAACCCCGTATCCATGCAAAGCGCCATCGAATACTGGCATCGCTTGGCTCCGGATCAGGAACATGTGGCAATTCTGGGGGACATGTTGGAACTGGGTGATCAGTCCGCTACTTATCACGATATGATTTCCACCATTTTACAGGAAACCGGTTTTGATCTACTGATCACTGTTGGAGATATGGCTGCCCGCTATCATGGACAGGATTCTGCAACTACAGGAAAGCACTACCCCACCGTCGAAGACCTGATCACAAATGAAAGCGCTTTAGAGTTCAAAAAAGGTTCTGTGATCCTGGTAAAAGGGTCGCATTCGATCCACTTGGAAAAAGCTCTTCCCATCATCAGGAATAGGTGCTGATATGCTTTATTACCTGCTTTTCCCCCTTGCTAAATACAGCATAGTATTCAACGTTTTCCGCTATGTTACTTTCCGCTCGATCGGGGCTTTTGTGACCTCTTTGTTGTTTACACTCATCGTGGGGCCTGCGTTCATCAGGCTGTTAAAACGAAAGTCAGCCGTGGAAACGATCGATGAGGATGTTCCCGAAAAACACCGCATCAAGTCTGGAACGCCCACCATGGGCGGCCTGATTATCATCATTGCGCTTTTGTTTTCATCCCTGTTTTGGAACATAGTCGGCAATCGTGCGATCCTCTTGATGTATCTGACCACAGTATGGTTGGGCATCTTCGGTTTTTTGGATGACTATCTGAAAAACTTTGTAAAATCAAAGAAAGGCCTGCTTCCCAAATACAAACTCTGGGGACAGATCAGTATCGGTTTGCTGTTGACCCTGGCCATCTACTTCGGAAGCAGTGCCGGGGACAAGGTCACTGCTTTGCAAATACCTTTCCTGAAAAATACTTATATTGAATTAGGCTGGTTTTTCATCCCCTTTGTGGTCTTCTTTATTACCGGCACCTCAAATGCGGTCAACCTCACCGACGGATTGGACGGCCTGGCTGCCGGCATGCTTGCGTTTTCAGCCCTGGGATTGGGCGTGATGAGTTACCTCAAGGGTAACTTCAAAGCTGCCGATTACCTCAATTTGGAGTATCTTGCCAACGCAGGCGAATTGACGGTATTCATCTCAGCGCTGATGGGCACTTTAATTGGGTTTTTATGGTTCAACTCGCATCCCGCACAGGTATTCATGGGCGACACTGGTTCCCTTACCCTAGGGGGAATCCTGGCAGTTATCTCTGTTTTGCTGAAAGAACAGATCTTTTTTGTCATTATCGGTTTCCTGTTTGTGGTCGAAACCATGTCTGTAATTCTCCAGCGCAGTTGGTTTAAATACACCAAAAAACGCACGGGGGTTGGCAAAAGAGTATTCCTTTGCGCGCCCATCCACCATCATTATGAACTGCGTGGTCTGCACGAAGCCAAGATCGTGATGAGATTCTATATTCTGGCAATCCTGCTTGTTGCCATCGGTCTGAGCACCATTAAGCTGCGTTGAGGTTGCTGTGTTCGATAATACCTTAGAATATGGAATCCTGGGAATGGCCCGCAGCGGTATAGCCGCAGCCAGATTGATCAAAGACCTTGGCGGCAAGGTGTTTCTAAGTGAATTGCGCGGCAGTGATCAGGTGAAGGATGCCGGTGAGCTGCAACAGCAATTCGAATGCGAGTTTGGCGGTCACACAGACCGCTTGTACCAATGCGACAGGTGGATTGTAAGCCCGGGTATCCCGCTTGATTCCCCAATTATCCTCGAAGGACGGAAGAGAAACATTCCCATGATCAGCGAGATCGAACTGGGATATCAGGTAAAAGCTCAGGACAGCAAGATAATAGCGGTTACTGGTTCCAATGGCAAGAGCACTGTCGCCTCTCTGATCGATCACCTGCTTAAAAACAATGGCTACCGCAGCATTTTGGCTGGCAACATCGGTGCAGCTTTCTGCAGTTTCCCCATCCATAAACCAGGCTATGACTTTATCGTTTTGGAGATAAGCAGTTTTCAACTGGATTTGATCGACACCATTCGTCCCAATGTGGCAGTCCTGCTCAACATCACTCCCGACCACATGAACCGCTACGCGGGATTCAACGACTACATCAACTCCAAATTCCGCATCTTTGAAAATCAGAGACCTGAAGACACCGCGGTGATCTGCCTGGATTCTGAACCGGTTGCGGAACGCCAAAATAGAATACCAGCCAGGCTGCGCCGTTATTCACTACATCTGAAAGCTCCGGACTGCGACGCCTGGATGCAGGAAGGGGAAATCCGCCTGGGCATACGTCACCGCTTACCCGTGAAAGACCTTAAAATCATGGGGCCTCACAACCATGCCAATGTCATGGCCGCCCTGCTCGCAGCGGATGCACTCACAAACGATATGGCTAACCTGATCGATGCAGCCAGGACATTTATGCCACTCACCCATCGCCTGGAGTTTGTAGCTGACATAAACGGAGTGTTGTTTTTCAACGATTCCAAGGCCACCAATACGGATTCGGTGCGCTCAGCACTGCTTTCCTTCGATAAACCGATACGTATCATCATGGGCGGTTCTGATAAGGGCGAGGATTTCTCTGTCCTGACAGAGCTGTTGAAACAAAAGACCAAAAAAGTATATGTGACCGGCGACACAGCCACACAAATGGAAAAACTCTGGAAAGACCAGATGGACCTGGAGCATGTGCCAGACTTTGAGGACTGCATTCGCAAAGCCTGGCAAGATTCGCAAACAGGCGATATCGTTGTGCTCTCACCTGCCTGTGCCAGCTTCGACAGGTTCCGCAATTTTGAACACAGAGGCGACGTTTTCAAGTCCATCGTGGAGAAAATGGCTAATGAAGTCTAAGCGGTCAAGAGTACAGGATATTATTGTCTCGTTTGACAAGGGAATTCTCTTCAGCTATATCGGACTCTGTCTGATCGGCTTGCTGGTGATGTTGGATATCACCTCGATGCAAAGCTCGATGCAAATCTTTTACAGGCATCTGGTTTTCCTGGGGATTTCCTTTGTGACCGTGGTCGTGGTTCTTTACTTCTTCGATCTTCAGAAGCTGAGATTCTTAAACAAATACATGATCCTGGCGGTGATCTTACTTCTGATTCTGGTATTGGTGCAAAAGACAGAGGTGAAAGGGGCAACCAGGGGCTTGAGGTTGGGCTTCTTCAACCTGCAACCGAGCTTCCTGGCTCGCTTCGCCCTGATCTTTTTCTTCGCTGGGTTCCTGGAAAACAAGGAGCAGGAACTCCGCGACGCCGGACTCAAGGAATTCCTGATCGGATTTATGCCCCTTGTTCTTTATACCATTGTTATCTTTGTGCTTGTCTTTATGGAAAAGCACCTCAGCACCTTGATAATCGGAGGCGCCACCCTGTTGGGAATGCTGGTTTACGCGGGAATGAAGAAGAGGCTGATAGTGTTGATCCTGGGCCTTGGCCTGGTGGCCGGTGCTCTGGTAATCTTGAAGGGCGAGGAATACAGGTCGGACAGGTTGAAAACCTTCCTGACTTACAACCTTTTTGTGCCCGACAGACCCGAGCCCGAGAATTCATCCAAAGAGTATCAGGTCCGGGAAAGCCTGACTGCCTTAACCAGCGGAGGTCTGTTGGGGATGGGAGTTTCCCGGGGCAGAGCCAAACACTACTTTTTGCCCGAAGCCCGCACCGATTACATCTACACAATCATCGGCGAGGAATTTGGATTCCTGGGAGCATTCCTCGTTCTTGCCCTGCACGCGCTGATCTTTTTCAAAGCCTTCAAACTGGCGGAACGGCAGGAAAACGCTTACTATAAGTACCTCTGCGCGGGATTGGCCATGAACATCTTCCTGAACGCTCTGGTAAACACCGGGGTCGCCATGTCCATCTTGCCTTCCACTGGAAACACACTTCCCTTCATCAGTTATGGCGGTACGGCACTGCTGGTGGATTCCGCGTCGATCGGCGTTATCCTCAACATCAGTGCCAGGAGGAGGCAGCTGTGATACCATCCTTTTTCTCCCTGAACGAACAATCAGCCACCTCCTCCGCCCCCCATAACCCGGCAAGATACAGTTTCGTTGTCGGTTGCGGAGGCACCGGAGGCCACATCTATCCCGGCCTGGCACTGGCCAGGGAACTTCAGTCAGGAGGTTCTGATATACATTTTATCGGCAATCGGGGAGGGATGGAAGAACGGATTGTGGCTGAAGCAGGTTTCCCCATCTCCACCGTCCATGTTCAGAAGCTCTACCGGGAGCTCAAGATCAGCAACCTGCTCTTTCCCTACCGCCTTGCCACCAGCGTGATCACCGCTGTAAGGATACTCAGAAAAATCAAGCCCAGCGGTGTCATCTGCACAGGTGGATTCGTTTCTGGGCCAGTGGCCATTGCAGCCATAGTAACCAGAATCCCCCTCTATTTCCACGAAAGCAACAGCTATCCCGGCCTTACCACCAGATGGCTGGCAAGATTTACCAACATCACTTTTACCTCCTTTGCCAGGACCTCAACTTATTTGCCAAAAGCCAAGACACTGCAATTGGGAATCCCCCTGCTCCCAAACAAAGATCTGCAGGAAGAGTTTTCTCCCATTGAGATCGGGCTTCAGCCTGACAAACCTGTCATCCTGATCACCGGCGGCTCACAAGGTTCCCAGGCAATAAATGCCGCGGTGGATACCGCTTTGGACTCTCTTTTGGAAAAAGGTTACCAGGTCATTTGGCAAACAGGCAAATCGGGATATGACAATTATGGTGAACGCCATGGCAAAAAAACCGAGTTGCACATTTTCTCTTTCTCCTCCCGTCTCAAGGAATTCTACCGCTGCGCCCGGATCGCGGTCACCAGAGCGGGAGCTATGACTATTGCCGAACTTGAACAAAACAGACTCCCCGCCATTTTGATCCCCTTGCCCACAGCGGCAGACAACCACCAGCATCACAACGCGGAGGAACAATCCAAAAAGGGCGTGGCTTTACTGCTGCGGCAGTCTGAACTTAACCAAGCAAGCCTGATGGCAGCCATCGATACGCTCGAAAGCAACTACGACTCGTATATTGAAAAACTGCATAGTATCCCTGCCAACACTGCAACGCAGGACATCGTAAAAGCAATTCTAACAGACCAGGAGGCCCTCCATGCTGGGCAAAACTAAGAAAATCCACTTTATTGGCATCGGCGGCATCGGAATGAGCGGTATCGCGGAGTTTTTACACAACCAGGGCTTGGAAATCTGCGGCTCGGATATGAAGAAGACCGAGATCACCAGCCGTCTGGAATCCCTTGGCATCAGCATCAATGAGGGGCACGATCCATATTTGGTGAAGGATGTAGATGTGGTGGTCAAATCTTCCGCCGTCAAGGACGACAATCCCGAGATCGTAGCCGCGAAAGCTCTCAAAATCCCTGTTATACGCAGGGCGGAAATGCTGGCTGAGATCACCAGAATGAGCTTTAGCATTGGTATTTCGGGAACCCACGGAAAAACCACCTCCACTTCGATGACCGGCATGGTGCTCGAAGCGGCTGGCCTCGACCCCACCGTCATTGTGGGCGGAAAGGTAAAGAATTATGGCTCCAATAACGTCATGGGTTCCGGACAATACATCGTGGTGGAGGCCGACGAATACGACCACTCTTTTCTCACCCTCACGCCCTGCATCGCGGGGATTACCAACGTCGATACCGATCATTTGGACTGCTATCGCAATCTGGAAGACATCAAAGGCGCGTTCACGGAATACGCCAACAAAGTGCCGTTCTTTGGCAGTGTGATCTGCTGCCTGGATGATCCAGGGGTGCAATCCATCCTCCCCAACATCAACAAAAGAATAGTCACCTACGGCTTCTCGAGGCAGGCCGACATCCAGGCCAGCAACATCCGCATGCAGGATTTATCAGCTGAGTATGATGTGCGCTACAAGGATTACAACCTGGGACGCATCAAGATGCAGATTACCGGCCGCCACAATATCCAGAACTCCCTTCTGGCGGTTGGCATCGGCCTGGAACTGGATATTCCCTTTGAACACATCCAGAATGGGCTGAAGGAATTCAATGGAGTTTACAGGCGCTTCGAATTGAAGGGAGAGGTGGAATCCATCACCGTTTATGATGATTACGCCCATCATCCCACAGAAATAGCCGCCACCCTGGATGGCTTCCGCGAAAGCACGAAGAGGCGGATTGTAGCTTTATTCCAGCCCCACCTTTACTCCCGCACCAGAGATTTTTACGAACAGTTTGGCAAATCGTTTTTCTCTTGCGACTGCCTGATCCTGGCACCCATCTATCCAGCGCGGGAACAGGAAATCCCGGGCGTATCCTCAAAGCTGATCGCGGACGCGGCGATCCAGTCCGGCCACCACAATGTATTGCTGTTGGAAAGCAACGCTGATATAGTGCCAAAAACCTTGTCTATCCTGCAACCTGGCGATGTTTTGATCACCATGGGCGCGGGCAACATCTGGCAGTATGGTGAAGAAATATTGGGAAAACTGCAAAAAGCTGTTGACAAAAACAGTAAAGCAAAAAAACTAAGCGACTTAGAGACCTAATACGAAAAACCAAGAAAATGAACGGGGAATTGTAATGGATTCATTTAACAGCAAGGTACGGACTTCGCCCAAGGTTCGCAAAAAGCGAAGAGGCAGCAGCCGCCATTATCTGCTGTTTTTCCTCACGCTGGTTTTCCTTGCTGGCGCGGGGTTTGGGGTTTATACCCTGCTTTCTCGTCTGCCCTGGCTCAATCTGCAATCGATCCAGGTCAGCGGAAACTCATGCCTTAAGGATTCCCTGCTCATCAACATTGCTAAGCCTTTGCTGGGCAAAAACCTGCTTACAATCTCCAAATCGGAGCTTGAGGCCAGCCTTACGCGTTTCGCCAGGGTTCGCGAAGCCAGGGTCAGCCTACGCCCTCCCCACTCGCTTAAGATCAGCATCGTTGAACGCAAAGGATCTTTATACGTGAAAAGCGCCGAGGGCGACCTCTTTCCCATCGATGACAGCGGCTTGGTGCTTGAGCAGTTTGGCAATGTTTACGCGGAAGACCTCCCCGTCGTGGGCATCCACCTGGCCAACAAAGACCTGAAGCCCGGACGCAAGCTCAAGAACAACGCCTTGCAGAGAATCCTGAAGATGCATGGCAAGATCCGCGAAACCGCGCCGGGATTCTTGCCCCAAATCTCCGAATACTACTGCGTGGATAACACAGTATATATAATCGACGCCAAATATGGCACCCGGATCATCCCCGGTTCCGATAAACTGGATAAGCAATTGAAGAGATATCAGTTCGTGCAGGACAATGGCAATATCGACCGCAATTCCGTGGTGGACCTTCGTTATGCCGACCAGGTTGTGGTCAGGAAAGGTATCTGAGATGAAAAATAACATGATTACTGCCCTCGATATTGGTTCCTCCTTCGTTCGGGTTCTCATCGCCAAAACCGCCAAAGATAACAGTCTGGAGGTTCTGGGCAGCAGTGAAGTGCCATCCAGCGGGATTGAGAAAGGGATCGTCAAAGATATCGAAGCGGTATCCGAATGCGTCAAAAAAGCCCTCCAGGAAGCAGAAAAAGCTTCCGGGCTCAAAGCCGTGAACATCTTCACCAACATTACCGGCGAACACATCCGTTCCAATGTGGGCGACGGGCGCATTTCGATTCCCTCAGAAAGTCCCAATGAACCCGGCGAAATCTCTCAGGATCATGTGGATCAGGTCATCAACGATGCCAAAAACGGGATCAAAATCCTAAAAGGATATGAGCGCGCCACGATCCTGCACGGCATCCCGCAAAGCTTTGTTATCGATGGACAGGATGATATCCACAACCCGGTGAAGATGAATGGTTTTCACCTTATAACCAAAGTTTACACCATCTTTGGCGACATAACTCCGCTTAGGAATCTCGCCAAATGCATAGAGCTGGCTGGCTACGACATCGATCCGGACAATTTTGTGCTCAACCACATCGCCGTCAGCGAAGCGGTGCTGACGGAAGACGAGAAACGCCTGGGCACCGTCCTGATCGACATTGGCGGCGGCACCTGCGACATCAGCCTCTTCCGCAAGGGCGTCCTGGAAAAGGTCATGGTGGTTCCCATGGCTGGCTCCGCGATCACAGAAGACCTTGCCATCGGGCTTAAAACCACCATCTCCAGCGCCGAATACATCAAAAAAGAGTATGGCAACGCCTATGCCGCCAGCGTCGATCCCAACGTTGAGATCGAAGTGGATGGCATCAGCGGCAGGGAAAGCCACTCCCGCACCCAGTATCTGGTGAGCCATGTGATCCAGCACCGCGTGGAGGAAATGCTGTCCCTTTGTTATGACAAGCTCAAAAACTGCTACACTCCGGAGCTTGTAACCGCCGGCATAGTGCTTACAGGTGGAACTGCCCGCCTGCAGCAGATCGACCGCGTTGTGGAATCGGCTTTTAACATGCACACCAAGATCGCCAGGCCGAATGTTTCCAGGCTCACTGGCCTGGTTGGCAGTTTGGACGATCCCGCCTGGGCTACCGCCGTTGGCCTGCTCTATCATGTGGCCGCGTTGGACAGGGAACTCAAAACCTCGACGTTCAGCCTTGGCAAGATCAAAAACAACAAGATTTTCGACAGTATCAAAAAAATTATAAAAGACTTTACTACTGCGTAGTTAAGGGGGAAAACACAATGATCGAGTTTGACGAAAGACCAGCCCAGATAGGCACCAACATCAAAATTGTGGGAGTAGGCGGAGCTGGCGGCAACGCCGTGAACACCATGATCGAAAAAGAGCTTTATGGTGTGGAATTCATCGCCGCCAACACGGATATCAGCGACCTGGTCAAGAGCCAGGCCAAGATGAAGCTGCAGTTGGGCAAAAAGCTCACCCGCGGCCTGGGCACCGGGGCAAATCCCGATGTGGGCAACCGCAGCGCGGAAGAATCCAAGGAAGAGATTATCAGCCACCTGGAAGGCGCGGATATGGTGTTCATCACCGCCGGCATGGGTGGCGGCACTGGAACCGGCGCCGCTCCCGTGATCGCCAAAATTGCCAGGGATCTGGGCATCCTCACCCTGGGCATAGTTACCACTCCCTTCCCCTTCGAAGGGAAGAAACGCCACAGCAACGCCGATGAAGGCCTGCAAAATCTGCGCGAGTTTGTGGATACCCTGATCGTGATCCCAAATTCCAAGCTTTGCGAGATATACTCCGATCTGACCCTGGTGGAGGCGTTTCACCGTGCTGATAATGTCCTGTATGAGGCAGCAAAAGCCATTTCGGATATCATCAATATACCCGGGCTGGTCAATGTGGATTTCGCCGATGTTAAAACCGTGATGCAAAACATGGGCTTCGCCCTGATGGGAACCGGCACCTGCGAAGGAGAAAACCGTGCCGTGATGGCGGCCAAAGCGGCCATCAACAATCCCCTGCTTTCCGATATCAGCCTCCAGGGATGCAAAGCCCTGCTTATCAACATCACCGCCGGCAACGATATCAAGATGAGCGAGTTTGAAGAGGTTTCCAGCGTTATCGTAAACGAAACCGGCTCGGACGCCAACATCATCATGGGCATCATCATCGATCCCGAAATGGTCAACAAAGTCTCCGTTACCATCATCGCGACCGGATTGAGCAGCCTGATCGAGGAAAAGGTTTTGGATTTTCCCTCCATTCAGGTTCAGCAGCCAGCAGCCCCCAGGGAACCGCGCAAATCAAAACCTGATGAAAACATAGAAGATATCTTTGCCCGTATCGGCATCAACCAAAACAACCCCAAAGACGATAATAGCGAGCAGGATGAGGAAAGCATGCGGCATTACACACCCCGCACTGACCTGCCTTCCTTCCTGAAAGCTTTGGATTAGCTTCCCAAATCCCTGCTTAGGTCTCTCAACGGACACCTTGTCCGTACCGTCGGCGCCCTCCCCCTGCCGACGGTTTTTTTATTGCCCTCGTTCGCTGGAGTCAGCTAAGTCTATATTTTTCTTTATCTGCACATATCTGCGTGAACCGTGTGACAATGCCACAACGTTAGCCCAGAAACAAACCCCACCAGACACCAAACCGTGTCATCCCGGCCTAACGGGGTCCTCGCCGGATCGGTAACGATCCGGTGGGGTGGTTTGAGCCGGGATCCAGTGCTCAGGGGTGGCAAAGTCCATTTGCCACAGAGACCGAAGGTCTCTTCCAGACAGGCAACTCTGTTGCCTCTGCCGAACAGACTTCAGCAGCCCTTAAATTACACAAATTAAAGAAAGGATATAAAGACAAGCGTCCAGCCCAAAAACAACCACCATGAACATCATCTGACAAGGGTAACCTTTTTACTTAATTCCCGTATCCCATTGACCTTCAGGTTGAGAATGTAGATACCGCTGGAACACTGCTTGCCAGCTTCTTCCCTGCCATCCCAATAGCTGAACTGCTCTCCTGCCTTGCCGGGATCAAGCGGGATGCTTTTTACTCTTTGTCCCTTGATGTTGTAGATGTCGATGCTTGCGCTTGTTACCCCTGCTTTGTCATTGCCCTGATTGGAGGGCAGGACTACTTTAAGATTGGTGAAAGCAGTGAAGGGATTGGGATAGTTGGAAAGCTGCAATCTGTCTATAGCAGTAAGTTCATCATCTTCCACACCCGTATATCCCTGAGATTCATAACAGCCGATATCAATGCCGTTGCCATGCAGACGATTGTTGCCAAAGGCATCGTATGGGGGGATCGTGTAACCAAGAGGCAGGATACTGATATCCGATGTCCCTGCATCAATAGCCGGGGAATACCCATGCTCATCATCAGCAAACAGATAATAATATGAAGGTAGAGTCTGGTCAGTTCCGGAAAACAATGGGTCTGTTCCAGTTAAGTTATTCTGACCCCAAATCAGAGGTTCTCCATTGTATGTTCTCCAAATGTTGTTGCTTCTGCTGAATAAGCAGTTTTCTACGATTGTATTGTTATTTGATCGAATCTCGTAATACGAGTTATTATTGGAGAATAGACAGTTGACGATTCTGGACGATTCTGAGGAAATATAAAGATAATCGGTATAATTGTTTGTGTTGTTAGCAAATGTGCAGTTGATCAGATTCAGCACATATATGTTTACAAAACGGATGTCCCTAACACCACCCAGTGCAGAATTTGATGCAAACAAGCAATTATCAAATGTGACGGTCGAGTACCATGTGTTTGAAAGAGTACTGACCCTGAAATTTGAAAAGCCATCCTCGGAAAAATGGGTGTTATTAACAAACTTGCTGTTTTTAATAGTCAGCGTATCTTTTAGATAGATATCAAATCCTCCGCATCCTCGTTGATACCAATAGGTTGGTAAACCCGGCACCTGATTATTTTGCATTAGAACATTATCTATAGTAATGACTGAGCCATGAATACGAAACCCGTATTCAGAGTAAAAAGCAGTATTATTCCGCATCGTTATATTGCTAAGGGTGTATGTGCTTGTGATATGTCCTGTAACAAATAACCACCTATCAACAGTGGAATTCTCAATTGTGACATTGTCCACCAGGCAGTTATGTACTCCCCAGGAAAAGACAGCCGAAGCGTGGGAAGTAGTGATAGATAAGTCCCTGAGAACCATACCGTAGCGCTCAATACCCATTGTGACAACACCCGTGCCTTCGATTAGGTTTTCAGCATACAATCTGGTTTGATTTTGGGATACACCCTTTAGAATCGTATAGTCCTTGATGGCAATCGGGAGATACTCACCACCAAATATATTGTGGTGCTCTCCCGCCAAGAGATGTACTGTTCTGGGGTTATTGGGATTGGAAGCAATTCTTTGCATAGCTCTCGATGGAGTTTTCAGCGCTGTTGCCGGAGTCAATCCACTATTGTAATCACTACCTGTTGGACTAACGTACAAGTCAGCATTTACCGGCTGCAGATATGACTCCTGGATATCAAAAACCGTATAAGGGCTGGGAAGATAATCTGAGTCATAATAATCTGCGTAATACTTTTCCCAATTGGATACAGTAAATTTCTTCAAGTAAATTGGTAATGTGCCTCCATGCGTGTAGTGCCAATGCATATCCATGCCCCATTGAGCAAAATTGTTATAAATACTGCAACGGTTGATTTGATCAAAGATTATGTTTGGAGCGCCAAGGTTCGGATCACTACCAATTAGTAGTCCTCCACCAATGTAGCGGGCAACATTGTTAACTATCTGGACATTAGACATTTGGACAGTATTCGGAACGTAAACGGCTATGCCACCTCCACCTGAAGCTATATTGCCGTGAATTTTAAGATTAAGCAGACTAATAGAGTTAGACATATTTATAAATATCCCACCACCGAATATCTGCCAAGGGCTAGAATCCCCATAGTAAGCATATCCGCTTCCTCCTGTGATGGAAAACCCTCTGATTGTGCAATTAACTGTGTTCTCGTAGCATAAGATAGTGGAGTTATTGTCGCTACTGCCGTCTATTATGGTGGAGGATATGTATGTTGTATCGCTGGTGGTATATTCTAAAGATGCCAGGATTATGCCGCTTTTGTCGGAAAGGTTGAGGTTTTCCAGATATCTGCTGGATGTACTAAAACAACATCTCCACTTACAGCATCATTGATCGCACTTTGGATTACTGAGTATTGCTGAGTCCCATCCAAAGAGACATGCAGAGTAGCAGCTCCAAGGGCAAGCGGCAAAAGAAACAGAAAGGCTATAATAGTTCTCATCTTGTCCTGACTCCATTATTAAACCAGATGATTCTGAGTTCTAAGAAATAAGTGTCAAAACTGGGAGATTTGAGATGCTGGATTTGAAGATTTATGTATTTAGGAGTGAGATTATTTGCTCATAAGACCACAATGCCTTGCCCATCACCTTGGGTATCTGCACATTAGCAGGAATGGGACGCGCTCCGATGATTTCATTTATTTTGCAGTTTTCCACAGAGACATGATTTCTCTCATTCAGAACGATGAAGAAGGTGGCGATAATCGGTTGTTTCTCCTGGGTTAAATGAAAAATGTGGAGCCTGAATCTGCGGTTATCCGTCATCGTAATCCCCCAATCATCTATCCTGTCTATGCCGCTCATAACTTGTGCCAGCTTGGGGTGTAACTTGTTATTCTGCTTGATATCCCTGTCGCCGCGGCCCATTTTCAGAAGCTCGCGGATGAACTTTTGAATTGCGTTGTACTGGTTGTAGCTAAGTATCTCCCGGCTCGCTTCCCAACCCATTGCGAGCAGCAACTTTGACCTCAGATTACGGATGGCTTTCTCTTTCCGCTTCTGGGCAACTTTCTCACTTACGTTCAGTGAAGACGCATAGTCTTTCAAACTTTCGACCGAAAGCGCCGTTTGATAATCACGGTATTCCTGACTGGAAAGTATCTCCTGTTTTTTACCGGGGCTCAATCCCTCTATATCTATCTTGTTGCCGGATGCCGTAACATTCTGAAGCAGGCCGGCTTCCATACAGAGCAGGTTATAAAGGTCCTTCTCTTTCGCTTTAAACTCGTAGTGCTTGCAGAGCAGATTGTGCGTCACCTGCCTTAACCACGCATAAACGTCATTGACGGTATGCTTTGATGATAAAAGCTGCCTGATTGCTTCCTGCGAGGTTTCTTCAGACAGATGATGATCCTGGGTTTTTGTGAGGCAGTATTGGAAGGATACTTTCTGATAGTGGTTAAACACATCCTCAACCGCTTTGGGGAACATGGACTTGATGAATTCCGCTGAAAGCCCTGTGGGATCGGCAGAACTTGAGCTTTTGATAAGTCTTACCAAAATGGCGTTGGCGATATCGTCAGCAAGATTCAGATAACAGAATCTCCGCGAGGTCAGTTCGCCAATGTATCTGACTACTTCAGTATATCGCTTTTTGTCCATTGAGATGAAGTCGATTTCACCCATGTTTTCCTTCTTTCGAATCAAGACGTGAGATTACATAATCCCGACATCTGAATTACTGTCAATCCCAAAACCTTTCCCGTCCTTGCTTATCCTGCTGGCCTCTTTCCAACCGAAAGCCGCGTCATCACGGGCAGTCGGCGCCCCTACCAAAGCGCGTTGCGGTTTGGTGGGGTGACTTCACCCGTGATCCATTCTTTTAAGAACATCCACAAATTATATAAATTAACACAAATTAAAAACAGAATACAAGGACAAGCATCCAATATAAATCGAGTATCCGACCCTGAGACAAGCCACACCCAGGCCCAAAGCCGTGTCATCCCGGCCTACCGGGGTCCTCGCCGGATCGGTAACGATCCGGTGGGGTGGTTTGAGCCGGGATCCAGTCTTTTTTGAACATCCGCGTGAGATTAAAACAAAGCGGACACCTTTCCACCAAACAAACATTCCACCTTTCCACCAATTCTACAATTCTCCCCCCATATATATAGGTGCTACGACCCCTTCATGCAAGGCGGGATGAGAGTTCCCAGGGCAAGTATATAAATATACTTGCCCATAATTGCGCGGCAATGGGTCGGCCACTTCCCCTTTCTCGCGCGCGGGTAGCTCTCATTTGCATCCGGCGTTCAGACCCTGGTCTTCCTTAGGTCATCCTTATAATTTATAAGGATGACCTAAGGATGATGGCACAGAATCCAGTCGCAGCAAGGGAGGGCGGCATAAAGGATTATGAGGATTGTATTTATCATTTATCGCGATTGTCAAGTATTTGACGCCGGTTGTATTTGGATTGGGTACTTGATTAAGGCTTTAAAAGACTGGATCACGGCTCGCAGGCCGTGATGACACGGTTTTGGGTCTGTTGTTATTTGTTTCAAGGCTGGGTGGTTGTTTCTAAAAGACTGGATCCCGGGTCAAGCATGCGCTTGCCCGGGATGACACAGTAAATAGCCTGGTGGACTTGTTCCGGGGGCTCCTTTCCACCATTTCACCTTTCCACGAACAATAATTCGTGTTAATTTGTGTAGCTTGAGGGCTGCCGAAGTCTGTTCGGCAGAGGCAACGGAGTTGCCTGCTTGGAAGAGACCTCCGGTCTCTGTGGCAAACGGACTTTGCCACCCCGGCACTGGATCCCGGGTCAAGCATGCGCTTGCCCGGGATGACACAGTGTATAGCCTGGCAGGACTTGTTTCGGGGGCTCCTTTCCACCATTTCACCTTTCCACGAACAATAATTCGTGGACGATTTTAATGAACTTCCTATGCCTGTATATGGAAAACGGAACAAGCGCAGAAATCCAGTTGACACCATTGGCCAGACGGATATTCTTGCATTGGGAGAGATATGATGCTCAAGATAGGATTCAGCGACCAGAACATTGTTGCCCTGGTGGATTGCAACAATTTCTATGTATCCTGTGAGCGCGTTTTCGACCCCTCCCTGGAAGGCAAGCCGGTGGCGGTTCTCTCAAACAACGACGGCTGCCTGGTCTCCCGCTCCAACGAGGTCAAAGCCCTCAATATCCCCATGGGCGCGCCGGGCTTCAAACATGAGGCATTGATCCGCAAACATGGCGGAACCCTGCTGTCCTCCAACTACGCCCTCTATGCCGACATGTCATCCCGCGTGATGCGGGTGCTGGAAGACTTTTCTCCGGAACTGGAAATCTACTCCATCGATGAAGCCTTTTTGGGCTTGAACGGATTCCGCAACCGCGATCTGCAGCAGTATGGAAGCCAGATCAGGCAGACCGTGCGCAAGTGGACCGGAATCCCGGTTTCGGTCGGCATTTCCCGCACCAAGACCTTGGCCAAGATCGCCAACCACTATGCCAAAAGGTATCCCGGCTATCATGGCTGCCTCGTCTTGCTTGATGACGACAGGATCGAAAAGGCTTTGAAGCAGACCCCCGTGGCCAAAATCTGGGGCATTGGGCGCCAGTATGACAAGTTTCTGAGGCAAAACGGCATCGAAAACGCCTGGCAGTTGCGCAACGCCCCGGAGAAGTTCATAGATCATTATCTGACCAGCGTTGGACACAAGACTGTGCTGGAATTGCAGGGGTTTTCCTGCATCGGGATGGATGAAGCGCCCGCCGCCAAAAAAAGCGTGATCTGCTCCAAGTCCTTTGGCAAGCAGGTTACGAAGCTGAGCGAACTGGAAGAGGCTGTATCCACCTATGTGACGCATGCTGCAGAGAAAATACGCGCGCAAAAATGCGTCGCGGGGCACATGCTGGTTTTCCTGAACACCAACCGCTTCAAAGAGGGGCCGCAGTACAACAACTCCGCGCAGACTACCCTGACCCCTCCCACCGCCTTCACTCCGGATCTGATCAGAACCGCGCTGGAACTCCTGCGCGACCTGTATCTGCCGGGATTTGAGTATAAAAAGGCTGGCGTGATGTTCTCGGACATCATCCCGGAAGAAGACGTGCCGCTCAGTCTGATCGAGACAAGCTATCTGGATGACAGGCGCAAGGCGCTCACCGAGGCCATCGACAAGCTAAATAAGCGCAACGGCAGGGACACCGTCTTCTTTGCCAGCTCCGGCGTGAAAAAGGAATGGGAAATGAAGCGCGCCAGACTCTCACCCGCCTATACCACCCGTTGGAAAGACCTGCCCAGGGTAAAGTAGATGCCGCTTTTCACAATAAGTTCACCCTCCCAGTTCAGGCAGAAAATCCAGCGTTCGGAATTCATCTGCTTCCTCTTCCCCATTTCAGACGTGGAACAGGCGCGGGAGATCATCAGCGCGCACAACCGGGAATACGCCAACGCCACCCACAACTGCTATGCCTACATTTGCGGATTCGCCCAGGAAACACAGTATTATTCAGACGCGGGTGAACCGCACGGAACCGCTGGAAAGCCGATCCTGAACTCCCTCCTGCGGGCCGGGATGACAAATTGCCTGGCCATCGTCACCCGCTATTTTGGGGGAATAAAGTTGGGCGTCAAAGGACTGATCGATGCCTATGGCGGGACGGTGGAAGAGGCTCTGAGCCTGGCAGCCAGGGTGGAAGCGGTTCCCCAGGCCAGCCTAGAAATCAAGGCCGACTACGCTATCGCGGAGATTGTCGGCGCCCGCGTGAAAGACGCCGGAGGCATTGTGCATAGCTCGGAGTGGGCAGACAGGGTGACCATCAGGTGCAGCCTGCCCCTCAGCGAGTGGGAACAGTTCAGGGAGCTTTTGGATGGCTGGAGGCTGCAATCCCGCTTAGATTATCGGATAGAGGAATAAATTATGGGATTAAAGACGCTTTTACTGTTCTTAATAATTGGGCTAAGCTCCGGAGTAACCTTGGGCGCTCAATACCGCTTTATCGATGCCAGTTCCGGCAAACAGGTCAGCCTGGAAAAGCTGGCGGCCAAGCTTGCCAGATACAATGTCGTGTTCTTCGGCGAATATCACGACAACGCGGCCATTCACCAGGCCCAGCGTGACCTTCTCCCCCATCTTTACGCCAGGGATAAGCGTCTGACGCTGTCTTTCGAGATGTTCGAGCGGGATGTTCAGCCACTGTTGAACTCCTACCTCAAAGACGAGATATCCGAAGCCGCTTTCCTGGCGGAAGCCCGCCCCTGGCCAAATTATGAAACCGATTACAAAGCCCTGGTGGAGTTCGCCAAAAGCAATGGCCTGGATGCCCTGGCGGCAAATGTTCCCCGCCGTTTGGCAGGCATGGCGGTGAGGGCTGGAAAGGACTTCATCTCCACTTTGGATGAGCAGGATAGGAGCTATGTGGCAAAGGAAATCAATGCCTGGGAAGGCCCCTACAAGGAGAATTTCCTGCAAACGATGGCTGAGAACGCTGCCCACGGCGGACAGATGGACGCCACCTTTTACGACAATATGTTTCTCGCCCAGTGCGTGAAGGACGATACTATGGCGGAAAGCCTGGTGGACTACTGGAAGCGGCATCCCAGGCAGACAATCGTGCATTTCAACGGTGATTTCCACTCCCGCGGGTTCCTCGGAACGGTGGAGCGGGCGCTCAGCAGAGCCCCCAAGCTGAAAGTGGCCGTGATCTCCCCACTCTATGGCAGTGCGGATTTGCCCGCGCGGGAAACAAGAATAGCAAATTACTTTCTGGTGGTTCCCGACCCGCCGGAAAGCGAACACTCTGAATAGGAGGAAGGTATGATACGCAAAGCAGTCTATGCCGGCAGTTTCTATTCCCGCCATGCGGGGCAGCTCGCCGCCGACTTTGAGGCCTGGACGCGGGGCAAAGCCCAGGCGGGTGCTTCAGAGCGGGTGCGCGGACTGATCGTGCCTCACGCGGGTTACATGTATTCCGGCCAGTGCGCCGCTTTGGGCTATCACTATCTGAACAGCCAAAACATCGACAGGTTGATCGTGCTGCATCCCAGTCATCAGGGCATCAATTTCGACTGGTCGGTTTCGCCCTTTACGGAATACGAAACTCCCCTGGGAACTGTGACGCAGGATGCGGCATGCGCGGAGTTGCTCGCCCAACACCCATCGCACCAATCTCAAACCAGGCTGCATGAGCAGGAGCACTCTCTGGAGGTTCAGCTTCCCCTCATCAGGCACTTCCTGCCGGAGGCCAGAATCTGTCCCGTGATGATCGCGCGCCCCTATCCGGAAGTGGCTTACAAATTGGCTGCTAAACTGCGGGAAATCGTGACAACCCTGCCGGGAAACACTGTTTATGTGGTATCAACCGACCTTTCCCACTATTACAACGCGGACCGCGCGGAGAAAATGGATGCCCTGATCCTGAAATACATTCTGGGCTTCGATCCGGACGCCTTGTGGCAAGGCGTGCTCGGCAAGCGCTGCGAAGCCTGCGGCATTGGCGGCTTGCTCACTTTGTTGCACCTGTGCAAGGACTTGCCCGGCATCAATGCCAGAATCATCGAATACACCCACTCCGGCAAGGTGACCAGAGACAACCAGCAGGTGGTGGGCTACCTGAGCGCAGTACTCTATCAGCAGAAAGGAGAATAAGATGGACACAGAAAGCAAGAAAAAGCTGCTCAAGCTTGCCCGCGATACCATTGAGGCGCGTTTTGCCAGGCGCCAGGTTCAGATTCCCCAGGATCCGGAATTACAGCAGCGCAGGGGGCTCTTTGTCTCCTTGCACACAGATGGCGAACTGCGTGGCTGCATCGGTTATATCCGTGGCTTCAAGAGCCTGGCGGCCAGCGTCGTGGAAATGGCTGAGGCGGCTGCTTTCCACGATGGACGCTTTCTGCCGCTCAGGGCTGACGAACTGGATGATCTGGAGATAGAAATCTCCGTGCTGAGTGAAATGGAAGCCCTTGCCGATCCGGAAGACATCCAGATCGGCCGCGATGGCTTGTTTTTGCAGCATCCTCATGGCTCCGGCCTGCTGCTACCCCAGGTGCCGGTTGAATGGCATTGGGACAGGCCGACATTCCTCAGGCAAATCTGCCGCAAGGCTGGTTTGCCGGACAAGGCCTGGCAGGACAAGGGGGCGCAGTTGTTCAGATTCAGCGCGGAGGTATTCAGGGAATCAGACTTTTCTTGACAAATTACTGCTGAGTGATTTTATGGTTACTTACGCAAGTAAGCGGGAATAGCTCAGTTGGTAGAGCGCAACCTTGCCAAGGTTGATGTCGCGGGTTCGAGTCCCGTTTCCCGCTCCAGTTTATAGGCGACATAGCCAAGTGGTAAGGCAGAGGTCTGCAAAATCTCTATCCCCGGTTCAAATCCGGGTGTCGCCTCCATTTTTTACTCCGGCCGGAGTGGTGGAATTGGTAGACACTAGGGACTTAAAATCCCTTGGGCTTCGGCTCGTGCCGGTTCAAATCCGGCCTCTGGTACCAAGCGGGAATAGCTCAGTTGGTAGAGCGCAACCTTGCCAAGGTTGATGTCGCGGGTTCGAGTCCCGTTTCCCGCTCCAGTTTTTTCTGCGTTAAAATCCTCTGTATCAGCTCTCCCTGCTCTGTCCATCTGACAAACCATCCGAAGATCACTGCCCTATTGCATTACAGGGACAGATATGAAGTCTGCTGAAACACTGTTCACGGCAGCCTTTACATAGAAGAACTTTCTGGCATCGCTAGCCTGGATGACAAGGTATTGATTTGCCGTCTGGGCTATCTGTGTCCAGGCAGGAGAATCATACGGCAAAGGTTCATCGGCGCTATATACCAGATAGGAAGTAGCCCCGGGTATTTCATTCCAGTTTAGCCGGCATAACCCGTTATCAACATATTCAATTTCCAACTGGATTTCTGCCAGTTCCATACCCGTTCCGGATACCGCCACATCGACTGCTGTTGCTCCAGATGACGCGTTGCTTACATTCCCCGCGTAAGACACAGCCTGGGTAGGGGTGAACTTAACCCATATTGTTTGGTCTATATTGCCTCTACTTGGGGTGACGGTCAAGGTTGGGAAATATGTGCCATCCTGTGAAGTCGAGACTGCAAAGCCAGCGGGTGCCGTCACCACAACATCTGAACTCAGGTAATTACCAATTAGGTTATAAGTTAACGAGGCGCCGGTGTCGATAATCTGGTTTCCGAAATCCAAGGAACTGGGACTGACATATATTTCAGGAGTCGGGGCTGCGGCCTGGGTAACGGTGCAGGTCTTATCAGGTATTCCATTGCAGGCGAAAGTAACAATAGCTGTGCGGGAAGAAGTTGTTGTATTGGCCTCGTAGCTGACCGTAACTTCCCCATTGTTGCTGCCGCTGTCAGGCGAACAGCTTAACCAGTCTGCATCATCACTTACCGTCCAACTTGTGATTGAGGTCACCGTTATCGGGAATTCTCCAGATGTACAGGGAACCAACTGGCTTGCAGGATTGATAGATAGCGATGGGTAATCAATATCTGACACAATCAACTCTACCTCTTGACCGTCTGACGGAGGCCGTCCCTGAGACAGCCACAAGTTAATATGAATGTGCATATCAGTGCTTGGGAGGGGATTCTTATCCCCCGTATATAACCACTCGTTTATCAGATATGCGCTGTTGGGAGGTTCTGGATAATGGCCATGAAAACTCTTAAACAGAATGCCGTCTGCTTGCCAGTCAAAGTAATGTGTAGAGTAATCTCCATTTAGCGAAACATCAAAAGTTACATGACTGTCGGAGTCACTTGGTTGAACGGTGTAGTTACCAATTTGATTGTCTTCGTAACCCCACTTGGCAAATTCAATATCCACTTCTTGCTCATCATTTGCATAGATAAAGGGAGCCGCAACTACATTTTTATCCAGCAAATCAACTCTTGAGGCCAGATAGAATCTGTGCATCCCATATTGCGTAGGAGTAGTCGTATATACTTCCGCGCAGTACCAGCTCGATCCTTCTCTACGTATTTTTAAATGTAGATTTCCATTTGCATCCACCCAAACGCTCGATGTACTATCAGACCAATGATTTGGACCAGGCCCCCAGGCACCACTTTTAACATACCAGTCTCTGCCGGCAAAGGAGATAATTCGCCTGCCTGAACCGCCCTCTTGATTAGAACTAATCGGGGTTTCATCAATGTTACCAGTTACGGGAACATTGTAATTCTGAGCCTGGGATATCGATACGACAAGACAAAGCGCTGCCATCAGCAGTATAAGGCGTATATCCTTCATCTCTCCTCCCTTGAGCAATATTCAGCAATGATACTCATCTATGGCGTGACACCAACTATTATTAAGCAATTGGTGTGCCATATAATTGAAAACCTGCTGGAGCAGGCCTTCAAATCAGGATTCATTTCCTTTGCTCATTCACGATACTGGAGGACAACTCCTGTCCCGCCGCATGGCCTTGCAGACCTCTTTCTCGTAAGAGGCAACCCCGCTGTGCAGATATGAATTAACTATCATTGCCAAAAAGCCTGGCCAGATTAACGCTTTATTATTGAGTGACGATGTGGAACAAAACTTGCACCCTGTATCCGATAAGTCAAGCTACGGAATAAAGGGAGACAAAAATGAAGAAACAGTGTTTTGTGATTATGGCATTGTTGCTTACCGTGTTGTGCCTCAGCGCGCAGGAAGTCGCCCTGCGCAAAGCTTGGAAGATGGATTTCAGGGGGCTCCGGGTCCGCACCGCGGATAACTGCGTGATAGCCCTTTGGGAAGACACAGATGCCGGCGATACCGACATCTACGCGCAGAAGTTCAATCCCTCCGGAGTGGCGGTCTGGACACAGCCGCTGATCATAGTGGACAGGCCAGGAGTGCAGGAAGCGGTGGCCTGCGTGCCAACTTCGGACAACAATTTCGTACTGCTCTACCAGCAATCCGGACACGGCTACGAAGCCGGCGTATGGCTGCAGAAATTCAGCTCCAATGGCCAGTGTCTCTGGGGCGAAAGCGGAGTGTGCATCCGCAGCGGCTCTGCATATCTGGCCAATGCCTGCCTGGTCCCCAACGCCGTGGGCGGAGTTTACGCGCTCTATCCCCATTCCTCAAACGGTTACGCGGTGATCGGCCAAAACGTGGATAGCTTTGGCAATCAGCTTTGGCCCAGCGGTGGGCTCACCCTGACCAGCCATCCCAACTTCCTCAGCCTCGACGGCGCCGTTAGCGACGGTGAGGGCGGCATCATCATCAATTTTACCCCCTATCAGGGGACCAGCAATCTCATCCGCTTTTCCCCACAGGGCACGGTGGTTGGCAACAACCCCATGCTTGTCCACGCTGGGATTCCCGGCGGGCTGTTTTCCATTGTGGGGAGCAGCGAAGGCAATTACCTGCTCTACGGTTACCGGGATGGAGCCATTATCCTGCAACGGATGAACAACCAGGGCGAGCTGCTCCTTCCCACTCCCGTGCAAATCCAACTCCAGATATACAGCGCTCTTTACTACCCAAAGCTCCGCCTGGCGCCTCTTGCAGACGGTGGCATCATCTTAGCCTGGGAAGTTCGGAACGATGGCACACACTCTGAACTGCGTGCCATCCGTCTGGATTCAGATTTCAATTCACTCTGGGGCCCCAACGGCGTGCAAATCGCCAGCGGAGATACACAGAACTGGGTATTCAGGGGATTGAACCTTTCCGTAACTGACACCGGCGCGGCCTGGCTTTGCTGGAGGGAATCGCTCAACGATGAGGTGCCCTATAACCTAAAAGCCCAGTATCTGTCCCCGGCAGGCGACCTTCCCTGGGGAGTGGGCGGAATCACCATCAACGCCGGAGACCCCATGCTCAGCGGCCCTGTGGCGCAGGCTTTTGCGGACCGCTGCATGTTCCTCTGGGCAGACCAGCGCGATATGAGCAACGCCCTGCGACTGCAGGTGCTCAGCACTGGCGGCGCCGCTTTCCAGGACCTTGGCGGCGAAGCGCAGGTAACCCGTCTCGCTGGCATAGCCTGTATAGCGGATGTGTTCGCCCTGCAGGACAGGTATCTAGTGCTGTGGTCAGACTTGCGCGGAAGCGGATTTGAACTCTATTACCAGATCTGCGACACCAACATGAATCCCCTGCTGGAAGAAGGAGGCAGGCCGCTCTGCCCTTCGCTGAATAAGCAAGTGACCAATATCCGCACGGTGAAAATGCCGGACAACAGCGTAGCGATCGTGTACACTCCCGACTATGATGGCACCCAGTGGTATCCGCTGCACTTGCAGAGGATCGATGCCGAGGGAAATACCATGTATCCCGGCCATGGCTTGCAGGTCAATGACAACTACAGCATCCAGGACACCCGCATCAGCGCTTGTGGCAATGACATTTACGTGGTCTGGACAGTAGGCGGCTATCCCCAGTTTCACTTGATGGGTCAAAAGATCTCCAACGGACAGATCCAGTGGGGCCCTTCAGGAAAAGCCCTTTACACCCCTCCTGAGCAGATGTGGCTGGGCGTGGCTGACCTTGTTGAAAACTACGTGGTCTTCAATACTAAAGATTACAGCAATGACTATTCTACTTCCCGGGTTCTGAGAATTGACCCCAACGGCGACCCCGCCCCGGGCTGGCCTGCTGAGGGGGTCGCGGTGGTAAGCGTGGAAGCTTCCATCGACGGCATGAATCCCGGAACAGCCCTGCTGGGCAACGATCTGGTGGTATTTTGCACCACTCATGACCAGGATTATCAAAACTACAGCTTCCTGGCCCAGAGGATCGGCCCCGACGGATCCAGGCTCTGGTCTGAAACCGGCATCGAGCTTCCCTTCACCGGAATCCACAGCATGGCGGTCTCGGATAACGCCATTGACATTCTTTATTCTTCGGCATGGGATCCGGGAATTCAGGACTTGCGCCTGCAAAAACTGCTTGGCGACGGCAGCCTGCTTTATGAGGAGGGAGGCAGGCTCATCGCCACCGGTTTGCGCTATAGCTACGACGCCACCCTGGTCCGCTTCGCCAACGGCAACCTGGCCAGCTTATGGAGTTCCGGTTACGATAACCCATACAGTTACAAGGATGTGTTCATCCGTCACATCAACTCTCAGGGTAAGGCTCTGGGCGCCGGCCCGGAAATACTCTGCGGCGAATGGCTGGAACAGGAACATGTGTGCGCCGCCGCGATCGGCAATTCCGCCCTGGTCTGTTGGGATGACGGACGGGCGGGCATCCTGGACAACGAGTATTTCGTGAACTCCATCTATGGCACCCGGGTCAACAGCGGGAGCGTGGACATTTCAGATGTGGACGCGCCCGCTTTGGATATTGCTATCCTGCGTCAGAACTACCCCAACCCCTTCAATCCCTCGACCACGCTCCAGTTCAGCCTGCCCACCTCCGGAAAGGCAAGCCTGGACATCTATAACCTGAAAGGCCAGCGGGTAAAAAGCATCTGCTCCGATCTATACCTGGCAGCCGGCAACCATTCCTTCCCCTGGGATGGCCGCAACGAGCAGGGCGAACCCGTGGCCAGCGGTATCTATTTCAGCCGCTTGAGATACAATGGCAGAACATTGTCGCGCAAGATGGTGCTGATGAAGTAAACCCTATCCATATCCCAAAAGGGAAGCCGGATCGCCGCAAAGAGGTCTGCCTTCCCTTTCTTTTTGCCCCATTCCGGCACTCCCGAATAAAGGCGTGATTGCTTGACAATTCCGTTAATACAGTGATACTATCTGCATAATCCGTCATTGCGCCCTCCTTTGCTACTACTGGATTTGGGGGTATCATCCTTAGGTATGTGGTTGCGAAGTTAAGGATGACCCTAGGTAAACCACAGGTAAAGTCTATGATACATAGGAGGGCGATGGGGGTGGGAGAAGAAACCTGACGCGTGTACCCAGGGCCTGGCTTGCCCTATTTCAGGTGCTCATGCAGGAAGTCGTGATAGTCCTTGTTTTTGAAGACCAGTTCTTCGTGCGTGCCCTGATGGACGTAGCCTTTGTCATCGATGAAGAGCACCCGGTCCACATAGTGCAGGGTGGAAAGCCTGTGGGAGATCACGATCGCGGCGATATCCTTGAAATGGAGGTTGATATCCTGCCAGAGCTTCTCCTCGTTCTCGGCATCAAGGGAGGCGGTGATGTCGTCCAGGATAAGCAGTTTGGGGTTGCGCACCAGGGCGCGGGCGATGGTGAGCCGCTGCTTTTGCCCGCCGGAAACGCCCAGTCCACGCTGTCCCAGTCGGGTTTCATCACCCTGGGGGAAGGATTCGATCTCCTGCTTCAGTTGTGACACATCCACGGCGATCCGATACTCTTCCCCGGTGGCCTTGTCATTGGCAAAGAGGACATTCTCGCGCACTGTCCCTGTGAACAGCAAGGGTTCCTGGGGAACGTAGGCGATCAGGTCACGCAGGGCAGTTAAATCAATATCCCGCAAGTCAATCCCATTCAGGAGGATGCTTCCCTCAGAGGGTTGCAAGAGCCCCAGGATCAGGTTGGCGACGGTGCTTTTGCCAGCGCCGGTCGAGCCCAGAATCAGCAGCCTCTCCCCCGCTTTCAGATCAAAAGAGCAGTCGCGGATGGCTGGCTCCGTCTTGTCCGGATAGGTGAAGCTCACATCCTCAAATCTAAGCTCCTCAAACTCCTCGGGCTTGGCCTGCCCTTTCCACTGGTCGTAGAAGCTGGGATAGTCCTTCATTTCCTCCAGGCGATCGATGTTCACAAAGGCCTGCTTGCCGGAAACGAAGAGCTGGGGCAGATCGAGCAGCGGATAGATCATCATGCTCAGGTAGGTGTAGAACATGTAGAAGGTGCCAACGCTGATCTGGCCTTTCACGGCCATGTAGCCGCCGAAGATGATGACGCCGATCTGGGCGAAATAGTCGATGTATTCATAGATGAGGTGCAGCACAGCATTGAGCTTTACCACCCCCATCTCGGTCTTGAAGCGCCGGGCGAGGGCGAGGTCGAAGAAGCGGTTATACTTTTCCTCGCTTACAAAGGCTTTCACGATGCGGATGCCGGAAAAGCTCATCTCCAACTGGCTGTTGATCTCGCTGATAGCCTGCTGGTTCAGCTCGAAATTCCGGTAGAGCTTGTCCGAAGCGAAATAGAAGGCCACCATCATCAGCGGCAGCGGCAATATCGTAAGCAAGGTTAGCTTGGGGCTGATGCTGAACATCACCACCAGCGAAAACATGATCAGGGAAAAGGAATTCACCGCCCGGAAGATGCCGGAACACATGAACCAGCTTATCTTAGAGTAGTCGGTGAGGTCGTCTGTGAGCCGCGTGACCACATCGCCGGTGCGGAATTTATGGAAGAAGCGGAAGTCCTTGCCGAGGATGAACTTGAAATAGAACATGCGCAACATGTTTTCAAAGCGGATGTTCACCCAACCTCTGACGGCGGGGTAAAAACCGGTCACAAGCTGCGCCGCGCCCAGCCCCAGCATGATCCAGATGATGCGGTTCACCTCCGCCATGGGGTCAGGATATTTGTCCGGCGCGGACAGGATGCTCTTCAGCAGGTCGATCAACCTGCCAAACACGATCGGATGCGCAATGGCGACCGCGGAGCTGCCCAGCGTGAACAGCAGCATGATGAGCAGGAACCACTTCTGCGTCATCCAGTTCTTCACGATCCAGCGCACGTGCTTATTCATCCGTGTTCTCCGTCCCTATAAACTGCAGTTCCACCAGCTTGCGGTATTCCTTCGAGCTTTGCATCAACTGCTGGTGTTTGCCGCGGTGTATGATTTCGCCTCCGTCAAAGAAGAGGATTTCGTCAGCATCCAGAACCGAGGTCAGGCGATGGGCCACCACCACGGCGGTTTTATTCGACAAAACTGTTTCCATGCTGTGCTGGATTTTGGCTTCGGTATGGGGGTCGATGGAGGCGGTGGCCTCGTCCATGATGATCAGTTCCGCCTCAAAGGCCAGCGCCCGGGCAAAGCTGATCAGTTGCTTCTCGCCCTGCGAGATGTTTTGGCCACGCTCCGCCAGCTCGGAATCAAGGCCGAGGTTTTGGCCACGGATAAATTCGTCCAGTTGCACGATGTTAATGACTTCGCGCACCTTAGCTTCGGACACCGCATCGTTATAGACCCGCACATTTTCCAGGATGCTGCCCGGAAAGAGGAACACGTCCTGCAGGATCAGCCCTATCTTACGGCGCCAGGCCCGGAAATCGATCTCGGAAAGGGGAACTCCATCGATCAGGATGCGCCCTTTCTGGATGGGGTAAAAACCGCAGAGCAGGCTTACGGTGGTGGTCTTGCCACTGCCGGAAGCGCCCACCAGAGCGATCTTTTTCCCTTTGGGAATGGTGAAGGAAACGTCCTTGAGCACCCAGTCCTCGTCCTTGTAGGCGAACCAGACGTGTTCAAAGCGAATCTCGGAATCAAAGGAAGGCAGCCTGGTTCCGGTGAAAAGCTCTTCCTCAGATTGCAGGCTGGTTAGTTCCAGAATGCGTTTCAGGCTCACAAAGGCACGCTGGATCTGCATCACGTTCTCGGAAATCTGCCTCAGCGGCCAAATCATCCGGAAGAAGTAGTCCACAAACAAGATCAGTGTGCCCAGGGTCATGGCTCCGGCAATGATCCGTGGCGCGGTGAGCTTGATGATAAGCACCAGGAGCAGCACCTCGAAGACAAGCATGAAGAGGCTCTGGGAACCGTATTCGGTGAATGAGGTGCGGGTTTCCAGCCTGTATTTTTCGGTGGAGGCAGCCTTGAGGTCGTCGAAAACCTTTTTCTGCTGGTTCAGCGCCTGGATGATGGGCATGCCCTGCACGTAATCCGTGATCTTGGCTGTCACCAGAGCGTTCTTTTCCCTGATCAGGCGGTAGAATCTGGAAAGGTATTTTATGAGGAAATTGTAGCCCACGGCGGCCACAGCCATCATTGGCAAAACGTAAATTGCCACTTTCCAGTCACGCAGGAACAACACCACAAAGATACCGATGAAAAAGAGCAGGTTGCCGATGATGCGGATTGAAAGCTCCGAAAACAACGCTTTCACGCGTTCCGCGTCCGATTCCACCCTCGCTATCAGTTCCCCCACCTGCTTGCGGCTGAACCAATCCACCGGTAGGGTAAGCAGGTGGCGGAAAACCCCGGCCTTGAACTTGGTGATGATTTTCACTCCCAGCTTGGAAAGCAGCACGATTTGCAGATAGGATAGCATGCCCGCCACGACCATTGCCGCAATGAAAAAACCGCCGAAGCGGTACATCTGACCCACATCACCCCGAGGGATGCTTTTATCTATGATTTCAGCCAGGATGAGGGGACAGACCAACTGCAGCGCGGAAGTGCATAGCATCGCGAAAAGCCCAAAGAGCAAAAGCCCCAAATCCTTTTTCACAAAAGGATAGAGGAGCTTTATATAATACTTCAGGTTAGTTTTCTCTTGGGACATTTGTTCCTTCGCGGAGGCCATAAATAACAATGGTCGGGATGAGAGGATTTGAACCTCCGACTTCTCGGTCCCGAACCGAGCGCGCTAACCGGACTGCGCTACATCCCGACCGGTGCCGCTCAACTTTTGCTGGGCGACGTTTCTGTCAAGGTTTTATTCTTTTGCGATAGCCTTCAAAAGGCGTTCCGCCTCCTCTGCGGAAATCTTGCCGCTTTCCAGCATCTCCAGTATCTTCATGCGGCTGCGGTCTGCCACTTCCTGCTTTTCCCTGTCGCTCAGACCCCAGTTTTGGGCTTTGGCAAGGGTGGAATCCACCGTTTTTTTAATGAACTCTTTCAAAACGCCCGGCCCAGAATAGTCCATCGCCTCTTCAACTTTCCTTTTAATGTTGAGGTTCTTGAATTTGTAGCCGTGGTCTTTGGCGAATTTCAGCTTCATAAAGAGTTCTCGCAGGCTGTTGGAAACCTCGTCGCCGATCTTCTCCACGCCGCTTACCACCTTGTCCTTGGCCTCCTGCACGTCAAAACCTTCCACCAGCTCTTTCAGTTTGTCCGCCGCGGAGATCAAGCTGTCTTTGATGCGCGCTTCCGTGATCCTGTCGGCTGCTTTGTTGAGTGCATCCACCACAGTGGCCACGATCTTCTGAGCCTTGATTTTGTCTTCCAGGGTTTTGGATTTCAGGATCGAATCCTTCAATTCCTCCAGTTTTTGCCTGATGAAGTTTAGATTCATGTATCCATCGCTGCCGATCTTGATCGCTCCATTCTCTGTCCTGATCCTGATCTTGTTTTTGCCCTCGCCCTGGCGGATCACATAGTTTCCGGCTTCAACGCGCATCTCGGCGTCCAGGCGGCATTTCACCGACCCTTGTTCCGTTTCCGCCTCCAGTTCAAAGTCAAAGTCCTCGGGAAGCACCAGATGAATCTTACCGTTCTCGCTGAATAGGTTCATAACCGATTCATCGATGGGCAGGCTTTCGTAGTAGATCATCCCGTTCTCGCTGGAGAGAGCGACTTCTTTGAAACAGGCAGACCGGATCTTTGTCGGGCCATTTTCCGATTCCAGTTTGAGGCTCTGCCCGCACAGCCCTTCCGCGGAAACCGGCCCGTTCTCCATCGAGAGCTTGAGTTCACCCTCGCACTTGCTGAGAACTATGGGACCGTTTTCGTTTGCTATCTTCTTGTCGCCTGTGCAGTTGTCGATCATGATGGGGCCATTCTCGTTCTCCACCTCGAGGGCACAGTCCAGCCCGCTGAATGTAAGGGGTAGGTTTTCAGATTCCACTACCGCCAGTTCGATCTTTGGCAGCAGGATCGTAACCTCTGGCCTGCCCTTGCGGGCAAAGCTTGACTCCAATTCTGGTATTTCTTCCAGTTCGATGGTGGCCACCGGCGCTTTGAACGCTACATCGAAATACCTTTCGTAATCCACCTGGGCATCGCGTTCATCAACGGGAAGATCGGCTTTGATCTCGATCTTGCCGCTCTCAGACTTGCCCACGTTCAGGGGCAGCATGTTGTTGATGATCTTGACCCTGCTCAGTCCCGGAAAGTCATAGTCGAAGTAAACTTGCTGTGTCGTCATTGTTTTCTCCTTGCTTCAATCTGATTAATTGCTTCATCCACACTGATAAATCCCTGCTCCAGATCGCTGAAGATATCGTAGAAATCTGTTTCATGATCCGCTGCGCAGGAAATCTCCCTGATGATTTCCCCCAGACGGTTCTTCACCGTGGGATACGAGATACCCAGGCGCTTTTCCATCTCCCGGATATTGCCCTGGGAAAGCACGAACAGCCTCACAAACTCGAGTTGTGTGGCACTCAGGTTGCTCAGCCAGCTCGAGCTGAACTCGCCTTGAAAACTTACCTTGCAAGCCGGGCAGTGATACTCCCTGATCTGCAGGTGCCCTTTACATATCGGGCAGGAAGTCATATCCATGAGCATCTCCTTAAATATTCTGACTCCATACTTAATTAAATTGATTTACTGTCAAGATATATCTTAATTTTTATGCTTGTTTCCTGAAATTTATTGAAGGCCTGCCTATGTCTGATGTTGGTACAAGCTTAGAAACAGGCAGGAACTATCCAGAAAGAAGGTGGTTTTTGCTGATATACGTGGAGGATGGCGGTTGTAGTTGTCGAGCCTTGAGAGGGATTGATCCTTGGTCTCAACAGGGATGTAAAGAGTATAGGACTACTTACGTGGTATTTGTCTTCTTAGTTTGTGTAAAAAGGTGTATCTGAATACAATAGCTTGGTTCAAATCCCTTTCATCACCAGGCCTTCCCAGGGTTTTTTCAGTGTGTAGGACATCACCAGGCGCTGCTTGCCGCCGAGGCCATCCGGCACGATATCCTGATAGGCATCCAGCACCAGATACCGTTTGAAAGGCAGTCCGGTGCGCTGCGAGCATTCTTCCAGGATGCTGATGCCCTGCTCCACCACCTCGGGGGTTGTGTATTCCATCAGGTTGTTATTGCAGACGAACTCTGAAATCTTGAGTTTGGAGGCGAACTCCAGATCGGCTTTCATGCGCAGAACCTCTTCCACCGAACTGGTGAAAGGACGGAAGGTGTTGACCACAAAAAGCATGTTATAGCCCCGCTGTTCCAGGGCATCCACAAAACGCCCCAGGGTGCGGCAGCCAGCCGGGTCGCCGCCCACATCCAGAACCACCGTCCTGGCCTGATCCTCGATGGCTCCCTTGATCCGGGGCGAGATCATGGGCAGATCGGCATGCTTGTACTGTCCTTCCGGGGCAATAACCTCGATGCCCAAGGCGGCAAATTCCTCCCGCACGTCCCGGCTGCGAAAGTAGGGGTTGACCACGTCCAGGTCTGCCAGGGCTACATCTGCTCCAGACTGGTTGAGGCTTTTTGCCAGATGGATGCTGTATTCGCTCTTTCCGCTTCCGTAAGCGCCGATGATCACATAAACAGGGTTTTTCATATTTCCAATAACTCGCTCAATTCATTGAAGTTTTGCACAAAGGCGTCTGCCAGGGCCTTGATCTGGGGATGCTGTTCCAGGCTGTCCGGATCATAGATGGCAATGGTCGTCATACCCGCTGCTTTGGCTGCCTGCACCCCGCTGAGGGTATCTTCCACCACCGCGCAGTCGTTTGGTTCAAGGGCAAAATCCGCAGCTACTTTCAGATAGATATCGGGAAAGGGCTTGCCCAGAAGATTCATATCTCCGGTTGCCACAGCCTGGAAGTAGTCCCAGATACCGTTTTGCGACAGGACTTTTTGCGCCAGTTCGTAGGAGTTGCTGGTTCCCAGTCCGATCCCGACCCCGAGTGAGTTCAGCTTTTCCACAACCCGTTTCGCCCCAGGTTTGAGGCGCACATCGTTTCCGTAGTGCCAGGACACCATCTCCGTCCATTCTCCCATGATGCTTTCCGCGGATTCGGGCAGCGAAAAGCGGTCTTTGAAATACTGCGCGGTCTGGATGAAGGAATTGCCCTGGGGCAGGTGGTCGAAGAGGTCGCGGGGCACTCTGATGCCGCGCTTGTGCAGGAAGTCGCGGTCAACCTTGCGCCAGAGGCTCATCGAGTCGATAAGGGTGCCATCCAGATCGAAGATAATGGCCTTATAACGCATATAGATGTATCACAATCAGTTGAGGTAGAACCATCTGATGTTCGCATGCAAGGAACGGGGCAGCGGATAGACGCCCCAGAGGTTGCCGTCGGAGATGTTTTTGAGGCTGACGGTCAATTCAAAGCGCGGGGTGATCTGGAATCCAGCCCAGATGTCTGCCAGCGCCGCCACTCCCGATTCAAAGACCGGATGCGTGGCGCTCACAAAGTTGCTGTGCCCATGCAGGGAAAAACCTGCGAATAAAGCGTTGCCATGCAGCAGTTCGCGGCGGATATTCAGAAAGCTGCCATACGCGACCGCGGGAGCTTCACGCAAGCCATCCGTGCCGTGTTGGGCTGCGAGATTGATCCGCCAGTTCAGATTGTAGCGCTTCCACTCGAGCCTGATCCTGCTGCCCAAAGCGGCATACCAGACATCCTTTGAGACCTGGAAAGCCGTACTGGAGCTATCGGCGGCGCTTTCGACCGTCTTTTGCCCCAACCAGAGATTGACACTGGAATCCCCGCCCGGCCTCACGGAGATAAATGCCGCCAAGTCCTGATTGCATCTGATGTCGATGTGGGGGAGAAAAGCGTTTTCGCTATAGATATCCGCCACTTTCGTAAGGGCAGGCCCAGACCGGAAAACACGCCTGACAGCCAGTCCGGACGATACAGCAGGCCAATTCAGCGCAAGCTGTCCATCCAGCTTCAGCCTGTCAAAATCCTCACATTCCGCCTGAAGTTCAGTGTTAAAGATGGAACGGGCATAGCTCAGCTCAACCCGCGCCAAATCTTCGTAGGCAAGGGGTTGACCGGATTGCTGCCACAGGTGTTCATAGAGCAGGATGGAGCGGAAAGTTCCCGTCTGCAGGGAGCGGCTGGCCCTAAGTTGGGTGGTCTTGCTATCCAATGTATGGATAAAGCGGTTAGCCTTTGCAGTTTCGTGCGACCTGAGCATGGCTAGATCCAGCCAGGGTGTATTCCAGGCCGCATAGAGCTGCTTGTAGCGGTGATCAATCAGGAAGTTGGTTTTTTGCCAGTAGTGCTGATCGAGCTGGAACATGGATACATCGCTGGCCCAGTCGGCATATTCCAGTTCCAGCGAGCTTTTCCCAAGCGGGACGCTGATCCAGGATTTCAGCGAGGTATTGGCGCCATTAAGCTCTTCCCAAAGGCCATTTTGCACGTTGAAATCGAAAGCCACCTGCAGGCTGTCCACACCTATAAAGCGGTTTTTGCGCAACGAGCCGCGGGCATAGCGGTGGTCGAAGGCGCCCAAGCCGCCCTCTATATCTGTGAGAGGGACTTCATAGGGATAAGCTCCCTGCGTGAAGTTTTGCTGGAAGGTAGTGGCCTCATCCTGATACAGGCAGTTGAACAAACTGGCATGAAACATACCCCCGAACTGGCTTTGGGGCGGGCGGAAGCCTCTGATCCGCAAAGCGTCGTAAGCGCTGCGTTCCCCGCTGAAAAAAGCTCCAAACCGATAAGGTTCAGGCAGACGGTTAAAGGCCGACATCCGCGCCGGATCCCATACCGGCAGTTGCAGGCTGGTGTCGGTTCGCTGCCTGTCGATCCAGTTGTCGATATCCTCGCGGGTGAAAGTTAGTTGCCGGACAGGCTCTTCTTCTTCCAAGCCGCTAAGGTCACTATCCGGAGTGTAGGGTTGATAAATAACGATCAGCAGGTCACGTTCCCGGGCGCTGTAGAAGAGGCTGTCCTGGGGAGCCTTGCCCTGGCGCTGGAGAAAGTCCTCCACGTAAGGCACCAGCTCATCTTTGCCGTCCATGATGCGTAACAGGCTCATGGTGCTGTCCGGATTCAGATAAACCCTTGCCAGCACCTGGGGCGGATCGTAGGTTTTGTGCCAGAATTCTGGCAGTTCCAACACGCCTTCTCCCCAACGCAGGGGTTCAGCCTGGGCGGACAGCGAGACAATGGCCGCAATTACCGCCAGGATGATAAGTATCAGCCGCTTCACAAGCACCCTTTGCTTCAATACAAGGTGGAAAGGTGGAAAGGTGAAAAGGTGAAAAGGTATCAGCCGCTTCACAACCATCCCTTGTTTCGATACCAATCGAGGGTCGAGGAGAGTTTCCCCTCCAGGTCTGCCTGGGGATTCCAGCCGAGCAGCCTGCGGGCTTTCTCGATGCTGCACAACCAGTTATCAGCAAGGATTTCCCGCATCTTCTGGCGATTGACGACCTGTGGCTTGCCTGTAAGCTTGCCTAATAAATCCCCTCCCGTAAACACGGCTCTGGCCAGGGGAACGGGAATCGTGATTCTCCGGGATGGCTTGCCCAGCAGACGGCTGACCAGTTCAGAGAATTGGGCATGGGAATAGACCTGTCCGTCGGAGGCGAAGAAGACCTGGTTTTCGGCTTCCTGGCTGGAGAGGCACAACTGGATGAACTGGCACAACTCCCCTATATGGATCAGGTTCATCAGTTTGTCCTGGCGGCCAATCCTGACGTTCAGGCCGAGGTTTTGCAGCTTGAACAGCTCCAGAAAGTCTTTTTCCCCCTCCCCATAGACCGAAACCGGACGCACGATAGTCCAGGCAACGCGCGCGTCCGCTCTGATGATCTTCTCTGCCAGCAGCTTGCTCTGGCCATACCAGGTCACCGGAGCGCTGGGTTCATCCTCGCTAACCTCTTTGGCATCGGGAGAGGGTTTGGATGCCGCCTGGGAACTGATGTAAACCAGTCTTTGCATACCAGCGGCACGGTTGGAAGCCTCCACAATCCTGCGGGTGATTCCCACATTGGCCTGCAGCATCTCTTCAAAGCTGTTGGTCCTGGTCTTGCCCGCGTTATGAATGAGGATTTCCACACCAGCCAATGCCGCATTGAGGCTGGAAGAATCGCAGTAGTCTGTTTCGCACCGTTCAGCCCGGGGATCAATGGCGCTGAGGTCTGCCTGGGAACGCACCAGAGCCCGCACCTCATGTCCCGCTCCGCACAGGAAAGAGACCAAATTGCTTCCCACAAAGCCGTTCGCTCCAGTTACAGCTATCTTCATGATCCTTCCAAAGCTTATTAATTGAAGAAAGATGGTGGGCGCTAAGGGACTCGAACCCCCGACATCATGCGTGTAAGGCATGCGCTCTTCCAGCTGAGCTAAGCGCCCTTATTCTTTTTATTATGGTCGGGGTGAGAGGATTTGAACCTCCGACTCCTGGTTCCCAAAACCAGTGCGCTAACCGGGCTGCGCTACACCCCGCAATCTCGTCAAAAAATTTTAAGAGCGGTTCTTGTCAAGGTGAAT
>DAOTNF010000018.1:0-54932 GCA_035450685.1 Candidatus Cloacimonadota bacterium | reverse complement strand
GCTGGAAAATCAACAACTGATCCTGCCTTGTTTAAAAAACGGGGGGATGTGAGCTCTGTCTTACAAAAGCTTGACTGTTGTGGATAAATCGTAGCACCTATATATATGGGGGCAGGTTTGGCATGAATGGGCTTGAGGGGTCGAGGGAAAAATGATTGGGGTTCTCGTTCCAGACGGGTGGATCAGGTGAGGGTTGCCTGAAGGGAATTGGTATAACTGAATGCTACTGTGATTCCGTACTGGTGTCTTGATCTCCATTCGCTAGCCAGTTGAAGTCCGGCCAATTATTGGGCCGGCGATTGCCTGGATATCAATGGACGGTCAATGGCGATCAGTATATGGGGGCAGGGGTTGGGTTCTGGTGCTTGTTTTGAGTTTAAAAGACTGGATCCCGGGTCAAGCCCGGGATGACACAGCTTTTGGGTCTGGTGTGGTGTGTTTTGGGGTTTGTGGTAGTGTTTAAGTTGAACGCTTGTCCTTATTCTATTCCTTTAATTCGTGTTAATTTGTGTAATTTGTGGATAATTATTCAAAAAGACTGGATCCCGGGTAACGTCACCCCACCAAACCGCTACGCGCTTCGGCGGGGACCCCGACAGCCCGGGATGACACAATATATAGCTTGGTGGACTTGTTTCGGGGGAACCTTTTCACCATTCTACCTTTCCACCTCAAAACACTTTTCCACCTTTCCACGTCTAACAATTCGTGTTAATTTGTGTAATTCGTGGATGAACTTCCAAAATTCAGCCCCAGTATTTGCGGTCCAGGCTGCGGTATTGGATGGCTTCGGAGATGTGGTCGGATTTGATGGCGGCCAGGCCTTCCAGGTCGGCGATGGTGCGCGCCACCTTGAGGATGCGATCGAAGACACGGGCGGAATAGCCCAGCTTGTCGATCGCGTGTTGCATCTGGCTTTGACTGGGGGCATCCATCGCGCAGTGTTTGCGCAGCAGTTTGGAGTTCATCTGGGCGTTGCAGAAGATGCCGTCTTTGGCATAGCGTTCCCGCTGGATGGCGCGGGCGCGGTTGACCCTGGCGCGGATGTCGGCGGAGCTGTCGCCGGAAGGCAAAGAGGCCAGATCGGAATAGCTGACCGAGGGCACTTCCACGTGGATGTCGATGCGGTCCAGCAGCGGGCCGGAGATTCGGCTGCGGTAGCGTTGGATGGCGCCATATTCGCAGGTGCAGGGGTGATTGGGGATGCTGGAGCCGAAATAGCCGCAGGGACAGGGGTTCATGGAGGCGATGAGCATGAACTCCGCGGGAAAGGTGAGGCTTTGGGAGGCACGGGAGATGGTAACGATGCCATCCTCCAGGGGCTGGCGCAGCACTTCCAGCACACCGCGCTTGAACTCCGGCAGCTCATCCAGAAACAGCACTCCGCGATGCGCCAGGGATACCTCGCCGGGACGGGGGAAGGCTCCTCCGCCGATCAGGGCGATATCGCTGACGGTGTGATGCGGGCTGCGATAGGGGCGGGTGGTGAGGATGCCGTTGTGAAAATCTTTGGAGTGGCCCGCCACGGAGTGGATCTTGGTGGCCTCCAGGGCTTCATCCAGCGAGAGTTCCGGCAGGATGGTGGGCACGCGCCGGGCCAGCATGGTCTTGCCCGAACCGGGAGGGCCAAGCATCAGCAGGTTGTGGCCTCCGGCGGCGGAGACTTCCAGGGCGCGCTTGACCTGAAACTGCCCCTTCACGTCGTGCATATCCACGGGAAAGGCGTTCAAGGTGGCAAAGATCTGCTCGCGGTCCACCTCGGCGGGCGGAATCTTCGCCTCTCCGCGCAGAAAGAGGGCCGCTTCCTTCAGCGAAGTGACCGGGATTACCTGCAATCCTTCAATGATGGCGGCTTCCCCGGCATTTTCCCAAGGCAGGACGAGGGTGTCGATGCCATCCCGTTTGGCGGCTAAAGCGATGGGCAGCACTCCCTTGACGGGGCGCAGATTGCCATCCAGGGAAAGCTCGCCGATCAGGGCGGTCTTGGTCAGATATTCCACCGGAATCTGCTTGATGGACTGCAGCACGGCGATGGCGATGGGGAGGTCGAGGGCGGCGCTGTCCTTGCGGATGTCCGCCGGGGCAAGGTTGATGGTGAAGCGGCGCACGGCGGCGTCCCAGCCGGAATTGCGCAGGGCGGCGAAGATGCGGTCCTGGCTTTCCTTGACCGCGTTGGATGCCATGCCCACGATGGTGACCGCGAAAACCTGAGAGGTGGCGTCACACTCCACAGTGAGCTGTTGCCCGTCTATCCCTATCGTGGTGTAAGTGCGCACTATTCCAACCATTTGATCCTACCCTTGTTTGGTATTTTGCTTTGTTCGGCAGTAAAATAGCGGTCGGCGCAACGGTCAAGGGAAAAGTGCGGGAGGAGGGTGACTATCCACGAATTATTATTTAACAGGCTTGCTCCAGATACGCCCATCCTCACGGATGATCCAGTCCGGGGAGCCGCCCTTGCCGGGCAGGGTGAGGTCAAATCCGGCGGAGGTGGTTTCCAGGCGTGGTTTAATCTTTTTTCCATCCCGCAGGTAGGGGCGCGCGCCCAGTTGGCGCAGCTTCCCGGCCCAGCGTCCGTGATCCATAAAATACTGTTTTTGGAGGTAATAGACCTGGCGCAGATATTCCTTTTCCCGTTCGGAGGCAGACGGCGAAAAACCCGGATCTGCCGATCCCGCGGGTGCGGCGGAGAAGAACAGATAGCCCCAACGCTCGGGATAGTGCATCGCGATCAGTCCCTGGGGGCTCCAAACCCAGTTGCGTTCGGGCATACCGGGCACTTTGGTGTAGTTACCGTCCAGCCACTCGGTATCCCATTGCACGCGGGAGAAGTTGAGCCGCCAATAATCGCCGTCCCGGGGCGGGCAGGGGACGTGGGCGAACTCCTCAAAGGCCGGCCAGGGCAGAAACATCTCCACGCTCCAGCCGCTGTCGAGGTCACTGGGGTCGTTGAGGGTGCCGTCTATTCCGATGGCAAAGCTCGCTCCCTTGATGTCCCAGCCGTTCAGGGGGCTGTGGGCATCGCGGTAGGGCTTGAGGATGAAGAGGTCCCAGAGGGTGCCCAGGGCGTTGATCTCCAGTTCGTAATACTCGTGGGTGTCGCCGTTGGGGTCGAGGAAGACCTCAAAATCGTTGTCGTAAAAGATCACCGCATCACGCTCGGTGAGGCTTGCCCAGATGTGGGGCTCCTCCAGCCAGGCGCCGATGTAGAGGCCGGAGGCATCCCAGAGCATCTTGACCCAGGTGTCCAGATGGGGCGCGGGTTTGAGGTCTCCCTCGATATCCGTAAACAGCTCCGTGGGCAGTGCAAGCTGCCAGTCGATGTCGTCCAGGTTGCCATCCACCTTGATCCCCTCCACCGTTCTGAACGCGGTGTAGGAGCGGGGCGCGAACTCGCCCACGGGCAGGGGAAAGGTCTCGGCGGCAAGGACGGAAAGGATGAGCAAGAGGATGGGGATAAGCAGTTTTTTCATGGAACAACTCCTTATGGTTCGCGGCAGGCAGCCAGTAGCTCACCCGCGGTGGCGACGGCCAGACCGACGCAAGTGTCCGCCGCGCCGTAATAGATGAAGATTCTGGTGCCGGGCAGTACCGTGCCGTCGGCTTCCACGCTTTCGGGGATGGCGGCGGAGGGGAAGACCACATTGGGCACCTGGCCGCTCAGTTCCCAGGATTCACGCGGTTCCAGGATGTTTTGCGCGCTCCTGGCGAGCACGTTCCAGGGCAAGGCGCCGTCGTGCAGCGAAATTCCCGCCTGATATATGTTTACGCTGGCAAAATGGGTCGCCACGCCGTGGTAGATATGCAGCCAGCCCTCGGAGGTCTTGAGCGGGGGCGGGCCGGAGCCGAGCAGTTCGTCCCAATAGTGGGGACGGCCACTGAAGACGGGGGCCACGGACTCCCAATGAAGCAGGTCGGGCGAGGCGTAGCAGACGATGGTGGCTCCGGAGCGCACTCCATCCGCGCCCAGATGGTCATTGGGACGGGCAAAGAGCAGATATCTGCCGCCGATCCGTTCCGGAAAGAGCACCGCGTTGCGCAGATCGGCATCCGCCAGTAGGCCCAGATAGCGCAGACTGCGGCAGTCGTCCGTTTCAAACAGCGCGGAGCGGCAGCCCGGGACGCAATCGATGGCGCAGGTGACGTAGAGGCGCCCCTCCAGACGGGTGACGCGGGGGTCGTAGAGGTGGTAAATCTCATGGGGAAAAGCTTCCAAACCGCTCACCGCCACGGGATGGCCGTCCACGCGGAAATTGACGCCATCGGCTGACGCGGCGCGGACAAACAGGGTGCGCCTGCCACGATCCTGCACACGCAGCAGCAGGACATACTCGCCGCCAATCTTGATCCCGCCGGGGTTGAAGACAGAGCTGACATCGCGCGGCAAGGCATCCGAAACGGGGATATCCGCCCGGGTAAGGATGGGATTGCGCGGATGGCGGATCATAGCAGCCCTTTCAGCTCTTTGACGCGCCGCTCGCATTCAGCGAAATCCCTGGAAGGGGGATCGCTCCAGAACAGCTCCGCCATGTAAAGCATGCGGTCATAGACCATTTCCTTCAGGCGGCGGGTATTGGAAATCCGCTCCGTCCAGAGGTTGGCCTGTCCGCCCAGGAAGAGTTCGGGGTTGGAAAACCTGAATTTGCCGAGGTCCAGGCCATAGACATCCCGGCTGGTGGTGACTCCGAAGCCTCCGGGGCAGTCCGGGTCTTCGTTGTAGCGCCAGTCAAAATAGAGGCGGCTGTTGGGGCAGATGATGTAGCGGTTGCCGTTGTCATGAGCCATGCGGGCTGCATCGACCCCGTCTCCGCGCCAGCACATGGCGATCGGCCGGCTGTCGATCCCGCCGTCCAGAATCTCATCCCAACCGATCACATTCCTGCCGCGTTTTTGTACATGAGCCACCAGTTGATGCAAAAACCAGGCCTGGAGATGCTCTTCATCCCGTAAACCCTCTTCCCGGATGCGCCGCTGGCAACGGGGACACTCTTTCCAGCGCTCCTTGGGCACCTCGTCGCCGCCCAGGTGGATGTATTGGCCGGGGAAGAGTTCCAACACCTCGTCCAGCAAGTCTTTAAGGAAATCTATCACACTGTCCTTGCCGGCACAGAGGATGTCCGTGGAAATGCCCCAGACGTTGAGCGGCTCGAAGTCCAGGGGAAAGCAGGCCAGTTCAGGGTAGGCGGCCAGGATCGCCATGGCGTGGCCGGGGATGTCGATCTCCGGCACCACCTCGATGCCGCGGTCAAGCGCGTAATCCAGCACCAGGCTCACCTGCTTCCGGGTGTGGAAACCGCCGTAGAGGCTGCCATCCTCCTCTTTGCGCCAGGCGCCCACTTCGTGCAGGCGGGGAAAGCGTTTGCTCTCCAGCCGCCAGCCCTGGTCATCGCTCAGGTGCCAGTGGAATTTATTCAGTTTGACGGCTGCCATCCAGTCCAGATAGCGGCGGATGACCTTGTAGTCAAAATAGTGGCGGCTGGTGTCCAGATGCAGTCCCCGCCAGGGAAAGGAGGGCCAGTCCTCCAGGTCGAAGCAGGGCAGTCGCGCGGAGTCCTTTTTGCCCTGGTGGGTAGCCTTGTGCCAAATCTGCCGCAGGCTCTGCACGCCATGCACCAGCCCGGGATAGTCCGGCGCGCTGATCACCGTGTCCTGGGGACGGCTGACTATCTTGTAATAGCCGCCTGGACGCTTTCCCTTGCGCGGGGTAAGTTCCAGGCTTACGCGATGCGGGGTTTCGCTGTCTGGATCCATGCTGTGCAACAGCTTGCTGTAGCTGCTTTCCAGGCTGGAGTAGAGATAAATGAATTGGCTCACGGAGAGCTGGTAACAGCCCTTTATATCGAAGCGCGGGCTGGGGCGGAACGTCTCTTTGAGGGGGCGGTACTCTTTGGGTTGGGGAAGCATGTTTCCTACCTTATCAACAGGGTTTTGATCTGGAAGGGCTTGAAGCTGAGGCGGATGCCCCGCTCGCCGATGGGCTGCGCTTCGCTGTCCGGCAAGGGGTTTTCCAAAAGGTCGCAGCCGCTCCAGAGATGGTGGCCGGGAGCCAAAAAAGTAGCCTCGGCAGAACCTCCCGCGCATTCATGGAGGCGGACAACGAGGCCGCCGCCGGATTCAGCGGGCTTGATCCAATCGAGGGTCACGGTATCGGAAAGCAGGCGCACGGGAGGACGGGGCAGAGGATTGACGAGGGCGGGCACTTCCAGGCAGAGCAGATCGGCGCAAAAGGCCTCGGCAGCCTGCCAGAGCCGGGAGCCGGCGTAGTCTCCGCCGTGGAAGTAAACCGCGTAGGAATATTCGTGTTCACCCAGGTCTGCCAGGGGGTCAACGTCGGCGGGAGAACGCAAGAGGTTGAGGTCCATCTCGTTGTCGCGCACATGGCAGCCGAACTTGTCGGCGCAGAAAATGGCGCAGCCGCGGTCTGCCTGGGAAAGATCGAAGAACTTTTGGAAAGGCACCTCAAAGCGCGCTTCCTCCCAGGCGTTGCGGGGCTTGGCGCTGCGTTCCAGCATGCCGGACTGGATGCCGAAACTGGCCTGGGCGGAGTGGACATCGGGATACCAGTGCGTGCGCAACATCTTGTGTTTTTCCTGCCAGTCGATATGGTGCGAAACACGCAGCAGGCGTTCTCCCCGGCGCAGTTCCAGGGTCTGCCGCAGGACGGAAGAGCCCACACGCAGGGTCTGGACAAGGCGGGCAAATTCCCCGGGCAGGGTGTAGCTTTGCGCCGCTTCCAGGCTGATCCCCTCCGCAGGCGTGGGTGTGGTTGTGCGGTAAAAGTGGTTGATATCCCAGGCGCCCCAGTTGTTGGGTTCATCCTCCCAGAGCAGCAGGCGGTTGGATTCCGAGGCGAGGAGCGGCATGCCGGACTCTTTGTCCCACACCTCGCTCACGCTTCCCTGCGGGGTTACGGTCACGCGCAGGAATTCATTTTCCAGGCAATGGCCAGCCAGAGGAACAGGCTTGGGAATCTCCCCCGCTCCAGCTTTGAAGGCGATGGAACCCACTCCCCAGGCGGGCAGGCTGGCCTTGACCAGCGTTCCCTCCGGGGTGGCGCAACAGGTGAGGGGGACGCCGTCTTCCCCGCAGGGCAGTAGGCCTTCGGCAGGGGCGGGAAGCGGCAGCCATTCCGTCTTAGACGCGGGAGAGGGATTGAGCAGCAGCCAGCCCTGGCAGGGCGAGGCTTCCCCGGAGGCGGCAAGTCCGGCGGCGCGCTGGTTCAGAAAGTCATCCAGGATTTGGCGGTTACCGGCGCAGATGGCACTGGCATCATCATAAACCATGCCGATCGAGGAGCCGGGGATGATGTCGTGAAACTGCAGCAGCAAGGTATCCTGCCACACGGGGCGCAGTTCCCGGGGATATTCTTCCCCGCCCGTCAGCGCGGCCATATATTCCGCCGCCCTGAGCAGCCTTTCCGCCCGCGCGTTGTCCCTCTTCATCCGCGCCTGGGTGGTGTAGGTGCCGCGGTGATACTCCAGATAAAGCTCGCCGGGCATCACAGGCAGCAGGGAGCGGTCCAGAGCCTTCAGGTGCTCAAAATAGTCTGACGACCTGGCAAAGCGGAACTTCGGCACACCCTCCAGATCGCGCTGCCGGAGGCCATACTCCAGATGCGCCTCGGTGGGCCCGCCGCCGCCGTCTCCGATGCCATAGAGGTTGAGGAAGGCGTCGCAAATCTCGCTCTGGGCGAAGCGTTCCTCCGTCTTCAGGAAGGCGGAGGGATTGTTGGAAAAGTTGTAGTCGTGGGTGGGCAGTTGTTGTGCCAGCACCCGGCTGCCATCGATGCCCTCCCACAGGAAGAGGTTATGGGGGAAGGCGTTGCTTTCGTTCCAGGAAAGCTTTTGGGTCATAAACTGCTCCACACCGCAGCCCTTCATCAGTTGGGGCAGGTTGCCGCTGAAGCCGAAGCAGTCTGGCAACCAGAGGACATCCGGCTCCACACCGAACTCCTCACGGAAAAAGCGTTTGCCATACATGAACTGGCGGATGACGGACTCCGCGGAGATGAGATTGGTGTCGAACTCCACCCAGGACGCCCCCTGCACCTCCCACCTGCCTTCCGCCACGCGCTTTTTCACCTGCGCGTAGAGAGCGGGATACAGCTCCTTCATCCAGAGATAGAGCTGGGCTTGGGAGGCGCCGAAGATGTAGTCCGGATACCGTTCCAGCAGGCGCAGCGCGTTGGCGAAGGTTCTGCCGCCCTTGCGTTTGGTTTCGCGCAGTGGCCAGAGCCAGGCCAGATCCAGATGGGCGTGACCGACGCTGAACGCGGTGAGCGCGCTGGCATGGGCGGGCTTGGCGAGCAGGTCGTCCAGGATACCCGCACAGGCTTCCCGGTCGCTGTTCCAGAGGTCGCAAACCCGGTTCAGACCATACAGGATGCGCTGCCTGCGGGTCTGCCCATTGGGCAGGCTGAGCGCAAGATCCAGCAGCAGTTCGATGTCCCAGAGCAGCTTGCGCAGCCGGGGATCACGCCAGACCAGGCTGCATTCCCGCAGCCTATACTCGCTTTTTCCCCCGCCGAAAAGGTCGTTGGCGGCGGCCTCGATCAGCAGTTCCACCCGCTCCCCTTCCTTCAGGGATAGGGGAACGAAATACTTGGCGGCGTTGTGATACCAGTCCTCCTTGGGGGTCAGGCCCTGCCAGGGCGTTTGGCCTTTGAACACGCATGCTTCGCCGTCACAATCGAACCACAGCCCCAGTTCCATGCCCGCGGGGGTTGCCGGAGCCTGCCCGCTGATCCTGAACCAGGCGCTCTGCCAGGGTTTGCCCCACAGTCCGCCGACTTCGATTTCCTTGAAACTCATCGAGGCGAGCTTTTCCTGCGGGATGGGATCCGCCGCGCTCACATACTCCGTCCGCACGGGCATCTTTTCCCCGTGCAGCAGCGCTTTCTGCCTCTCCACGAGGCGTTTGATCCGCTCAATATGGATCTTTTCGTTGTACATTATTTCTCCATGGGGACCACGATGCCCCGGATAATGATATTCTGGAAGAAGACAAACACCGCCAGGGTGGGGATGGCGGCAATCACCAGGGCGGCATAGCCCACTCCGCTGCTGGCGCGCTGCAGCAGCTCGTAGATGTGCACCATCAGGGTCCACATCGACTGATCCTGGCAGACCAGGAAGGCAAAGAGGAAGTTGCGGTAAGCCGCGTTGAACGCCCCCAGAGCGATCACCGCCAGGATCGGCTTGCTGAGATACATGGTGAACTGCCAGAACATGCGCAGCTCCCCCGCTCCGTCCAGGCTGGCGCTTTCATAGATTTCCCGGGGCAGGCTGTCGAAAAAGCCCTTGAGCAGGAAGATGAAGTAGCCATCCGCCGCCGCGGGCAAGACCAGCGCCCAAAAGGTATTGAGCAGGTTCAAACGCTTCAGCATCAGAAAGTTCGGAATGCCCATCACCATCGCTGGGAAAGCCATGGTGAGCATGAAGATCATGATGACCTGATGCGTGAAACGCGGTTTGAAGCGGCTGAGCGCGTAGGCGGCCAGCGGGTTGACCGTGACCGCGAAGAAGATGGAAAGCAGCACATAGATCAGGGTGTTGCGCAGCGAGCGGGCATCCGCCAGCATCTGATCCAGCGCCATGGCATAGTTGCGGGTGAGAAACTCCCGCCGGATGGCGCCCTTGCGCTCCAGAAAGGTGCCCCTGTCGATCTCCGCGCTGGGGAAGGGGACTTTCCCTAAGCTCGTATAACTGGTTTTCCAAGCCCGGTTGAGCGCGCCGAGGGAACCATACCTATCCTCCAGCCAGTTCCGGAACCCCGCCGCCACGCTCACTATCCTGAGTTCTTCGGGAGCCGCCCTGGTTTGGATATACAGGGCCAGATCGTCCACTTGCGCGCCGCTGTCCGGCAGGCGGACGGGGATGCCGACCTGTTCAAAACTGCTGTAAGATGCCTGCCAGGCGGTGTTCAGCAGGCTGATCCCGCCATACTTTTCCTTCAGTGCCCGGCGGAATCCCGGCTCCGCCTCCGGGGAAAGCCGCAGATGCTGGATGGACAGCACTTCCCGCGCGTATTCCAGCCAGTAGGGGCGCAGCGGGTCGTCTTGGGCGGGACAGCTTTCTGGCAGGATTATCTGGCTCCAGGCGGCGTAGCTGGTTCCCAACTCCTTGTTCAGCTTGTCCAGATTGCCCTGGAAGGCAGGGATCAGGATGGCGTTGACAAAGGTTCCGTCCGGGTTCATATAGAGCCGCTGCCAGTCCGGGCGCTGCTCCTTGAAGCGGCGGAACCTGCCCAGATAGCCCTGGGTGGAGCTGGCAAAGTTGCGCAAAAAGATATCCTTTTCCTCCACCGAAATCTCTTCCCAGCTTTTAGCTCCGGTGTTGTAGCGGCGGTTGAAGGCCGCCAGGTCGCCGCCGTTTTCCTCGCGCAGCAGCTTGCGGTATTGCCTCTGCGCCAGCGGATAGACCCCTCTTCCGTAATGCTCCGACACATAGTAGAAATTGACTCCGTAGTCCCCGCCGCGTTCCCGCAGAAAGCGCTTCCAATCCTCATACACGGTGGGATTGGCGTCCGAGGGCAGTTCCACCTCGGAAAAGGCGATCCAGCCGCCCGGATAGTTGTCCATCAGACGGCTGCTTTCCTCGTTGTAGCGGCTTTCCAGATACTTTTGGTAGAGCGCGCCGTCCCGGTAAACATAGGGCGGCACCAGATCCAGCCGGGTGCTGTCCACCGCGCTCTTGAACGATGAGGAAATCATCAGCAAAAAGGGATAGACCATCGTGACCGAGCCAAGCAGCAGAATGATGTGCAAAGACGCGTTCAGCGCCCGCACCTTGAAGCTTTGCCTGCCCACCCTGCCGATGATGCTCATTCGTCCTCCCTGCCCGCCACGCGGAACTCCATGCGCGAGATATAGCGTATCTGCAGCACCGTGAAGCCCATCAGCAGCAGGCTCAGCATCCAGGCCATGGTTGTCGCCAGCCCGAAACGCAGATAGAGGTAGGCCTTTTCAAAGATCATCAGGTCTGCCACCCGGGTCGCCTCGTTGGGCCCGCCGAAGGTCATTACCAGGATAAAGTCGCTGGATTGCGCCGCCACGATGAACGCCGCGATCAGTTGCACGATGATCAGCATCTTGAGGCTGGGAAACACGATGTGGCGAATCTTGGCAAAAAAGCCCGCCCCGTCGATGTCCGCCGCCTCGTAAAGCTCATTGGGGATGTTCTTGAGCGCAGCCAGGTAGATCAGCGAACCCGGCCCCACTCCCGCCCAGACCACGGGCAGCACCACGCAAAGCATGGCCAGTTTTTCATCCTGCAGCCAGCGGCTCTTGGGCAGGCCGAAAGTGGTCAGCAACTGGTTCAGCGCACCCGCGTCACCCGGGGCGTAGAGCAGTTTCCAGAGGTAGATCACGATCACTCCGCTGATCACCGCCGGCAGGTAGTAGATCACCCGGTAGATCATCTTGCCGCGGGAAACCTCCTGCAGCATGATGGCCAGGATGATGGGCGGGAAAAAGCCCAGGCCCAGGTTCAACGCCATGTAATACAAGGTCTTGCCCACGGAGGACCACCAACTGGGATCGAAGAGCATCTCCGCGAAATTGGCCATGCCCACAAAGGGGCTGGGGCCCACCAGGCTGTAATCCTGCACCGCCATAACGCTGCCACTGATCAGGGGCACATATTTCCACACAAAGATGCTGATCGCCGCGGGAGCAAGCAGCAGCAGGACGCAGCCCAGGCGTTTGGTCTGCTGTCCCCCGCCCCTGCCCCGCTCCGGAGCCAGAATCTTCCACACCCGCCACAGCGTGAAGCAAAAGGCAAAAAGGATCAGCGCCGCCACCACGGCCGCCCATCGTTCCCGGGCTTTGCGCGTGGCTTCCGGCAGATGGCCGATCATTTCCGCGTTGGTGCGCTGTTCCGCACGCGCCAGCACCCGCTTGATGGCGGCTTTGCGTGCCGCGGGGTCGGTGCCGAGCTTGCCCGCCAGTTGGAGGCCGATCAGCTCGTCCAGCGGATAGGTCATGTATTCATAAACTTTCTGGCAGTTGTCTCCAAAGGGTTCGGGACGCCCCTCGCGCATCGCGGTCTCAAAGGTCTGCAGCCAGCCCGCCGGGGCGTAGCGCAGGTATTCGCCATAGCCATAGCGCTGCAGGAACACCGGGTTCTGCATCTTGCCATAGCCGTTTTCCACCATCACCTTCATGCGGATGCGCCGCGCTTCCTCGCTGTCGTAGAAGCGGATGAAAGCCCAGGCCGCCTCGCGCACCTCCCGCGGGTCACGCTGTCCCAGTCCGGCGTTGTTGCTGATTCCGGCACCGGAAAAGATTCCCATCATACGGCAGTTGATTTCGCTGCCTCCGCGACCGGAAGGCCCGGCGGGGCTTGGCGCGAAGCCGTAGAGGTTGGGATCGTATTTGCCGCCCATGTTCTGCTGCGAAAGGTAGTCCATGCGCATCCCGATCTTGCCTTCCTGCCAGAGGTTGCCCCAGTTGCCGTCGCGGATGGCGAAGCCCTGCTGGAGCTTGCCCGCGGAGTCCGTCCAGGGGCGCGTGGCGAGGTCGAGGTAATACTCCATCGCCTCCACACCCGCCTGCGAGGCGAAGGAAGCCCGCCACTGCCTGTTGTCCGCGTCATAGGTCACCGCGTCGCCGCCTGCCGCCCACAAAAAGGGCAGCCAGTCATAAGCAGCCTGCGGGCCGATGGCGAGGATGGTGCCATAGGTTCCGGCCTTGGGATCGGTTAGCTGCCTGGCATAGGCGGCAAACTCCGCCCAGTCGCGCGGGGGACGGTTGGGATCGAGGCCGCATTTCTTGAACAGGTCTTTGCGGTACATCAGGACGCGCACCAGGGTCTCATAGGGCAAGGCCCAGACCCGCTCTTTGCTATCCCCCTTTTTCTGCCTGCGGATCACCTGCCAGACGGGTTTTTCCACCCGCAGGGCGAGGTCTTCCGCGCTTTCCCGCGCCATAAACTCATCCAGCGGATAGAGCAGGTTGTTTTGGATATAGGTGTCGCTCTGGCGGAAATTTACATACATCACGTCCGGCGCCACTCCCCCCGCAATCGCCAGCAGCGGGCCGGAATCCAGGTCCATGCCCTCGATCTTGATGCCGGAAAAAGAGCGCAGTTCGATCCACGGATATTTCTGGCGGAAAGCGTTGATCACTGCCAGGTCGGCTTTGCTGTTGGCATCGGTGTGCCGGGCGTCGGGCAGTTCAAAAACCTTGAGCACCACCGGTTTGCGCTGCGCCGCCGCGGAAAAGGGCAGCAGGCAAAGCAGCAGAACCAGCGGCGCCAGACGGCGAATACCAGCGGAACGCCGTCCCCGCATGGCTTTGGAACACTGTAAAGCTCTGAGCAAACTCATCATCATACCAACCGCTGCATCCTGCCCGGGCCCGCTCTACAGGTCAAGTAAAATCAGGTTCGGGATTTTTCAGACCCTCTTTCTCCAGAACAGGCAGCAGGGCGCGGCGGTATTGCTCCAGCCGGAAGGCGGCGAGGCTGGGCCAGGCGCCGGGATTGGCCCTGTAAAGGGGGTCACGCGCCAGGCTCTTGAAGGCTTGGGGCGAAGGCGAGATCAGCGTGTATATATCCAGCTTCATGTCCTCCAACTCCACGTGCAGCAAGCGTCTGTCATCATGATCAACCGCGAGGGCGCGAATACCGGGATCGACACGCATTTGTTTGATTAACAAATTTTTAACATAGAAACTGGTGCAGAATACCCGTTCAATCTGGGGCATGAGGGGCAGTATTCCCCCGACGGGCGCGGTGGAAAACACCTGCAGGGAACTGTCGGAGGCAGAGTTTCCCCGCCTGGCAGCGCTTTGAATGATGTCAATGACACCGACGTTATGTTTGCGCAACCAGCTTTTGATCAAGTGCTTGGGTATTTCCTTGTCCGCTGCGTCCAAAGACCAGTTTTCCCCAAAAACCTCCTGCAGCAGGCTCCAGAACGCGTTGTCCCGGCTGCCGTAATAGTAGTCCATATCTCCTTCCGGCAATCTTTGCCTCAACTGCCCGCCAAAGCTGACATACCGCGGGGGCGGAAAACTGCCCACGATCAGCCAGCGTATTGTGTTCGACAGGAGCGTCTCATCATGCAACCCGTTGTAGGGATGCTTCCCCACCGGGAAAATCAGTATGTTTGTCTTTTGTGTTTCATGCTGTTGCTTCATGCTTTTCTCCATATCATGCTGCAGGGCAGCTTATCTGATCCGCCCTGCAAGTCAAGTGAATTATTCCGCTTTTGCTTCATGCCGCCCTCCCTTGCTGCTCCTTGCTTTGATGCCATCATCCTTAGGTCATCCTTATAAATTATAAGGTTGACCCCAGGAAGACCCAGGCCGGAACCCGGGATGCAAATGAGGCCCATCCCTCTATAATATATAGGTGCTACGATTAGGACGTGGAAAGGTGTTTTTGAGGTGGAAAGGTGGAAAGGTTCCCGTAACAAGCCCCACCCGACCCCGAAACCGTGTCATCACGGGCTGTCGGGGTCCCCGCCGAAGCGCGTAGCGGTTTGGTGGGGTGATTTGACCCGTGATCCAGTCTTTTAGAAATTACCATCCGACCCCAAAACAAACCATCACCAGACTACACACCGTGTCATCACGGCCTGCGAGCCGTGATCCAGTCTTTTAGAAACTACCACCCAGCCCCGAAACAAGAACCACCAGGCTATATACCGTGTCATCCCGGGCAAGCGCATGCTTGACCCGGGATCCAGTCTTTTGAAACAACCACCAGACCAGAAGCAAGCGCGCCCCATAACCCCAATCCGCGGCAGCCTGGGGGTGGCAAAATCCGTTTGCCACAGAGACCGGAGGTCTCTTCCAAACAGGCAACCACGTTGCCTCTGCCGAACTGACTTCGGCAGCCCAATCCGCGTTAATCTGCGCGAACCGCGTGACCCGGGATCCAGTCTTTTAAAAAAGGTCGTGAAAGGGTAGAATCAGAGCAGCACGCAGGATAACTGCCGGCGCAGCAACTTGCCGCCTGAGGCGGGACGGGACTCCCAGAGGAGCAGATAGACGCCCCGGGGCAGGAGTTTTCCGCCGGAAGAGCGGCCATCCCAGGCCAGGCTGCCGCTGGCGCCCAGGCTGAGGTTATCCGCCAGCACGCGCACCCGGTTTCCGGCACGGTCGAAGACGGAGCAGGAAACGTGGTTGGAGTGGCTTTGCAACTGGTAAAACAGCTCGATACGCTCTCCGGAGCGGGGATCGCAGGGGCTGCCAATCAGCTTGAGCGAGCCGCTGAACTCTGGCGCGGGCGGGGCAACGCTGTTGGCACGGCCAGGGGTGCCGGAGCCATCCAGGCAGGGACGCCAGAGGCCGGCGTTTTGCGGGTCAAGTTCCAATGACTTTCCCCGCGGGGCGGACTGTCCGGCATAGCTCATCTGATCTACCAGAACTTCATCCGCCGCATATAGATACAGGCTGTCTCCCGTGTTGTTGAGGGGTGTCCAGCCGTTCACTTCCACCAGGGCACTGTCAGGGCAATCCGGCCAGGCGGCCAGAAAGTCCTCCGCAGAGCCGCAAAGCACGTAGTAGCCTTCCTCCGGAGGCAGGGAAAAGCTGAAGTGGTTATCCCCGGCATCGCGCAGCAGATAGTCCGCGCGGCTGGCTCTCCCGGGTTGCCAAATCTCGATCCATTCGGGCGTTCCGGGCGCGGGGTCATACATCAGTTCATTCAGCCGGACATTGCCTGTCTCCTGCTGCAAGAGATTGCATGAGAAGCGGTTGTTCTCCGGGACAGGGTCTCCGGGCAGATCAAGAATCAGTTCCAGCAGATGGTTTTGCTCATCCTGCACGGGCAAAAAGTTCATAAAGTAGAGCGAATCCCCCGCCGCGAGGAAGGTGATGTTTTCCTGCCCCACCTGGACGCCATCCAGCAGAGTGAGGAGGGTGGCGGTCTGTTGGGGCGGATGGGCGGAAAGGTTTTTGACCCAGCAGTCGAGCAGCCATTCACCGGATTCCTGCCAAAGCGCGACATGCAGCAGGGCGAAATCAGCCCGGACGGGATTGGGCAGGCCGGGCGAAGGCAGTTCCTCCAGGCAGAAATCCAGCCCGCAATCGTCGGTGTCGGTTCCGTTTGGCAGGCGGACAAGGGAGTAACCGTCGGGGCATTTTGGGGCGAAGGAAACGGCAGGCTGGCCGGAATCATCGGGCAGGGCGTTGGTGTTGGGCTGGCCATAGACCACGGTGTCCGTGTAGCTGCCATCCGGCGGGAGATAGCGCACGCCGTCGGTCTCGGAGGTGGCGTTTTGCAGGTCGAGGTTGGCGGCGGTCAGTTGCGCCTGCTCCACCTGTGATTCACCCAACAGCAGATAGCGTCCGGCGCGTAGCACGAAGGAGGGGAATTCGTAAACCTCGGCAAACTGGTTGCCGCCGCGCAGAATCTTTGCCCCCGCCAGGTTGACGTCCTGGCTGCCGGAGTTGTAAAGCTCGATCCACTCCTTGTGGTCATCCGCGCCTGCAGGGTTGCAGCAGACTTCATTGATCAGCACCCGGGCGCCCAGGCAGCCACAGGAGGCCAGCCAGAGCGACAGCAGGCAGAGCCTGAAAACCAACGCCACATCGCCGCGCATGGAAAACCGGGGCTTAGTGCAGGTCGAGCTGGCTGGGCTTGATGTCCCAGATGTCCACGGCATATTCGCGGATGGCGCGGTCAGAGCTGAATTTCCCCACCCGGGCGATATTGAGGATGGCTTTGCGTGCCCAGGCATCGCGGTCTTGATAGAGGGCATCGATGCGGCAGGAAGCATCCAGATAGGAGCGGAAATCCGCCAGAATGCAGTAGGGGTCGCCGTCGCGCAGCAATGAGTTGACGATGGGCTCGAAAATGCCGGGTTCCCGCGGGGAAAAAAGGTTGCCGGATATGGCGTCGATGGCGGCGCGCAGTTCCTCATCTCCGTGGTAATAGTCCAGGGGCTGGTATCCGCGCTGGCGCAGCTCCGCCACTTGGGCTGCGTCCATCCCAAAGATGAACATGTTTTCCGCGCCGATCTCCTCCACCATCTCGATGTTGGCGCCGTCCAGTGTGCCCAGGGTGAGGGCGCCGTTGAGGGCGAACTTCATGTTTCCGGTGCCGCTGGCCTCATATCCGGCGGTGGAAATCTGTTCTGACACATCCGCCGCGGGGATGATCTTTTCCGCCAGGGACACGCAGTAGTTGGGCAAAAAGACCACTTTCAGGCGGTCTGCCACATCGGGATCGCTGTTGACCACATCGCCCAGGTTGTTGATCAGCTTGATCAGCCATTTGGCAAGGAAGTAGCCCGGGGCGGCTTTTCCGGCAAAGATCACGGTGCGCGGGACGTAGTCCCCGAGGGGATTCCGCTTGATGCGCAGATAGCGGGCGATGGTTGCCAGCACGTTGAGAAGCTGGCGTTTATATTCGTGCAGGCGCTTGATCTGGACGTCAAAGATGCTCTCGATGGGCACCCGGATGCCCGTTTCGCGATAGATGTGGCGCGCCAGCTCGCGTTTGTTGATGGCTTTGATCTCCAAAAAGCTTTCGCGGAACTCCGGATCGTCCACATACTGCTCGATGCCGCGGATGTAGTCCAGGTTTCCCACCCAGCTTTCGCCGATGTGCTCGGTGATCAGCGACGCCAGATGGGGATTGCAGGCGCGCAGCCAGAGGCGGGGCGTGATGCCGTTGGTCTTGTTCTGGAAGCGTTCGGGATACATCGCGTAAAAATCTGGGAATATCCTTTCGCGGATGATGCGGGAGTGCAGCTCGGCAACTCCGTTCACCGCGTGGCTGCCGTGCAGGCAGAGGTGTGCCATGCGCAGGGCTTTGTCCGGCCCCTCGTCTATGATGCTGAGGCTACGCATTTTGTTGATGTCGCCGGGATAGAGGCGGGTCACCTCGCCCAGGATCAGGTTGTTGATCTGGTAGATCAGCATCAGATGGCGGGGCAAGAGTTCTTCAAAGAGCGAGACGCTCCACTTTTCCAGGGCTTCCGGCAGGATGGTGTGGTTGGTGTAGCTGAAGCAGCGGCGGGTGATATCCCAGGCCCGCTGGGGAACCAGGTTTTCCTCATCGATGAGGATGCGCATCATCTCCGGAATGGCCAGGGCGGGATGGGTGTCGTTGAGCTGGATGGCCACCTTGTCCGGCAGTTCGTCAAAGCAGTCGTGATCCTGCTTGAAAGCGGCAAAGATATCCTGCAGCGTGGCGCTCACGAAGAAGTATTCCTGCTCCAGTCGCAGCACCTTGCCCAGATGGAAATTGTCGTTGGGATAGAGCACCTTGGAGATGTTTTCCGAGATGTTTTTCCCCTCCACGGCGCGCACGTAGTCGCCGCTGTTGAAATAGTCGAAGTCAAATTCATCGGTGGCGGTGGCTTGCCAGAGGCGCAGGCTGTTCACGTTGTCCACCTTGTATCCGGGGATGGGGATGTCCCAGGCCACGGCCATCACGTCTTTGGTGTCCACCCAACGCTGCTGCACGCGTCCATCCGGCAGGGTGTCGCTAAGCACTTTGCCGCGGAAGCGCACCCGGTAGGTGATATCCGGGCGCTTGATCTCCCAGGGGCAGCCTTTCTTGAGCCAGTGGTCGGGTTCCTCCACCTGATAGCCCTGCACTATCGACTGCTTGAAGATACCGAACTCATAGCGGATGCCATAGCCATAGGCGGGATAGGCCTGGGTGGCGAGGGAATCCATGAAACAGGCGGCCAGGCGCCCCAAACCGCCGTTGCCAAGGCCCATGTCCGGCTCCAGTTCCGCGATGTCTTCCAGGTCATAGCCGAATTCCTTGAGCAGGTCGTAGCTGTTGTTGTATTCATCCAGATTGATGAGCGTATTGCGCAGCAGGCGGCCCATCAGGAACTCCATCGAGAGATAGCAGACCTTTTTCACGTCCCGCTTACGGTACTCATATTGAGTGCGCAGCCAGCGCTCGATGAGGCGGTCTCTCAGGCTCAGGCTCAGGGCGTAATAGACGTCCCAGGGCTGCACCGTGGTGGTGTCCTTGACCAGGGAGTATTCCAGATGTCCCAGGAACAGGCTTTTGATGTCTTCGCTGCAGCTTTCCGCTTTATCTGTAAAGAATATGGACTTATAATCGTTTTTGGGTATGAAACCTTCTTTCATTGGGGTCCTCAGGTGTTTTTAACGGAGTTCACCTGTCCACGGGCGGGGTATGCGTGTCAAGGCTTTTTTTGCGGGAGGCTGGCTGGAGCTTGTTTTTAGTGGCAGGCATGGGCAAGGTGACAGCGAACTTGCCCTGAATAGAACGAGGATGACAGGATCGACAGAATTGGCAGGATATTTGGTTCACGCAGATTGGCGCAGATTTTTGAAGGTGGAAAGGTGGAAAGGTGAAATGGTGAAAAGGTTCCCCCGTATCAAGCCCCACCCGACCCAGAAACCGTGTCATCACGGGCTTGACCCGTGATCCAGTCTTTTAGAAACTACCACCCAGCCCTGAAACAAACTACACCCAGACTAAAAACCGTGTCATCCCGGGCAAGCTTGCTTGACCCGGGATCCAGTCTTTTATAACCCCAATCAAGCACCCGTCCCAAAAAACAGGCGTCAATTACTTGACAATCGCATAGAATATCCAATACATTCTGCAATATCCTTCATACCGCCCTCCTTTGCTACGACTGGATTCTGTGCCATCATCCTTAGGTCATCCTTATAAATTATAAGGTTGACCCCAGGAAGACCCACGCCGGAGAGGGAAATGCAAATGAGGGCCATCCCCCTCTATAATATATAGGTGCTACGAAAAGGTCGTGGAAAGGTGGAATGGATAATAGAACGCGGATGACAGGATCGATTGGATCAGCAGGATATAGATTGGAAAAGACCATTGGTGAAAATGTGGTAAGTGACCCTGAGGTGTCCTGAAACAAGTCCACCAATCTATAAAGCTGTGTCATCCCGGGCAAGCTTGCTTGACCCGGGATCCAGTCTTTTGGGGAGTCCATGGAAAGGTATAAAGGTGCCATGAACACTTGGCAAAATGATTTATCCGTTAATCCGTGTAATCCGTTTCATCCGTATGATGCCTGGCATGCCAATCTTATACGGATTGACGGATTTGACTGATTTACGGATTACTATGGTAAAACAGAAAGGCGATCCCGCCAGCCCAATAATAAAACATCACCAGACCTCCAATCCGCGTCTTTTTCCGCGTAAATCCGCGTGAACCACATGACCCGGGTTCCAGTCTTTTAGTGCCTCATACAGAAGTATCGTATCTGGAAATCAGATCCTCGAACAACCCGGGTTTCTTCAGTTGGGCTATCCACTCCGGAGGGATGGAATCCGCTCCATAGAGCAGTGCCGCCAGACCTCCGGTGATCGCGCCTGTCGTATCGGTGTCATCGCCCAAATTCACCGCTTTCAACACGGCGTCACGGAAACTGTCCGTATTTAACAGGCACCAGATACTGGCCTCCAGGCTGGATACCACGTAACCGCCGGAGTCGATCTCTTCCTCCGGCAAGTTGCCCAGGTCACCGCTGAGCGACCTAGCGAGGGCTTTATACTCGGAAGCGGCGCAGTTCTGCTGCTCCATGAGGCTCAAAGTATCCCCGCGGGCGGACTGGAAAGCACTGTATTTGTCTATGCCGCCAATGAGATACTCCCCCATCTTCAGATAGAAAAAACAGCACAGGGCCGATCTGATATGGGGATGGGTGAGCGCGCCGGCTCTGCGGATCAGGGCGAACTGCTCCGCCGCGTCTTTGCCCCTGATATACACCAGCAAAGGCAGGATGCGCATCAGCGCGCCATTGCCGTTGCTCCATTCATTCGTGTCGTCGGCAAGGTTTTCCAGTTCGGCAAATCTGCCGCTACGCAGTATAGACCGCACCCGGGCAAGGCTTTCAGTGGTCTGTCTGCCCACGTCAAAAGCGTGATCCCGGGCGGACAAATACCCCCGATCCAGCCAGGCGATGAACTTCTCCGCCTGGTCTTTCAGGTCGAAGCCATTCAGCAGGCTTTCCGCCAGGCAGAGAGTGAGGGACGTGTCATCCGACCACATGCCTGTGACTTCGTTCCCCCAGGAGCGAATCTGCCCGCGCTCGTCCATGTATTTGCCCATATCGACCACGGGACGCTTCCTGCGCTCTGACCTCGGCTCAAACTGGACAGGAAAGCCCAGGGCGTCGCCAATGGCTATGCTAATCATTATAAGGTGCATATGGTTTTTCATCAATCTATCCTTATTAAAGAGTAAAACATAGATATCTTTTCTCATTAATATACTTAGGTAGCATCCTAGTTCTTTACATCTCTTTGAAAGTTGTTACCGATCCTTGATTTGTTCTATTGGTCAGCTTCTTAGATTCTGGGCACAGCTCACCCTGAACTTGAGTCACTCCTCTGGAATATCCAAGACTGTATCTGGTAAAGTATTTGGATCTATGCCAAGAGCAGTGCAAGCTTGCCGCCAGGATACAGACCCCAGATAATGCCCTTTCAACTCCTGGATTTCTTGCGGAGAATAGTGAGGAAGGCTGTTTGAAAAGTCTGCATCAAGGATAGGATCCGAGCCATCTTCGTTCATAAGTAAGACTGCATATGCTTTCGATCCGGCTTCCGCTTTAATCGCTTCGAGATTGCGGATAATTTGGTTTCTTGGGGAAAACCAATTGATTCTACTTGACTCTTTATCAGTTCTTTTCCCTTCTATACCCAGAATAAAGTCATCTGTTTCCAGAAGACAATCAACTCTTGTGTAACCCTCAAATGCCCACCACTGTCCTCTTGATTTTTGTGCCCCTTTCTCGTCTAGCAATTTTAGCGCCTCACTCATCTTTTCTTGCTGAACTTGTACACCGTAAACTCCCAGCAGCTTTTTCCTGTTCTCTCTCTTTGCCTCATCTTTAGTACCATAGTTTTTGGGAACTTTCAGCCTTTCGGGATGCTCGATTAGCCAACGCAAAAATGCATAACTGGGAACAATGCTCCTCTCAAAACACTTCGGCCTTCCATTCTTTAACTCTACACAGTAATCCATTATTTTGCAATTCATCGATGCAATCCTGGTGGCTATATCGGTGTTTTTGTTTGTCAATTTGATTAACTTCGCCAGCCAGGAAAGTCCTGTTGGATCTAGTTTAAGCAGAATCTTAAAAACTGGTTCCACTCTGGTGAGGGAGCTATTTTTTAATCTGGTCACATTGGGTTCTTGGTTTGTAGTCATCTTTCCTCTTACTTTTTAATTATAGTATAAACTTCAGGCTAATAAAACCTAGCGCATTGATGAGGTTGAATTCATACTGACATCCTGGCTGCCCCTCATCATTCCGGGCAATTGGAACCGGCGTTCCCTTCGGCACCAGCGCATAGTTGTGTTTCAAGAGCATTTTTTCTCTGAATGTATTGATCAGGGTGTCTGCCATCTCCGCGGCTAACGCGCACACATAATCTTCGCTGGAGAGGCAGGAGAAATCCGTGCTTATCAAGGCAGCTTCACGGAGGGTCATTGCGCCAGCCGGAATCAATTCGCGAAACTCCCTGATCTTCTCTTCCGGCACCTTCATCGCGTTCAGGACTGCGCCAAAGACGCTTCTTACCGTCCATGGGTAATATTCGGTAAAGCGGATGAACTCAATATCAGGCAGTTGCTGGCGCAGATACTCCAATACCCCGTCAGATTTATGCCCATTCAAAGAAATCGTTAAATGTCCGATGCGAGGCTTCAAATTGACCTTCAATGCGGATGGATAACTATTCAGCAAGCCAAACACCTTTGACGCCGGCAACCCGCTGCCATACACGGGGATATAGCCATCCGTCACATCGATCTTATCGGCTATTGCCAGGCTGTTCCTGACAAGCTGTGGCGCAAAGCCGCTGAGAGACTTCATCTCTTTGGGAGACTTGAAGTAATACTCATTGCAGGCAAAGCGTTTGGCCTCCGGATGGCCAAGATCGATACCTTTCCTGATGCAGTTTAGGGCATCGATGGCGATGGAGTCCTTGCGATCCAGGTAATGGCAATCATTGGTGAGGACCACAGGTATCCCGGTTTGCCAGGCCAGGTTCAGCAGTTTGTTCATGGCGACCGCCTCAGAGGGAAGCCCGTGGTTTTGGATTTCGTAATAGTAATCCTCGCCAAAGACCTCATGATACCAGTCCGAAACCTGCCTGGCCTGCTCGTCATTTCCTTCCAGCAGCAGGGTGCAGAGTTCGCCTGCCACACTGAAGGACAGGCAGATCAGATGCCGTGCATGATCCCGCAACTGGCTTTTGCTGACCCGAGGGGTATCCGGATCAGCCTCATAAGCCAGAGTGACCAGACGGCAGAGATTTTCGTAACCGGAGCCATTTTTGGCAAGCAGGATCACGGAAAAGGCCCTGCCATCGCCAGGATCGTTCAATACCTCGATCTCCAGGCCAATGATCGGCTTGATCCCCACTTTGACGCAGCGGTGCCATAAGCGGGAAGCCCCCGCCACGCTATTGCGGTCCGTGATGGCCACAGCCGGCATCTTATACTGCACCGCCCTCTGCACCAGATCGTCTATGCAACAGGCTCCATCCAGCCAACTATACTCGCTGTGAACGTGTAGGTGGACGAAACTCATCTATCCTCCAGATCGATTTTTGGTTTATTTCAACAACGACTTGCGTTCAATGACGCTATTATTTGCCTTGCAAAGAAAGAGACAGAGTCAAAATCAGCGGTACTTAGCTTGTTTGGCAGATTGTTCTTTATTCGATTGATCCTCTGTTCCTCTTGTTCTTGCAGTATTCAAATGCTATAATACCCTCCTCGAGGTATATAATCTATATTTAAGCTAACACAGCTCTTTTAAATGCTTTTAAATCGATTAAGCTATGATAATCAATCAAGATAGATCGGATATTCATGATCCGTATCTCTTTTTTTTAGCCATTTTTGTACTTTTTATAACCTCTTATTCCCTTATCTGTTGTGATGACATAGTATTACTGACACACAACGGTATCGAGCCCTCATCATTTGATATTGATGTAATATCTTTGTACTGATCGCTCAATACAAAATGGCAAAGTATAACATCGCTTTTTATTTTCCTAACATCAGTATCATACTTATCGAAATACTTCTTTGGGGCAAGAAGCATCTTTCTAACACTATTGACCTTAGCACTGGCATATAATTCATTCTGATTCAACTCGTTGATAATGTAAGGAAGTGACTTATTAAATCTATGATGATATATGTTTATTTGATTTGAAATGACATCACTGGGTTTTTCACTGGAGCTATGTATTTTTGTTTCAATTAGATATAGATTATGTTTTTCATCGATTCCAAGTAAATCAACGTACTTCTGGTTGGTTATATTTGTTCCTAATGGTATTTCATAACCAATAAGAGTAATACGGTGCGTTGTGCCTTGCAACTCAATTACCAGTGGCTTTTTGTTCCAATACATGCGCCTTGACATTGACTGCTCATCATTAATCTTTTCGGGAACCTTGCCGTGATTATCATCAAACAACATAAAGTTCTTTGTGCGAATGTCATCTGACTTGTTTTTCATTCTTTTCTCCTTTAACATTTTGGGTTATAATAACCTTGATAATGTATTTATTTCTTATGGCTTCAATCTGAGCCTGAATAGGATGACAATCACCTGAAGCCCATCGTTTCCATAGCTCGTTGAAGCTCATATAATGAAAATGTACATCAGTAGTTTGTGACACAAGTTCAGAAAACTCCCTCAGCTCTTTCATGTGCAAATCAAAGGGGTGGATATCCATCCAGTCCTCGTTTTCCGGATGCCAGTATAGATACAGTAGATGCTTCTCTTTCTGATCAGAGTTAAGTACGCCAAAGTAGTGACGGATTATTTGAACAGCATTAAAGAATCTGTATTTACATTCACCTTTCGTGTTTGTAACAAGACAAATCGCCTTCACCCAAGGATTTTGCTGGTCCATTGATGAGGCAAGTCTCTTGTATGCTTGGTGCAGACTTGCATTTTCTTTTCTCTCGTCCAGAAACTCGCAAAACTTACATTCAATGGCGAGGATTGCTTTATTAGATTCTAACCAAACATCCAGATTAGGATGTTTCCTGGCTTTTGGGATGGCTGTTTTAGCAATATGTTCAAATTCCAATTTGTCAAATCCTGACAATTGATGTGTTCCGAGATTAATCATTAGTTCACTCAGGCGGCTTTTCCATGGTGCAAAAGTGCTTACAGCCATTGATGCTGAGGATGAGATTGAGTTGAATTTTGGTACTGACCCCGTTAAATTGCTCAGCTCTCCTCCATCTCCACGGATAAGATCGTAGCAGAACATATCAGCAGTGATGCCATTAATCACGCTGTCTGCATGATTAGCACAATATACGTGTTTCAAATCCACGTCATGTGGAATGGTTTGGGTCGTCTCGCCATTGATCTGTTTCATGATCAAGGCAGCTTCAACCATCTTCCGATTTATCGTTCTTTCAGGTTTCATCTTACCTCCAAAACCTGTTCATTATATTTTCTCTACCTGTCCACGGCTGTTCCACATCTGCATACCTACTAACTGAGCAGAAACTATTAGAGGGAACTTTTTTGTCAAGCTTGAGCTCGATATTTTCAGAGACTGTGCTTCTCATCATATCCTGTTAGAATCCTATGCTTTTACTCACGCTGTTTGTCCACGGCTGTTCCAGGTCTGCGTATTTCAGCAGGTCTGGCAGGCAGAGGCGTCTGAATTCACCTGTCCGGCCGATGGCTTCGACACAGGCGTTTTGCACCACCAGCGCGATCTGCGCGCCGCTGAACTGGTATTTCCGCGCCAGAGGCTCAACATCGATCTCCCCCGCTCCCGGAATCTCTTTTCTGAGATACAGCTTCCAAAGCTGGCGTCTGCATTCGAGGTCGGGCAGGCTGAACCTGAATTTGAGGTCAAAGCGGCGGAAGAAGGCCTCATCGAGGTTGTTTTCGAGGTTGGTGGTGAGGATCAGGATGCCCGGAAAGGTCTCCAGTTCCTCCAGAATGATGCTCTGGATGGCGTTTTCGATAGCATCGCATTCCGTAGTGATGGCGATCCTTGCATGGATCAACTGATCCGCCTCGTTCAGGAGGAACACCGGGGCAGTCTCTTCCCCGGCTGCCATCTCGCGCATCCCGGCAAAGGCTTCCTTGACCAGCTTTTCCGTCTCGCCATAGTATTTGTTCCGCAGTTCCGGCACATTGAGCGTTACCAGGTCTTTGCGCAGTTCATTGCTTATCGCCCCTGCCGTGTAGGTCTTTCCGGTTCCGGGAGCGCCGTAGAGCAGCAGCACCACACCCTGTCTGGCGTTTTCTGCCTTGAATCCCCACTTTGCCAGGGCGTTGCGTTTTTCGCTTTTGCACTTGGTGATTATCTGGGCAATCAGTTGCTTGTCCGGAGCGGGAATTATCACATCGTCAAGGGTTTGGACAGGCTGGCTCTTTTGGAAGAATGCGTCCAGTTTCCCCGTCTTTTTCTTATCAGAGCTTCCCGCCCTGTATCCAAGCGACTTCAGCACATCCCGCGGGATGCCCAAAACCGTTGCCTGCCCTCTGAAAGCATAGGACTCTTTGGCGACCAATCCTGACGCTATCAGCACCGAGCTATCGCTTATCAGATCTTGCTGCCGCGATCTTAACCTGGGATCGGGCGCCAGGGACAGAACCAGATCAGGTTCCGTGATCACGCCACTCCTGTAAAGCTGATGATACAGAACCAAAAGCATGACGGACAACTGGTCTCCGTTCAGGGCGTGCCGGCGCGCAAGCGTTTTTATCCCCAAGGTCTCCGGAGCGGCCGCCATCCTCTCCTTGAGCAGCTTCAGGCAGGCGGAAAGTATCGGATATTCCAGCATGGGAGACCTGCTGCCCAGTTCAGAAAAGCTGTTATAGCAGAGATCGAAGACCTGCCTCAGATCGCCCAAAAAGTCATCGTCATCCTGCCAGTTCTCTTTCAGGATCGCCTCCAGATCGTTGTTGATGTCCCTTCCCAATATTCTCAGGATGAGGTCTTTGCTGAGGGTGTATTCAGCCGCTTGCAGGATGATAGGGTTCAGAAAGTAGTTACCGCCGATCCTCTCATCAAAGCAGATGATGTTGCGCGCCAGGAGCTTGGCGATATACTCCAGACACTCCGTAACCTTGTGCCGCTCGATCTTTGCGCTTGCGCAGATGCCGGCCCAGATACTGCCCCGGCCCGGCATCTCAAGATGAAATTGCCAAAGGTCGGCTATCACCATCACATCCTGCCGCGAGAGGGCGTAACCCTCAAACAGGGGATGCTTTATCAACCTGTTTATGTGTTTGTCCAGCAGCTTCGCCATGGGCCTGGCAATGGGTGCAATTCCCCCTGCCTGAGCCGAATCCTGCCTGTCTTCCGGCTTGATCACCCGCTCCGGCGCTTTCAATTCAAGCAGCTTGTGCAGGATTTCCACCGGTTCAATACCCTCGATCTTCATTTTTCATCTCCCTATAATGTGTCCCAATTCGTTAAGCCATCAATGTTATACACTCTCTGATATCCGGTCTGCCCCTTGATGATCAGATCGGTGATCGCCAGAAAATGCTTTTTCACGTCCGCGCTTTCGATTTGCCCAAGCAAGCCATCCCGCTCGCCTGGCGTCATTTTAGCGTAGCGGGTTGCCGATTTAAAGAAGTTAGTTCTGCGGTTAGGGTTGTCACTCCCTCCGCTTGTGTCGATTTGCATCCTGCCTTGGGAGGTTATATAACCGAAACACTCCATTACAATCTTGATCATATAGCCTATCATCTGCTTGCGGGCTATGATGTTACCGCTTTGAGAACACTTTTCCTCAAACAGGGGGCCCAGTATCTCCGCCGCAGTCCTCTTTATCTCAGTTACCGCTGTCATCTTGATGATGTTCTCCCTGGCAGTGATTAGTTCCCAGGTTTCCTCAGCATCCGGATAATTGGTAACACCCTCAAGCATCGCTGAAAGACGGGGGCTGAACAGGTGAAGGGGATAAGGATAGTCCGGGCTGATCACGAAGGGATAGCGCTTGCCAAGATACAAACGCTCCGCTCTTTCTTTTACCTCGGATAATTCCCCGGTGGCGTATGCCTCCGCGGCTCTTCCAATCACACTTAACTTATCAAGTTTAAAGTCTATATTCATAAATATCTCCTTTTTGGGGATACAATAATATTGTGTTATACTTGTCAATGAAAATCTTGCTCCAACTCTCGGTATTAACCTGCCCTGTAATTCTTAACTATATTATTTATCAAATAGATATGGATAGATAATTATTTATTCCGATCGGCAGAATACCCCCCCGCAGACTCATTTATATAATAGAATATTATTTTTCTGATAAGCCTCACATTACTCTATAAATGGGTAAGCGCATTTCGCTACAAGCTAATACTCACGACAAGATAAGGACAAGGGTGCAGCTCGCAAATCAAGCGGCAAATCCTGAACCCCCATTATACCAATCCGCGGCAATCTGCGACTTTTATCCGCGTATATCTGCGAGAACCGCTTGAGCCGGGATCCAGTCTTTTGAAAGAAACATCCACAAATTACACAAATTATTCGGATTAAACGAGCGTAAAAATATGAAAACACCCAGCTCCGAAACAAGTCCCCAACAGATCCCATAGCTGTGTCATCCCGGGCTTGACCCGGGATCCAGTCTTTTAAAGCCCAAAAACAAGCACCAGACCCCAAAACAACCGCGCCCCATAACCCCCGCGCTCATCTGCGACTTTTATCCGCGTATATCTGCGTGAACCATTTGACCCTGGATCCAGTCCCATTGGGGTGGCAAATTCCGTTTGCCACAGAGACCGGAGGTCTCTTCCAAACAGGCAACTCCGTTGCCTCTGCCGAACAGACTTCGGCAGCCCATAGATTATCTGCGTGAACCGCTTGACCCTGGATCCAGTCTTTTAAGGATTTTCCCACCAGTGTTCATACACGACAAATCCAGCCAACCCAATGCTGTAAAACCAGTTAGGGAAATAGTGCCAAGGCCAGCCAGTTGCCTTTGACATTTAATGTTCACAACTGAAACAGTCTTTGCCCTCGTTTGAGAGGGTGAGCTAAGTCTATATTTTCCTTAGGTCATCCTTATAGTTTATAAGGATGACCTAAGGATGATGGCACCAAACGCTGTAGCAGCAAAGGAGGGCGGTATGAAGGATTATGCGGATTATTGCTGTTGTTTTTGGTGAATGTAATACTATATTGTTTGCTTTATTTATGAATGATAGTGAAAAGGTGGAAATGATTATAGAACGCGGATAACAGGATCGACAGGATCTGCAGGATTTTTTAAGATTGAAAGGTGAAAAGGTTCCCCGAAACAAGAACCATCAGGCTATATACTGTGTCATCCCGGGCAAGCTTGCTTGACCCGGGATCCAGTGCCTTGGGGTGGCAAAGTCCGTTTGCCACAGAGACCGGAGGTCTCTTCCAAACAGGCAACTCCGTTGCATCTGCCGAACAGACTTCGGCAGCCCTTAAATTATCCACGTGAACAGCTTGCCCCGGGATCCAGTCTTTTGGGAATGTCCATGGAAAGGTATAAAGGTGCAATGAACACTTGACAAAACGATTTATCCGTTAATCCGTTAATCCGTGTAATCCGTTTCATCCGTATGATGCCTGGCATGCCAATCTTATACGGATTGACGGATTTGACTGATTTACGGATTACTTTGGTAAAAGAAGAGGGCTTTTCATCCAGCCCTGAAGCAAACCAAGCTAAACTAAAATAAAAGTTAGTATTTAACTATATGCCACTCTTATGAATAACCCCCTTTTTAGCAACTACATTTCTTTCAATACTCCAAAAAAACCGCGTCATCCCGGGCTGCGGGCCGTGATCAGGTTACATTGCCTTGTCTATTCCACAAGTTAAGGCGAATAAAGACAGGTTGTTATGCAGATACGAGGGAATTATGGCACAAAAAACTCATTGACAAATCATGGGGGAATGGCAGCTTGTTTTCGGGTGCTTGGAATGGAAGTTCGTAAACTGGAATGGTCTCAACCCCTCATTTAGTTAGAAGTATTTTGTGCGTATAATAGTATTCATAGGGGTAAGATGAAAAAAGGCGTTTTTGTTGTTTTGGCTTTAGTTGTTTATGCCAAACAGGTTCTACCGTGCCAGAGCCACGGTCAATTAACAAAAAGACGGTGTCCAGCCGAGCGTTCAGATGGACACAAATGAAACCAGAAAAGGAGTAAAACTATGTTCAACAAAGCTTCCATAAGATTTTCAACTGTCCTGGCCGCGTTGGCCATGCTTCTTAGCTTGTCCTGCTCAGAAGGCCCCACCAAAGTAACCGTCAGGGACGATAACCAGGACCAAGTGGCACACCTTGCGCCTGACCCTAACATTCTGGGTAACACCGAGATGTTCTTCATTCCGCAGACCATCCAGGGTTCCGCCATCTGGGTCATCAACGGGCCTGGCGCGAACGTGGGCATCGACATCAGAGACAGGGCAAACAGCGCGTTTATCTACTATGCCGACAGTTACCTTGGCGCGGGAAAAAACTCGGCTCAGACAGGCACACAGATACCCTGGAACAAGTGGATGAGAGTGAGGCTGGTGGTCTATAAATCGGGATTGTCCGGCGCGATAGTCAGCGCTATCGATTTGCTTGGACTGGACTTCTTTGACAGCATCGAGGGTTACATGATCGAGCAAATCTATGAAAATGACGTGTACCTCAGCTCGGATGGCATCCACAAGACAATGCCAATCAAGCACAAATGAGGAAAAGATGATTACTGTCCAGGTTGTTTCGAGATCGACGGGCAAGCCCTTGAGCGGCAAGAAAGTGTATGTCGCCTTTTCCGGACTGCGGGGAGGACTGGAGGGGTTCACGGACAGCAATGGCAATGTCCACCTGAACGCAGACCCGGGGTCTGGCGAGGTCTTTGTTAGCGGCTCCAGGGTTCATCAGGGATATTTAAGCGGCAGGATTGTCGTATATACGTAAAGCGGAGGTGTGATACTATTTAGCCTGCGTTAGCGCAGATGCTTGTCTTTTTCTAAAAGACTGGATCCCGGGTCACATGGTTCTCGCAGATATACGCGGATAAAAGTCGCAGATTGCCGCGGATTGGTGTTTTTTGGGGGCGGTTTCGGGCTGGGGCTGCCGAAGTCTGTTTGGAAGAGACCTCCGGTCTCTGTGGCAAACGGACTTTGCCACCCCAGGGTATTGGATCACGGGTCATTTCACCCCACCAAACCGCTACGCGCTTTGGCGAGGACCCCGACAGGGCCGTGATGACACGGTGTTGTGGTCTTGTGTGCTTTGTTTCGGGGCTGGCGTGGTAGTTTACAAAAGACTGGATCACGGGTCAAGCCCGTGATGACACAGGTTATAGTCTGTTATGGTTTGTTTCGGAGTCGGATGTGTTGACTCTTTAACGTTCTTTTAATTTGAGTTAATTTGTGTAATTTGTGGATGATTATTCTAAAAGACTGGATCCCGGCTCGCAGGCCGGGATGACACGGTATATAGCTATGTGGTTTCGGGGGGAACCTTTTCACCATTCCACCTTTCCACCTTTCCACTCCTTATAATTCGTGTAATTTGTGTAATTTGTGGACAATATAAGATAACACCTCCCGTTCAGGGTTGCACCTGCACCCGGATTCCTTCAGAATGGGAGTTGAACTCCGGTGCGTACATGCATTGGATGGAAGCGATGCCATTGGAAAACTCCCCCGCCTGGCTCACGCGCAGGGGATATTCGAAGACGTAGGTGCCCTTGCGCAGATAGTCGATGAAGAAGTTGGTGGCGGCGTCGCCGGTGGCTTCGTAGTAGCCCAGGCCATCCTGCCATTTGTAGCGGGAAAGCACGTTGATGGGCTCGAATCCCGCGCCGCGCATATCTTTCAGATGCACATATTCCATATCCCGGTCGCTGCGCAGTTCGATGCGCACCACCAGCTTGTCGCCCACTTTCAGCCTTGCTCCTTCGCCAATCTGTTCCAGCACCTTGCCGCGGTCGCTGTCGATTTCGCGGAAGAGCTTTTTGCTTAGGCTGAGGGGAGTGGCGGCTCCGGTGATCTTGTCCAGGTCTTCCCAATACTGCCAGTGGAGAGCGCCCCAGGAGGGCACCGGATTGGGGTTGGAGACGGAGATTTGCGCCATGCGCGGCTCGATCTCTGAAGCAGTCCAGGAGGTCTTGAAATAGCCTGTGCCAGCCTCGACCGATCCGCTGGAGGCGGGTTCCAGGCTCTCGCCGCCCAGAGTTATCTGAGCCAGTTCGCTGCCCGCCAGCCACTCTGTTCCCTGCAGAAGCAGCGCGTAGCAAGCCTGGGCGGTGGCGACGGTGGTCTTCCAATGGGTGGTCTGTTTCATCTTGAGCAGCCAGGTGCGCATGTCGTCCACCAGCGCGGTGTCGGAGCCGATCTCGGAAAAGGCCTCGATCAGCAGCGCCTGCCTGCCGATGGGCGCCTGATACCAGAACCAGCCTTCCGCGCCGCGCCACCAGGTGCCCAGTTCCTCGTCATGCAGTGAATGTTCCCGCAAGGAGGCCAGGATGCGCGGAGGGATTTCCCTGTCGCCCCTCCGGTGCAGGGACAGGGCGATGAGCCCCATAGAGTAGAAATCCCACTGCCGCCAATGCTTGCGTGCCTGGCCAAGGAAGTAGTCCACCGCCTCGCGGGCGTCCTCAGCCACCGGCTTGTGGAGGAAAAATGAGCGGGTATAGAGATAGTGCAACTCCAGATAGCCCAGGTTGTCCAGATTCAAAAATCCTTTTTTCTTGAGATACAGGTAGGAATCCCTGATCTTGCCGTCCAGATATCCAAGCGCCGCGTCGCATATCCTCTGAACCTCCGCCGAGCGCGCGGAACCCACTCCAAGGTGATCCAGATGGCCAAATCCCTCCACGATGTATTGGGTTGTCCACCAGGAGGGTTCCATGCCATTAAACCAGCTCCAGCCGCCGCCCGTAAGCTGATTGCGGGCCAGGATGGCCAGCGCGGAGTTGCTTTGCCCCGCCATGTGGTTGAGGTCAAAGAGCAGTCCCAGGCGGTGTTTGGCCTCGGTTTCGTTTTGGGCGTCCATCACCCAGGGGGTTTCCTGCAGTAGCAGGGATTTGAGTTCCTCATTTTGCTCCAGTTTGGAAAGCAGCGCGGTGGAAGAGGGACTGTCGCGCCAGGCCTTGAATACCCTTTCGATGTGGGGATCGGATTGAGCGATGTGGGCGGCCAGGCTGTTGGCATAGAAACGGGCGAAAATCCCTTCGTTGCAGGGGTAAGGGTCTTCCATCAGGTAGGGCAGGGCCTGGATCGCGTACCAGGCTGGATTGGAGCTGTATTCCAGGGTCAGTTTGTAATGGCGCAGGGTGTCGGAACCGTGCTCGCGCAGCCTGGTGAAGTCGAAGGCTTTCTCGCTCCGGCCGCGCACCGCCAGAGGCAGGCTTTCGGTCACCAGCATGCGGTTGGAGAGGATGGGCAGGGTGTTTTCCTCGCCATCGGAGAAATCGCCGCTGGCAGCCACAAAGCGGCAGGTGACTGCGCCCAGGCCAAACGGCATGTTCAGTTCCCAGGTCAGGGCCGCGCTGGCGCCTTTGGCAACGCTGAAAGGCTGCCTGGCCTGCGCCAGGGCAAAGAGTGAATCCACCGGCTGCATGCTCAGGGCGTCAAAGAGGAAAAGCTGGCAGTAGCCGGAATGGTCGGCGTCATCCAGGGAGGATATCTTGGCGGAAAGCGTGATGCGGTCGCCCTCCCGCAAAAAGCGGGGCAGGTTTGGCTGCACCATGAGGGGCTTTTGGGTGACTGCCTCGCGCTCGGTGTAGCCCAGTTGCAACGCGGTGGTGGAGGCGAGGGCGCGGAACTTCCAGCGGGTGAGGGATTCCGGCACCTGAAAACTGAAGTAAACCCCGCCATCCGCGTCGGTGCGCAGATTGGGATAGAAGAAGGCTGTCTCGGCGAAGTTCGCCCGGGCGTGCACGCTTTCCAGTTCGGCAGCCGCTCCGCTTCCTGCTCCTGACTGCAAAGATACGATGTCGGATATATCAGAGACACCCGACTCCGACAATTTATCCATAACAACCGGCCTTGAGCTGCCGGCACTTTCATTTTCGGCTGCCACCACCACGCCGCTGCTCTTCAATTCATCATCAAATGGGATGAAAGAATATGCGTCCCGATTTTGGGATAACCTGCTTTCGTATCTATAATTGGAAATATAGTAGTTCTGCCAGTCGAGACGTTCGAAGCTCCGGATAGGATAGTCGCGGTCGTGGAAATTAAACATGGATTGCAGACTGTAAGAGCTATTGAAGCCTTCCCTCAGCCAGTTATGTGACCTGCCTGTGGAGCTATAGACCGAGCTGTTCCAGTCGCTTTTCCGGAAAGCATCCAGGGATGCATCATACATGGAGGCCAGCACTTCCGCCAGCACCGCTCCGCCGCTGTGATCCTTCACTTTGAGCCGCCATTCCTCAGTGCCGCCGGGCAGCAGTTTGTCCCGGAAGCTGGCATACTCGAAGCTGAGTTCCTTGTTGGTCCAGGGCACCTTGATTTCCTGGCTGTGCAGATAGACCCTGCCGGCCCGGAAGAAGGTGAGATGCACCCAGAATCCGCCCCGGTCGGCTTCCGTGACCGGCAGTTCCAGCAGGCGCTGTTCCCCGTCCAGCAGGAGGCGCTGGCGCAGCACGACGCTGTGATTCTTTTCCACCTCGTAGAGCACGGATTGCCTGGCATAGCTGCTGCCGATGAGCAGGCGCGCGGTCTCGCCGGGCTGGCATTCCACCTTGAGGGGCACAAACCAGTCGGCCTGGGGATAGGGCAGCCGTTTGGAGCGGGAGTCGAAGAGGGTGAAATAGCTGACGGTGGCGGCTTCCTGCTGATGGTGGCGGCCGCTGAGCTCCAGCTTATAGGCCCCGGGTTTCCATTGGGAAAGTTTGTCGATCAACAGTTCCGCTTCCCCGGGCAGGGCGAAGCTGAGCTTCCAGACCTCTTCCTCCTCCGGCCAGGTTTCGATATCATCCTCATTGCCGAAGGGCAGTTCAGGAAATAGCTCCAATTGCCGCTCCCGGCTCATGAACTGGCGGTCTGGCGCGCTCCAGATCCTGTTTTTGAGGATGCGGCCAGGGGCGCGCAGGCGGACGATCCTGGCTTCTCCGCTGGCCGTGAGCGGCTCTCCTCCCAGATTGCTTGCCTTCACCGGGAGTTTGAGGCTGCCCCCGCGCAAATCCACCTGCTCCGGCAGCGTAGCGTCCAGGATCAGGTCTTTTTCCCCGATGGCGAGGTTCAAAACCGCGCTGTGGGTCTCGCCGCTGATATCGGTCACATCGGCGCTGATGACGAAGTTGAAGTAGGGATTGTAACGGGGCAGGGCGGAAGCGTCGCCCTCGGCCAGGAAGCTGAGCGTAAACCCGCCTTGGGAGTCTGTGCGCACTTTGCCGAAGCTTATCTCCTGCTGCGGCGACTGAGGGGCAGGACCCCACCACCTGCGCCAGAAGGGATATTTTGCCTGGCGCGACACACGAAAGCTCACCACGGCGTTGTCCACCGGGAAACCGGCATAGGTGAGCGCCCGGCCCTTGAGGCTCACGGTCTGGTTCAGCTTGTAGCTGCCCTCCGGCTTGTCCAGCTTCACTTCAAAGCGCGGACGCTTGTATTCCTCCACGCTGATTCGCAGTCTTCCGTCGCCTAAACTGCTCCTGATGGAGAATTCTCCGTTGAGCAGCCCTTTCGGGATGGTAAAGCTGGTGCTGAAGGTGCCGAACTCGTTGGTCTGCACCTTCTGGCTGGAGATTTTCTTGCCGTTGGCGTCTTGAAAAACAATATCCATTACCAATCCGGTACGCAGCGAGGTGTCGCTGCCGCCGTCGGACGAGAAAGACACTCCTTTCAGATGCACCGTCTGGCCCGGCCGGTAGATGGCGCGGTCGGCAAAGAGCAGGGTGCGCTGCCATTTGATGCTTTCGTTGGAGCGCTCACTTTGATTCAGATATCCTGCCATCAGGGAATCCGCGCCGTGGGTGGCAAGCAGGTAGTTGTCATAGTATTGGCTCTGTTTGGGGATCGTCACCAGGCCCAGGCTGTCTGGACAGCCCCTCCAGATTCTTTCATAGCTGTATTCTCTGTTTGAGTCCCTTACTGCGTGGAGGACTTGCACCTGCGCGCCCACCCTTTCGCCGCTGCTCCGGCTGAGCAGCAGCATCCTGCCGCCCTGGCTGGCGGGGAAGATCCGCGCCAGATTGCTGACGCTCATGTAGCCTGCTGCACCCCATTGGCCTTCCTTGAGATTGCCGCTGGCCAGATTGGTGACCCACACCAGATAGTGGCCCGCGGGCAATCCATCCATGGGCAGTTCAAAGCCCCGCTGCCGGTAGTCGCCTTCATTTTCCAGTCTGAACTCCCGTTCCAAAACGGGCGTCATATCTTCTGCTTTCCTTAATCGGGATAGCACTTCGTAGATTCTGTTGTTTCTTCTTCTGTACCATTCTTTCGGTTCAGGATAGGGTTGGCGGAAGACCTTCACCCTGATCCCGTTCAGGTTTTTGGCATCGACCTTGAGCAACCAGGGCTGGCCGGGACAGGCATACTCCTCCATCGCTACCGATATTCGCGGCTGGCGGATGTTTGCAGCCAGCACCGCGCAGGACTGTCCGCCGAAACTGGTGGGAAACTCCTCCGCGCAGGCGTCGGCCATCTGCGCGGCCTGCTTGTAGTTCCAGCGCAGATCGTCATTGCCATCGGGATCGTGGGGGATTCCCAGGTCGTGCTTGAGGCGTGCCAGCTTGAAGGTGGGCAAGGCAGAGAGCGGATCGCCCGCATAGCGGGACTGCAACAGCCGCAAGGCTTCCGCGTAAGGCTGCTCCGGAGAGGGCAGCACAGTGTTTTGATAGAAAAACTCCAGCCGCTCGATATCCACCTCCAGCAAAGCGGCGGGATCGGCATCATCCAGATGGAAGAGCAGCAAGTCCTGAAACAGCAGCGCCGCGTTGTAGGGCAGGGAAAGAGTGTCCGGCGAGCTGATCTGCCAGCGGGCAAAGCGCTCCGCCGGAGCGAAAAAGCGCAGATCGCCGATCTGGAAAGACTCCGGAGGCAGGGCGATCCCGGATTCGCTGCTCTTGAAAAAATCCAGCGCGCGGTGCGCCAAAAAGTCATAGAGCGTAGGCCGCAAGCCACGTCCAACCGCATCTCCGCCCTGGAGCATGGCACCGAAATCCTCAATCTTCAGTTCCTGCAGCAATTCACGCTGTTCCAGCGAGAGGTGGAATTCCCTGAACACCTCGCGGCTAAGCGTCTGCAAGTCCCAGGTGGCAATGTCCTCCGGCTGGTAATCCAACAGGGCTCCGCGTTTGGCAAAGCGCCCGCGGTTGCCCGTGTAATAGTTCCAATAGAGTTGTGCCAGCATGCTGTGCAGGATCGAGGTGGCGGGCTGGGTCGAGTTTTGCAGGTGCTGCCTGGTGCGCGCGATCGCCTGCAGGCGGTGGGCTTCCTGATAGGAACCGATATTGCCCAGCATCGCCATTAGCGCCTTGATCTGCTGGCCGGTCTGGCCGTCCGCCAAAGCCTCCGCGTAGAGCGAATCCAGCGCCTCCAGGGCGGACTGGGGTAGCCCCTCCCTTTGCAACGAGTCGATCCTCGTCCACCAGTCAGCGTATGATTTGGACTGGGCTTCCAGACAGCCCACGCCAAAGGCGAACAGGCAAATCAACAGGATGAGAAGCCGCGGGTATATCCCGCTTGCCGATCGCGGAGCGGAGGACTCCGCGGCGCGTTTCCGGGGCTGTACTGCGAAAGCTTGCATCGTGTACTCCTTGTGGCTCAGAGACGGATTTCCGGCCAGGCCGGGCCGCGCGGCGCCATCCGTGGGGAGGGCTATCTGTTTCCCCGGAGAGGGGTTAGCAGGCGACGTCCCACAGATTTCGCCGCTTTTTTAGCCAAGGTGATTCTGTATTGTTTTCCCGCTTTGTGTCAATCACTTTTTTGGCTTGCTAAAGATTCTGGCCAAAGCTGATCGGGCCCGGAGTCTTTGCCTCCCACGGCTATGAACGCACCCACACAAAGGCCGTGGACGCCACCCTCAAGCTGCTGACTACCTATGTGAGCGAATGACAGAAAGGCATCCACAATAGTGTGCCGGCGCTTGCCATAGCGCCGTCAAGGCATTATGCCCCGCCAGTCCGGAAACGAACCAGACCAGACAACAAGCGTGTCATCCCGGGCTGTCGGGGTCCTCGCCAAAGCGCGTAGCGGTTTGGTGGGGTGACTTGACCCGGGATCCAGTCTTTTATAAACTACCACCCAAACTCCAAAACAACCACCCCCGACCAAATACTGTGTCATCACGGCCTCCGAGCCGTGATCCAGTCTTTTAGGAACTACCACCCAAACCCCAAAATAAACTATCCCCCGACCAAATACTGTGTCATCACGGGCTTGACCCGTGATCCAGTCTTTTGAAGCCACATCACAGCACACAGCCCTGAAACAACGCCAACCAAGCTATATACCGCGTCATCCCGTCCTGTCGGGGTCCTCGCCAAAGCGCGTAGCGGTTTGGTGGGGTGACTTGACCCGGGATCCAGTCTTTTGGCAACTGCAGTGGAAAGGTGGAAAGGTGAAATGGTGGAAAGGTTCCCCCGAAACAAGTCCACCAAGCTATATTCTGTGTCATCACGGGAAGTCGGGGCCCCCTCTGGGGTGGCTTACCCGGGATCCAGTCTTTTAGAAACGGCCACACAAACCACAAAACAAACCACGACAGACCCCAAAACTACGTCATCACGGGCTTGACCCGTGATCCAGTCTTTTAAAACAAACACCCGACCCCGAAACAAACCTCCACCAAGCCATAAAGCCGTGTCATCACGGGCTTGACCCGTGATCCAGTCTTTTAGAAACATACGCGTAAGGTTATAAAAAACAGGCACCTTTCCACCATTTCACCTTTCCACCTTTCCACCTCAAAAACACCTTTCCACCAAATTATCCCCCCATATATATAGGTGCTACGACCCCTTCATGCCAGGCGGGAAGCGAATTCCAAGGCAAGTATATAAATATACTTGCCCATAATTGCGCGGACATGTGTCTGCCACTTCCCTTTCCCCTCGCGCGCGGGTGGCTCTCATTTGCATTCGGCGCTCAGACCCTGGTCTTCCTTAGGTCAACCTTATAATTTATAAGGATGACCTAAGGATGATGGCACTAAATCCAGTAGTATCAAGGGAGGGCGCTATGAAGCATATTGCGGAATGTATCTGTCTATTTATGCGATTGTCAAGAAAATGAGTGAGCTTATCTGCATGGTTTGCAAGAGGATTGAGAATATCAGCCGCCCTCCTTTCGCGTGCAGGTTGAATGCATATATCCTGCTTGACATAATCGCGCGGGCGGCAGATATATGGCAACAAAAGTTAACTAACTGCAGAGGAAGCTTATGCGTATTGCCATCGGCGGATTCTTTCACGAATCGAACACTTTCAGCCCCCTCGTCACCGGCGAAGAGGATTTCCTGATCTTCCGCCGTGGGGAAATCTACGCTCACCAGGATGCCTATTTGCTCGCCAAAGGGATCATCTCCTACTTCCAACAGCAAGCGGGATATGAACTTGTGCCGCTGGTCTTTGCCCGGGCGGTGCCGAATGGCGAAGTGGACGCAGAGCTTTACGGCAGGCTCAAAAATGAGTTTTTCAGCCATCTGCGGGAAGCCGGGCCAGTGGACGCCTGCGTGCTCGCCCTGCATGGTTCGATGCGGGTGCGGGGAATCGGTTCCGCGGAAAGTGACCTGCTCCTCGCCCTCAAGTCCGCATACCCCTCTCTTCCCCTCTTTTGCGGCCTGGACATGCACGCCACGGTCACCAGGGACATGCTGCGCTGTACGGAAGCTTTGGTCGGTTTCAAAACAGCCCCGCACATCGATGCCTGGGAAACCGGATGGGAAATAGCACGGCTGGCGGACTTGTCGCTCAGCACGGGAACAAAGCTGCGGATGGGAGCCGCGCATTTGGATTGCCTGATCGCCGGGGAAAAATCCGAAACCGACTATGAACCGATGCGCTCCCTGATCGCCGAACTGCGCGAGGTCGAGGCGCGGCCGGGGGTTTGCTCCGCCTCCCTGCTCCTGGGCTTTCCCTGGGCGGACGCGGAGGAAAACGGCGTCACCGCGCTCGTGGTCACCCAGGATGACCAGGCCCTGGCGGATGCCTGCGCCCGCCAGTTACGCGACAGTTTCCGCGCCCGGCGTAACGAATTTAGCTTCTCCGTCCCCGCCTATCCTCCCGAACAGGCACTAAAGCTGGCCCTGCAAGAGGATTGCAAGCCTGTGCTGGTCTCTGATTCCGGCGACAACCCCACCGCCGGCGCCACTGCCGACAACACCGCCCTCATCTCGCTGTTGGCAAACGAATTGCGCCAGCTCACGCGGGGTAAAAATATCACGGTTGCCGGTATCTACGATCCGGACGCTGTCCGCATCTGCGCCGAACATAAGGGACAAAAAATCTCCCTCCGGGTGGGCGGTAACTTTGACACCCAGTATTGCCAACCGATTGAACTGCAGGGCGTTCCGCTGCGATTGGTGGAAAATTTTGGCCTCTATGCCACCACCCTTGTCCTTTTCCGGACGGAGGAATTCGACCTGATCCTGAGCTCCAAACACATCGGTTTCACCGACCTGGAGCCATTCCATGCTTTGGGAATCGACCCCCTGGCCCAGGACGTGATCGTGGTCAAACTGGGCTACCTGACCCCGGAATTACAGAGCATCGCCGCCAAATCCTGCCTGGCGCTGACCCGCGGCTGCACGGACGAGGTCTTGCAGAGATTGCCCTATAGCCATCCCCACGATCTGATCTGAGTTCAACTGCCGGTGTAAAGGTTTTGGAAAGCGGCTAACAGCCGGGTAAATCTATCTGTTAAGTCGGAAAGATGTCCTGTTCCTGCACCTTGCGGCTGGTGACAAAGTGCAGTTTGGCAACCTCCGCCAATCGCCGCAGGCTGAATTTGTCGGCAAATTCCTGGGCTGCTTTGAGGACGCCCTTGCCCGCTCCCAGGGGGAACTTGATCCCATAGGCGCGGTTCATCGACTCCCGCTGCTGCAAAAACTGGTAGCGGGCGATAATGGAGGCCGCCGCCACTGCCGCATCCCTCTCCGCGTCATGCCTTTCCTCCACCGGCTGGCTCACTTTGCGGGCCTTGAGCAGGCTGCGCACCTTGCGGCTGTTGCTGAACTGGTCAACCAGCACGCCCTGGGTGAGGGGAAAGGCCTCCAGCAGCTTTTGGATGGCGGTGCCGTGCTGCCAGGCGAGCAGGTCGTTGAGGTTCTGCCCCCGGCTCTGCATATCGGCTATTATCTCGTTGTATTTCAGAGGCTTGATCATCACGCAGGCAATGCGGGGGCGGAAGCGTTCATAAAGAGCCAGGGCGATGGTTTTTATCTGTGAATCCCTGAGCTTTTTGCTGTCTTTCACGCCCAGGGCGCGCAGCTCTTCCAGGCAGGCCTCGTCCGCCGCGAACGCCGCCACCACCAGCGCGCCGAAGTAATCGCCCTTGCCGCATTCATCCGAACCGATCCAGCTTTCCCACTCGTGCAGAGGCGCGCGGGGTTCCGCGAGCTCTTCGCAGACGCGTTCCAGATCAAGCTTCAACTGGCTGGGCGAGCCCTTGCCGAGCACCGTGCTAATTCCCTTTTTCTCAGAGTGGTAGATGTTGAGCGTGGTCTGTTCGCCCTCCCTGCCCAAACGCAGTTGCAGCCCATAGTCGATCTCGCGCTGGGAGAGCACCTGGATGCCAATCCGGGCAATTTCGGGCAGAAAGTGGGCAAGAAAGTGTTCAATCTGTTTGTTCATAAGACCTGCGTTGAAAGGTTATTAGAGCCATTGGGTGCGGGCGGGGGTATCTGTCAACGTTAAAATGGTGGAAAAAATAATTTGTGCTTGACAGAAAACGGCTTATAATAACTTTAGCAATCAGTCCCTTGGACTGCTAATGTAAAACTTAAAAGATTATTCAATATGGAGGTTAAATTATTATGGCAAAACAAATGCTGTATTCACACGAAGCCCGCACCGCACTCAAGAAGGGCGTTGATCAGCTTGCCGATGCCGTGAAGGTGACCCTCGGGCCCCGCGGCAGAAACGTGGTATTGGACAAGAAATTTGGTTCTCCGACCATCACCAACGACGGCGTGACCATCGCCAAAGAGATCGAACTGGAAGGGGAATTTGAAAACATGGGCGCGCAGCTCTGCAAAGAAGTTGCGGAAAAGACCCACGACGTTGCCGGAGACGGCACCACCACCGCCACCCTGCTGGCCCAGGCCATCATCGAGGAAGGCCTCAAGCACGTGACCGCCGGGGTGAACCCCATGTATCTGAAACGCGGCCTGGAAAAGGCCACCAAGGTCGTGGTGGATAAAATCCACGAATTTTCCAAGACCATCAAGAGCAACGAAGAGATCGCCCAGATCGCTTCCATCTCCGCCAACAACGACAACGAGATCGGAAGGCTGATCGCCGAGGCCATGGAATCCGTGGGCAAAGAAGGCATCATCAACATCGAAGAAGCCAAATCCATCGACACCGGCCTGGAGAAAGTGGAAGGCATGCAGTTTGACCGCGGCTACCTTTCCCCCTATTTCGTCACCAATCCGGACAAGATGATCGCCGAGCTTGAAGACCCCTTCATCCTCATCCACGACAAGAAGATAAGCGTGCTCAAAGACCTGCTGCCCATCCTGCAGGAAATCTCTCAGCACGGACGCCCCCTGCTCATTATCGCCGAAGACATCGAAGGCGAAGCCCTGGCCACCCTCGTGGTCAATAAATTGCGCGGCGTGCTCAACGTAGTCGCCGTGAAAGCCCCCGGCTTTGGCGACCGCCGCAAAGCCATGCTGGAAGACATTTCCATCCTCACCGGCGCCACCCTCATCTCCGAAGAGATGGGACGCCGCCTGGACAGCGCCACCATGGCTGACCTCGGCCGCGCCAAGAAAGTCCTGGTGGACAAGGAAAACACCACCATCCGCGAAGGCGCCGGCTCCGAAGAAAACGTGGCCGCCCGCATCAAGCAGATCAAGGCCCAGGTGGAGGAAACCACCTCCGATTACGACAGGGAAAAGCTCCAGGAACGCCTGGCGAAGCTTTCCAGCGGCGTTGCCGTGATCCGCATCGGCGCAGCCACCGAGACCGAAATGAAAGAAAAGAAAGCCCGCGTGGATGACGCTTTGCACGCCACCCGCGCCGCGGTTGAAGAAGGCATCGTCCCCGGCGGCGGAGTGACCCTGATCCATGCCGCCAAAGCCCTCAAAAACATGAAAAACCTCTCCCACGAGGAGAAGATGGCGGTGGAAATCATGATGAAAGCTCTGGAAAAACCCGCCTACCAGATCGCCGCCAACGCCGGAGAAGAAGGCGCCGTGGTGGTTGAAAAGCTGAAAACATACAAAGACGGGCACATGGGCTTCAATGCCGCTTCCTGCCAGTATGAAGACCTCTTCAAGGCCGGAATCATCGATCCCGCCAAGGTCGTGCGCTCCGCGGTGCAAAACGCCGCTTCCATCGCCGGCCTGATGCTGACCACCGAATGCATCCTCACCGACATCAAGGAACCCGAAGCTCCCGCTCCAATGCCCAATCCCGGCATGGGCGGAATGTATTAAACGACACTCCAATACCATCCATAACCGACAGGCCTTCTCTCCCCGGGAAGGCTTGTTTTTTTGGGTTGCTTTTTGGGGGTTGAAAAGGTGGAATGGATATGGAACGCGGAAGACAGGATCGACAGGATCAGCAGGATATTTGAAGGTGGAAAGGTGTTTTTGAAAGTGGAAAGGTGGAATGGTGGAAAGGTGCCCCTGAAACAAGTCCCACCAGACTATAAAGCCGTGTCATCACGGCCTGTCGGGGTCCCCGCCAAAGCGCGCAGCGGTTTGGTGGGGTGACTTGAGCCGTGATCCAGTCTTTTAAGGACTGTTTGGAGTCCAAACCTGCTTCGAGACTGGCGTAAGTATGAAACCCATATTGCCAGTTTGAACTCCAAACTACCAATCAGCTTGGACTTCATGCTGGTTAGTCTGATAATATCCACCAGACGCACCCACCGATGGAGTCACCACTACATGCAGTTCCTTAAAAAAGAGCTTGACTTGGATTTAAAAGATGAAAACAATGCGGTTGGTCATGATGATCACTTACATCGCGACAGCTCGATGAACAAGTCCAGACATACACCCGGAATCAAGGGATAAGGAGAAAGTTATGAAGAAAGCCATAGTCTTTCTGATGCTGGCGCTTCTCATTGTTTCAGCAGTTTATGCCGATGCCAGGGCCAAAGTTAATGAACGCCTGGAAAAGGCGCGCAAATTGGATAGATTGGCGGAGAAGTTCAAGGCAGAGACAGGATTTACAGGACGGGTTGACAGAGCCTATCAAAGAAACTGTCTAAGCCATTTCAGGGGCAGTTTTCCAGGTATTAGTTTCCCTGACCTGGCGGATACCCTGGCAACGCGGCAAGCATTTGACTCCATCATGGGGAAGATTATGCCCTACATAGGTTTCGAGGGATTGAATCTTACGAAAGCATGGATAGTTCACGACAAAAACCATACAAGCACGATCTACCAACAACTGGTTCATGGCTATAGTTTTATAGCTGGTGGCCATGTAATAGTCAGTTATTACCGGGATTCAAACGATATAGCCATCGATCCTTCGATTGAATACAAGCCCATTCCCCCAGTCCAGGTCAACTACACATTTGAGCAAGCCGTGGAGACCGCAAGGCAGCATTATATAAACGTTCTGGGCTATCCCGACACACTATCCTTTGTCATTGCGAAAGGGGATACTGAAGAAGACGTCTCATCAATGAGGCAGAGTGAGGTCAGAAACAACGGCATTAAGTATGTTTCCGACAAGGGAGAGTATCGACTCTGCCATATAATTGGGATATCAGTCGCTTATGGGCCAGCAAGACAGCGTGCCGCTTACATCGATGCGCAAACGGGAGAGCTTGTTCAGTTGTCTGATGATAGTGGTTCCCGCCAGCCACAATAAAAGCCCGGTTTGACGCCGGGCTTTTGTCTATTGCTTACTGTCAGTTGATTTCCACCTTTCCGTCGCGGTAGTCGAGCTTCATGCTGGGGCCCGCTTTTCCCGAAAGCACCGCCTTGGCCATGGCGTCTTCCAGTTCCTTCTGGATCAGCCTCTTGAGCGGTCTGGCGCCGAATTGCGGGTCGTATCCGGCGTCGGCAATGTAATCGGCGAGGGCGTCTGTCCACTCCAGTTCAATCCCCTTCTCACGCACCCGGTCTGCCAGTTGTTGCAGTTGGATTTGCACGATCTGGCGGATGTTGTCGCGGCTGAGGCGGTGGAAGATGATGATATCGTCCAGCCGGTTGAGGAACTCCGGGCGGAAATACCGCTTCAGGATGTTCATCAGTTCAGGGCGCAGGGCTTCCAGGTCTTCAGCGTCGTAGATTTCCTGCGAGCCGATGTTTGAGGTCATGATGATCACGCTGTGGCGGAAATCCACGGTGCGCCCCTTGCCGTCCGTGAGCCTGCCGTCGTCCAGAATCTGGAGCAGGATATTGAAGACATCCGGATGAGCTTTCTCTATCTCGTCAAAGAGGATAACGCTGTAAGGACGGCGCCGCACGCCCTCCGTGAGATAGCCACCTTCGTCGTAGCCCACATATCCGGGAGGCGCGCCGATGAGGCGGGAGACGGAGTGTTTTTCCATAAACTCGCTCATATCCAGGCGCAGCATGGCTTTTTCGCTGTCGAAAAGATAGGCTGCCAGGGTCTTGGCGAGTTCGGTCTTTCCCACCCCGGTGGGGCCCAGGAAGATGAATGACCCGATGGGGCGGTTGGTGTCGCTCAAACCGCTGCGGGAACGGCGGATGGCATTGGCGAGGGCGGTGATTCCTTCCTGCTGACCGATGACGCGGCGGCCCAGGATCTCTTCCAGTCCCAGCAGCTTGCTCATCTCGCTCTGCACCAGCTTGGAGACGGGGATGTTAGTCCATTTGGAGACCACCTCGGCGATAAGCTCCTCATCCACCTTTTCCTTGAGCAGGGGATCGGCGGCGTCGCCGGAAGCGGCGCTGAGTTTGCTGTTCAGTTCAGCCAGTTCCGCCTCCTTTTCCTTGATGCTGCCGTAGCGCAGTTTGGCGACGGTCTCGTAGTCGCCCTGGCGTTCGGCTTTTTCCGCCTCGCTTTTGAGGTTGTCCAAGTCCTCACGCAGGGAACGGGCTTTCTCAAAAATCTGCTTTTCGTTTTCCCAACGCAGGCGCAGGGCGTTGCGCTCTTCGTTCAGCTCCGCCATTTCCTGGTTGATCTTTTCCAGCCGCTGAGCGGAGAGGGTGTCCTTCTCCTTGGCGAGGGAAAGGCGTTCGATCTCCAGTTGGCGCAGTTTGCGCTCGGCTTCGTCCAGTTCGCTGGGGAGGGAGTCGATCTCCATGCGCAGCTTGGCGCAGGCTTCGTCGATCAGGTCTATCGCCTTGTCCGGCAAGAACCTGTCCGAGATATAGCGGTCGCTGAGCACCGCTGCCGAAACCAGCGCGTTGTCCGTGATCTGCACTCCGTGGTGCACCTCATATTTTTCCCGGATGCCGCGCAGGATGGAAATGCTGTCCTCCACGCTCGGTTCCTGCACCATCACGGGCTGAAAGCGCCGCTCGAGGGCGGGGTCTTTTTCGATGTATTTGCGGTATTCATCGATGGTAGTGGCTCCGATGCAGTGCAGGGTACCCCTTGCCAGGGCGGGTTTCAGCATATTGGAGGCGTCCATCGATCCCTCCGCCGCGCCGGCCCCCACCACGGTGTGGATTTCATCGATAAAGAGGATGATGCGGCCTTCCGACTTTTCCACCTCGGACAGCACCGCTTTGAGGCGTTCCTCAAACTCGCCGCGGAACTTCGCCCCGGCCACCAGGGCGGCCATGTCCAGTTCCAGTATTTCCTTGTCTTTCAGGTTTTCCGGAACGTCCCGCGCGACCACGCGGCGAGCCAGGCCTTCCACGATGGCGGTCTTGCCCACGCCGGGTTCGCCGATCAGGATGGGGTTGTTTTTGCGGCGGCGGGAAAGGATTTGCACGCTGCGGCGGATTTCCTCGTCCCTGCCGATCACCGGGTCAAGTTTTTCCTGGCGCGCCAGGCGGATCAGATTGCGGGTGTATTTTTCCAGAGACTGGTATTTCGCCTCCGGGTCCTGGTCCGTAACCCGCTGATTGCCGCGCAGTTCCTTGAGCGCGAGCAGCAGCCTGTCCGCGTCCGCTCCGGCTTCGCGCAGCAAGCGGGCTGCTTCCTTTCCCTTGCGCAGGGTGGCCAGAAGTATGTGCTCCAGGCTGATGTATTCGTCCTGCAGCTGCTCCGCCTCGCGCTCGCTCTGGTGCAGGATATCCAAAACCTCTTTGGAGAGATAGATCTGCGCGCCGCTCACCCGGGGCAGTTTTTTAAGCTCATCCTCCACTTTGGAGGATACCGTAGCGGGAACCACCTCCAGCTTTTGCAGCGCGGGCAAGACCAGGGAATCCTGCTGCTGCAGCATCGCCGCCAGCAAGTGCAGGTCTCTGATCTCCTGATGTCCGTATGATTGAGCCAGTGCCTGCATGGCCTGCAGGGTCTCCTGGCTGCGGATCGTAAATCTTTGTGTATTCATGCTAAACGCCTCCTAACAAGTATAATTACTAACAAGATAACCGAAGAAGGCGGGCTGTCAAGAAGAAAATTAGCAATCTGGGTGATTGTCTGCTAATAAGCGGGCTTGGGCTGCCGAAGTCTGTTCGGCAGAGGCAACGGAGTTGCCTGTTTGGAAGAGACCTACGGTCTCTGTGGCAAACGGACTTTGCCACCCCAGAGACTGGATCACGGCTCGCAGCCCATGATGACACGGCTTGTAGTATGGTGTGGTTTTTTAAGGGTCGGGTGGTTGTTTCTAAAAGACTGGATCCCGGGTCAAGCGAAGCTTGCCCGGGATGACACAGTTTTGGGGCCTGGGGGGCTTGTTCTGGGCTACGTCCACCATCAACACGACACCACGTCACCACGACACCACGAGTTCCATTCCACCTTTCCACTTCAAACCGGGGCATAAAAAAAGACCCGGAATTTACATCCCGGGCCTTAGCAGTCTTGTTTGTGACTATTTTATGAGGATTGTTCTCTTCACATAGCTTTCGTTTCCGGCTTTGAGCACCATCAGGTAAACGCCGTTGCCGCAAGTTTTGCCTTGCTGATCGCGGCAATCCCAGGTGGTGGTATATGTGTCCTTGCCCTGGACGCCACTCACCAGGTCGCGCACCAGTTCGCCGCGGAGGTTATACACGCTCAGGCGCACCGGGCTGTTGTTTTTCGCCACGCTGTAGGTGATGCTGGCGTAGGAGCCAAAGGGGTTGGGATAGACCTTGTTGATTCCGGTGACTATTTCGATGGGAGGCACCGAAGAACCGCCGGGATTATTCATTTCGATACTGACCGGACCATAGATGTTGACTGTGCCGTCGAACTCATTGCTGGTGAGCCAGTAGTAATAGGTTCCCTCCTGAATCAGGTCGCGGTCGGAATACATATAGCTCTGCTGTTGCGATGTATTGGTGCCTGGGATCAGCGGGCTGATCAGCTCCGCGCCGGCATAGTCCTGCTCCGTATTGCGGTACACATAGTAGCCAAGCAGTCCGGTTTCAGATTGTGTGACCCAGTTAAGGTTCACAAAGCCGTCCACCGAGAGACTGCAGGTGAAGGAGGAAAGCTCCACAGGTGTGGCAGTTGAAGCAGCCACATAGAGCCAGAAGGGATCATGTTTGCCGTTCAGGGGCTCGTCGTGTTCGTTGCCATTCACGTCTTTCGCGCGGATGACGTATAAGATGGAATCCCCTGCGGCGAAAGCGGTTTCGGGGATGGTGGCTGTGTAGTTGTTTCCGCCCACAGGAATCAGAGGCACATCAATCCAGGCGGAATAGCTGCTGGTCTCTGCCCTCCAGATGCGGTAGGACACATGGGTCACCGGGGTACTCAGATCCAAGTTGTGGGTGTTGGTAATATTGATAGACAGATTTACATCCTCATCCTCGGGCACTTCGCCCCAGAGCGGCACGTGCCAGATGTGGATCATTTCAGGATTATAGAGCAAACCCACCCGGTTATGCAGGGCGTCTGTTCTAATCCAGGGATCGTTGGTATTGCCATGATAACCTTGGATGATATATGAAGGCATGGCGTTCTGATAAGCCTCGATGGCAGCCAGGTCTGTCGCGGAAGGCGGATTGGACACCAGTGGCACATAGATGACGTTGTTCATGATCAAGCTGTTTACATAGGGTTCATTGCCATTGGGCGTGTCCACGCGGAAGACCTTATAGCCGTAGGGGCTGCCCGGTTTACCCTCTTGCAAGGCCTCACGCTGATAGCTGGTGGCCTTGTTCTGCCACTGCGCCGCCGCCGCTTCTGTGGCGGCGTATTCAGAGTGGCTGGGTGGAACCCTGCGGATGATCACCCTGTCCACATCCAACAACTTGCACCAAGTGTCCATGCGATTGATGGTAAAAACGTCACCTGTCATAGTGCCTTGAAAGATTTGATAATCCTCCACCCCCAGATATTCCTGCATGATCCCGTTGATCTCGTCTTGGTCGTAATTAAAATTCACAACATGGTCAAGGTTGCCATCGTAGGTCCCGTCGTTATTTAACAACACCAGATTGGTGCTCATGGCGGCGCCGTTGCCATCCGTCATGATGTTGCCTCCGGTGTGCACCAGGGGCATGCAGAATAGCGGATAGTTTTCCTGTTCCGCAACCCTTATGCCTATATGGTCGTCCCAGGGCCTGTCCCTGTTGTAGGTAAAGCGGGTTATGCCCACGGATCTGGCCCGTGAGCGTTCATCCCCGTGGAAGATAAACCACGGTGCGTGATCGCGCGCCCAGTAAGAGTCGGTGGGATAGTTTCTTATAAAGAATTGGGAAGTCGACAGCCCAACTGTGCCAGTCAGGTAGTTAGAACAAGCCGTCACCTGGTCTGGATCGCAATGCACAAAGATGGGCAGTGTATCTGCCAGGGCTGCGATCAATCCGTTCGGCACGCCAAATTTGTTGCCTTGTTGGTTGCCCGCGTTGTAGTAGTCCCAGTTGATGCAGGCGCCCCGGGCCTGTTCCCACTCCGCCACAAAGCGCGGATTGGTGGGCAGCGGCTTGCTGACCAGCGAAATGTTGTCCAGCGCGCCCACATAGTGGGGAGATCCGGCATCGTTGCGCCAGGTGAAGATCAGCCGTTTTTCCTGGCCGACTAAATCGCGCGGGATCGCGACCACCATCCGGGTCCAGCTACGGGCGTTGAAGCCATAGTAATATATTTCGTTGTCAAGCCAGGATGTGACGCCGTCATACCACCAGGCACCGATCTGTTGCACTCCAGCCCCGGAGGGATAACCCGTAGTGGTCGGTGTGTAGGTTGTGGGCGCCAGATAGACCCGGAATCCATCGCCATTTGTGGCATTGGGCCCTCGGTCACCGTTGTCCGCGGAGTTGCTTGGGGAGTCGGGGCTGGGGTTGTTTATCTTATACCAGAAGGTGAGCGTCACCACCGGTTCGGCAGTGCTGCCCAGGGTGACATTCCGGTACAAATGGCTGTAGGTCGCGCTTCCAGATGAATTCCAATAGTATCTGTTGTAATTGTCTCTGTAACCTATATAAGCGCAGTAGCTTCCCGCATAGGGAGTGGCAAAGGTGCCCAATACGTAGTGGTTTTGATTATAAGAACTATTTCCCACTGTGGTCCATCCGTTGGCTGCGAAATTGCTGCCACTCTCAAATCCTCCATCCCCAGTAGGGCTGAGCAAGACCGTATCCGCCCAGATCATGCCCAGGGCCAGCCAGACCAGCAATAACAAAATGCCCTTTTTAATCGATTCCTGCTTATGATAAGCGAACAAATTCATTATTAGCTTCCTTATTTCTTTGTACTTAGACCTCGTGCCCCAACGCCATTAAGCGTTTCGCGTGGGTACGTGGGAAAAACATTTCTCACCTTCAGGCCTGCTTCCTGCCGATGCTTAATCCATCCAATTAGGTCTGTCTGATACCCTCATTTTAAACCTTTGATTATGTCAAGTGTTTTATTCTGGGCGTATGGAGCAGACTTTTTTATGAAACAACCATCCAGCCCCGAAACAAACCAAACCAAGCTATAAAACTTGTCATCCCGGGCAAGCTCGCTTGACCCGGGATCCAGTGTCCAGGGGTGGCAAAATCTGTTTGCCACAGAGACCGCAGGTCTCTTCAAAGCAGGCAACTCCGTTGCCTCTGATAAACAGACTTCGGCAGCCAAAAAAAGCGGAGACCCGGTCTTGAGCCGGGTCTCCGCGGTGCGGGACAGCCTATTTGAGTTTCAGGCTGCGTCCCAGTTTGTTGAGCAGGATTTCCAGCAGAATCACGATCAGCAATTCAAAGAAGGCCTGTTCGTGTTCCTCATCGATCAGCGGGATGTTGATTACCCCGTTCACTTTGGTGGCCAGTTCCTTGGCCAGGGCCTGGATCAGTTCGCTGTTCATTCCGTCCTCCCGCTTACATCGCCTGGATGAGGTCGCCGTAGCTTTTCACCATGGGCAGGTAGCCGCTTTCGATGGCGGCCTTGACCGTGGCGATGGGGGTTCCCAGGGACGCGAGGTCTTCGGCGTTGAGCGTGGTGAGGTCGATGTGGCTGGGGTCGTCCTTGGCCCAGGCGTACATCATCTTCACATACAGCGCGTAGCGGCTGGGGATGAGCCTGGTCTTGGGGACGTTTTCCGAGCCGTTGCGCAGGGCGTAGGTTGCGAGGTCATTCTTCCAGCCCGTGGAAAACTCATCCCAGAGCAGCCTGAGGTTGCCCGCGATGGTTCCCAGCTTCTCGTTGTTGGTGGTCAGGCGGGGATAGACATACTGTCGCCCGATGCAAAGCCTGTGCTTCCGGTAGGAGCCATAGACCATTTCATCGATCGTCCCGCTGTAGGTGCGGATGCCATACTTGAATTTGACCTTCATGATAGAAAGTCCTCCTGTGTTTTATTTGGGTGCCCGCCGGAGTTCCGGATTTTCCTCGCGAGATTTTTCGGGCTCCCATATATATAGGTGCTACGATTTTTGGTCGTCATTTAAGGTGTTATAATTCAATATATTAGTCTTGCTGATTATTGTTCAGGCGTGGTTTTGTTTCGGAGCTGGCATGGTGGCGTTGTAGTATAGTTCTCGCAGACATACGCAGATAAAAGGCGCAGATGAGCGCGGATTGGGCTGCCGAAGTCCGTTCGGCAGTGGCAACGGAGTTGCCTGCTTTGAAGAGACCTGCGGTCTCTGTGGCAAACGGACTTTGCCACCCCATGGCACTTGATCCCGGGTAAAGTGTTTCACGCAGATGAGCGCGGGGGTTATGGGACATGGTTGTTTTGGGGTCTGGTGCTTGTTTTTGTGTTTCAAAAGACTGGATCCCGGGTCAAGCGTAGCTTGCCCGGGATGACACGGCTTTTTAGAGTGGTGTGCTTTGTTTCGGGGCTGGTGCTTATTTCTGGGTTGGATGCTTGTCCTTGTATCCTATTTTAATTCGTGTTAATTTGTGTAATTTGTGGACGATTTTAAAAGACTGGATCCCGGGTCAAGCGTAGCTTGCCCGGGATGACACGCTTTGTGGCTTGGTGGGGCTTGTTACATGGCTGGATGTCTGTCCCAAACGGTGCTATAGCAAGCGCCACCACCTTGTACTGGCGGTCGCTGAACCGCCTTCGGGAGAACCTTTTCACCATTCCAACTTCAAATATCTGCGCTTTTTATCTGCGTTAATCTGCGTGAACCACCTTTCCACGCTAAGATCGCAACCTTCCTCATAACCCCCATACCGCCATCATTCGCATCCACAAGCGGTTACACCATCATCCCTGGGTCATCCTTATAAATTATAAGGTTGACCTAAGGAAGATATTGGTTAATCCGCCAGTTGCGAAGGAGGGCGAACAGTGGAAGTGGTCGCTGAACCGCCTGTCCCTTCCTTCCATCCATCTAAAATTCTATACTGCAGGTCTTTCTCTATTCCTTGTATAAATAAGCTTAAATAAGTATTGACATTATCTATGCTAATATATTTGCTGTTCCACAGCCTGAATTTAGCAACCCAACACTCAGGCAACAGACTAAGTTACAAGAACCTGGAGGAACTATGTATCAGCATCTTACCGCTGAGCCAGTGCTCAGCCCGAATCCTGAAGCAGCCGTCATACCGGCGCCGGAGCCCTTCCCCGGCCTGGATGCCTTTCTGAGCCGCCACAAGCGTCTGGAAGGCGCCCGTGCGTTGCGAATCCTCTTGAACCATCCCCATCAGGAAATTCCCGCCAGCCACCTGGATGAAATGCTGCGCCAGGGTCGCGGCGAATTGCTGCCTGCCAGCGGAGAGGGCTTCGCCCTGGTGGAAACGCCTATCCCTTACAGCGACCGCCGCGCCATCCGGGAAGTGAAAGCCCGTCTTGACTATTTATTGAAGCTAACAACTCCCGCCGATCCCGCCCGCCGCAGGGAAATCTCCGCTCTGCGCGGCTACCTGCGTGACTGCCAGGGTCCCGGCGGCAGGCTGCGCAGTTTTGAAAACTCCTCCCGCAAGCCCTACAAACGCATCTGGGCGGCACTCAACTGCCTTCTGCGCCACTGCCGGAAGGAAGACCCCCGCCTCTGCCTCCTCCTGCGCAAACATCTGCATAGCGGACGCAATTTCTGCTTTTCGCCGCCCCGTTCCGTAAAACCATTATGAGCACCACTTAAACCGCCGCGGCAAATGAGGATGGCCAAGAAAAGCGTTGACTTTCCCCGCGCCGCGCTCAGACTGGCACACATCAAAATCCAGAGGAGCCTATGCCCCATTACCTGCTGAGCCTGGCCAATGAAGAGCTGATCGCCAACTATCTGTTGCTCAAGACGATCCCAGATGTGGACCACTATCTGTTCGTGCAACCCAGGGGCTGGGATCCCGCCCCGGTGGACCGCGTCTGCTCGCTCTGCGGGATCGCCGCGCCGCTGCGTCTGGAGGTGGAGGAGTTTTGCCTCGCCGATATTGAGCGGGTACTGGAAAGCTGGCTGTCCGAACGCGAAGCGGATGCCAGCTACACGGTCAACCTCACCGGAGGCAGCCGCCTGATGGCCCTGGCGGTGGCGGACATTTTCCGGCGCGCCAATTCCCGCGTGCTTTACCTGCCGCCCCGGGTCAACCACATCCAACAGCTCCATCCGCGGCGCGTGGACAGCTACCTGAAGGTCACCCACCGCTGCAGCCTGGATGAATATCTGGCGGTCTTTGGCGTAAGCACCATGCCGTCCAGGTCCAAGCCGCACACGATCAAGCATATGGAAGCGATGTTCCGGGTCTTTACGGACAATTCCACCACCCGCTTCATGCGCCAGGTCAACCGCCTGGGAGCCCGTGAGATAGAGAGAGACCCCGCGCAAATCCGGCTTGCCGGATTCTTTGCCCGCGAGCTGGACATTTCGCCGGGCGAGGTGCTGCTTCCGGAATGGCTGAGTTTCATCAAGGGCGCCTGGTTTGAAGAGTATCTGGCCTGGGCTGTGGACCGCGAACTGGGAGAGGGCACCGCCCGGCATGGGCTGCAGGTGGAACAACAGGGCGTGAGCAACGAGATCGACTGCGCCTTCACCCATGCCAACCGCTTGTATGTGATGGAGTTGAAGGCTTCCGCCCCTCTGGCTTCGATCAGCGAATTCCTCTATAAACTCGATTCCGTAGCCCGTGATTTTGCCCTCCATCCCCGCTGCTTTTTGTGCATCGCCGATCCTGACGTGGAACGCGGCCTGGGCAAAGCCACCCATTTCCGCTCCCGGGCCCGCAAAATGGATATCCGCATCCTCTGCAACAAGGAACTCAGCCCCGGCCGCATCAGCAAAACAATGCGCCAGATACTGGATTCAGACTGAAACCGGTGTTTAATAAATCGTCCACGAATTTACACGAATTTTCACGAATAAAAGAGCTTGGAAAGGCGGACGGCAAACTAAGAACCTTGTGATGTCGTGGTGTCGTG
>DAOTNF010000017.1:0-59161 GCA_035450685.1 Candidatus Cloacimonadota bacterium | reverse complement strand
GCTTCTGTCAAAACGACACACCATTTTTCAAGCACTTACGTGTAGGAAAGATTAGCTGTCTGTTACTTTTTGCTGCCGCGCTGAGCGCTGATGATCTATATGGAGCGTTCAAGATCAGGACGATTCCCCGGGGCGCGAAAGTAACCGTGTATGATACCGACCAGGAATTGGGGAGGACTCCCACGGAGATCTTTCCCGTGTTAATGGATGAGTATTTCGACTACTACGATGGCATTCCTGGCAGAACGATTGAGATAGTCATAACCAAAAGGGGCTATATCCCCATTAAAGAAGAGATTTTTGTGCCCTTGAACAAGGGTTCCCTGAGAGCCGCGATCAGGTATCCGTCTGTTTACACCTTCAGACTGGAAAGGGCCTACTACTCCTCTTTGTTCCTGCACCCATATTTCGACCGGCCATATTACAGGCCAATCTGTCCCCAATATTTCTATCCCCTGGCTCCTCCCAGGCCCACGCCGCCTCCCGGCTATAAGCCCAGGCCTCCCCGCCCTCCCCGTCCTCCTTACAACCCTCCCGGTGGAAGTCATGGCGGACATGGCGGCCACAATCCTCCCGGCGGTGGCAACAGCGGAGGCCACGGAAGCTATATTCCGCCAACTCCTCCCGGTGGCGGTTATGGCGGTGGACATGGGGGGAACCACGGTGGCAACGGTAGTGGAAGCCATGGGAGTGGCAGCTATAACCCTCCCGGAGGTGGCAGCAGTGGAGGTTCCGGCAGTCATCCCGGTAGTGGAAATGGAACCGGGAACGGTCATGGCAGCTACAGCCCTCCCAGTGGCAACAACGGCGGAACACAACTGGGCAGCGGGAAACAAGCGGCAAATACGAAAAAAGATAAAACCAAGCTCAGGATGCCTGACAGCAATCCGGATAAAGATGATGACACCAAGTTGGACAACAAGAAAACAGGCAAAGATGATGATACCAGGTTGGACAACAAGAAAACAGGCAAAGCAAAGCCCAATGACAAGCAATCAGCCAGGAAACCAGACCGAATGTGAACCGCTGTTCCCATCGCCGGAATGATGGGGATCGATAACACTCGTAAGCTAATGGGGATCAAAGCGCATAGCCTTGGTCCCCGCTTTCATTTGGCCCTCATACGCTCATCGTTGACTGATCGCTGACTGAACGCTGAGCAACCGCTGCGTTGGAAATCACCTGGCGTTCAACGGGCGGTCAATGGGACATGAAGGCAGGAGGGAGTCAGGGCAGCTTGCCATGTTTGCATCGATGAAAATAATATGCCAACAATCTTGTTTTTCCTTCATAGCTCCGTCCCTTGCTGCTACAGGCTTTGGAGCCATCATCCTTAGGTCATCCCTCATCGAGTTAAGGAAGACCTACGGAAAATAGAGGCTTAGCTGCCTCTTGCAAATGAGGGAGACAGGGTTTCTGCCTCAATGGGAGAATCGTTTGCGACAGATGGTTTGCCAAGACAAGGCTGGAAGCAGCCAGAGGGATTTTCTAAAGGGTCTTGGTTCCTTTGGCTGAAAAGGCGTTCACGCTGAGAGGCGAATATTGCTCCGCCAAAAGCTTGGGAATGGCCGCTGCGCCCACCATCGCGGCGTTATCAACGCAGTAAGCGGGCTGGGGAAAATACACTTCGGCTCCCAATGACTTTGAATGGAACGACAGCTCCTCCCGCAGTCTGGAATTGGCCGCCACACCTCCTGCCAGAAGGATGGTCTTGATCTTGTGCTGTCTGGCATAGGTTAAGGTTTTTGAAACCAGCGGCTCGACAATGGCCTGTTGGATGGAGGCGGCAATATGGTTGAGGTTGGACTGCACAAAGGCGGGCTCCTGCTGGGAAAGATATTGCAGGATGGCCGTTTTGAGGCCGCTATAGCTGAAGTTGAAGTTGTCCTTGCGGGGCAGCGCGCGGGGCAGCTTCACAAAATCCTGATCCCCGCCTTGGGCCAGCTTGTTGATCAAAGGCCCTCCGGGGAAACCCAAGCCGAGCAGCTTGGCGGCCTTGTCAAAGGTCTCGCCGGCGGCGTCGTCCAAAGTTTTGCCGATCACCCTAAACTGGGTGAAATCCGTAAAGTGAACCAGTTCGCTATGCCCGCCGGAGACCACCAAAGCCAGAAAAGGAGGACGTAGCCCGGGATGCTCGATAAAGTTGGCAAAGATATGGGCGAGCATGTGATTCACGGTAATCAGGGGCAATCCCTGGCTCCAGGCCAGGCTCTTGGCAAAGGAAAGCCCCACCAGCAGCGAGCCGATCAGGCCAGGATTGATGGACACCGCGACTGCATCCATGTCGCGCAGTTCAAGTCCAGTCTGTTCCAAAGCGGCCTGAGTCAGCCGGAGGATGTTTTGCATATGCAGTCTGGAAGCAAGTTCAGGCAGAACCCCACCAAATCTGGCGTGGTCAAACTGGGTGGAAACCAGGCTGCAGAGGACCTCGTATTCTGTGTTGATGATCGCAACGGAGGTATCGTCGCAGGAAGACTCAAAGGCCAGGAGGAGCTTCATTTGCGCTGCCGGACCCTGCGGGGAGTGATATCCAGGAGTTCGACTCCCTCTGGCAGTTCCGCAGAAAGCTCATAAGTGCCGGCCGCGTCCTGTTCTTCTGAGGCCACAATCCGGATTCCCCGTGGCAGTTTCTTCAGATCTTCCACAGTTCCCTGCACCTTTATGGTGGCAACTGAAGGAGTGAAGATCAAACCATTATTGGAGCGGATGGCGAGGTTTTCCAGAATGCGGGTGCTTTGTTGCTGGTCTGTGCCTTGGCCGGGTTCGTCCTGGGTGAAAGCCTCGCGGCCGTTTGCTGATGCCTTGTCCTCTTTTGTTTTGGAAGCATTGTTGTCAGCGTCCGGGTCAAAATCCTTGATGGGCCCCAGGATATCCAGATTCAAGCTTGAAGGACGGTTGCGGATTTCATAGTCCAGAGCGCTAAGGTTAACGCTTTTGTCGTAAGCTTCGGCATCAAACACAGCCACTGTCCGGGATAGTTTGAGCCTGAGAATGTCCATGCCCCTGCCGCGGACATTGAAAGGAACGCTTCTGACCTGATGAAGTTCGGATTGGTTTCTGGGTACATTTTTAAACTGTGTCCGTATCTTCACTACGCTCTGGTGATCCGCGTTCAAATTGAGCTGGATCCAGATCACGACAGCCATGATCAAAGAAAAGACCTTCAAACTCAGATTGCTCTTGAACATCAAGCCTCTCCCTGGTTTTGCGCTATGCCCAAAGCTTTCATCTTCTTGTAGAGGGTTGTTCTTTCGATTCCCATTTCCTTCGCAGTTTTGCTCACATGCCAGTTGTTTTCCTGCAGGTAATAGAGGATGTAATCCCGTTCGAAGGCGGCTGTGGAATCCTTGATGTTGCGGATGGACAGATAGCGGTCCATGCCTTTTACGCTGTATTCAGGCCTGTTCTGCATTTTTGTCCGCAGGTGTTTGAGTACATTCCTGTTGGTGATCTCTTTTTCGTTGAGGATGATGTGTTTGCAGAAGTTTTTCAGCTCGCGCACATTGCCCGGCCAGTGGTATTCCAACAAGTCATTTTTTAGTTCCCTGAGATCCAGTTGGTCGCTGAAGCTGTAGCGGTTGGCGTAGTTGGTGAAAAAATGGCTCATCAAAAGCAGGATGTCGTTGTTTCGTTCTCGCAGGGGCGGTAGTTCCACGATGTTGCCCTCGATCCTGTAATAGAGGTCTTGTCTGAATTTCGGGGAAGAGGCGAGGGTTCTCATCTCGGCATTGGAAGCGAAAATCAGGCGTGTGTTCACGGTTTTCAGGGCCCCTCCCACCACCTGTATCTCTTTGTTCTCTATCGACCGCAGGATCTTGGCTTGAGCCTGAAGGGTGAGGTTTGTCACTTCGTCGAGGAAGAGCAGGCCTTCCGAGCATCTTTCAAAGAGGCCGATGTTGCCTTTTTCTCCCGGTGTGAAACCTTTGGCGAGGCCAAAGAGCTCGCTTTCAATCAGGTTCTCGGTGAGCGAACTGCAATTAACCGTGTGGAAGGGCTTGCCAAAACGCCTTGAATTCAGAGAGTAGTAATTTGCGGCCACTTCTTTGCCAGTGCCGGTTTCTCCCAGGATCAGGATATCTTCGTCGGCCTCGGAGAGCCTTGCCAACTGGGTGCGGATTCTATTGATGGCGGGGCTTTCTCCGATGAAGGGAAAGCTGCGTGTGAACTGCTTTTTAAGGTTCAGATACTCTATCTGCAGGTCTAGGTTTTCTTCTTCCTGGCGTTTGAGCGTCACCGCGTTGTCGATATGCAACAGCAGTTGATTGGTACTGAAGTAGGCGCCCTTTTCGATAAAGTGGTATGCTCCCAGGCCACGGATTTCATTGAGCTGTTCGTTCTTGATCTCGCCGGAGATGATGATGATCTTGTAGTTGAAGTCCAGATTCTCTTTCAGGTATCTCAACACTTGCAGCCCGTTGAGTCGGCTTCCCACCAGGAAGACATCCAGCAGGATAACATCGGGCATAAAACCACGCAGTTCCGCAAAAAAGGTGTCGGAGTTGGTGGAGTGGAGCACAGAATAGTCATGCTGTTTGAGGACTTTGGAGATCTGCTGCGCCAGGATGGGATCATCTTCCAGGATCATGACTTTGCCTTTCATAAATCTACCTCAGCTAAGCCTTTCTTCCAGATCGGCCAAAGCGTTGATGTAATAGATATAGGCTTGGTCGGGAGAATCGTAGGGGGAGAAATATTTGTGTACGTCCCCATCCTGAAAGTATTTGGTGCACATATAGTAGAAATGGTCGGAGGTGCTCAGTTTGCGGGCGATTTCCAAAAGCTGGGGGTCGCCCTTTGTTTTCACTTTTTCCAGCAGCTCATAGAGGGTTTCGATGGCGTTATGCTGCATATCATTTTCCAGCCAGGCGGACAGGTCACGCTGTTCGTCTGCCCAGGAAACCGGTTCCGGGAATGACAAAGCTTCCTGCTGATAGTTGGACAGCGCAAAAGTCTCTTTGGGAGTGGCAAAGCCCAGGTGTCCGCGTTTGAGCACCTCATCGGGAAAATGCTGCATGAAGTCGAAGATACCGGATTCCGCCCATTGGTGCTCGCCGAAGGTCTCGTAATCCATAAACAGGTTCAGGAACTGGTTGCGGTTTTTCTTCTCGGCCAGGGTCAGGTGATCGATCCAATTCACAAACTTTCCCACTGTGAGGGGATACTCCGGCCAGTCCCGATCCGAAAAGCGGAAAGCGATGTCGTCCGAAAGCTGGTAATACTTGAGCAGCAGGTTGATGTCTTTGGAGTAGTTCTTGTAGGCATAGAGAGGCGTGCGCCATTGCAGGATGCGTTCCACCCCTTCCGTTATGATGGTCTTGAATCCTTCGATCTCAAAGACCAGGTCCGACAGCTTGTCCTGATAGATCAACTCTGTGTTGCGGAAGGTTTCTGTGAAGTAGCCAAACTCGTTTTTCATCAGTTCACGGTGCATGGCCACCTGGTCCAGAAACTCGTTGGTGTCATACAGAAAAGCCAGGGAGTGGTAGTAGGTTTCGCCCAGGAACTCCACGCAGCCGGTGTCGGCCAAAGCCTTGAAGGAATCCAGCGTTTCAGGGCTGTAGAGCTTGAATTGCTCGATCGCGGTTCCGGTGATGGAATAAGCTATCTTGAACCTCCCCGCGTGCTTCTTGATGAGGGACAAGAGCAGTTTGTTCGTGGGCAGATAGCATTTCTGGGCCACTTTGCGCATCACCTGGCCGTTGAGGGCGTCATCGAAGAGGTTGGCTTTCTTTCCGATATCCAAGACGTTGATGTGGCGCAAGCGGTAGGGCTGATGCACCTGGAAATAAAAGACTATGTTCAGCATACTGTTACCTTTCAGGGGTTTCTTTTGATGAATTCGGACAAGGTGGCGGAATAGACCAGCCTGATCTTTTCGGCAGCCTCATGCCAGCGTATGGCATTGACTTCCTGCATGCCTTCGATGCCTATGCGCCTGCATTCTTCAGGTTGTTCGATGAGGTGGTTGATGGTCTCCGCCATCAGGTCCACATCCCAAAAATCGATCTTGAACGCGTGATTGACCACCTCGGACACTCCGGACTGCTTGGAGATTATCGAGGTGAGTCCAAAGGCCATGGCCTCCAGGGGTGATATTCCAAAAGGTTCAGAGACCGAGGGAAGCATGTAAATGTCGGAAGCTCTGAGGATGTCCTCCACTTGGTTGCGGTTGAGGAAACCAGTGAAGAGAAACTTGTTTTTAAGCTTCAGGGATGCCGAGCGGCGTAACAGCTTGCGGGACATATCTCCCGTGCCAGCCATGATAAAGCGGGCTTCCGGGTGAGCCTGGATCACTTTCTCGGCGACCTCCAGGTAATAGTCCGGCCCCTTTTGCAGAGTGAGCCTACCCAGGAATAGCACCGTTGGTCCCTTGAAGATCCTCTTCTTGGTAAGCACAATATCCTCAGAGAGTGTGAAGGCGTTGTGCACGATCTTGATTTTGGCAGTATCGATCCGATAGCGGGACATGATCATCTGCGCGGTGTATTTGGATACGGCAATCACCTTGTCGGCATACATCATGCCGCTGTGTTCTATCTTGTGAACCCGTTCGTCGCCTGGCCCCCCCGCCCGGTCAAACTCCGTGGCATGGATGTGTACCACCAGGGGTTTGCCGGAAATCTTCTTCGCCAGCATGCCAGACGGATATGTGAGCCAGTCGTGGGCATGGATCAGGTTGTAATCAAGCTCACGGGCAAAACGTTCAGCCCGGAGGGTGTATTCCTGCACCTTTTTGATCAGGTCTTCATCCCCGATCAGGTGCGTGGTCATGTCGGCAAACAGCTCCTGTTCTTCTTTGACTGTGGTGACAGATTGCCAGGTCTCTTTTTTGACTTCTTTCAGATAATCCCGAATCTCATCCAGTTGGATGTAGGATTCCGGCCTTCCGCTGATCCCGATGTATTCCAAACGTTCGTGCAAGGAACTGAAGCTCATATTGAGGTATTTCCTGTGCACGGAGGCGTCCATGAATACAGCCGGCAGGGTGTCCACATCGCTTTCCTGCCTGAGCGGGAAATAGACGGCTTCCTTGGTGGGCAGGACAAGGTCTATCTTGATGCCCAGAGCCAGCAGGGCTTTTACCATGCCGTAACAGGCCATGCCAAGGCCTCCGGAGATCAGGGGCGGAAATTCCCAGGTAAACATCAATATCTTCATTGGTCACTCCCCGATCGAGGCGATGAAGCTTTCTATGTTATAGAGGGCAGCCACGCTGATCGCCTGAGCGGGCGCTCCTTTTGGGAAATGGGGGTTCTCGCCGTCCCAGATTTGGGCCAAAGAGGCGATATGCCCACGCATGAAGCCGGATCTGAATTTGCTTATCAACTCGCTTAGTTTGCCGGCGATATCTTTGTCAGGTATCCTGCTCCTCCAAATCTTGAGATAAAGGCCGCAGAAAGACCCCAAGAGCCAGGCCCAGACACTGCCGTTGTGGTATGCCAGATCCCTCTCTCTCTGGTTGCCGTAATATTTCTTCATGAAACGTGGATCCTTGTTGCTCAGGGTGCGCAGCCCATAAGGAGTGTAAAGCTCCTCAAAGGCTTTCTGCCAGACCAGTTCCATCTGTTCCAGATCGATGAGGCTCCAGGGAAGCGACAGGGCTATCACCGCGTTGGGGCGTATCTCACGGACTGGTTCGTCTCCGATCAGCCTGTCCGCCAGATAGTCTCCCAGCCAGAACTTCTGGAACGACTCATGGATCAGGTCTTTCATGTCCATCAGCCGGTCAAAGGGGATGTAGGGAACTGAGGAGGTCTTGGAATACTCTTCACACATCGCGGCGTAACAGCAGATGGCATTGTACCACAGAGCGTTGATCTCCACCGGAGCGCCGTTGCGAGGAGTGACTGCCTTGCCGTCGATGCGCACATCCATCCAGGTGGCGTGGGCAAACTCTTCCTTCAACTCGATCAAGCCGTCCTCGCGCACAAAGTAAGGCCAGTGCTGGTTAGTCAGCACGTTTTTAAGCACATCTTCGCAGAGGAGGATAACCTCTTTCCAATATGCGGCTTTGGCTTTTCGTTTGCCAAGTTTCCATAGCAGGATCACATACCAGAGAGTTGCGTCCACAGTGTCATAATTGGCTTCCCTTCCCGATTCCCGCTGCATATTGGGGATCAAGCCATTGTTGAGTTGCAGGCTGTATTTGCGCAGTATGGCTTCCACCAGTTTCAGGTTTCCTTCATCGTGCAACAAAGCGTTGAGCACGAGCATGGTGTCCCTGCCCCAGGCGCCATAAAAAGGATAGCCAGCCACTATATCGTTATTGGAGATAAAATCCGCCAGGGAAAAGCGAAGCAGATCAAGATAATCTTCATACTTAAAAAGCGTGTTGTCCTCGTAATCGAGGCCTTCCAACAGGCTGTCGTTGCGGTCTGGCCTGCGGGGCAGGTCAGCGGGTTTGGCGAGCCTGGAATAGCGTCTTTCAATGCGTCTGATCACTTTTTGTGGATCATCGATGGGAGTATCCGAAAAGAGCAGGCAGTCGTGTTCTCCAACCTTGAGGGTAAAGTTCAGTTCAAAGAGGCTGATTTGATCGCCGATTCCAGGGTATCCGTTCATAACTTCCCAAGGGAAGAAAACATTGTAGTACACAAAGCGGTTGTGGGTGATCTCGCCTTTGGCCAGATGCCCGTACACGCCGATGTGGTTGTCTTGCCGCAAAGCGCCGAAAGTGCTGCCCTGATCAGTGTTTTCCACTGAGGTCGGGATATCAAGATGATCCATGGAGCCAGGGTGGTTCAACTCGTGGTGCATTACCATCGTGAACTTGGGATGCAGGCAAAAATGCAGGGGATGGTGGCCCAGATTGGTGTATTTCACCAGCACCGTATTACTGCGCTCATCCATCAGGATGTCCTTGCGGATCAGGATGTCGTTTTGATGCGGTATCGCGGAGTATAGAAAGGCGGGATGGGGCCTCAACCATGACTTGACCAGATAGAGGAACCCCTCCGGATAAATGCAGTTGCTGTAGTTGTTGCTGTCAAGGTGGATAGTCTGACCACGCCATTCCACCTTTTCTTCGATTCCCGCCACCAGATGGTAGCGCTGAAACTGCTCGTTGCTGGCAATCAGCAGGCCATGGTATTTGCGTTGGTTGATCAGGTTACCCGTGCCTAAGGCATAGGAACCAAGTCTGTTGGTCAAAATCCACTCATGATGGTGGGTTTCCATGAAATAATTGTTCACAGGACCCCCTGTATTGTCCATTTTGTTGTTATGAGGGAGCATTTGGTTGACGCCATTTTCGTCAAGCTTTTTGTTGAAATAATTCCATAAACCGATATAACTAATAGCTGAGTAACAAACTAAGAAAAGACAGCAAACCCTGTTTGTATCATTTTTGCCATAGTCTGCCTGGAGGAATTATGCTTGATCTGTTCTTGCAGACCAGCGCGCGTCAGTGAAGGAGATCAGTCTGGATGCTTACTGGTTCTGAGTGGTGTTGGTGTAGTTCAGCAGTCCGGGGCTGGGCAGGGCGAGAGTTTCGTTGAGCGATGGGAAGGCTGTGAAATACTTGCTGTAAATGATGCGCAGGTCCTGTCCTTCCGTGTTGAGGGGGCTGATATCCGCCATTTCGTAGATCAGGTCGATCTTTTCTTCCGGCCCCAGGGAGGCATATTCATAATCTATGGTTCGCACCAGCTTGTTGTCGTTGTCGAAAAGCCCCAGCATGAAATAGCCCGAGATCCCCACCTGCAATTTGTTTTCCAGGGTCACAAACACATCCGCAGGGATAGGCAGGTCGCTCAACTCATAGAGGAATTCCTCGTCGGTGTTCACAGGCACCACATTGATCTGGGAGTTGAGGTTGAAGGCCTCTTCATCCAGCCAGTTGCCTGAATAGGAGCGGGCTGCCTTGAATCCTCCGAAATATGCCAAGGTGCGTTTTTGAAAGGAGTCCGTGCCGGGATCGTTGATGATATAGGAGGAAGCTTTGTTAGCCGGGCCGTCTCGCTTCACCACCAGAACCCAGTGGCTGGAGCGGCCTTTGACCTTCACTATCACCTTGTTTCCCTTGTCCAGTTCTCCGCTCAGATAATCCCAATCGTTGTTTTTACTGGTCTGGCTTTGCAATTCCAGTCCCAATCCACTGCCATCGATCTCGCCTGCCACCTGCCAGCGCATCAGGTTTCCAACATAGCCGTCGTTTTGCCTCAGCCATTCATTGAGGTTGTCTGGCGTGACTCTGGGATTGGATGCCTCCGCGCTGAGCAGCATCGAGAGGCAGGAGAGCACGCATCCGCTTTTGCCGATCGAACTGCGGGAATTGCCCAGGCGCTTGTTTTCCCAGCGGCTGTCACTCTGTGAGTACCAAGTGAATCCAGCCGTGGCGGTTAACATGCTCAAAGCAATCAATAATATATATGTGGTTATTACTTTCTTCATAGGATCAATACCAGTTAAGTTATTGATAACAAATATCAAAAAACAGTTCTTTCCACGTTCTGCCGACAAGTCAGTATGTCAAGTAAAAAAACACTTGCCAAAAAAAGGGGGCGTGAAATTATGAGACAAAACTGACCTGAGATGAGGGATTCGTTCCGGCATCGAGGGTGAAAGAGTTGTTTTTCACCTCAGAAGCAATCAGCCTATCTCTCTCCCAAATCAGATCATACGCCAAAGGTGGTATATTATGGATAAGAAACGCCATGTGGTAAGCATAGTGATCGACAATATCGAGCAGGCACACGATCCGGTTAACTCTATCTTGCACCAAAACGCACAACATATTTTGCTCAGGGTTGGATATCCGATGCGGGATCGCAACGTATCGGTTATCTTTTTGATCCTGGAAATGGATTTGGACGAATTGGGCGCGTTTTCCGGAAAGCTGGGCCAGCTACCCGCGGTAAAAGTTAAAACCATCACTTTAAAAATCTGATACATAGTGGAGTTAAAATGAAAATCAGCACAGAAGGCCTCAAATCCTTTATCCCCACAAACACGATCAACGAACTTATCGAGTCCCAGGCTCACGCGCCGGAATCCCGCGTAAGGGACATCATCGCCAAGTCACTGGACAAACAGCGCCTCGAGCCTGACGAAACAGCCGCCTTGCTCAGCGTGAGCGATCCGGAGCTCAAACAGCTTATCCTGCAAGGAGCGCACGAGCTCAAAGAACGTATCTACGGCAACAGGATTGTCCTCTTTGCCCCTCTCTATGTAGGCAACGAGTGCGTGAACGACTGCGTCTATTGTGGTTTCCGTATCTCCAACAAGGAGTGCGTGCGTTCCACCCTCAGCCACGAGCAACTGATCGAGGAAACCAAGTCCCTGGTGGAAACGGGGCATAAACGCCTGATTATGGTCTATGGCGAGCACCCCATTTATTCACCTGAGTATATTGCGGAAACCGTGCAAACCGTGTATGATACCAAATACAGCAAAGGCGAAATCCGCAGGGTCAACATCAACGCCGCACCCCTGGATGTCGAAGGATTCAGGACTGTCAAATCCGTCGGCATCGGCACCTATCAGATCTTTCAGGAAACCTACCATGAGGAGACCTATGCCAGGCTCCATCCAAGGGGACCCAAGAGCAGTTTCCTGTGGAGGCTGGATGGACTGGACCGTGCAATGAAAGCCGGCATCGATGACTTGGGAATCGGGGCCCTGATGGGGCTTTACGACTGGAAGTTCGAGGTGATGGGGCTGCTTTACCATACCATTCACCTGGAGCAAACCTTTGGAGTGGGGCCGCACACGATCTCCTTCCCCCGCATCGAGCCTGCCAATGGCACCGATTTTGCCAACCATCCGCCCCATCGGGTGTCAGACGAAGATTTCAAACACATGGTTGCCGTCATCAGGCTCAGCGTTCCCTACACTGGCATGATCCTCACAGCAAGGGAGCCGATCGCCATCCGCGATGAGGTGCTGCGCTATGGCATTTCCCAGATCGATGCCGGCTCCAGCATCGGAGTGGGCGATTACTCTTCCAAAGACGAAGAATCCAGGAAAAAGAGCCAGTTTGTGCTGGGAGATACCCGCAGTCTGGATGACGTGATCTATGAGCTTGCCAAAAGCGGTTACATCCCTTCCTTCTGCACCAGTTGCTACCGCGCCGGAAGAACCGGAGAACACTTCATGGAATTCGCCGTTCCTGGCTTTGTCAAACGCTTTTGCACCCCCAATGCCTTGCTCACCTTTGCGGAGTATCTCTACGACTTCTCCTCACCCAGAACCCTTGCCGTGGGCATGGAATTGATCGAAAGCGAAACAGCCCGCATAGAGGACGATAACATGCGCCAATCCGTGCGGGAAAAACTGGCCAGCATGAAAGCCGGTCAAAGGGATTTGTATTACTGATCAAAGAAAAAACCAATATGTAAACTGCGCGGGAGCATCTGTTCCCGCGTTTTTTACAGCCAGATATCATAGCATTATCACAAACGGTTCTCTCCATTTCACCTTTCTACGTCCTAATCGTAGCACCTATATATTATGAGGGGGGTGGGCCTCATTTGCATCCACCTCTCCGGTGTGGGTCTTCCTGGGGTCAACCTTATAATTTATAAGGATGACCTAAGGATGATGGCACTAAAGCCAGTAGCAGCAAAGGAGGGCGCTATGAAGGATATTGCGGAATGTATCGGTTTAATTATGCGGTTATCAAGTAAATGATGCCGGTTGTTTTTGGACTGGGGGCTTTTTCTGGGCTGTGTCCCTCATATGCTCATCGCTCATTGATCACTGATTGACCGCTAAGTAATCGCTGGACGGGAAATCACTCGGACATCAACGGCTGGTTGGATAGAGATTAAGGAATGAGGGCGTGTTGGCTGGATGACTTGAGTCCAGAGTTGTTTGTTCTTAATCAAAAAGTCCTTAAACCACAGAAAGATAGCCACCGGGTTGCTGTCGGGCAAAGAAAAACCCGCATCGCCAGGGACGCGGGTCAATATTGTGGATGGGGGAGAGCTTTTAGTTTTCTTCCTCTCCGGTTTCTGTTTCTGTAACTTCCTCTTCTTCCTCGCCTTTCACATAGACACTGATATCCACGGAGCATTTGGCAAGTTCGGGATAGAAGTCATCGATATATTCGCGGATGGTGGTCTCGATATCGGTATGTTTGTCAATTATCTCTTGCGAGAAACCGGCTTTTATGGCCATGGTATTGAATGTGCGGTTGACACCAAGCTTTGGTTTCTCACCATAGACGTTGTTCAGAAATTCCGGCAGGGATTTGGAAAGCTTCACAATGCCGTTGATCCGCTTGTAAGCTTTAAATCCGAAAGACGCGGCGAGAGCCGTTCCACCTATCAATAGAACTGCCTTAAAAAATTTCTTCATAATTCACACCCCTTTTTTATTTATAAATTGATTTTATTTTACCCCAGCTTCGGTTTTGCACCGAAGCGGGTTGTTGTATGCTGATGTCGCCAGCGCTGATTGGATTGAGCGAAAACTCGCCATAGCCAAAGACCACCACGCCCACGATCTGCGAATATTGCACGCCGGCTGCGGGAGAGCTAACCGCTTTGCCTCCAAAACTGCCTGTCACGACGCTGCACTGTCCGCTGCCATCGTTGACCATGAAGCGGTTGTTCCTGCTTTTGCCACTGGAACTGGAGACGTTGATCAGCCGGGCATAGACACCTTCGTAGGCTTCCGCTTCAAAAGAACTGGCAAGCTGTCCGGTGCTGATGGTAACTGGATTGGGGAGGCTGCGGTTGGAGTCGAGAAGCCGATAATCGCTCAGGTCCTGGATGCAGGTCATGCCAAAGATTTCAGCTACCACGCCGGTTATGCGCAGATAGTTGCCGACCCTGGGGTTATGACGGCTGTCGTTGATCAGTATGCCACGCCAGGCACCGCTTACCGGCTCGGAGATAAAATAACCTCCGCTGCGGTAATTGGTGGCGGTCACCACACCTTCCACAGTGACAGTCTTGCCCAAATAGGGGGATGGATAGCAGTTATCCGCGCCCCTTGAGCTTGTGTACTGAATGTCATATATAGTAGTTGCCCCGATCCCTGTGCAGAGAACAAGCAGCAACAATAAAAGGCATTTATCTAATCTCATTTTTACCTCATCGCTACAATTAAAAGCTTACGGGATAAACTGTCAAGCAAAAAATCCACCATTTTTCTTGTCTGGTTCAAAATCCTGGTGACTTCACGCGGAAATAATTATCCACCAGACCGTAACGTGAATCGACCCCACGGTTCACAAAACCGCATACATCCAGCAAAACCAGGAGAAAAATATGAAAACAAAGTTGATAACAAGCGTTACACGTCACTTCTGATGTAAAAAAAGGACAGGTCACTTGCTCACCCTAAAATGTAATCTGGTGAATGGGGATTTCATTTGACAGATAGGCTGTTCCCAAATTAGCTGCTCGGCCAAGAGGATCAAAGTTTGAAGACAAAGATAATCATCAAAGGCGCTTCAGAGCATAATTTGAAGAATATAAACCTCGAGTTTGACCGCAACAAATTGGTGGTGTTTACCGGTGTATCCGGATCAGGCAAGTCATCCCTTGCTTTCGATACACTCTATGCGGAGGGGCAGAGGCGCTATGTGGAATCGCTGTCTGCCTATGCCCGCATGTTTTTGGGCCAGATGGAAAAGCCCAAAGTGGATTATATCGAGGGCCTGTCTCCCGCAATCTCCATCGAACAAAAAGCAGCCAGCAAAAACCCGCGTTCCACTGTGGGAACGGTAACTGAGATCTACGACTATCTGCGCGTGCTCTTTGCCCGGGTGGGCAAGCAATATTGCTACAACTGCGGGGATCCGGTGGGTTCGCAAAGTGTGGACCAGATGATAGAGCATCTGATGCGGAGTCCCCAGGGCACCAAGCTGCAGATCCTTGCCCCTTTGGTGCAGGAACGCAAGGGCGAGCACAAAGAGGAACTGGAGCAGTTGCGGCAGGAAGGATTCGTGAGGGTGCTGATCAACGGCAAGCTGCGCAATCTGGATGAAGCGATCGTGCTGGATAAGAAAAGCAAGCATACCATTGACGTGGTGGTGGACCGCCTGTTGATCAAAGAAGGGGTGGAATCGCGGCTGTCTGACTCCCTGGAACTGGCAATGAAGTTGAGCGAGGGGTTGGTCAAGATCGATTTTACTGAAAGCGGGGAAGTGCAGTTAATCTCGGCAAAGAATGCCTGTTCGCGCTGTGGTATCGGATATGAGGAGCTTTCGCCCCAGCAGTTCTCGTTCAACAGCCCCGTAGGTGCCTGTCCTGTCTGCAATGGTTTGGGCTACAAACTGGAGTTCGATCCCGATCTGGTGGTGCCTGATCCGGAACTTACCATCATGGAAGGCGCAGTGGATCCCTGGGGAAGAATGGAAGCCAAGCAGGATAGCTGGACTTTCAATACGGTGCGCAATCTGGCCAAGGCCTATTCATTTTCCCTGACCGAGCCCTGGTATAAGCTGCCGGATATTGTGAAGCAACTAATCCTGTATGGCTCGAAAGGAAAGAAGTTTAAAATTGCCTGGCAAAATGCTCGCGGTTCGGGTGAGTTCCTGATGCGTTACGAAGGTGTGATCCACACTCTGGAGAGGCGCATGCATGAAACGACATCGGAAGAGATGCGCCGCTATTACATGCAATACATCAGCGATAAACCCTGTCCCGAATGCGGGGGAAGGAAGCTGAAACCAGGCTCTCTGGCAGTGAAGGTGGCAGACAAGACCATCGCCGATATCACAGAGTTCAGCGTGAAACAGGCCTACGACTTTTTTACCTCGCTCAAGTTGGAGGGCAACCAGGCGATCATCGCCGGCGAAATCCTGAAAGAACTCAAAGCCCGCCTGGGATTTCTGCAGAGCGTGGGCTTGCACTATCTCAGCCTGAATCGCCGGTCTCCCACTCTTTCAGGCGGCGAAAGCCAGAGGATACGTTTGGCAAGCCAGATTGGAAGTCAGTTGGTGGGGGTGATGTATATACTTGACGAACCCAGCATCGGCCTGCATCAGAGGGATAATCAGCGCTTGATTGAAATGCTTTGCCAGTTGAGAGACCTGGGCAATTCCGTGATCGTGGTGGAACACGATGAAGACACCATGCGCAGCGCGGACAGGATCATCGATTTCGGACCCCGCGCGGGTATCCACGGGGGAGAGATAGTTGCCGAAGGCAGCGTGGATGAGATCATCAAGAACAAGAATTCGCTTACCGGAGCGTATCTTTCGGGCAGGTTGAGCATACCGATACCCGCAAGGCGGGTCAAACCGGATGAGAGGAAAATCAGGATCATCCAGGCCAGCCATAATAACCTTAAAAATATCGATGTGGAGATACCGATCGGCACCCTGATCTGCGTGACTGGGGTTTCAGGAAGTGGCAAAAGCTCGCTGATCAACCAGACCCTGTATCCCTTTCTGCACAACAAGTTTTACCGCACCTCACACAAGGTGGGAAAGCACAAATCCATCGAGGGAACTGAGCATATCGACAAAGTCATCTGCATAGACCAGCAGCCCATAGGACGCACTCCACGCTCCAATCCCTGCACCTATATCAAACTCTTTGATCCCATCCGCACCCTTTTTAGCAGTCTGCCAGCTTCCAAAATGAAAGGTTACAAGCCAGGCCGTTTTTCTTTCAATGTGAAAGGCGGACGCTGCGAAGCCTGCGAAGGGGCAGGAGTGAAACAGATCGAAATGCACTTTATGCCGGATATCTTCGTAACCTGCGAGGTGTGCAAAGGCAAGCGCTACAATCAGGAAACCCTTTCCGTCAGATATAAGGGCAAAAACATAGCAGAGGTTCTGGATATGGATATCCAGGAAGCCTATGTGTTTTTCGAAAACCTGCCCTCCATCCGCCAGAAACTGGAAACACTTATGGAAGTCGGATTGGATTATATGAAACTGGGGCAACCCTCCACCACTTTGTCCGGCGGCGAAGCCCAACGGATCAAGCTTTCCCGGGAACTGAGCAAGGTCAGCACAGGCAATACGCTTTACCTGCTGGATGAACCCACCACCGGGCTGCATTTCGATGATATCAAAAGACTTCTGCAGGTGCTAAGCAAACTGGTTCGCATGGGCAACACCGTGGTGGTGATCGAGCACAACCTCGATGTGATCAAATCGGCCGACTGGGTGATAGACCTGGGTCCTGAAGGTGGCGATGAAGGTGGCTATTTGGTGGCCGCCGGCACTCCGGAGGACCTGATAAAAAGCAAGAAATCCTTCACCGGCAAGTATCTGAAAAAACTCTACGACAGAGAAAAAAGCCTTAGCAAAAAGAAATGAAGCAAGTCCTGTTTCGCTATGAACCCCCCATAGCCGGAGTGAGGGAAGTGGGATTGGCTGGAGACTTCAATTCCTGGACTATCCTGGAGATGTGGGAAGTAGGAGGGGTCTTTTGCTTGAAACTCGATCTGGAGCCAGGAAGATACCGCTATAAATTCATTGCCGATGGGGTGTGGGTGACCGATCCTGCCAATCCGGAGCGTGAACCGGACCCCTTTGGCGGAGAAAACTCGGTGCTTCATGTGTCGGATGAACGTGTTCGCGGCTTGACTTGGAAAGATGTCTGGCAGGATATTGGAAAGTTGGAGCAACGACCGGACACATATTTGGAGCTGGTGCGTAACAGCGCGGACTGGTATGAACTGCGCTTCCACTGGTATTGTGCCTTGCCTGGCAGCATAGTTGCATTCATCGACGGCGAGGAATATGACCTGAAACGTATAGGCGCCCTGGGGAGCAGGGAAATCTGGCATTGCCTGTTCCACAGTGCCAAACCAGTTGTCAAGCTGATGATCAGGATTAACGCTGGGGATCGCAGTCTGTTTCTGGGAGGAAAGGGGTTCAGCTTGCACCCTTCTGAGCTTGGGGATATAAGCCTGGATCTGGAATCGCTGCCTGTCTTTTCTGTTCCGGAATGGGTCTCGTCCGGCGTTGTCTATCAGATTTTTCCCGACAGGTTTTACAATGGCGATCCCGCTTTGAATCCGGATTTCAGCGAATGGTATTATGAAGACTCGCGCACGCCGCCTCCCGAGGGAGAATATCTGCCACCCCAAAGAGAATACTTCCATCTGGTGGAAGACTGGAAAGATATTAGCGGCCTTACCCAGAGCCCCTGGCAGGAGAAAGGAAAGCCCGATTGGTGGTCTTTCTATGGCGGTGACATTCCCGGCATCATAGAAAAGCTCGATTACCTCATGGATCTGGGCGTAAACATCCTCTATCTGAATCCTGTCTGGCAGGCAAAATCCAACCATAAATATGACGCAGCGGATTTTGCCAGGATCGATCCCCATTTTGGTACCGAACAAGATATGAAAGAACTGGTGAAGGAAGCTCATCGGCGCGGGATGAAGATCATTGTGGACGTGGCTTTAAACCATACGGGAGAGACCTTTTGGGCGTTCCGGGACTGCGTTGAAAAGGGCCCTGCATCTGCCTATTGGAACTGGTATGATTGGGTGAAATGGCCGCTCCCCAAACCTTTGCCCGCGGATTTTGATCCCAGGCAGTACTACCAGTGCTGGTGGGGAATAAAGGATATGCCTGATCTGAACTATGATCTGAGCAGGCCCCATCCAGCCGAGAATTACGTGCGCGATATTGAAAAAGCACAGCCGAACACAAGCCTGATCGATCATCTGGACGACTGTATTGGCTGGTGGTTGCGGGATATTGGCATCGATGGATTCCGTCTGGATGTGCCGGAAGAAGTTCCTTTTTGGTTTTGGGAGCATTTCCGCCACTTGGTGAAGAGCCTCAATCCCTCGGCCTGGATCGTGGGCGAGATATGGCAGAGCGCCAAGGCCTGGATTGGGCCAAAATATTTCGATGCTGTGATGAACTACGCGCATTTCAAGGATCCGGTTATCAGTTTCTTTATCCAGCGCAAAATCTCGAAAGAACAGTTTTGCGAGACCATAGAAAGCGGATTGGCGGAATACCCAGGTTTAGCCTCACACGCGATGATGAATCTGCTTGGCAGCCACGATACCTGGAGGATTCACGAGCTTGCTGCCGGCAATCCTTTCGGGCTGCGCCTGGCTCTGATCTTCCAGATGACCTTCGTGGGCGCGCCGCATGTGTATTATGGTGATGAGATAGGCATGAAAGGGAAAAAGGATCCGGACAATCGGCGTCCCTTTGATTGGGATTGGGAGCAAAGGCCGGAGGCGGTTGAAATGAGGTCTCTGTATCGTGATCTTATTCACCTGCGGCTGGCATCCCCTGTTCTGCAGCGAGGGAGCTTCTCGTTCCTGCCTGTGGGGGGGGATATTGTTGCCTATGCAAGGGAATTGGAGGGCGAAAGCATGGTGGTTGCACTGAATCCAGGCAATATAGCCAGCCAGATTACCTTGAACCGGGATTATATATCCCTAAAAACTTTCGGAGCTATTCAAAGAAATATGGATGCCGTCCTGTTGCCAGCGAATTCCGCTCTGGTCGCTTGTTTGGGAAAAACTGGCAAGGCACGATAGGACTTGCTTTGCCCAGAGTCGGCATAAATATATTGACAAATAACACCCTTGAACAGATTTATAAAAAATTAAATAGCATTACCAGGAGTCAGCCATGCAAAAATACGTAATCGTGGGCGGAGTTGCCGGGGGAGCGACCACCGCTGCCAGACTTCGCCGTATGGATGAAAAAGCCCAGATCATCATGTTTGAGAAAGGCAGCTACATATCCTATGCCAATTGTGGCCTGCCATATTACATTGGAGACGTTATCAACGAGCGGGACAGGCTTTTCCTGCAAACGCCGGAGAGCTTCAAAGCCAGGTTGAATGTGGATGTGCGCGTTGATTCAGAAGTGCTTGCCATAGACCGGAAAGCCAAACTTGTGAAAGTGGTGAATCTGAAAACAGGCGAGGAATACAGCGAGAGCTACGACAAACTTTTGCTGTCGCCCGGAGCGGAGCCAGTGAAACCTCCCATCCCCGGCATCGAAGACGAAGCCATTCTAACTTTACGCAACGTTCCGGACACCGACAGGATCAAAGATTACTTGAAAGACCACAAGGTTGAAAAAGCTGTGGTCGTGGGAGGCGGATTCATCGGCCTGGAGATGGCGGAAAACCTGCATCATCTTGGTTTGGCGGTTACAATAGTTGAAATGGCCGATCAGGTGATGGCTCCCCTGGATTTTGAAATGGCGGCTGAAGTGCATCAGCACTTGAAAGACAAGCGGGTCGGTTTGTTGCTCAATGACGCCGTAGCTGCCTTCAAGAGGGATGCCGGTGGCCTGGTGGTGCAGATGCAAAGCGGCAAGACCCTGCAAGCGGATCTGGTGATCCTTTCCATCGGCGTGAGGCCTGACAGCAAGCTGGCTGCCGATGCTGGCCTCGATCTTGCAATCAACAAAGCAATCCTGGTCAACAGCCATTTGCAGACAAGCGATCCCGATATCTACGCCGTGGGCGACGCCATAGCCCTACCCAATCCCATCACGAAGAAGACCATGAGTACCTATCTGGCAGGCCCCGCCAACAAACAGGGCCGCATAGCCGCCGACAACATGGTGTTTGGCAACAAGGAAAGCTATAGTGGATCGATCAACACGGCGATAGCCAAAGTCTTTGACCTGACAGTGGCCGCGACGGGTGTTTCTGAAAAAGCGCTCAAGCAGGAGGGGATGCCCTACATTTCTTCTGTCATCCATTCTTCTTCCCATGCCGGATACTATCCCGACGCTCTGCCCATAAGCGTCAAGATCACTTTTGAACCTGAAAGCGGCCGCCTCCTGGGTGGCCAGGTGCTTGGTTACGATGGAGTTGACAAACGCATCGACATGTTGGCGCAAACCATCAAGCGTGAAGGAACGGTTTATGATCTGATGGAGATCGAGCACGCCTATGCGCCGCCTTTCTCATCTGCCAAAGATCCGGTTAATGTGGCTGGATTGGTCGCGGACAACATCATCAAAGGCAGGGTCAGGATCATCCACTGGGATGAGATTTCTGCCCTTGATCTTTCCCAAACGGCGCTGCTGGATGTGCGTGAACCCGAAGAACACGCTTTGGGTAGCATCGAAGGCGCCATCAACATCGGTGTGGATGAGCTGCGCAAGCGGCTGGACGAAGTTCCCCGCGGCAAAAAACTGGTGGTGTTCTGCAGGTCTGGCCACCGCTCCTATTTTGCCAGCCGCATCCTGATGCAAAACGGTTTTAACGAAGTTTACAATCTTTCGGGAGGATACATGACCTACAAAAATGCCAACCAACAGCAAGGCAACGAGAATGCCTTTGCCGGTGAAAGCACCCAAAAAGATGACCAGCTCCAGCAGAACGACCAGCCCAAATCCGCAGTTCCCTCGGGCAAGATCATCGAAGCTGATGCCTGTGGCTTGCAATGCCCCGGCCCGATCATGCGCCTGAAGCAGGAAATGGATAAACTGGCCAATGGCGACCAACTGCGCATAACGGCCACGGATCAAGGCTTTGCCAAAGACGTGCCGGCCTGGTGCCAGATGACAGGCAATACCATGGTCGAAGTACGGCAGGAAGGCAGGAAGATCATAGCCACCATCCAGAAAGGAGGGGCGCAGGAAATCTCTTCCGGCGCGGCGGGTAAAAACAAGACCATGATTGTTTTCAGTGACGATCTGGACAGGGTTCTGGCATCCTTTGTGATTGCCAACGGAGCTGCCACGACAGGCAAGAAGGTGACCATGTTCTTCACTTTCTGGGGCCTGAACGTGATCAAACGCAAAGACAGTCCCAAGTTAAAGAAAGACTTTATGGGCAAGATGTTTGGCATGATGTTGCCCAGCAGCAGCAAGGGCCTTGGCCTGTCCAAGATCAATTTTGCCGGATTGGGGCCCGTGATGATGCGCCAGCGCATGAAAGATAAAAACGTGGATTCCCTGGAGATGATGATCCGCCAGGCTCAGATGGCTGGTGTGCAGATGATTGCCTGCCAGATGTCCATGGACATTATGGGCGTCCAGGCTGAAGAACTGATTGATGGAGTTAAGATTGGAGGCGTGGCCACTTACCTCGCGGAAGCGGAACAGGCCAATATAAACCTCTTCATCTAAGACATGGTTCGGCTCTGAATGCTGGCTGGTATCTGATAATGTATAGATAAGCCCGGAACTGAATCCAGGTTCCGGGCTGCTTTTCTTGCCTTGTTTCCGTTATTATCGTAGCACCTATATATTATGGGGGCCTCATTTGCATCACCCTCCCCTGCCTGGATATTCCTGGGGTCATCCTTAACCTGGTAAGGGATGACCTAAGGATGATGGCATCAAAGCCAGTCGCAGCAAAGGCGGGAGCTATGAAGGAAATTCGTGATTGTTGGCAATTTATATTTATCGAAGCAAGCATGGCAGGCTGCCCTTACTCCCACCTGTCTTCATGTCCCATTGACCGCCCGTTGAACGCCAGGTAATTTCCAACGCAGTGGTCGCTCAGCGATCAGTCAGCGATAAATCAGCGATCAACGTATGGGGGCGGGAACAGGCAGGTATGCCATCTCTTGTGTGTAACTATAGCCTGTGTGCCTGTCCTAAAAAGCATTGTTTGGAACAAACCCATTCTCTGCTAATGACATCCTGGCTAATTAGTTTTGAAAGAAGCCAGAACTATTGCAGTGTTTCGTGGCTAGGCAAGTAGTATTCATAGACCAGGGGCAGTTTTTCGATTGACACAAAACTCTGTAAAAGAAATTAAGGATAAAAATAGCTGGTGAAGAATGGATAAAAACATACTGCTCTGCGTTAGCGGAGGAATAGCCGCTTATAAAGCGATTGACTTGGCAAGCCGCCTCACCAAGGGAGGCTGCAGGGTGAAAACCATTCTAACGGACTCTGCCACCCAGTTTGTATCACCGTTGAATTTCAGCACGATAACCCACAACAGCGTCCACAGTTCCCTGTTTACAGATACGGATCCAATACCACACATCACTTTGGCGGATTGGGCGGATAAGATTGTTGTGGCTCCTGCCACAGCCAACATCATGGCCAAGGCAGCGCATGGAATCGGGGACGATTTGCTGTCCACAACCTTACTGGCGGCACACTCCCCAGTGCTATTTGTGCCTGCCATGAACGTGAACATGTATCGCAACGCCGCAACTCAGGCCAACATGGACATCCTGCGCCGACGCGGGCACCACATCCTGGAACCCAGCACCGGCTTGCTTGCCTGCGGTTATGAGGGACAGGGTAAGTATCCTCCCAATGAGGAGATAATCTACGCCTTGAGATGCTATCTGGAATATCGTGCCGACCTGGCGGGGAAAAAAGTGCTGATGACCGCGGGGGCTACTACCGAACCTATCGACCCGATGCGCATGATCAGCAACCGCTCAAGTGGAAAGATGGGCTTGGCAATAGCCCGGGCTTTCGCTCTGAGGGGGGCGGATGTCACTTTGATCCATGGCATGTTGAGTGAAACAGTGCCCTACTATCTGCGCAAAGCGGTTTACACTCCCACCGTCCAGCAAATGTATGAACAGGTATTGGCCGAAGCGGCTGGAATGGATTTGATAGTCAAGTGCGCGGCGGTATCTGACTATAAACCCGCGTCCGCATCAACCTCCAAGATAAAGAAAGGCAAAGCTCTGAGCCTCGACCTGGTTACTACCCCGGATATCCTGGCCCAATTGGGGAAGCTCAAACCGAAAGGACAGCTTTTGGTCGGTTTTGCCGCGGAGACGGAAAACCTGATCGAGAATGCCAGGAGTAAGCTGGTCCGCAAAAATCTGGACCTCATCTGCGTCAATCACCTGTCCACCGCGGGAGCAGACAGCACAGAACTTACATTGGTCACACCCTCCAAAGCGGCTCATCCAAGATACCGTCGTTTGAGTGGTGACAAGTTTGATGTAGCTCTGCAACTTGCGGAAAGGATAAACAAGCTGTGGAACGTAAACTAACGATCATCACTGGAGCCAATGGACAGGTTGGCAGCTTTCTGGCACGTATTTACTCCGAAAGCCGCAATCCCTTGCTGTTGCTCTATCACAAGCAATCAGACCGGATTGTTGAACTGGATAAGTTGCCCGGTGTAACGCTGGAGTCCTGTGATCTGTGTGACGCAGGCCAGGTGAAGCAGGTGATAGCCTGCGCCTCGCGAGCCAACTCCGCCGTTCCTGCTTATCTGATCCACACCGCGGCGGTGCGAAGCTCGGATGCCAAAAGCGTGGCGGAGGGTGATCCGGACACTTTTGCCAATGTGTTTACGCAAAACCTTATGGGAACATATAATATCCTGCGCTACACTCTGCCAGCGATGCGGGACAACAAGTTTGGCAGGATAGTGCTGTTTGGATCGAATGTGGTGAATACAGGTTTGGCAAACGGCGCGGCCTATGCCTCAGCCAAAGCGGCAATCGTTAACCTTTGCCGGAGCGCCGCCCTGGAAAATGCCGCCCACGGAATCCTGATTAACTGTATATCTCCCGCTCCAGTGGACACAAAGCTGGAGGAAGACTATCAGGGGGAATACCTTGCTTTTCGCCGCCGCTATTTTGAAAAAGCCCTCAAGCTAAGCCCCACCGGAAAACTCATCAGCAAAGAAGAAATTCGCATGGTGACCGATCTGCTGTTAAGCGATTCGCTCACCAATTTGAACGGAGAAAACATAGTATTGGATGGCGGATTTTCCGCTCAGATCAGTTGATAGATGGAGGAAAACTTGAAATATAAAGCTTTCATTGTTGCGATCATCCTGCTCTCCCTGTTGAGGGGTTTGGGCGCTGTCGCCTTTCAGGATGGTGAAAAACTGACCTTCAACGTAAAGTATGGGCTGGTCTCTGCCGGGGCGGCGGTGATGGAGGCCAGGTCATCTACCTATCAGGGCCGGAGCGTGTGGTATCTGAGCACAAATGCCAGAACCCATCCTTTCTTCGATTCATTTTTCCGCGTGCGGGACAAGGTCGAATCCTGGTGGGATAAAGACGACCTGTTATCTCACAAGTTTTCCAAAACCTTGCAGGAAGGCGGTTACAGGCAGTATCGTATCCATACTTATGACCAGAAAAACAGAACTACAACCTACCAAAAGTGGAGTTTTAAAAACGAAAAGTGGATCACTAAGGAAATGGCTCTGCCCTTTACCACCCAGGATGTTCTCAGCGCTTTCTACTATGTGCGCAATCAACAGCTCACGCCCGGGCGTAAGGTGAATGTGAACATCACTGTGGATGGCCGCGCGGTGGACACCGAAGTGCTGGTTCATCGCCGTGAAGAGCTTTCCAGTATCTTTGGCAGGATAAAATGCCTGGTGATCGAACCCCGGCTCAAAACCGAAGGGATTTTCAAGCAGTCGGGATCAATCATGATCTGGATAACCGATGACGACTACAAGATTCCCATCCAGGTGCAGAGTGCGGTTACCTTCGGTTCTTTTGTTGCCAAGCTCAAAGACGCGAAGAACGTTCCCTATAAGATCAAGTATCCAGAAAAGTGATGCCGGATCTGCTCGATCTGGAAACCTACAATTATCAGCTTCCGCAGGAGTTGATTGCCCAGTATCCTCTCCCCGACAGGGGATCATCCCGCTTGCTGCACCTTGACCGCGAGACAGGCGATGTCTCGCACCTTTCTTTCAGGGATATTGTTTCACATCTAAATCCAGGCGAAGTTCTGATCCTCAACAGCAGCAGGGTGATTCCCGCAAGGCTTTTTGGCCGCAAGGACAACGGCACGCAGGTGGAGGTTTTGTTGGTGAACAAACTCTCTGACTCTACCTGGCGCTGTATGGTGCATCCTGGCAGGAGGCTAAAAAAAGAGCAGTGGATAGAGTTCTCGCCAACATTGAAGGGTTTTGTCTCCCTGCCAGATGAGGATGGGCTCAGGGAGATCGAGTTTTCCCCCGCCCAAGACTATTGGCAGATTATCGAGGAAATCGGGCACATGCCGTTGCCGCCCTATATCCGCAGAACCGATGAAGCTTCAGACCGCAACAGATATCAGACGGTGTATGCCACGGAACCGGGCTCTGTTGCCGCCCCCACCGCGGGCTTGCATTTTGACTCGGATCTGCTGGACGAGTTGAAGCAAAAGGGAGTTCAGATCCGCTATGTCGTCTTGCACGTTGGTCTGGGCACCTTTCTGCCAGTGAAGAGCGAACGTATCGACCAGCATAAGATGCACAGCGAATACTGCACCGTTCCCCCTGAGACTGCCGAGGCCGTCAATTCCGCCATTGCCGGGGGGAGAAGGGTGATAGCTGTGGGGAGTACATCCATGCGCACCCTGGAAAGTTTCACCCGTGAAGGCAGGCTTGAAAGCGGTTCACGCTGGACTGACATCTTTATCTATCCAGGTTATAGATTCCAGATCGCCAGCGCGCTGATCACAAACTTTCATCTGCCAAAATCTTCGCTGTTGATGATGATTTCCGCCTTTGCCGGATTGGAGAACGTGATGAAAGCTTATCAGATGGCTGTCAGGGAACGCTACCGCTTTTTCAGTTATGGCGATGCCATGTATATCTCATGAGAAATATCTGCAAATATAAAACGCTTGACAGCACGATGGAAGAGTACTTCCGTTTGTTAGATGCTTGCGGCTCCCGTGACAGGCATGTGCTAACTTCGCAGACTCAGTATGCCGGACGGGGCAGAGACGGAGCTGATTGGCAATCTCCCGCTGGTGGGCTGTATCTGACCTTTGACCTGCTCCAGTTTCCCTCGGTGCCCTCTTTTGCATTGTATATTGGGTATTGCGTGCACAAACTGCTTGCCAGTCTGTTCAGCTTTGAGGATTTGAAGATCAAGTGGCCCAATGACATCTATCTGGGTGAAGCAAAACTGGCAGGTATTCTGTGCAGGCATCAGGTCGAGAATGGAAGATATGTAATCGGATTAGGTATAAACACAAACACCAATATAGATGAAGTAAAGCTTGAAGATAAAATAGCTAACATGTCAGATAATATAGGGTTCCCTGTGTCCAATACTTTGCTGGCTTCCCTGATCGTGCATGCCGTCGAGCGGGATGCCGCCATGCTGACTGATCCCCATCTCTATCTTGAATACTGCGATCAACACCTATACGCGAAAAACAAACAAGCAGAAATAGTGCAGCAAGGCCTGCGGATCAACGGTACTATCCGCGGCTTGGATGCAGAAGGAGCTTTGATTCTGGACAGGGGCGGCGCGGGTCTTTCGCAGGTTACACATGGAAGCTTGAGAGTGTTACCTGAATAAAGCCTGAGAGCTTTTTGCTTGACAGATATGCAAGTTGAAAATTCAAAGAGAAAAAACGCCAAAATGTTTCCGGGAGGAAGAATGAATAAGAGGATCTTGCTTGTCCTCGCTGTGTTGCTGAGCCTTTTTGCCTGTAGCACCAATGCAGCGAACAAGGCGGAAAAAGTTGAGAAATCTGAGCTGGCAACCAAAGTGGCTATTCTGCCCCTCAAATCGCTGGACAGCAGCAGCCGCTACATCAACAAACTGCTCACAGTTCGTGATCTTGAGCTTACTTTTGACAAACAAGCCAACTATATTCTGATGGATATGGACCAAGTTGCCCATGACTTCAAAACCACTGGCTATAAGGATGTGGAAGACCTTCAGGTGGAGGAGATCAAAGAAATCTCCGAAACCGTGAAGTCGGATGTCATCATCATGGGTAACATCAGCGAAAGCAGGCGTGACGTTTACAACGTTTCGATGCGTTTTTACAGCACCAGAAGCGAGGAATTGAAGCAGATCAGCTTCCCGGTGGTGAAAGAAAAGCACGCCCGCTGGAAAGCTTTGGACGATAACTTCATGTCAGAATTGAACGGATTCATCTCCAACGAGATGGACAAAATCTTCAACATCGGCGCCAACTACTACAATAACCAGAACTATGTGGAGGCCGAAAAATCCCTCAAACAAGTCATCGCCCTCAAACCCGACAAAGTGGATGCCTACTACATCCTTGGAAATACCTATTCCAAGACCGGCAAGTATGATTTGGCCGAGCAGAATTACAAAAAGATGATGGAGCTTGCCCCTGAAGATCAGCGTTCCACCATAGCTTTGATAGGCATTTATGAGACAACCAATCAAAACGCCAAACGCATCGCTTTGATGGAAAGGATCGCGGATGCAAATGAGGATGAAGAGATGTGGCTGGCTATCGGAAACCTGTATGACCAGGAAGCCAATCCGGAAAAAGCCAAGTCAAGCTTCCGCAGGGCGTTGGAAATCAACCCCGAATATTCCACCGCCAATGTGCGTCTGGCGCTGAAGCTTTATGATGAGGAACGTTATGCTGAATCGATTCCCTATTTGGAAAAAGCCTTCGACCAGGCTCCGGATAACGACCTGATCAGCAGAAGACTGGCTGTGGCCTATCAGCGCAGCAACCGCATGGAAGACGCCATCGCTCGTTATGAAGGTTTGATCCAAAGCAATCCGACCAGCCCACAGGCATATCTAAATGTCGTCGGTTTGTATCGCACCCTGGCTTCTGACGCCAAAGATACGGCGGTGGCCAATCAATATAACAAGAAGGCAATCGACACCATCAACGCGCTCAAGGCCATCGATCCCAACAACGCCTATGTGTATCTGAACCTTGCCGCCATCTACCTCTCCCAGGGCAAGTACAACGAAGCTGAAACCAACGCCAACCAGACCATCTCGCGCAACGCGTCCCTCTATCAGCCATACGTGATTCTGTCTGCCGTCTATCAAACCAGGGGCACAGAGCAGTACAACAGATATATCGATTTGGACCGCCAGGCTGCCAAAGCCGTTGGATCAAAAGCCCGCCAATTGGCGAAAGATCGCGATGCCGCCAAGACAAATGCCAACGGTCTTTTCCGCAGAGCCCAAAGCCAGCTTGAACAAGCCAGGAGCAAGACTTCCGAGACCGAAGCCCTCAACGACATCAGCAACAGATTGAACCGTGTGGCGCAGTTGATCTCGCAGACAGTTTAATCTGTTTCATCGATAAGAAAATATAACTGCAATCTGAACGCCCGGATTTGTTCCGGGCGTTCTGCTTAGTTTGGCTTTCCATCAAACTAATTGGGTTGATCATCGACTGTGGATAATCGCATTATTCCAAAAGACTGGATCACGGGTCAAGTCACCTCACCAAACCGCTACGCGGCTTTGGCGAGAACCCCTACAACCCTTAATGACGCAGCATGTTGTCTGGGATGCTTGTTTCGGGGAGCTCCTTTCCACCTTTTCATCGAAATCTGATTAGTAGCAAGCAATATAGTGTTATATTCATCAAACACAACAACAATATTCCTCATATTCCTTCATAGCGCCCCCCTTTGCTGCTACAGGCTTTAGAGCCATCATCCTTAGGTCATCCCTCACCGGGTTAAGGATGACCCCATGAAGATAAAGACTTAGCTGACTCGCGCGCGCGAGGGCGAGCCGGACATTCGTCTTAAAATATTATGTCCTTGGTATAGAGTTCATTTATCCACTCGGTTTGGGAATGAACCCCATTTTGTTACATAACTCAATATTCTAAAGTAAGTTGGATTTATTGCACAGCATCTTTGAGTAATTGTTCTAGGGCTTACTGGAACGCCTCCATGCCGCTGAAATCCCTGTCTGGATTGAAACTCTTTAACACCTTCAGATCCTTGTCGTTGAGTTCATCCAAAGCGATCCTGGTGAGCAATTCACCCAAGCCGGGGCCCATCATGAAACCCTGGCCGCACATACCCACCGCATTGATCAGGTTGTCGCCAGCCTTTCCAACGATAGGAAAGCCGTCCGGAGTCATGGGATACTGTCCTCTCCAGGTACGGCGAACTTTCAGGTTGCGTAGGCGGGGATATACCTCCAGCATGCGCTTGCTGCAAAGAGGCAGGAACACGGAAGTGGAGCGGCTGTCCATTCCCTGGACGGGCGGATCGGGGGTGATGCAAAACACCACCTGCCCTTCATGGTTTTGATAGAAATAGAAGTTCGCGGAACCCGGCCGCTTGCGCATATCGACCACCATTGGGCCCATGAAGGAAGCAACCGGCTCGGTGATGCCAGCTTCATGGCAATCGGGATACACGGGAAGGTCCAGGCCAAAAAGTTTTCCGATCTCCCGGGCTTCGTTGCCGGCGGCGTTGATTACAATACCGGCATGGTATCTACCTTTGTCCGTTATCACCGCGTCAACTTTGCTGCCTGTCATGTCGAAGCCGATCACTTTTTCCCGGAACCGGAATTCCACCCCTTTGGAAAGAGCGTGATAGTTGAATGCGGATCCCAATAGCAAAGGCGAACAACTGCCATCTTCAGGCGAGTAGGTTGATCCCAGCAGGCCATCCTTGTTGATGCCCGGCACCAGGGCGTCGTATTCATCCGGGGAAACCCAGAGGATATTGAGCCCGAAGCCGAGCTGCACCTGCATGAGATCCTTGAGCGTCTTTTCGTCTTGGGCAGTGTAGGCAGGATAGCTGTAGCCGTTGCTCATCCAGCCAATATCGTCACCCCATGTCTCTTTCCAGGAACTCATTATCTCGATCGAACGCAGGCAAACGCTGATCTTGCCAAAATCACTATGGGTGGCGCGTACGCCTCCGATGGCCTTTTTGTTGTTGAACTGGCCGGGAGCGCTGGAAGCTTCAAGAACCAACACTTTTAACCCTTTAAGGGCGAGGTTCAGGGCAGCGGGAACACCAATCGACCCAGCGCCGATTACTACGACATCATATACTTTATCCATCGTTTACTCTCCATCCGGAAACTTATCCAAGGGCACTTCCACGAAAACAGGCCGCTTGGTATTGGGTACCACATCCTCGATGGGAATACCTTCTTCCCTCATGACGCCACGGATCAGTGTGTCGCAGGTTTTCGCCCCGCAGGGTCCCATCCCAGCCCGGGTGATCGCTTTGATTTGGTTCAGATTTGTGACCCCTTCCCGGATGAGCTTGCGCACTTCGCCCACGCTGACCCTCTCGCAGAGGCAGACCATGGCTTCATCGTTCTGCTTTTGGGGAATGATCGCCGCGGGCAGGGGTTGGCTTACTTCAACAGGTTGGATGCGGAAAGAAGCGACACGTTTGGCGATGTTTTTGGGAACAGCGACTTTCACAAGCTGGATGTGCCTCTCTTTCATGTCCATGATGGCTGAGATTGGAAAGCTACCAAGAGGATTGGCATCTATATCGACCAGTTCCACCATGTCGCCTGCTTTTTGGGCGATGTTGAAAACTTCGTAGGGGATGGTGACGGTGGGGTTTTCCGGGTCTTTACGGTAGTCCACCAAGGTGATGGCCAGGCCGGGGCAGATCATCAGGCATTTGTGGCAGCCGATGCAGGAGCCAGTGTAAAGGGGAAGCGCCATCAGGCTCCCGTCATCAGTTTGAATGGATTTGGTGGGGCAGACCGTGGTGCAGGGATTGCATGGGATTTCCTGCAGGCAGTGGATGATCGGGAATACGCCTTCCTCGGAGGGATTGTTGCGATAATCCTTGATCTGTCCCGGGTGGGATTTGAGCACTTCCGCTTTGGCATACCAATCCGCTGGGATATTACCCACTTCCTCATGCCCCATATCTCTGGCGATGGTTAATCCGGCGATCTTGCCATTGAACATTGCTGAAGAGGCTTCCGCTATTTCCAAGGCGTCGCCTGCGGCATAGACGGGAATGCCTGCTTCCTGGGCTTCCTGGGTGAATTCAGAAAGCGAATCCAGCCCCACGGCGATCAGGATGGTGTCGCAGGCAAAGCTCTTTTCGGTTCCCGGAAGCGGCTGGAATTTGGAATCCACTTCGCAGATGGTCACGCTGCTCACCGTCTCGTCACCATTGGCGCTCAAGATCGAGTGCGAGGTATAGATGGGTACGCCCAGACGCCTGAGTTTGTCCGCATGCACTTTGTATCCGCCGCAACTTGGCAGTGCCTCGGCCAGTCCGACCACCTCGATTCCGGCTTGCAAAGCGTGATAACCGGCTATCAGACCAACGTTGCCGCCGCCAATGATGAACAGACGGTCGGTGGGGCTAACGAGGTCGCGGTTGACCAGGGTTTGGAACGCGCCGGCTCCATGAATCCTGGCCAGATGGTTGCCATTGAAGCGTAAGAACTTTTCCCGCGCGCCAGCCGCGTTCAGGATACTTTGGGGAGTAACTATCTTGTACACCCCGTCTTTCAGAATCCCCACCTTTTTGTCGCTAAAAACGAACAGGGCAGTACTTTTAGTCCAGATTTTCACGGAAGGATACTGTGCCACCTGGGAAGCCAGCAGCTTGCCGATGTCGTGGCCGCGGGTGCCGGCGTTGCTATCCTCTTCCGAACCAAAGAATTTATGTGTTTGCAGCACCAGCTTGCCGCCAAGTGTGTGTTTGTCGTCGATCAACAAGGTGTCGATGCCGATTTTGCCCAGTTCGATGGCAGCCGCCAAGCCCGAGGGGCCTCCCCCAATGATCAATACATCGGTTTCCAGATGCTCGATTGCTGGCCTGGACATGGTCTCAGTCTCCAATGGGAGCTCCGGCAGTCCGTCGGCGCTGCATACTTCCATCCCGCCGCGCACTTCTGTCATGCAGGATTTTACCGCGACGCCGTCAGCTATGACAGTGCATTTGGCACACTGTCCATTGGCGCAGAAAATACCCTGGGCGCTGCCGTCTTTGTGATTGTGGCCAAATATGCTGATCCCGTTGGCGATCAGGGCGGAGGATATCATTTCCCCTTTCCTGGCTGCGAGGGCTTGTCCGTTCCATGTGAAGAGTACTTCTTCGCGCTCGTTTACAGGAAGGATCGGATGTTGAGTGATGCGATGCTTATCCAATCTCTGAAAATCTCCTTCGGATGCGAATGTTTTTTGTTCAAAAAGCTGCGCCGCCGCCAAATGTCAAGAAAAACTGGATAAATCTGGCTTGAAAGCTTGTTTTTCACCTATTTGCCTATACCTCAAAATCAAGTTCCAATAGCTAATGGCATAATCTGCAATGATGCCAAAACCGGGATCATGGTTTCAAATTGCGCTTGGTCTGCAGTTAAGATTGGCATTGACAGAAAAGGCTTGGGCCATAGCCTGTCATAAAAAAGATTAAGAGGATAACATGAGCAAAAGCAAGAAATTTGATACACTGCAAGTTCATGCGGGCCAGGCGCAAGACCAGTATAAATCTGTAACGCCGCCCATTTACCAAACATCCACCTTCGCCTTTAGTGACGCGGATGATGGAGCAGCCTGTTTCGCCGGGGAAAATCCTGGCTATATCTACACCAGATTGGGAAATCCCACCATCAGGCATTTGGAAAATGCCATGGCCGAATTGGAGAGAGGAGCAGGCGGAATAGCCTGCGGAAGCGGTATGGGAGCTGTATCGACGGTCTATATGGGTTTTCTGGATTCACAAAGCCATATCGTATCCGCAGCTGCGGTATATGGCGCATCCAGGACTCTTTTGGAGAAACACATGTCCCGCTTTGGTGTGGAATCAACTTTTCTGGACACCAGCAGACTGGACCTTGTGGAAGCCGCTATAAAGCCAAATACAAAAGTTCTCTATGTTGAGACACCCGCGAATCCCACCATTAGCATTACTGATATTTCCGCTTGCGCCAAAATCGCTGCCAAGCACGGAATCAAACTGGTGGTGGACAACACGTTCTGCTCGCCTTATCTGCAAAATCCCCTGGAACTGGGCGCGGATGTAGTGCTTCATTCTGTCACCAAGTTCATCAATGGACACGCGGATGTTGTGGGTGGGGTAATCGTCACCAAGACCGCGGAGGACCACAAGTTACTGTATAATGTGATGACCACCATGGGGCCCAACATGGATCCGCATCAGGCATATCTGGTAATCCGTGGCATCAAGACTCTCTCGTTGAGGATGGAACGCGCTCAGGCCAACGCGCAAAAGATCGCAGAATATCTGGAAGCACATCCGGCAGTGGCCTGGGTTAGATATCCGGGGCTAAAATCCCACCCTCAATACGAACTTGCCCAGAGGCAGCAAAAGGGGCCGGGAGCGATGATCTCCTTTGGCCTGAAAGGTGGATTGGAAGCTGGCAAGAAGCTTATGAACAGCGTCAAACTGGCTGCTTTGGCCGTCTCTTTGGGTGGCGTGGAAACACTGATCCAGCATCCCGCTTCCATGACACACGCCAAGGTCTCGAGCGAAGCCAAGCTTGCCGCGGGTATCACTGACGATCTGGTGAGATATTCAGTAGGCATCGAAAACGTGGACGACCTTATAGCGGATTTGGAATTGGGTTTGTAGAACCCAAGTTCAATTCAGTATGTATGCAGCCCTTTTTCCTGATGGAAGAAGGGCTTGCTGCATTCAGTGGCTAAGCCCTCAAGCCACAATCCGCGGCATCTGCGCCTTTAATCCGCGTATATCTGCGTGAAACGTGTGGTCCGTGATCCAGTCTTTTAGAAACAACCACCAAACCCCGAAACAAAGCATTCCAGACACAAAGCTGTGTCATCACGGCCTGCGAGCCGTGATCCAGTCTTTTCGAAACGACCACTCAGCCCGGAAAAAACCAACATCTATTACTTGACAACCGCATTATTAAACCGATATAATCCGCAAACTCCTTCATACCGCCCTCCTTTGCTGCTACTGGCTTTGGGGTCATCATCCTTAGGTCATCCTTATAAATTATAAGGTTGACCCCAGGAAGACCCACGCCGGAGAGGGTGATGCAAATGAGGACCATCCCCCCTCATAATATATAGGTGCTACGATAAAACCGTGGAAAGGTGGAAATGGAGCCCCCTAAACAAGTCCACCAAGTTATATACTGAGTCATCCCGACCATCGGTGTCCTCAACAGATTGGCAACGATCCGATGGGGTGGTTTGATTAGTAAATATCCTGAAAATCTGATCTTGATTACATGTAGAATTTTGAAACCAAAATCTCATCTGATTGGGCTAACTACCTTGTAGTTAGAGAATTCATTTGACATTTGCCGCTTGTCGAATTTGTGTGCATGCATGAAAAATGATTATAAGAGATTACTGGCCAAGATCCTGGTGCTTGCTGTCAGCTTGTTTGTTGGCTCTTTGCTATACAGCAAAAGCATCAAGGGGGAGGTTGTTTCCATCCAGGACGGGGATACCATCACGGTGCTAAAAGCGAAAAAGCAATACAGGATTCGTCTGGATGGTATCGATTGTCCCGAAAAGAACCAGGCTTTTGGCAACGTGGCTCGCAAGTTTACCTCCGACCTCGTATTCAGAAAAACTGTAAAAGTCAGATACGAAAAGCGCGACCGGTATGGAAGATATCTGGGAACAGTAATCACTCCCGGGGGAAAGAACCTGAATCACGAACTGCTGAAAGCTGGCCTGGCCTGGCAGTATAAATATAATAAAAGCCCCGTTTTAAAGTCCCTGGAAACAAAGGCGAGAAGGCAAAGAAAGGGGTTGTGGTCAGACGCGAAACCCATTGCCCCCTGGGATTTTCGCCGTGGGGTAAGAGAAAAACCTTGACGAGTTGCGCCTGTCTATGAAACTTATAGACAACGCATTTCTGATAAAGTGAAAAACGAGAAATAACATAATAAATATAAGAATAAGGAGGCTCCCCAATGAGCACCGTACCGAGTTTCCAACTGGCTGATCTGCGCAATAAGATTGTTCTGATCCGTATGGACCACAACGTGGTTAAAAAAGGAAAGATCAAAGACACCATGCGTATTGACGCGACCATTCCCACCCTGTTGCATATTTATAAACAAGGCGGCCTGCCCGTCATAATGACCCACGTAGGGCGACCTTTAGACAAAAAGACTGGCATGATCAACATTACCGATGGTGAAGCGGTTAACCCGATTGTCAGTTATCTGGAGCAGAAACTTCAGCTTAAGGGGTTGGTTCCAAACTGCTCCGCCCAAGGGACTGAAGGTATTACAGATCTGTCGCCACTGGCTCCAGCGATTGACGCCTTGAAGTCCCGGCAGGTGGATTTTGTTTATCTGCCCAACACTCGCTGGTTCAAGGGGGAGGAGGCTAAGGACGATTCAGCAGACCAGTTCGCGAAACAACTGGCTGGATATGCTGATCTGTATGTCAACGACGCTTTTGGCTCTTGGCAGCCCCATGCCTCCACATATCACATCACCAGATATCTGCCCTCTTACGCAGGGCTCTTGATGCTGAAGGAAATAGCCAACCTGGCCAAGGTTTTTGCGCCCAGCAAGCCTCTGGTCTCCGTGGTGGCAGGTTCGAAGTTCGACACCAAGATAGGCCCGCTTTCCTCGCTTATCAAGATCAGCGACAAGCTTATTCTGGGCGGGGTGCTGTACAACGCTTATCTGGCTGTGAAGTATCAAGTCAAGATCAAAGGAGTTGGAGATGACGATCTGCAACTGGCTTCCCAGTTTATCAAGGATATTGCCGGATATGAAGACCGCCTGGTTGAATTGCCATTCATCATCGAGTCGGACAGTTTTGATAATGCCGAAAACTGGCGGATGCGCAGCTTGAAAGACCTTAAACCCGGCACCGAACTGAACTATGTTTTGGATGCCGCCCCGGAATCTTTCGCCGATGAAGATATCAGCAAGATCATAGCTTCAGCCAGCACGATTTTTGTCAATGCTGTGATGGGATATACGGCTTTATTCACAGAAGGGACGAAAAGCATGTATTCCCTGATCGATAAGAACAAAGCCGCTATGAAGCTCTTTGGCGGGGGAGACACAATCCAGGAATTCCGTGAAAACCTGCCCGGTATCTTTACCAAAGCTGCCAACGATCTCAACTATTATTTCTTCACCGGAGGCGGCGCGGTTCTGGATGCCATCGTGCAGGGATCGCCCTATGGAATGAAACCCGTTCAGGCCTTGCTGGAACAATCAAGCAAGTGATATCAGGAGATTAAGATGGATTTGGATAAAGAACTGGACCTGCTGGAGGAGTTTCCTCCTCCCAGTTATGAACAATGGCGGCGGTTGGTTGAAGAGAGCCTGAAAGGCGCCGACTTTGACAAGGCGATGTTTACAAACACCTATGAAGGTATCAGGCTCAAACCGATCTACCGCAAAGAGGACCTGGAATCGCTGACCTGGCTGAACTCCTCGCCAGGCCAGGTGCCTTACGTCCGTGGCAGCGACCCGCAACGTTTCCTGGCTGATGCCTGGCTGGTCGCGCAAAGCTATGATGAACCCGATCTGAAAACCCTGAATAAACAACTGCTGGCAGATTTGAATAATGGCCTTACGGCAATCACCCTTCAGTTAAAAAATGATGACCACCCGCGGGGAGTGTCGCTTAAGACCATCGAAGACATGAAAGCTGCATTTGCGGGAGTGGACCTGAGCATTGCTCCGCTGTTTGCGCAGTTGGATATTGATGACCATGGATTTCTTCCGCTGCTGGAAGAATATCTGCGTTCCCAAGGTAAAGATCTGGGGAATATCAAGGCAGGCGTTGGCTTTGACGTGAGCTCTGAACTTGCCCGCAAAGGATATCTGAGCCAGGGTTTGGAAGAAACCTGGGGTTTGCTGTTGCAAAGCTTTAAATGGGCTGTGGAAAAAGCTCCGGGAGTCCGGGTCTTGTCACTGGCAGGTAGCGTGTATGAAAACGCTGGCGCTTCTTCTGCACAAGAACTGGGATTCTTGTTATCTACAGCCGTTGGATACATCCAGGGTTTGCAGCAGTCAGGATACACAATAGATCAGATCGCGCCGAGATTTCAGGTGCAGTTGAGCCTGGGATCAAACCTCTTTATGGAGATAGCAAAAGTGCGAGCCTTCCGTTTGCTTTGGTCAGAGCTGATTAAAGCCTTCGGAGGCAATGAGGAATCCCAAAAGATTTGGATCCATGGCAAGACCGCCAGCTTCAACAAGAGCAGGCTGGATATCTATGTGAACCTGTTGAGAACCACCACAGAGGGTTTTGCCGGTGTAATTGGCGGCGTGGACAGCCTACAAATTGAACCGTTCAACAATCTGCTGCTTGAAGGTGACGAGACAGCCCGGCGTCTGGCGCGCAACCAACAACTTATCCTAAAAGAGGAAGCGCACCTTGACAAGGTGATAGACCCTGCCGGAGGTTGTTATTATATCGAATACCTCACAGGCGAACTGGCAGACCCCGCCTGGAAGCTGATGCAGGAACTGGAAGCCGGGCAAGGCATGATCAAAGCTTTGCGCGCTGGCAAGGTTCACGCCATGATTGCCGAAGTGGCAAATGCACGCATCAGCGCGGCGCGAACTCGCAAGGATGTGTATGTTGGTGCAAATATGTATGCCAATCCTCTGGAAGAGGTAAACTATCCGCAAACGGAAGCTGCCCACGTCAATAACAATCCTGCCGTGGCCCTGGAAGCGGGGGCTCTGCCCAAATTGCGTGTGACGACAACTTTTGAAGACCTGCGGCAAAGAATAGCTAACACCCTTGCTAACAAAAAGGTCTTCCTGCTCAATATGGGCTCTCTGTCCGAATACAAAGCCAGGTCGGATTTTGCCACAGGTTTCTTCCAGGTGGGAGGATTGGAGGTAATTTCTCCCTCCGGTTTCACGCAAGCCCAGGATGCGGTTGAAGCAGCTTTGGCTTCGGGTGCGGCAGCGTTCTGTATCTGCTCCACAGACGACAACTATCCCTCTCTGGTGCCCGAACTTTGCTCCAAACTGCCAGGCTGTCCCATGATCCTGGCCGGATATCCCAAGGACATGGTTGAAACATATAAGCAGCAGGGAATAAACCTGTTCATCCATGTCAAAGCGGATGTGGTTAGCGTCTTAAGCCAGATGGCAGAACTGATGGAGGTGGCAAAATGAATCCAGATTTCACCAAGATAAACCCCGAGTTCAAATGCTCCGGCAAAAAGCAGGAGGTTTCTCGCAACGCCTGGAAGACCAACGAACAGATCGAGGTCAAGCCTCTTTACACAACTGCTGATCTGGAGGATCTGCAGCATCTGGATTACCTTTCCGGCATCCCACCCTATCTGCGCGGACCCTATCCTTCGATGTATGTGCAAAGGCCCTGGACGATTCGCCAGTATGCGGGCTTTTCCACCGCGGAAGAAAGCAACGCTTTCTACCGCCGCAACCTTGCCATGGGGCAGAAGGGGCTTTCCATTGCCTTTGACCTTGCCACCCACAGGGGCTACGATTCAGATCATCCCCGGGTGATAGGTGATGTCGGCAAGGCTGGTGTGGCGGTGGACAGCATATTGGATATGAAAATCCTGTTCGACAAGATACCCCTTGATAAGATGAGTGTGTCCATGACCATGAATGGCGCTGTGATTCCCATCATGGCCTTCTACATAGTGGCCGCGGAAGAACAGGGCGTAAGCACTGAATTGCTGAACGGCACCATCCAAAATGATATTCTCAAAGAATACATGGTGCGCAACACCTACATCTATCCTCCGGAGGCGTCGATGCGCATTATTGCGGATATCTTCCGCTACACATCGCAGAAGATGCCCAAATTCAACAGTATCAGCATCTCCGGATATCATATGCACGAAGCAGGAGCCACCGCTGACCTGGAAATGGCTTATACCCTGGCAGATGGTTGGGAGTATGTCCGGACGGCGATCAAAGCGGGCATCGACATCGATGTCATCGCTCCCCGTCTTTCTTTCTTCTGGGCTGAAGGGATGAACTACTTCATGGAAGTTGCTAAACTGAGGGCTGCCAGAGTGCTTTGGGCCAAGATAATCAACACCTTCGACCCCAGGAATCCCAAGAGCCTCGCTCTGCGCACTCACTCGCAAACATCCGGCTGGAGCCTGACCGAGCAGGATCCTTTCAACAACGTGACCCGCACCTGCCTCGAAGCATTGGCCGCCACCATGGGGCACACACAGTCCCTGCACACCAACTCTCTGGATGAGGCCATCGCCTTGCCAACCGATTTCAGCGCGCGCATTGCCCGCAACACCCAGCTCCACCTTCAGCACGAAACCTATGTGACCAAGGTGATAGACCCCTGGGCTGGCTCCTACTACCTGGAATCACTGACAGATTCAATCATGCGCAAAGCCTGGGGACACATCATGGAAGTGGAGAAACTGGGAGGTATGGCCAAGGCGATAAACACCGGACTGCCCAAGATGCGGGTTGAGGAAGCGGCCGCCCGGCGTCAGGCACATATTGATTCAGGCGAAGACTGCATCGTGGGTGTGAACAAGTATCGCCTGGAGAAAGAGGATCCCATGGAGTTCCTCGAAGTTGACAACACCGCCGTGCGTGAAGCGCAGATCGCCAGGCTGAACAAGCTTCGCTCCGAGCGTGACGACCTCAAGGTCCAGGCTTGCCTGGCAGCTATCACCAAAGCCGCGGAAGACAAATCCGGCAATCTGCTTGAGCTGGCGATAGACGCAGCCAGGGCCAGAGCTTCCCTGGGTGAGATATCCGATGCGATGGAAAAGGTCTTCGGACGCCATCAGGCATCAATCAAGCTGATTAACAACGTTTATAGCAGTGAGTACGCTAAAATGGATGAAATCGAAAAAGTAAGGGCTCTTACAGACCAGTTCGCCGAGCAGGAAGGCCGCCGGCCCCGCATTTTGGTTGCCAAAATGGGACAGGATGGCCACGACCGCGGAGCCAAGGTGGTTGCCACAGCCTATGCCGATATGGGCTTTGATGTGGATATGGGGCCTCTGTTTCAGACCCCGGAAGAGACCGCCAGGCAGGCTGTCGAAAACGATGTGCATATCATTGGCATGAGCTCCCTGGCCGCCGGTCATAAGACCTTGCTTCCCCAACTGGTGGAAGAGCTGAAAAAACTGGGCAGACCGGATATCATGATCGTGGTTGGTGGCGTCATTCCCCAGCAGGATTATGACTTTCTGCTTACCCATGGAGCGGCGGCTATATTCGGTCCCGGAACAAAACTCCCGGAAGCTGCCACCCTCCTGATGGAGAAGCTTGCCTCAACAGGGAATTGATTGGTGAATAAAGACCGTAAGCCAGAGTGGGCTCCAGACGATGCGGGCAAGGAGTTTGCCAGCCGGGTGAAAGGGGCTGCCAGCTCCAACGCCAGGGTAGTCAAAGCCCCGCACCGTCCAGTTGCTGCGCGCTTTCCCGACCTCGATGCCCTGACGGATGGGGTCAGGCAAGGCAACAGAACCTTGTTGGCCAAGGCGATTACCCTCATCGAAAGCAATTCGTCCAAACACTTTGATCTGGGGCAGGAGCTGATTCGACGGCTTCTGCCCGGATCAACGGACTCGATCCGGATTGGCATCACTGGAGTGCCGGGTGCCGGTAAAAGCACCTTTATCGAGAGCTTTGGGCTGTGGCTGCTGGAGCAGGGCCATAAGGTGGCGGTTTTGGCAATCGACCCAAGCAGCAGCCTTTCCAAAGGCAGTATCCTGGGCGACAAGACCCGCATGGAAGAGCTCAGCAGGCATCCCAACAGTTTTATCCGGCCTTCCCCCAGCGGCGGTGCCCTGGGCGGGGTGGCACGCAAGACAAGGGAATCCATCCTGATTTGTGAAGCCGCGGGTTATGACGTGATCCTGATCGAGACAGTGGGCGTGGGCCAATCCGAAGTAACGGTGCGCTCCATGGTGGACTTTTTCCTCTTGATGCAGATAGCCGGAGCAGGCGATGAACTGCAGGGAATCAAGAAAGGGATCATGGAACTGGCTGACCTGGTGGTGGTCAACAAGGCGGATGGAGACAACATCCAGGCAGCCGAACTGGCTTGCCGCGAACTCAACAACGCCCTGCACTACCTGCGGAACGCGACCAGAGGCTGGACCACCAAAGCCATGACCTGTTCAGCTATCCAGAAGACCGGATTAAGCGAAATATGGTCGGCTGTCTCCAGGTTCACAGAACAAGGCAGGTTAAACGGCGTCTTTGACGAGCGGCGTCAAAGCCAGGTGATCAACTGGTTTGAGACATTGCTCACGGAAGCGGTGCTGAACCGCTTTCACAACGATCCGGATGTCAAGGCGCTCTTGCCCCAAATACGTTCCGAGGTGGAACGCGGTTCTCTGCCGGTAGTTATGGCTGTGCAAAAGCTGCTGCGTTGATCTGGCAAGCCAACAGCGACAATATCAGAAGCATCACCTGATAAGGGTAACCTTTTTACTCAATTCCCGTATCCCATTGACCTTCAGGTTGAGCAGGTAGATACCGCTGGAACACTGCTTGCCGGCTTCATCCCTGCCATCCCAATAGCTGAACTGCTCACCTGCCTTGCCGGGATCAAGCGTGATGCTTTTTATTCTTTGTCCCTTGATGTTGTAGATGTCGATGCTTGCGCTTGTTACCCCTGCTTTGCCATTGCACTGATTGGAAGGCAGAATAACCTTGAGATTGGTGAAAACCGTAAAGGGATTGGGATAGTTGCAGATACTGAAGGTGGGAACCATTACAAGATTGTTAATATCTGTCTGTCCTTGCCATTCATAAGCTCCCAGATCAACCTGATTCCCATAGATACGCGGATTGCCTGCCAAGTCATGGGAGGGAAACTCATACCAATCCGGAAGGTCAAAGATGCTGAAGTCTGTGGTTCCGGCATCTATGCAGGGAGAGTATTGACCCAAGGTATAAGGATTATTTTCCGTCCAGGCATAGAAACCCGGATCGGAACTGAGGTTTGTGCCAAACCACTCAATTATATTATTCGGGCCTAAGTTGAAAATGCTGTCTTCAGGATTGTCTGCCGGACCCACAAGGCAATTCAAGAACTGCAAATGCGAAGGCAGGGATTCATTGTAGAGCAAGAAGTTCATACCTGCTTCATTGCTGATGATACTATTGATAAAGGTAGCCTTGGCATCCTCACCTACATTGATTGCCCCACCATAGCCTGTGCTCCAGTGGTTGTCGGCAATCGTGCAATTGACAAAGTAAGTTCGGAACTGAGTAGGCAAAAAGGAGTGGGTTATCGTCACCAAACCGCTTGGCGAACCAGCTTCCGATCTCGATTCACAGTCGGTTATCCGCAAGTTGTGAAATACGCTGTCTCCACCGGTAAAAAGGGGATTGTTCGTATAAATTGTAAGTGCCCTTCCCGTTATTACACCATGTGGAGCCGCGTGTAAGTTGTTGATACTGACGTTTTCGGCAAAAACGTTCCCTCCCCATAAATGGAAGCCTGTGGTTACCATGCAGTCTTCCACTGTGATATTGCGCAAGATCAGCTTTTCAGGGTAATGTATTTCACACAATTTCAATGGGTTGTCATAATGTACCGGTCTAATGCCACGAAAGCTGAGGTTTTCCAAGCTGAGGCTGAACTTATCCGGAATACCGCCAATTTTGTTTCTGGTGATACAGTCTATTAGTGCGGTTTGATAAAACTCCTGATTGGTCGTGGCTGAAAAAGTGATATTCTTGATAGTTACTTCTTTCTCCGAATCCCAGCCCATAAAAAAAATATCAGAGCCTCCAAAGATCACTCCCTCTTCGCTTTCTCCAACTATGTTCACATAACTGCGCAGGTTCAGCGGAAAATGCTGATCTTCAGCATAGTGACCGTTTGCCAAATGGATAGTATGTGGATTCTGGCTATCAGCACCTATCTTGTGAATAGCCAGAGCAATAGTTTTTAATGGCTCTGTGATTGACAGGCCGGAATTACTGTCATCCCCGTCGGGACTTACATATATATCCGCAAATTGCTGTTCCAGGACTGCTGTGTTCATGTGTAAGGTATAGTTGAACTCTTGTCCATAATCATAATGCTCTGTATGGATACACTCTTTTAGGAAGGCAGAAGACGCCGGTACTGTGAATCTATCGAGGTAAATATCTATATTGCCCATGTGTTGAGAAGCGATAAAAATGTCATTGGCATGAGACCCATAATTATTGTATATGCTGCATCGATTTTCCTGATCGAAAACAAGGGTTCTTACCACATCAGATGAATACCCGCCAAAAGCAAATCCGCCATGTGACTTTCCCCAGTTTTCTGTGATTATTGTTCCAGCCAGGTAACAAGAGCTATAGCCGAGGGAAACGCCAGCAGCGCTAAACGCCTTGTTGCCAATAATCATGCAATTGATGATTGAAAGGTTGCTAAAGATTGAATAAATTCCTCCGCCAAGCCTGTCACCCCACACCAGGCTACACGTTCCAATACCATTAGTAAGATACAGTCCCCGCAGAGTTATTTCTGACTCATTGCTTACACTTATACAACTTCCGTTATGATGCCCATCTATTATAGTTTGAGCAATGTATGTGCTATCTGATGTAATTAACTCAAGGCTGCCGATGGTCAGATACCTGCCGACAATCTCAACATTTTCATAATACACTCCTGGGTAGACAAGGATGGTATCTTGATCGGCAGCTGCATTGACCGCGCTTTGAATGCTGATGTATTGTCCAGTGCCGTTTATATCTACTATGCGGGTAAGAGCTTCCACGTTAGGTATTAGCCATATACAAGCTAATAATAGTGTCATGATCCTTGTTTTCATGGTTTATACTCTAAAGGGGGCGAAAGGAGTTGCTCCCATCGAGTTTCATATACTGGCGTAGGATTCTACCCTTGTTATCACTGTTGTTTGAGGGCATACGGCATTCTTCGTTCCTGACAATCTTAATATTGTAAAGCTACCAAACGCATTTTATCATCTGATAAATACAGGTCAAGTTCTTTTTACTCTTTGTCGGTATCCGCGGCTGAGCCCCGTATGATATTTTCTCGTTTGCGAAATCACAATTGGCTTTCGTTATTTATGATATTCTTTCGCCTTCAGATTCACAATTTGCTCTCTGTCGCATGAAGTCCAAGAGCCTACTTGTCTGGTGGCAGTTTGCAGACTGGTAAGGCTCTTGAACTCCATGCTGGCTGTGGTTGGAGTTCGAGCCGGCAATATAGGTTTCATGCTTATGCCAGTCCTGAAGCCGGCTCAGACTTCAAACATTTTTATCAAACACTGGCTCCCGGCTCAAGCGGTTCACGCAGATTTACGCGGATAAAAAGCGCGGATTCTCGCGGATTGGGGTTATGGGGTGCGGTTTTGGGATTGGGTGCTTGTTTCTAAAAGACTGGATCCCGGGTCAGCCACCCCAGAGGGGACCCCGTCTGCCCGGGATGACACAGTTTTGAGGTCTGGTGTGTTTTGTTTCGGGGGAACCTTTCCACCATTCCACCTTTCCACCTTTTCACTATGATAAAAATAAAACGCAAGCAATATAGTATGACATTCACCAAATACAACGGCAATAATCTGCATATTCCTTCATAGCGCCCTCCCTTGCTGCTACTGCATTTGCTGCCATCATCCTTAGGTCATCCCTCACCAAGTTAAGGATGACCTACGGAAAATATAGACTTAGCCAACCCTGGCAAATGAGGGCGGCATTTGTTTCAGTCAGGCGCATTAATTGGCAACTTCCATATTTACTATGGCAGATTATTTGTCAGAAATGGTTTGTCTTATGGCTTCGTATAGGAGGATCGACACCGAATTAGCAAGATTCAGGGAACGAATCTTGGGATACATAGGAATCGTTATGCAACGCTCCTTGTTCTGATCGAGCAGTTCCTGTGGCAATCCACGCGATTCCGGTCCGAAAACAAAGGCGTCATTGGGTTTGTAATCAATATCCAGATAGCTTTTTTCTGCCTTGGTGCTGCAATAGAATATACGATCCCCTGGGAACGCCGTGTAGAGTTCATCCATGCTTTTGTGCACCGTCAGGGACAAATCCTGCCAATAATCCAACCCGGCACGTTTCAGGGCTTTGTCGGTAAGGAGGAACCTGCAGGGGAGGATGATGTGCAGATTCGCTCCGGCGCCCACGCAAAGCCTGCCGATATTGCCGGTATTGGCAGGAATCTCAGGCTCGAAGAGAACTATGTTGAATCCTGTTTCCGGTAACCGAATCAAGATCAGATACCGGCGCGGAGCAGGAACAGCTCGTCCCAACGCCTGATCCAGGCAGACAGATTGGCGGCTGGATCATACTTGGACAAACGGTCGTTCAGCGAGTAGATGCTCAGGGGCAGGGACGCGTAGCTAAGGGGGAGAGGGGTTCTGCCATTCACGGGCATTAAGCCCAGTTTGTAGATCACCTGCTGCTGAGCTTTATTGCCGATCAGATACTGGAGAAACTTGAGGGCTGGCTTGGGATTGGGGGCGTCCACGCAGAGGGCGGCGGATTCGACATAGAGGAAGCTGCCTTCCTGGGGATTTACAAATCTGAATTGATTTTCCGGGGGATTCAGTTCGGCAATCCAGGCCGCGGTGGAGTGAAATCCCAGCATCAGGCTACATTCTCCCTTTCTGAGGGCGTCGTAAGCCTCACTTGGGCGGGGATACACCTTGCGCACATTCTTGCGCAAGCTTTGCCAGAGCTGGTCGTAGCCCGCGTCGCCAAACAAGGTTACAGACCATAGCAGGATACCGCGTCCCAGGCCGCTGCTTTTGGGGTCGCAAACGGCCAACTGGTTATAAAAGCGGGAATCCTGCAACTCGCCAAATGATCTGGGAGGTTCAGGAAACATTTTTTGGTTGTAAACAAACACCAGATTGCCAAAAGCGTAAGGCAGGAGCGGGGATTTGTCTGGCTGGGGAATCTCGTAACTGATGGCGCTGCGGTCGATCCCCTCCGCCGGGGTAAAGTGCCGGGTCAGGCTGTCTCCCAGCGCCATAGTGTTGTCCAGGCCAAGCACCAGATCCGCGCTGGAGTCTTGAGGATCTTCTTCCAGAGCCTGTAACAAGGATGTTAAGTCCGGGAAGGTTCTCAGGTTGACCGCGGTGTCGTTTTTGAGGCCGAACTCCTTTATTACGGCGGCTTCAAAGCCCGATTCCCTGATCCAATCCAGTGCGTAGATATTAAGTTGGGAGCCAGGTTTCTTGTTTGCCGATCTGGAATCTGCTTTCTTGCCGCAGCCAAAGCACAGGCACAACAGGATCGACACCAGAGCCATGTATCCCAGCCAACGCTTGTTGAAATCTTGTCTATGTCCGTTACCGCGAATCATCAGAGGATAATCCAGGCAACAAAGAAATCCATCACCAGGATAAGAACTGCGCTGTAAACGACTGTGAGGGTGGTGCTGCGTCCCACGCCCTCCGCGCCTCCGGAGGTTCTGCTGCCGAAAAAGCAACTGAGCGAAGTGATGATGAATCCGAAAACAAACGCTTTAATCAAACCGCTGAGCAGGTCAAAAGACTCGAAATAGCTGCGCATGTTGTTGAAAAAAGTGTAATGGTGGATACCATATCGAATCCAGGAAAAATACCAGGCGCACACAATGCTCACCAGATCAGCGTACAAGGTAAGGATGGGGAAGACTATCAGCCCTGCCATGATGCGTGGCAGATATAGGAAGTCTTCCGGGGCGATATTCATGCTTTGCAGCGCGTCAAGCTGTTCGCTGACCTTCATGGTACCAATCTCGGCCGCTATTGATGCCCCCACCTTGCCTGTCATGACCAGGGCCGTGAGCACGGGTGCCAGCTCGATCATGGTCGATTTGCCGATCAGGACGCTCAATAGGTTGAGCGGGATATAGCCTTTGGACTGATACACTGCCTGCAGGGCTGTTACCAAACCGGTAAAAGCGGCGGTGAGGGAGATCAGGAATATCGAATCGTAACCGATTCGTTTGAGCTGCAGGGCGAGTTCCTGATGCCTCCTGAAGATGCGGGGCAAAAAGTAAAAGACCCGTCCGATGAAGATAGAATACTCACCGATGCCCGCCAGAAAACTAAAAATCATGTCTTTTGTCGATGCTGCGGAACAGGGTGTATTCCTTTATGAATCCCAATTCCACGCTACCGGTCTGCCCATGCCTGTTCTTGCCGATGATAACTTCCGCGATGCCTGGTTTTTCGGTCTTTTCAGGATTGTAGTATTCATCACGGTAGATGAACATCACCAGGTCGGCATCCTGTTCGATCGCGCCTGATTCGCGCAGGTCAGACAGACGCGGCCTCTTATCGTCACGGCTTTCCAGAAGGCGGTTCAACTGCGAAAGAGCCACCACGGGAATCTTCATGTCTTTTGCCAGTATTTTCAGGGCTCTGGAAATCTCCGCTATTTCCTGCTGCCGGGTTTGCTTTTCTCTGGTAAGGGTCATCAATTGCAAATAGTCGATCACGATCAGATCGAGGCCGCCAACTTCGGCTGACAGGCGCCTGGTTTTGGCCCTGATGTCCAGAGGTGTGTTGGTGCCGGATTCATCGATGTAAATCTGCTTTGTGGAGAACACTTCCGAGGCCTGCATGATGCGGACCAGCTTCTCTTCGTTCATGCCAAAGCCTTTGAGCATGGAGTCCATGTTCACTTCCGCCGCGCCGCTGAACATCCTCATTACCACTTCGTCAGCCGCCATTTCCATGGTGAAGATGGCAACCTTCTTGCCCAGGTTGACGGCAGCGTGAGAGGCAATGTTCAAAGCCAGAGATGTTTTTCCCATGGCAGGCCGGGCGGCTATGATGATGAACTGGCCGGGGCGGAATCCACCCGTCATCATATCCAGGTCGCTGAATCCGCTCGCAACGCCCACCACAGGCACTTTGGTGGAGGCGATGGTATCGATGGTCTGCACCACTTCCGCGCTGATCTGGTCGATCCTCAAAAATCCCTGATGCTGGGGCAGTTCGGCGATGGAAAAGATCTCCTGTTCGGCCGCGTCCACAATGTCCTTAACCGGTTTGGGTGAGCTGTAGCAGGATTCTATGATTCCGTTGCAGGCCAGGATCAAATGCCGCAGCATGGCTTTTTCGGTTACGATTTTGAGGTGATAATCGAAGTTGGCGCTGGATACAACTACATTGGTAACGTCGTTAATATAGGGTATGCCGCCGGCTTTTTCCAAAATGTTGTTGCGCTGCATCCTGTCCACAAGCGTGAGGGTGTCGATCTCCACGCCTTCGTTGAAAAGTTCGCAGATGGTTCTGAAGATAAGCTTGTTGGCGCTGCGGGAGAGGTATTCCTCCTTGATCAGTTCGATTCCCTTGCTTACCACTCCGGAATCGATCAGCATCGCGGCGAGGATGGCAGCTTCGGCGTTTACGTCTGCGGGCAGGCTCCGTTCGGATACCTTGTCAATTTCCTTGGGGGTGTTTTCTTTGCGGGGCATGTTTCTAACTCTTATACTTTTGGGCGAGAGCCAGTTCAACGCAGGGTGGCACGAAATCTTTCAGGCACGAACCAAGATCTGCCAATTGCCTGATCAGTGAAGAGGAAAGATACATGTATCTAAGGCTGGGAATTAAAAACACAGTTTCGATCTGGGGATTGAGCTTGGTGTTGGTGAGGGCTAGGGACAGCTCATACTCAAAATCCGATACTGCCCGAAGCCCGCGGATCATAACAGAGCAGCCTTGGGAAATCGCAAAATCGACAGCCAGTCCTTTAAACATCTTCACACTCACGTTTTCCAGATGTGCCGTGGCTTCCAGGCAGAGCTGGTAGCGCTCTTCCAGGTTGAACGTGGTGGGTTTGCCGGTGTAGTCTGCCACCGCCAGGATGGTGTGGTCAAACTGTTTGGCTGCTTTTTCCAGAATATTGATGTGTCCGTATGTGATCGGATCGAAAGTTCCCGGATAAATTGCATTATGGCTCATCGTTGAACGCCGCCTTGCGTATTTCCTCTATCTCGTTGATTTCCTTGGGGATCTTTTGCGAAAGCACGCAGTGTCCATCCTCTGTCACCAGCACATCGTCCTCAATGCGCACACCCAGTTTTTCTTCCGGGATATAGATGCCAGGTTCCACAGTGACAACATTGCCAGGTTCCAACACCGCTTCCCTTCCACCCAGGTCATGGGTGTCCATACCCAAAAAGTGGCTGACGCTATGCATATAGTAGAGCGCCACATCTTTGGTGTCGGTGATCAGGCCGAGGGAAACCATCTGCTCAGCCAGCCAGTCGCGGGCGCTGATGTTCAAGGTGGAGAGTGCCACACCGGGCTTGATCAGTTGGATCACCCGCTTTTGAACTTCTAACACGGCGCTGTAAACTTGCTTTTGCCTTTCCGAAAAGGTTGGCCCCGCCGGGAAACAGCGGGTAACGTCGGCGCTGTAGTTGTTGTAGGAAGCCCCCACATCCATCAGGATGAGGTCGCCCGTTTCCACCCTGCAATTGTTTTTCTCGTAGTGCAGGGTAGCAGCGTTGATTCCGGAAGCCACTATCGGGGCAAAACCCCAGTTCTTCACTCCGCTGCGCTGCATACGGTAAAAGAGCGTTGCTTCCAGTTCGTACTCCATCATGTTGGCTATGGCGGATTCCATCACGTCCTGCAGTCCCTTGCCGGTTATATCAATAGCTTTCTGCAACTGCTGAATCTCCCAATCGTCCTTGATTTTGCGCAAGGGAGTGATTAGTTCGTTGAGCTGGTTGATCTGGATTTGGGGAAAACGTTGGCGCAGAGGTTCCAGCATGAACATCGGTAGAGTCATGGGTTTGTTGAGCGGCGCGTATCCAAGGTTGGCATAAATGCGCTTGACCATGGGAGCCATGGCAGAAAGAGTTCCGTAGAATTCATCCAGATGCTTTACGCGCTTGATGCCGCTGATCTCCGTTGCTTCCGCCGCTTCAAGCTTCGCGCCTTCCCAAACCACCCTCTCAGGGTCGCAGCGCTCTATAAATAGCATATCATGGAAACGACCGGAGAATTTCCCCGCCAGATAGATCAATTCGGGATGGTTGAGACCTGTGAAATAGAGGAAGTTATTGTCTTGGGTAAACTTCTCCAGGTTTCGTGAAGGATTGGCGAAAATTATGACGTGATCGCCGTCTGCAAGCAACTCCGCCAACTTTTCTCTGCGTGGGATTGTGATCTCGGGATTCATTTATTCTCCTTGTTATATGCCAAAAACCTCTGGACAGCTTTGTCAATCATTGCTTTGTGTAGCTTCTTTTGCTTTTGGGACAGGTGTCAGATATTGTTTCAGCTTGCGCTTGGTGTTATCGAATTTGGTGGTTGGAATCGAGGTTATCTGATTTATCGTTACAGGCTGGTCGTAAACAAACTGAGTGGCGTAGGTGTCGTCCACGATCATGATATCCCAAGTGCCTTCTGTAACCGACCATAGCTTATCCGAACCGGGCTCGATTGTGCCACCCAGGTCGTTCATTCCCCAGTTGCTTTCATCTGAACTGGACAGATACACCTCGATTATTGTCGCTGTGCCTGTATTTGTCAATTGTATTGCTCCGCCGTCAGACTGGACATCAAAGGAGCTTACCAGGCCAGGCCTGACGTTGATGCTCGCTTTGTTGGGAAACACGAGATTGCCTGTATAGGAAAGGTTCTCCACTTCATACGATGTATAGTACTTTGACCAGGTGGAAAGCGATTCCAGATGCTTTGGTTCAGAATCTGAAACGCTGATCCAGATGTCGGAATTGGTGCGGTTTCTGATCCTTAGCTCGCCTTCGCTCTGCTGTAGCAGGCCTGAGCATCCACCCAATAAAACAAGCATCAGGATCAACAGTCTGCGCATGGCAATCTACCTGTTGGCACTGCTACCAGAAGCTTTCCTGCGGGTCGTGATCGGTTCGATCATGCCAAACTCAGGTTCGGCCATCTCATTGACTACGGAAGCTGTTATATTGCAGGATTGAACCCTTTCCAGATCGGGGATCTCATACATGATCTTGAGCATGAACCTTTCCATGATAGACCTGAGGCCCCTGGCGCCAGCCTGTTGCTTGATCGCAACTGCGGCAATCGCTTTCAGGGCATCCTCATCAAAGCTGAGATCCACTCCATCCAGCTTGAAATACTTCTGATACTGCTTTACAATGGCGTTCTTGGGTTTGACCAGGATATCGACAAGAGCTTCCTCGCTCAGTTCGTGCAACGTGCAAAGCACGGGCATCCTGCCGATCAGTTCTGGTATCAGGCCGTATTTCAGCAAATCGTGGGACAGGGTTTTATCCAAAACATTCTGCTTGTCATCCTTTTCCCCCAGTTTCACTTCAAATCCGATAGCCTTTTTATCTAGGCGTTCCTGGATGATCTTTTCCAGACCAAAAAAGGCTCCGCCCGCGATAAACAAAATGTTCTTGGTATCGATCTCGATAAATTCCTGCTGGGGATGCTTTCTTCCCCCTTTGGGAGGCACATTGACCTTAGTTCCTTCCAATATTTTCAGCAGAGCCTGCTGCACCCCTTCGCCGGAGACATCGCGGGTGATCGATGGCGTTTCGGACTTGCGGCTTATCTTGTCTATCTCATCGATATATACGATGCCCCGTTCTGCTTTGGCCACATCATAATCCGCCGCTTGCAGCAAGCGCACCAGGATGTTTTCCACATCTTCCCCCACATATCCGGCTTCGGTTAGAGTGGTGGCATCCGATATCGCGAAAGGCACTTTGAGGAAAGTGGCCAGGGTCTGGGCAATCAGGGTCTTGCCGCAGCCAGTGGGGCCAACCATCAGAATATTGCTTTTTTCCAGCTCGATATTGTCACCCGTTGTCTGGCGAAAGATTCTTTTATAGTGATTATAGACTGCTACAGAGATTATCATTTTGGCGTGATCCTGCCCGATGACATACTGATCCAGATAGGACTTTATGACACTTGGCTTGGGCAGGTCGATCTGCTCTTCCTCGGGAATCTCGGTATTGGACTCAATGATGTTATGGCACATCGCGATGCATTCATCGCAGATATTGCCCGCAATACCCCTGATCAGGGTTTTCACCTCAGCTTCATTGCGTCCGCAGAAAGAGCAACTCAGGTTCTTGTATTTATCCAAGAAATCCTCCTCGGAATATGCTGCGTATCTAACGTTTTCATTCTAAGATTGATGTAAATGCCGTCAAGCTATTTCCTGTTAATAATCACTTCATCTATGATGCCGTAATTCTTAGCCTCTTCGGCAGACATGAAATAGTTGCGGTCGGTGTCCTCAACCAGTTTCTTCAGATCCTGTCCCGTATGGTGGTGCAGGATTTCGTTCATTTTCTCGCGCAGGTAGAGGATTTCCTTGGCCTGGATAGCTATGTCGCTGGCCTGTCCCTGCGCGCCACCCAAGGGTTGGTGGATCATGATCCGGCTGTTGGGGAGAGCAGTGCGCTTTCCGGGATGTCCAGCGGCCAAAAGCAGAGCCGCCATGCTGGCAGCCTGGCCGATGCAGATGGTGCACACATTGGGCTTGATGTATTGCATGGTGTCATATATCGCCAAACCAGATGAGATCACCCCTCCTGGACTATTGATATACATATAGATATCCCGCTCGGCATCCTCGCCTTCCAAGTGCAGCAATTGGGCTACAACTGAGTTGGCCAGATTGTCCTCTATCACTCCACTCACAAACACGATTCTGTCTTTCAGCAGACGGGAATAGATGTCGTAAGCTCTTTCGGTGCGTCCAACCTGTTCGATAACCATGGGTATGTAGTTCATATTCATTCCTCCTTGCCGTTACTGCTGGTTTCGGTTGGCTCAGCTTCTTCGACCGGCTCCGTGAACTCGCTCTTCAGCGCAATGTCACGCAAAATATGGTAGTTGAGGGCGGCGTCGCGAAACTCTTCCTTGTCCAGCTCGTCACTATAGGCTTCACGATAGGCGGCAGGGGTCTTGTCCTCCTGAATTGCCAGATGCTCGATATATTCAGAGATCATCTCCTCGTTTAGTTCGATCTGGCTTGTTTTATTCAGGGATTTGAGGATGTACATTGACACCATTTCCTGCATGGTCTGTTGAAAGTAGTACTGGCGGAGTAGTTCCCGATACTTGGGGTCGATGTTCTGCAGCTGCTGTTCCACGATGTAATGCAAGGTTTTGGCAGGTGGTTGGAAAGGATTGTCCTGATACAGCTTTCCAATAATTGCTCCATGCTGTCTTTCAATATTGCCGTGTTCCACTTTTGGCCTCAAATCTTCAGCTATCTTGGCTTTCATCTCCGTCAAGGTCTCGTAATCCATATCCTTGGCAAAGTCGTCATTGATCTCTGGTGTTACAAATCTCAGGATGGAGTTAACCTGCAGCTTGCAGGGGATTTCGTCGTCGTCGCCCAGAGGCAGGTCTCTTTCCACGGTCAGCAACTTGATCATTGCTCCGCTAAGCTCTTTCTGGATCGTGTCGCCGGTTTTCGCCCCTATGAACTCCGGCAACGAACGCTGTGTCAGATCATCTCCGGCATACATTGTAACATTATTGGTAAAGGGGCTGCCATTCAGCTCCATGGCGAGCTCGATGTCCAACTGATCATCTTTTTCCGCCACATCAACGTCTTGGGCGGTGGTATGTTCTTTGGCCAGATTCTCAACAAACAATTCCACTTGCTCATCTAAAAGGGCTGGCTTGAAAGGAACCTGCAAGCCTTCCAGTTGTTTGAATTCCACCGCGGGTTCATGTTCTATTTCGAGGGTGATCTGCATATCGTTGCCACGTTCCCAGGCTACTTCTTTCACTTCGGGAAACAGCAGGTAATGGATTTCATGCTCCTTGGCCGCCTCGTCGAAGACCTCATCAATAAAGTCTTTTTCGAAGTAATCCTTGATCCTTTCGCCATGCAATCTTTCTATCATCTGCAAAGGGGCTTTGCCTTTGCGGAATCCGGGTACCTCGACATCCCGCGCGGCTTTCGCCAGATATTTCTGATATGCTTTTTCCACTCGCTCTGCTTCCACCGTGATGGAAATCTCCCGTGTCACGGCGTTCAGGTCTTTGAATTCAACTTGCACAGTTTTCTCCTCAAATTACTGGTGCGAAAGAGGGGACTCGAACCCCTACAGGTGTATCCCACTGGATCCTAAGTCCAGCGCGTCTACCAATTCCGCCACTTTCGCACACACTATCTATTCTTTAAAATACTTAAATCTAATAAACTAATCAGATTGCATCAAACTGCCATTGTCGATCAAACGTGTGTTGCCGATATAGACCGCAAGCAGCATTCTGGTATCCTGATCGATCGCATCCTGTGGCTGCAGGGTCGATCCATTTACCAGACCGATGTAATCTATCCTTCCGCCAGCCGCATTTATCTTGTCCTCGGCAGCCAGAATCACTTCCTCGGCGCGCTTTGTTCCTGCGTCCACCATTTGCCTGGCCATATCCAGGGTTTGAGAAAGGCACAGGGCTTTGGCTCTCTCTTCGGGGCTTAAATACATGTTGCGGGAGCTCATTGCCAGACCGTCGCTTTCGCGCACTATCGGGCAACGGAATATTTGCGTATCCGAATTCAGGTCTCTCAGCATGGTTTCCAATACCACCACTTGCTGGAAGTCTTTCATACCCATGAACATCAGATCGGGCTTCACTATCTGCACCAACTTCAGCACGATGGTGGCGACGCCGCGAAAGTGGCCAGGCCTGCTGTTTCCGCAAAGGATGCTGGATAATCCTTCCACCTCCACCCAGGTTTTGTATCCTGCTGGATACATCTGTTCATTGTCCGGCAAAAAGACGTAATCTGCTCCGTTGTCAGCCAGCAAGGCCAAATCCCGTTCCAGGTTGCGGGGATATCTGCCAAAGTCTTCTTGGGGGCCAAACTGGCTGGGGTTCACATAGATGGAAACGGTGCTCAGGTCGCAATTCGATTTGGATAGCCTCACCAATGAAAGATGCCCCTCATGCAGGGCTCCCATCGTGGGCACGAAGCCCAATGTCTTGTTCCTGTCCCGTCTGGAGACCTCGGCTTGCATTTCTTTGATAGTTTTACAAATCTTCATTTTGCCACAGGCCTGTTGTTTTCGTCCAATAATATAATCTTCGGCTGGTGCCTGGATGCTTCCGCGTCATCCATCAGCCCCCAATTGACTATTATGACCTTGTCTCCTGGTTCCACCAGACGGGCGGCGGCGCCGTTTACTCCGATCACCCCGCTACCCCGTTCGCCCTTTATTATATAGGTATGAAACCGCGCTCCGCAATTGATGTCAAATACGTCAACATATTCGAATTCCTTCATGCCGGATACATCCAGCAGAGCTTCATCGATTTTTATACTGCCGTTATAGTTTAAGTCACACTCGGTAACCGTACCTCTGTGTAACTTCGATAAAAGTATGGATCTTAGCATTTTTGACTCCAGATATGTCTAGATATAGCCAAAAACTTTCAAGCCTCTTTAATGTCAATGATTTTTGGCGGATATCAAGTTTGTGGGCTTCGTTGAACTTGCTTAGTGAAATAGAGGTGAATTCGATGTGAACATTGAAGAGCCTTGACCTTGCCTTTCGGGACTTGAAATAGTCCATTAGGTAAACTTTCTTTACGAAAACGAATTGGGGAATGCCAGCAGAAATACTTCTTGACACAATCATTGATTATCTGCTTTCTGCTATATAGCTTAATTGATGTCAGTGTTGTTATGAAATGTGTTTACATTATAACTTGGAATTTGTAAATCCAAGCTTTGGCATGAAGTCAAAGCCCGGATGTTGGGGAATACTGCATGAAACGAATTCTATTAAACTTGTTCATATTTTCGGTAGCATCTGCGCTACCAGGTATTGAGGTTGGTGGACACATCACTCAAAACACTACCTGGAACCCTCACAACAACCCGTATATCATCACATCCTTCCTTTATATTGATGCCGGAGCCACGCTGACTATTCTGCCAGGCGTGCAAGTTCTATGTACAGGTGCAGATAAGAACAATATCAATAACTTCATGTGGAGAGGAAACAACCAACCGATATCAAAAATGATCATCGTGAATGGCAGAATCAATGCTATTGGCACACCGGATAATCCCATCACTTTCGATAAATACCAGGATGATGTAGATTACCGATGGGGAGGCATTTACATAAGTCCCGCCGCGCAGGTTTCCAGCTTTGAATACTGTGAGTTCCGGAATGCTTTTTTCTGTGATTATGTTCCTGGAGAATGGTCCTTGGCAGCGATTGATTTTGACAACGGGGTCATCAATGTCCGGAGCTGTACTTTCGAGAATAACCTAAATGCCATACACACTGGATTTTTGCAAGATGATATCCTGCTATATGATTGCAGATTTATATCTATAAATGATACTTATCCCACTCCATTCGGTATGACTGGATTTATAGGATTAAGTGCCGCTCCTGAACCGGAACCTGAGACTCATTACAAAGTAACGATAGCCCAATGCTATTTTACAGGATCAGCGGGAATAGGGCCAGTTGGGTATTATATGGATATTCTATATCTCAATAATGTTGCCGACAATTTTATCGGTAGAAGTGAGCAATCGGAAAAATACAGACCAGAATATGGCTCAGTAAGTAGCTACGGCAATTTGCTTAGAAACGGCAAAGGTGGTTGGGGATGCTCGTCTTCCGTTATAACCGATACAGTTTTCGCTCGCAGAAATAAACTGATCAAACCATTGAATGCCAATCCAGGTAATTCTCCACTTATACTTGGTTCTTACGGTTTTGGAACTAACTATGTTTCAGATAACTACCTGTCAGGCTGTGTGCAAGTTAAAACGACGATGTCCAATGCTACAACATCGTACATATATAATAACATCATAGAGAACAACTACGGAAATTCGGTACTTGTGTTCCAAAATCACAATCCTGCGTATCAGGGTGGACAGATCAGGTTCTTTAACAATCTGGTAAGATACTTAGGATCTATTGAGTCATATGCGGTAAACGTCTGGGAAACTTCCCCTTTTATTTACAACAACACTATACTCGGTTACAACACTTTACATTTTTCTTTAGGTAATTATCATACGGTCTATACAAACAACATCATTGATATTTCTTATGGTTTTGGGCAGTTTAATTATGGATTCTACCCATTATTATATAACAACTGCCTCAGTATCCCAATACCTGAGGGTTCATCTATTTTTGGTGAGGGCAATATAGTAGCCGATCCAGTATTTGCGGACACCTTGAATGCTGACTACAGTTTATCAGCAGACTCTCCATGCATAGATGCCGGTGCATACCGGCCTGACCTGCCTGAATTTGATATCAGGTACCACAAACGCATAGTACCCGGTATTCCTAATGGCCCGCGATGCATAGATATCGGGGCTTATGAGTACAATTCTGCATATATCGGTGGGATGAGGGGGTATGTGAATGATTCAGTATCAGGCTTGCCTGTTGACTGTGTGAAGATCGAGATTTTAGGTAAACTACCGGAATACAGCGATACCCGTGGTTGTTTCCAGTATCCCTCTGGAGCGGGTAATTATACAGTGAAGGCAAGCCGTTGGGATTATGATGACTTGATCATTCCCAATGTCCATGTTACCCAGGGAGAGGACACCGTGCTAAATATCCCGCTTGTGCGCAGTAATGTGGCTAATGACGATAATACGCAGTCACCTGAACCCACAGATTTCGGCCTTGCTAATTTCCCTAACCCCTTCAATCCAACAACCACGATCAGTTTTATTGCTTCTCGAGCTGGGACTGCCAAGCTGTCTGTGTTCAATATCAAAGGCCAAAGAGTGAACATGCTCTACAATGGGCTTTTCTCAAAAGGCCATCACAGTATCGTTTGGAACGGGCTCGACGAGAGGGGAGCCACGGTAAGCTCGGGACTATATTTTGTGCGGGTCGAGATGAATGGCACGTCACAGACGCATAAAATGGTTCTCATGAAATAGTATCAATCAGATTATCAAACAGTTAACAGAAACTTCACATACCCAATATCAGATATCTTCCTAACATATCCAAATAAATTTCAGGAGTGGCGTAAGGCTCCAGAAATGCCTGCAAGAATAATCACTATCTTATTGATATGCTTATCATTGAATTAGGCACGATTGCCTTGGTATCTGAAAAGGGGGGGGATGTGAAGCAATCAACACATCTAGTTGACATATAATAGATTAGGGGGCTAAGTGGTTTTCCGACAATTTTTATGTGTTTTTGAGAAATCAGTGCGCATATCTTGATATACGTATCTCATATGCAACCAAGAGATTGGCTTGGGTCATCCTTAGGTCAACCTTATAATTATAAGGTTGACCTAAGGATGATGGCTCCAAATCCAGTAGCAGCAAAGGCGGGGGCTATGACGTAAAATCAGTATCTTTGTCAGTATGTTCGGCATTGAACAAGGAATATTGGAAAATAATGGCTTGCATTTTCCGCATAATCATTTAACTTATCTTGTGGTGTTTTTATCGTATTTCGTTAGCCTGATTTGGTTGTCTTGACAACCCGAGGCAATATTTTATGCCTGAGCTAACAGATTAGAATAATAAAAGATAGCACCTTGCACTACCGAAGCAGGACAAGAAAAAATCAAGATTTATATTGACAGATAAACTGCCGTCTTTTTTATGACGCAACCTGCACAGCGAATGCTGTCGCAAATCAGTTCTTTTACCAGTTTATAGAGTGCTATAGAGGTTTGAGCGAGCCATAATTGTCAATTCAACATAATTATAATTATGATGGAGAGTTTGATCCTGGCTCAGGACGAACGCTGGCGGCGTG
>DAOTNF010000016.1:0-61319 GCA_035450685.1 Candidatus Cloacimonadota bacterium | reverse complement strand
CAATGCTATTCCCATTCTACCTTTCCACCTTGCCACGATCTTTTCATAGCACCTATATATTATAGAGGGATGGGCCTCATATGCATCACCCTCTCCAGCCTGGGTCTTCCTGGGGTCAACCTTATAATTTATAAGGATGACCTAAGGATGATGGCACAAAAGCGAGGAGCAGCAAAGGACGGCGGTATGACGGATATTGCGGAATGTCTCTGATTATTTATGCGGTTGTCAAGAAATTGATGCCGGTTGTTTTTGGAATGGGTGCTTGTTTCGGGGAACTTCAACATTTCACCTTACCACGGATTTTACAGGAGAATATCAAATAACAAATTCCATATAATAGCTTGAAGAAAGCGAATTGGTATGAAACTCTCTTTCTATCTAAGCGGAGCAGTTCCGCCACTTTGCACCAATCTTCATACAGGCGATCAATTAAGATCAGCGCCGGAAGATTACTCTATCAGGTTAAGGACTGGTTTGCGTGCCAGGCGTCTCTCCCCCAGCGGGCAAAGATAGCTGCTTATCCTGTCTGGCATTGCCCGCACATTCTTCGAGCAAGGCGTGACAGTTTTCGCACTCGTGTTTGTCCAGGCATTCTTTATCGATATAGACAAGTTTATTGTGTCGGGATGTTTCCACTTTTAAAGTGGTAAAGGGAGGCTGGATTGTCTCTACTTTTAGCGAGTAAGTAACTATGAGCCCCGCGAACACGACTGAAACCATGCTCATAAGCTTTATCAGGATATTGATGCAGGGGCCTGCCGTATCCTTGAAGGGGTCTCCCACCGTATCGCCAACCACTGTAGCTTTGTGAGCGGGTGACGACTTTCCTCCATACTCTCCAGTTTCCACATATTTTTTGGCGTTGTCCCAGGCTCCACCTGCGTTGTTCATCATGATGGCCAGCACAAAACCGCAGACCAGGGCTCCAACCAGTGTCCCCAATACTCCAGCCACACCCAGGATCAAACCGGATACAACCGGGGTCAGGATTCCAACAAGTGCGGGCAATAGCATCTGTTGTTGAGCCCCGATCGTGGCGATCTTTACGCACTCTGCATATTCGGGTTTGGCTGTTCCGAGCAGGATACCGGGAATCTCCCTGAACTGGCGGCGGACCTCTTCAACCATCTTTCCCGCGGCTTTACCGACCGCTTTGATGGTTAGCGCGGAAAACACAAAGGTTACCATCCCGCCAATAAAAACACCCAAAAGGAACTTGGGATTCAAAACATGCACTTCATAGTAGCTTATAAAATCAGCCACTGTAGCCTTGCTGACCTGCACATTTTTAACCAGGCCTTCGCCGTAGTTGATCTGCAGCAGGATCACCTTTCCCAACCTGTCGCCCAAAAGCATCAAGCCAGTTCGCACTTCTTCCAGATAGGCTGCCAACAGCGCCATGGCTGTGAGCGCAGCGGAACCTATCGCGAAACCCTTTCCGGTGGCGGCTGTGGTGTTGCCAACGCTGTCCAGATTGTCTGTGATCTCACGTACATTTTCTGGCAGATTTGCCATTTGAGCGTTTCCGCCAGCGTTATCGGCTATCGGCCCAAAGGCATCCATAGCCAGAGTAACGCCCAAAGTGGCGAGCATTCCAACTGCGCCAAATCCGATCCCATACAGGCCCATTTCTATGGACTGAAAACCATGCGAGCAGATAAACGCGCCCAGAATACCGACAACGATGGTTATCACTGGTGCTGCTGTCGATCTCATCCCTACAGCAAATCCTTCCAGGATGACTGTGGCAGGGCCATACTTGCCCTGTGAGGCAATGGTTCTGGTGGGGAGGTAACTGTGGGAGGTATCCCGCTCGGTAAACAAGCCAATCAAGATTCCACAGGCCAAGCCTATCACGGTTGAAATGAACACTCCAAAATAGTATTCAGGGGGAAGCAGGTATTTTGTAACAAAAAATGCTACAATGGCTATCAAGATGGAGCTTCCATATACGCTTTTGTTGAGCGCAAACATCAGGTCTTTGGTGTCTGCTTCTTCCTTGGTGCTCACCATAAAGACGCCGAGGATGGAAAGGAGGGCGCCGATTCCCGCCAGAACCATGGGAGCAATAACGAAATTGAGTTCCATGCCAGCAAACTTAGGCCCCAGAGTTGCGATCGCGCTCATCCCCAGGGCAGCGGTTGCCAAGATAGATCCAGCATAGCTTTCGTAAAGGTCTGCACCCATACCTGCAACATCGCCAACATTGTCTCCAACGTTGTCAGCTATGGTGGCAGGGTTGCGCACATCGTCTTCTGGAATTTCGGCTTCCACTTTTCCCACCAGGTCAGCCCCTACATCCGCTGCTTTTGTATATATGCCGCCTCCCAAACGCGCGAAAAGTGCCTGTGTGGATGCTCCCATGCCAAAACTGAGCATGATCACAGTTATCTGATGCAATTCAAAGTGAAGCTGGTTCAACACGAAAAACCAGATGGAGATATCGATTAAAGCCAGGCCAACAACTGTCAGCCCCATTACTGCTCCGCCTCTAAAGGCTATCTTCAGACCTTTGTTCAGGCTTTCCGAACAAGCTTGCGCTGTTCGGTTGGAAGCCAGAGTGGCCATGTTCATGCCGATGTAACCAGCCAATCCGCTGAAAAATCCTCCCGTTAAAAAGGCGAAGGGCACCAGCCAGTGTAACACTTTCAGGCCCAAGGCCATTATTAAAAAGACTATGAATGCTCCGATAAAAAACAGAGTGACACCCTTGTATTGTTGTTTTAGATAGGCAAATGCACCCTCGCGCACATAAGTGGCTATTTCAATCATCTTACTGTTGCCAGGGTTTGCGCTCTTTACCTGACGGAAGAATACCATCGCGAAGACCAAGGCCATGCAAGCCCCAAGTGGGGCCACAAACCATATTATCGGTAATCCAAATATTTCCATCGATAAAACCTCAGTACTAGAATTGTATGTCAAACGCCGCATTTCTATTACTGCAACGTATCAAACAGTATTGCCATGACCAGGTTGCAACCCTATTCTGTCAATGAAAAATATTGGCATTGACAAATTGGGGCAGCCGTGATAATTGGAAATAACTGGAATAATTTTAAGTTAGGTGTTACTCATGGAATTCATTGATTATAAAAAAGAAGCCTCTGCTATGATCTTACAAATCGGTGAGATCAGGAGGTTACTTTGATCTGGATAAACAGGAAGAAATAGCATCCCATCTGGAAATGAAGGTTAACAGCCCCGATTTTTGGACTGACCAGGCAGAAGCGAAAAAGATTACCAAGCAGCTGAGTCTGATCAATGATCAGATTGAACATATCAATACCCTTGATAACCTCAAAGATGAACTGCAAACCTACATCTCCTTCCTGGAAGAGGACTTCAATGAAGATCTTTTTGGTGAAGCCATCAAATCGCTGGAAAATCAGCGCCAGTTCATAGAAAAAGCGGAAATCGAATGCTATCTGAATGGCAAGTATGACCGCAATGACGCTGTTTTCAGCATCCACGCGGGCGCTGGAGGAACTGAAGCCCAGGATTGGGCTGAGATGCTCTTGCGCATGTACTCACGTTGGGCGGAACGGAATAATTACTCTTTCAATATTATCGACATGCTGCCCGGAGAAGAGGCTGGCATTAAAAGCGTAACAGTTGAAGTGGGTGGCAATTTTGCCTACGGGATGCTGAAAGCAGAGGTCGGAATCCATAGATTGGTGAGGATATCGCCTTTCAACGCTCAAGGAAAAAGACAGACCTCTTTCGCTTCCGTGTATGTGTATCCTGAGTTTGACAATGACATCGAAGTTGAAATCGATGCTAAAGACCTGAAGATAGACACTTACCGTTCCAGCGGAGCCGGTGGCCAGCATGTGAACACCACAGATTCAGCCGTCCGTATCACCCATCAGCCCACAGGGATTGTGGTCAGTTGCCAGAATGAGCGCTCCCAAATACAGAACAGGGAAAAAGCAATGAACATCCTCAAATCCCGTCTGTACCAGTATTATGAAGAACAGAGGGAAGCCGAGAAGAAGAAGGAAGAATCCAGCAAGACAGACATCGGGTGGGGAAATCAGATCCGATCCTATGTTTTCCAACCCTATCAAATGGTTAAAGACCACCGTACTAACCATGAGGTGGGCACGGTGGACAGAGTCATGGATGGCGATCTGGATGGTTTTATCTACGCCTGGTTGAAAGAACAGGCTAAGTCTAAAAACGGCAGCAAATGAGCTACAAGGATCTAATCCCCAAACTTGACCCCTCGAAACTACCGATTCATGTGGGAATCATCATGGACGGTAATGGACGTTGGGCAACGCAAAGGCGCAAAGCCCGGATCTATGGGCACCGGGCAGGGGCAAAATCGATCAGGCAGGTAGTGGAACTGGGGGTGGAACTCCAATTGAAGTATCTCACTTTTTATGCTTTTTCCACAGAAAACTGGAACAGGCCAGAGGATGAAGTCAGAGATTTATTGAAAATGCTTAAGGAACGACTGCTTAAAGAGATTCCTGAGCTAAACAAGCAGAATATCAGGGTTGGCTTCATTGGCAGTGACATCAAGCTGGACCCTCAATATCTTGTCGATATTCACAAATTGGCAGCAATGACAGATAAAAATACAGGCATGTGTGTCAACATTGCCTTTAATTATGGAGGCAGGCTGGAAATCGTGGAAGGCATCCGGAAGCTGGTTCGGGAGGCAAAGCAAAAGGAGCACCTGATCGAAAACCTCACTCCTGAAAGCTTTTCCAGTTATCTCTACACTGCAGGGCAACCTGATCCGGATCTGATCATCCGGACCAGCGGCGAAAAACGGTTATCAAACTTCCTGCTCTGGCAAAGCGCCTATTCTGAAATATATATCACAGAAACATTGTGGCCGGATTTCGGAAAAACCGAAATGCTCAAGGCTCTGCTTGATTATCAGGATCGCAACCGTAGATTTGGAGGGGTATAGCTACCATGACAGAACTCCAAAAACGAGTGGCGGTATCGGTCGTTTTCATCCCCATTGTTCTGGGGGCCATGTATCTGGGAGGATACTGGCTGATAGCTGTATTCACCCTGGTAAGCCTGCTATGCACTCATGAATACATAGCAATGCTGAGGCAGACTCACCACAAAATCGGTTGGCATTGGTTGCCTGTTTCAATAGCTGCATATTTGTGCATAGTTTTATATCCTGCAGCCATGCTGCCGGTTGTGTGTGCGTTGTTCCTGATAGCCATAGTCGATGGAGTTATCTGGTGGTGTGAAAAGGACAGTATTCCCAGACTGGCACTGGCCTTTTTTGGTTCCCTATATACTGCCGTTATCCCCGCCATGATCGTCAGGCTCGGTGTAGAGCAGCAAGATTCCTACCTCTTGCTTCTCTTGATTCTGCTCATCTGGATCACCGATTCCACAGCCTATTTTATCGGGACAGCCTTGGGCAAAAAGCGGGGAATCTTTAAAATGAGTCCCAATAAGTCTTTGGAAGGATTCCTGACGGGGGCTATCGTTCCTGTGGTCATCGTGGTTATACTTTATTATGTCGGGTTGTTTGATGATCTTGCGCTGCTGCTGCTTTGCGCTTTCGCAGCAGGGGTAGTTGGACAAATCGGTGACTTGGCAGAAAGTATGTTAAAGCGCTATTGTGGCTTGAAAGACAGTTCAAATCTTATTCCCGGCCATGGCGGCATATTAGACCGTTCTGATAGCGTGCTGCTGGCTGGTTCGTTCCTATATTGTGCGGTTTATTTATTAGAAAAAGTGAGGTAACAACATGATCAAAAAAGTGCTTGGAACAGTGATCTTGCTTGGCTTCATCGCCATGATGTTTGCCCAGGCTCAGACACTCTTTTTCTCCGAATATGTGGAGGGCTCCTCCAACAACAAAGCAATCGAAATTTTCAATGGCACAGGGGCCGCGGTTGACCTGTCTCAGTATAGCGTTAAACTTGGATCAAACGGCAATGAATGGTCCTCGACAAATAGCGTAACACTGAGCGGCACCCTTGCAAACAACGACGTATTTGTGATCGCCAACTCTTCAGCCAATGCCACGATACTCGGTGTTGCAGACCTTACCCATACTGTAACATATTTCAATGGCAATGACTGCCTGGGGCTTTTCCAGGGAGATACAATGATCGATATCATCGGTATCTATATGAACAATCCCGGTACAGCCTGGGATGTGGCGGGAGTCACTGGAGCGACACTCAATCACACCCTGATCAGAAAACCTGAAGTCACACAGGGTAACACAGATTGGACCAGTTCAGCCGGAACTAATGCAGACAACTCCGAATGGATCGTCCACGAGCAGGATTATGTAGCCAACCTGGGCATGCACACCTTCAATCCCGGAGGCGGAAACCACGCCGCCACACCAACCTTCAATCCCCCGGCTGGTGTTTACAGTGGGACTATCAGCGTTTCGATCAGCAGCACCACGGCTGGTGCGAGCATTCGCTACACAACCAACGGAAGTGAACCCACAGAGACATCCACCCTTTATACTGCACCGATTTCAGTGAATTCCACCACCACCATCAAAGCAAGAGCCTATGCTGCGGGCATGGATCCTTCGTATGTGGCGTCGGCAACTTACACCTTCCCCACCATGATCCAGAATATAGCCGCCCTTCGCGCAGCTAACGCGGATGGAACAACAGTCTATCACATCCCCAATGAGGTGATCCTCACATTCCAACAAAACTGGAGACATCAGAAGTATATCCAGGACGCCACAGGCGGCATCTTGATTGACGATTATCCGGGAATCATTACCACTACATATAACATTGGCGATGGCATCACTGGCATTACAGGCACCCTGAGCAGATATACCACACAAATGCTACAGTTCTGGCCCACGATAAACACACCTCCGGCCTCTTCCACTGGAAACGCAATTCCAACTCCGGAACTTACAATTGCTCAAATAAACGCAGATCTGGAGACTCATCAGGGCAGGCTGGTGAGAATCAACGGCTTGCATTTCACTTCCCCGTCTGGCAACTACGCAACTGGCCAGAGCTATAACATTCAGGATGCCACAGGCACAATGGTCTTCAACACCGGATTCTATGACGCGGATTACATAGGAACCCCGATGCACACCGGAGATTTTGACCTGCTGGCCATAGTGACCCAGTATAATACCACCAGCCAGATCACCGCCCGCATGTTGAGCGACTTCAATCCCGGCGGTGCAACACAGGTGGCCACCCCCAGTTTCAACCCTCCAGCCGGAACCTATGTGAATCCGATCAATGTAACCATTTCCTGCACAACCGCAGGTGCAACTATCCGTTACACAACCAACGGATCGGATCCCACCGAGTCTTCCGCCCTCTACTCTACACCAATCGCAATTAGCGAAAACACTACTATCAAAGCCAGGGCTTACGCCGCCGATCTTGACCCCAGTTCCATTGCCACCGCGGTGTATAACTTCTCCTCTCAACAGCAGGATTTGTTCTTCTCCGAATACCTCGAAGGCAGTTCAAACAACAAGGCCATCGAGATATTCAATCCCACCGGAACGACTGCAGACCTTTCCCAATACACCGTTAAACTTGCTTCCAATGGCAATGAATGGTCATCCACCAACAGCGTGACCCTGTCCGGCAGCCTGCCCAATGGCGCAGTTTACGTGATCGCAAACGCCGGAGCAAGCGCGGATATCCTCAACATTGCCGATCTCACTCATACAGTGACCTATTTTAACGGCAACGACTGTCTGGGTTTGTTCCACGGGGAAACCCTAATCGACATCATTGGCGTTTACCAGGAAAACCCTGGCACCGCCTGGCCTGTGGCAGGAGTTGAAGGAGCCACCCTCAACCATACACTGATTCGCAAACCTGCCGTCACCCAGGGTAATATCGATTGGGCTTCCAGCGCCGGCACAAATATGGATGATTCAGAATGGCTGGTCCACGATATGGATTACACAGCCGATCTTGGAACTCATACTTATGAACCCGGAGGCGGCGACCAGGTGGCTACACCTACCTTCAATCCCCCTGCCGGAGCCTACAGCCAACCCATTTCTGTAACGATATCCACAACCACACCCGGTGCCACTATCCGCTATACAACCAATGGAAACGACCCCACCGAGAGCTCTACAGTCTATACAGCTCCCATTCAGGTGAGCTCAAATACCACTATCAAGGCCAGAGCTTACGCGGCTGGCATGGATCCCAGCTACATAGCGACTGCCACCTACTCCTTTGCGGTTGAGGTGCAAAATCTGACACAACTTCGCCAGCAAACACCTGGAGACGGAACTGTTTACAGGGTAAGCGGCGAAGTCGTCCTGACCGCAAAACAAAACTTCCGCAACCAGAAATGGCTGCAGGATGCAGACGCCGGCATTATGATCGATGACCCATCCGGGATCATTACCAGCAACTACAACATCAGGGATGGCATACAAGGGCTTACCGGTACGATCGTCCGCTACAACAACATGCTGGAACTTGTACCTACCGTGAATCCAGGCCCCGCCAGCTCAACAGGCAATATCCTGAATATTCCTTCCGTGACCACAGCCATGGTCAGTGCCAACGTAGAGCAGTACCAGGCACGTTTGGTACGCTTTGAAAATGCCCACTTTGTGGAAACAGGCAACTTTGCCAGTGGCACAAATTACACCCTGGAAGACAATGCTGGAACCATAGTATTCCGCACTGTCATATACGAAGCGGATTACATCGGCCAACCCATCCCATCCGGAAACATGACCATTGCGGCTATCGTCAGTCAATATAACCAAACCCCGCAGGTTTTTGCCAGGATGCAATCGGATCTGGGTTTTGTGAGTGTTGAAGACGATCTCAACGCTCCTCTGAAGAACCAACTGATTGGAAACTACCCCAACCCGTTCAATCCCAGCACGACGATCAGATTCACCCTTGAGAAATCAACCCCGGCGCAGGTCACTATTTACAACCAGAAAGGCCAGCTTGTGAAGAGTTTCACTCTGGACAATCCTGCCAAGGGTATGAACAGCGTAACCTGGAACGGAACTGACGACAATGGCCGTTCAGTTGCAAATGGAGTATATTTATTCAGGCTCAAATCAGGTTCCTATACCAGCACTAAAAAAATGGTCCTGATGAAGTAACTTGAAACTCAGAAGTCACTTATTCTGCCTGATCGCGACTGTAATATGGTCCAGCCTGGAGATCACAGGAAAGCTGGTGGGAGCAGGGATAGACCCCTACACGCTCACTGCCTGGCGGTTTGTGATCGGCGGCTTGGCAATGTTGCCATTCGCGATCAGGCAACTCCTGATAAATAAACCAGAATTAGGCATTGGCAGCATACTGCACATCGGCGCGCTGGGAATAATCAACGTCTGTGCCAGTATGCTGCTTTTGCAACTGTCGATATTCTATGGAAAAGCCTCTCTCTCGGCTGTTATCGTAGCCATGAATCCCCTGTTTGTCACCCTCTTTGCCAGATTGATATTGAAAGAAGGATTGAATCTGCTGCAGTTCGTTTTTTTACTGCTGGGGATTATTGGCCTCATTATGATTATCCTCACCGAACAAAACTTTGGAAGCACAGAGTATCGCAATCTCCCGCTGAGCATCCTGCTGGCTGTTATCGCCTCCATTACTTTTGGTTTATACTCGGTACTGACCAAAAGTGCCGTGGTTAGATATGGAAACCTCATCACAAACTCGCTTTCCTTTATTATTGGCGGGATCGTGCTCACCTGCATCAACCTGTTGATAGGAAAACCCGTCCTCTTCGAGCCTAACAGCTCAAATCTCCTGTTTATGGCATGGCTGGGTGTGGTGATAACCGGTATTGCCTATTTGCTCTACTTTGAAGGAATGAAGCACATCAGCGCGTCCCGTGCTTCGTTTTACTTTTTCCTAAAACCCGCGTTGGCATCTTTGCTGGCCTATCTTATTCTGAATGAGTTCTTAAGCGTCGGCCAGCTAATCAGTGTGGCGATCATTGTTGTCAGCCTTGCGGCCAGCAACCTCTCTCAGTTGATTCCCAAAAAAGAGCCAAGCCGATAAAGGCATCAGATCATCGACTGGAAGAGGATAAACAAGCGACTCCGATGTTTTCCCATTCAGAATATTCCCCATAACATTCCGCATATTGCTTCATAGCTCTCTCCTTTGCTGCTCCTGGCTTTGTTGCCGTCATCCTTAGGTCATCCTTGTAAATTATAAGGTTGACCCCAGGAAGACCCAGGCTGGAGAGGGTGATGCATATGAGGACCATCCCTTCATAATATATAGGTGCTATGACTAGGTCGTGGAAAGGTAGAATGGAAATAGAAAATATTATGTTCTACAGCACAAAAAATAATTCAGGAGGCAAGAGCCTGAGCCTTTTTCAAGGTCGTCAATTTCAGGCCCATCCCTTCCACTTGCGTTATAAACTTACGCAAGGCATTCAACTTTGCCCTGCTATGGCAATGGGTAATGATTATAATCGGTTCTCTGCGCCCCTTGAATTTGCCAAGGGATGAGATCTTGCTGGCCAGAGTCGCGTCCGTATTATCAGGAACATCAAGGAAAATATCACGTTTCAACGCAGGATAGCCAAGTGTTTTAGCCAAAGAGGGCACCACGCTTTCACCCGTGGTAGCGCTGTCGATGAAGATCAGGCCCTTGGAGTCCAGATAGTTTAGGACCGTAGTCATGGCTTCCCGATTGGCAGTAACTGCGCTGCCGGTATGGTTGTTGGCTCCCATTGCCATGGGTAGTTGAGCATGGAAATCCGCCAAGGTGGTCACGATCTCTTCAGCGGAAGCATTTTTCTTGATATACCTTGCTCCAGTTGCGCTTGTATTCGATACAGCTTGCATGGGCACGTGGATAAGAACTTCGTGTCCATGAGAAGCCGCAACTGCTCCAGCTTTCTGGGTGTGTGGAAGATCGGGCAATACCGCAAAAACCACTTCTTTGGGTAAACTGGCAAAATCGTCCAACAGATCGCCCGCAAAATTGCCAAAGTCATCTATTATAATTACGATTGGTGGGATTTCTTCCCCATTATCCCATGAATAGCTGAACTTGCTCAGAGGCAATTCAGAGTACTTATCAGCCGGCTTTTCAATTTCTTCAGATGCCGGTGTCTCTTCTAACGTATTGATACTATGTTCTTCTGTGGCATCAGTATTATAGTCTTGTTTAACATTATCCCTGCATCCTATTACTAATAGTAAGGTTATGATTATCATTACACTATATAGATGTCTCATTTGTTTCTGCTCCAGACAATTCTATCACCTGGCTCGATGCCGTGTTTATCCACCATTCCCGCTTTAAGTTCCAACGTGTATTTATTGACAGCCATGCTTTCTATTCTCTCTTCACTGAAGGGTGTGGTGTTTTCCTCAATTTGGAAGATGACCCCGGATTCGTCAATAAAGAGCATGTCCAAGGGCATATATGTGTCTTGCATCCAAAAGCCATAGGGGACTTTCCCATCAAAAACGAACAGCATCCCCTGGTCGTCATTCATGTTTTCCCGATACTTGAGACCTTGGTGAAGAGCGTTTTCCGTTTCAGCGATCTCAATTGAGAAATTACCTTTCGTCAGACCCTGGGGAGATTCTATTCTTAGCTTGCCATCTTCGCGAAACTCGATGTTCTTAACGGGTTCGTTCTGAGGTGCTTCTTTGTGACAGCCAAGCAGTAAAATTGCAATAATGGCCAGGCAAAAGGTCTGCAAAATCCTTATCATGGCGTGCCTCACTTCAAAAGAACCATCTTGCGGGTTGCCGATTTTGTGGAAGAAGTGAGCCTGGCAAAATATACTCCGCTTCCCACAGGCTGTCCGCTGGCATCCCTGCCATCCCAGACTACCGAATGCCTGCCTGCTGCAAGCCGGGCGTCAATCATTGTTTTAACCAGTTGTCCTTTGACATTGTATATATTCAGAACAGCTCTGTCCGCAGTTTGCAGTGAAAACCTTATCTCTGTCGCGGGATTGAAAGGATTGGGATAGTTCTGTTCCAATCCAAATGATAAGGCTGGAGTGGAAAGATCGTCTCCAGCGTTGCCGATGTTGATAAAAATGGAACCAGGGACTCCATTCAATGAATATTGCAGAGTAAAGCTCTGGGGATTCTCCTCCAATTCGATGAACAGAGAGTCAGACTGGGTATTATAACCTGCGAAGCCGTAAGTCTCTGTCTCAGGGTTGAAAGACTGGGCAAATGGACGGTTAAATGCTGCTCCGTTGTGATATATGTGCAGAATATCAACAGGACTGGTCGAAAGCTCCAGTGAACATAGGAGCTCTGGATCGGCTAAGTCAACGACCAGATACTGATCGAAGTGAGCGCTGATGCCTGGATCAGCGGGAGTTTCGGGGATGCCTGACTGCACGGGTAGTAAATAGGCTGCCTCAAAGAGATACTTACACAGCAGATAGGCATCAAAAGCATCGACATCATTGTCGTTATCCAAATCAGCGCAATCAAGCCTGGGAGCAGTCCAGGGCCTGGGGTCTATATCTGTCAAAGGATCGAGACCAACGGCATAATCCAGAATCGCCCTGACATCAGTGATGTTGACAACACCATCTGCAGTAACATCCCCATAACTCAGGTTGGAGCTATCAACGCCCATGATCCGCACGTCGTCGATATAGATTCCGTCGGCATTTACGTAGTAATCGGAAGAGATTCTGAAACGCAGGTAGAAGTTGTTGCCAGCGAAAGATGCCAGATCGTAACTTGAATCGATCCAACTGCTTTGCGTGCCGGTAAAACTGCCCAACTGAGTCCAGGTTGTGCCAGTATTTGAGCCCTCAACATAAACAAAGTCGTATCCATCCTCAAGAAAGTATTTACAACGAAAATGAAGGCGGGGATTGCTGACAGTGCCAAGCGAAACAGGATTCGTAAGGCGGGCTGTCCGGTTTTGATTGTTGCCATAGTTGCCGTTGGGCGAATCGGTGAGCACCATGCTGCCATCTTCAAACACAATACCCCAATTGCCTGTAACAGTCCAATTACCCAGCCCCTGCTCAAAATCGTCAGCAAAAACAGGGGTTTGTAACACAATGATGTTCCGATAATTACCCATTTGCCCCGGGCTTGACTCAGCCAAGATCGTCAGTTGATAAATTCCATGCCCCGGAGCGTTGATCTTTACATCATAGCTACCAGTGAAGATATGCGCACTAAAAAGGCCTTGCTGGTCGGTGATGACCTCAAGTGGTGGTTCGGTGCCGATGGTCAGAGTTGCGGCGGGAACGGGATTGCCCAGATGGTCTCTCACCTGTCCATTATATGTGACCTGCACCGCGGGCAGGAGAGTAAAGTTCTCAACCACCGATCCACTGGGGGGAACAGTGATTTGCCTTGTTTGGCTTTCATAGCCGTGTGATGATACAGTAAGCTCGTAGGTGCCCGGTAACAGAATGCGGTGATAGTCTCCCACATCCGGGTCGGTGTTTACCTGCCTTGCGTTGCCGCTGACGCTTATCCTGGCGGAAAGTGGAGCGCCGGATGGAGATGTAACCAATCCGCTCACTCCTTTGTGCACAAACTCCATATATGACAGCATAGATTCCTGGTTCAGGTTCCAGAATCCCGGCAACTGATTAGCTGGCGGCCATTTATTTAACCCAATCTCCATTGTTATATCCATGCAGTCTGTAAAACCATAGAACCAGTCTTGCATCGACCCCGTGATTACATACCATTGAGCGCCATTGGTAATTCCCTGGGGGAATTCGTAGCTGTTATACATGGAAGAATTGTGGGAACTATATGTCAGGGCAGCCTGGATCAGGATATCATTGTCCGGAGTCAAAGTATAGGTATAGTCCCACGGGTAATTTGCCACCAGGGCTCCCCCATGGAAGTTTGCTGAAAGGACAAAACTGTTTGAAGTTGCGTGGTTCATGATGGCAGTGTTTTCTATGGCTGTGGGATTGCCATCCGGGTGTTGATTACCGCTTGGCATGGGAAAGTTTCTGTTCAGGTCGATTCCAGCGGCGTTATAGCGTTGTCCCAATACAAAGCCATCTGGATTCATCATGGGACAGATCCAGATCTCTGTGTTGTTGACCAAGTTTGTGATTCGATCATTGGTGCCATACTCCGAAGTCAGTTGCTGGATCAGACGAATACACATGTCGTAGCCCACCACTTCATCGCCATGAATTGATGAAATGTAACGGAATTCCGGTTCTGCTTCCTGGATAGTTGGATTGTCTGTGATCTTCAAAAAATACAGAGGCCGGTTCTGCGTTGAACTTCCTACCTGAACAAGCTGGCAAATATTGGGATAGCTATTGGCGGTGGAAACCATAAACTGGTTATATTGATCGATCGAATAATACTCATTCTCTGGAGAGCCGTTTTTTGGAGAGGAATGAAGCCGTTGTGCGTTCTCCCTGGCAGTATCGGGCAGCTTCTGCAGTGCCAATCCTAAAGCCTGGATCTGTGAGAATTCACTATCATTTCTAACATAGGCAATGATATTGCCGCTTTGGCGATTCACATAATCCACGCTGATACCTGCCATATTCAAAGTCTTGACATCCTCATTCAGGCGCCAGCTTTTAATCAGCACTGGATAACTGAATCCTGAGACTGTCAGGATTGCGCAAATTGTTATTAAGAAGATGCGTTTCATATAAATCCTCGTGGTTCGATATACCCTAAACTGCCATGACATGCATTATTCAGGCCAAATCAGATAAAAGCCAGGCTAACAGCGTCACGCGATTGACATTGCTTAATGCTGCTTCATTCCTGATCTGACATGGTTCACAAGCAACCACTGCACTGCGCCTGGCACTGGTCAAAAAATTCTGTACGCCAATCCTGTCAACTCATTTCATTTTTTCGCTTGTCAAATTTCTGTCCTGATAAATCTGGTATCGATTATGAGAAACTATACTTTATTATGGATTATCTACGTCCTTTTAATGTCTGCATATCCATTGGCAGGAGGGTCATGGCAATGGGCGACCAGTTTTGGCGGCCAGGGTATGGAATCTGCCTGGGATATGGATGTAAACACATTATCTGGTGATATCTACGTATGTGGAGATTTTACTGATTCTTTAGTCGTAGATGGATCTGTGTATCCAGCCTCAGGTGAGTCTGATTCCTACATCATCAAGTACAACAGCCTTGGCATGTTTCAGTGGATCTGGACTTGTGGATCTACCGAACAGGATGTGTGCCTTTCGATAGCAACTGATGCCGCCGGGAACTGCTGCTTTTCGGGATTCTATTCCGGCACTTTGGTGATTGGAAACAATCAATACCAGAGCAATGGAGGTTGGGAAGGATATTTGGGGAAACTATCCGCTGATGGAGAACTCCTTTGGTTTCGCTCCTTCGGAGGCCCACTTACGGATCTTGGTTATGGAATATCTGTTGACCAGGAAGGAAATTGCTATGTTACTGGCTGGTTTGGAGGAACCATCGACTTTGGCAACAACATATCCATCACCAGTTTTGGAGGCAGCGACATCTTCCTGCTTAAGACCGATCCCAATGGCAACCCTCTCTGGGCAAGACACGCAGGCACTGCTGGAGTTGAGTATGGTTACAAGGTGGATGTCAGTTCCAATGGTTACGCGTATGTAACTGGACATGCAAGTCCTGGCAGTGATTTTGATGGAGTGGTTACTGACGCATCGGGTATGTTTGTTGCCAAGTACGATCCAATGGGAAACATCGAATGGGTGCTTCCCTCATATAACACAGGCGCAATCAATATCGGTATTTCCTGGGTGGATTTGGTGTCTCACGACGGTGTGGTCATTGGACGTGTGACGGGCACTGGAATTATTGGCGACACTGTTATTAACAGCGTAAACGAATCTGATGACATTTATGTGGCCAAGTTCAGTTCTGACGGTTCCTGGACTGAAGTGCAACACTATGGAGGGCCAGGTTCTGACAAAGGACGGGCAGTTGATAACCGCAATCCTTTAACCATGCTATTCAGCTTCGAGGAGCAAATCAATATTGGTAACCACACTCTTAACTCCAATGGACTTTCAGATGTTGTTATCTACAACAGCGTGTATCCGCCTGTATCCTTTGGAGGTGAGAATGTCGATATTGGAAACAGTGTAAAACGCCTTCCTTGGGATAGATTTGTTGTGACAGGCTGGTTTAGCGGCGTCGTGAGATTTGGCAACCATGTGATCAACAGCGGTTCAAATACCAACCAGGATGGGTTTGTGGCCTTGTATGACGCCCTGGCCACAACCGTTGAAGATCAAAACGCAACTGTCCATAAACCGCTACTCTGCTATCCCAATCCAAGCAACCAATCCATAACGATTGAGGGTAAGGGACTCGATAAGGTAAGCGTGTATAACATACGGGGACAGTTGATCCGTGAACTTGCTCCCAACAGAAGCGTTGACGGCATAAACAGCTTCTATTGGGATGGTCGTGATGCCGCGTCTGTAAATTGCTCTCCAGGCGTTTATCTGGTCAAAGCCGGACTCAAAAGTGCCAAGGTGATACTGTTGGACAAATGATTCCCCCTTTCTGGCGCCCTATCATTATCCTTGTTGTGGCTGTCTCGGTTTTGTTTGTTTTGGCAAACTTAATCCCAGCCTCAGACAACGAGCTGTTCCCCATCAAAAAAATGAATATACCCGGAAAGCTCGCTGAAGAAGCACCAAACTCTCAGAACCTACAACAAAAGCCCATTGAAAACGTTCCACCGGTGGCTAACGAATTGACACCTATATCTGGGTTCATTGACAAGTTGAGAGGATACCCCCAAAGACAGACTGGCAGTATCAGGATCGCTTACTTTGGAGATTCGATAATCGAGGGTGACCTGATCTCGGGCATGCTGCGTTATCAACTGCAACAGCGATATGGAGGGTCTGGAATAGGATTGGCCCCCATCACTTCAATTGTAAGCGAATTCCGCACAACTATCCGCCATCGTTTTTCGCGGAATTGGGAAACACAATCCTTTATGTCGGGAAAGAGCGGCAATTCTTCTTTGGGCATGATAGGTTATACCTTTATCCCCAGAAACTACTATTATGCGGAAACCATTGTCGAGAAAGCTGCTCCCCCACAGGTTGGCGATAGTGTATTCGTCGATAGCGCAATGGCAGACAGTGCTGGCGTCGCACCCAAGCAAGCTGAAAAGGTAAAAAAGAGATTCTACGTTGATGGACCTGCCTGGGTGGAATACTCTGGAACAAAAGTCAAAGGTGGGGCTCAGACGTTCAGACGTATCCGCCTCTTCTACAGCCATGCTTCCGAAGGCTCTTATGTGAATGTTATCCGCGATGGAGGCAGTCCACAATGCTATCAGCTAAGACCTTCCACCGGCGTCAGTATCCTGGATTTGGGCAGCGGAACCGAAATCAGCAAGATTCGCCTGGAATTCAATCCCCTTGATCCTATCCACCTTTATGGTGTCAGCTTTGATGACGCGACTGGTTTGTATGTGGACAATCTTGCAGTCAGGGGATACTCTGGCCTCTATTTCCAGAGAATATCCAAAGAGACATTGAAAGATTTCAACGCAGTCCTGGATTATGACCTGATTATCCTCCAATATGGCGAAAATGTATCGAGTCCCAATATTCGGGATTACAGCAATTACCGGCAAGGCATGATCAAAACCGTACGCCACATCCAATCTGCTCTTCCCGGAGTGCCCATCCTGCTTATCAGCGCTCACGACCGGAGTGTGAAACAAAACGGTGTGATGGCTACTTCCGGGGATATACCTGTTCTTGTGGAAGCTCAGGGAGAAGTCGCCCGGGAGACAGGATGCGGATTCTGGAACCTCTATGAGGCCTTGGGTGGATACAACTCCATGCAAGGATTGGTGAAAGCCAAACCGGCTTTGGCAAACCGCGATTACACCCATTTTACCAAGGCAGGCGCGGACATGGTTGCCGAATTGCTATTCAAAGTGATTACCACCGGCCAGGCTCAATGATATGTTCCGCAAGCTCGTAACCAGTTTTGTCTGTCTCAGCCTATGCCTGCTTTCCGCTCAGGATAAACTCCCCATCGATCTTATGACGGAGATTGAACAGGTGGAGGAGTTCCCCATCGAGGTGGACAAACTCGACGAATTCATCCAAAGCTACTACACCCTGCTCGACAGCGAAGAATACTTAAAAGGATTTAGCTTTATAAAAAAAGACAGCAATACGATACACAACTGGGAAAAGCGCCTGTCCGGTTTCCTGCTGAAACTTATGGAACTGCGAAGCGGGCTGCGGGATCAGGTAACGATCTATCAAATAGGTGATTCCCATATTAAATCAGGGTTTTTGGCGACAACGGTGCGCGCTTCTCTCAAAGAATATTTTGAAGCGGGGGATTCTGGGCAACGTGGCACCCTGAATTATCAATTCACAGGGGTCAACGGCGGATCGTTTCAAAACCTGCTTAAGAACACTTTGATCTTCAACCGCTGCAAAGAGCTTTCTCCGGATCTGATAATCATCTCATTGGGCACCAACGATGCACAGGGAACCTATAATGCAAAACGTTTCAGAGGCGAGTTGTCGGCCTTTATGAATGAGCTGAGCGCCGTACAGGAGGATGCGGTAATTCTGTTTACTCTCCCTCCGGACAGCAATAAAAGAGGCAAGCACAACGCCGATCTGGAAAAGGTCGGTTTTGAGATAGAGTCTTGGGCGGAAGAACATGATTATGCCTGGTGGGATCTGAGTGTCGTAATGGGGGGCAAAAAGTCCATCTCCAAATGGAGATCGGAAAAGCTGGCCTCCAAAGACATGATCCATTTCAGTCCCCAGGGTTACATGCTGCAAGGCAAGCTACTTTATCAGGCGCTGATGCGCGCTTACACGAGCTACGCGGGAGCGGATGAATGAACTGGACTGCATTTTTACGTCAGCTGTTGTATGATCCCGCAAATCCATTGATTTTCAACAGTTCTTTTTTCCTTGGCTTCTTCATAGTGTTGATGCTGTTTTACCCCCTGGTCGTCTCCAGGATCAGGATTAGAACCTGGTACCTGCTGCTGTTTTCCCTCTATTTCTATTACAAGACCAGTGGTGAGTTTCTCCTGTTGCTGCTGCTTACCGCGGGCATCAACTTTGTTATCGGATCCTGGATTGCCAAAGCAAACAGCAAGGCCGCGAAAAAAAGACTGATCTGGTTAAGCATTGCCTGGAACCTTGGTTCGCTTGGGTGGTACAAATACACAAACTTCATTATCGACACCATCAATCAGATAACAGGTGGCTCGATTCCCGCCATGGATATTTTCCTGCCGGTTGGGATATCGTTTTTTACTTTCCAGACCATGAGTTACACTCTGGACATCTATTTTGGGAAGTTGGAACCCATCCGCAGTTTCGCCGATTTCGCGTTTTTCGTGTCGTTCTTCCCGCAATTGGTAGCTGGCCCCATCCTGCGGGCATCGCAATTCATACCCCAGATCAACGCGCGCTTGTCGCTCGATAAGGACAGGATCGCCCAAGCCCTGGTCTTGATCTTTGCCGGATTGATCAAGAAAGGGGTGATTGCGGATTATATCAGCCTGAATTTCGTTGATCGTGTGTTCGATAATCCTGCCCTTTTCTCCGGAGTAGAGAACCTTCTGGCCGTGTATGGCTATGGTTTGCAGATCTATTGCGATTTTAGTGGCTACTCCGATATCGCGATTGGCCTGGCAACACTGATGGGATTTCATCTTCCGGCTAACTTTAACAGCCCCTATCGCGCCACTTCGATCACGGACTTCTGGCGAAGGTGGCATATATCGCTCAGCTCATGGTTGAGGGATTATCTTTACATACCTTTGGGAGGTAACCGCAAGGGGAAAGTCCGAACTTATATCAATTTACTTTTGACCATGTTGTTGGGCGGTTTATGGCATGGAGCTTCCTGGAATTTTGTGTTTTGGGGAGGAATACATGGCATTGCCCTGGCGATCGATAAGTTTTTTATCGGACTCAAGCTGTTTCAAAGAGTATCCAACCAACATGTCCAGAATTTCTTGAAGCTGCTTGGTGTTTTATTGACCTTCAACTTCGTTTCCTTTGCGTGGATTTTCTTTCGGAGCCAGAGTTTCTCCAGCGCCTGGCAAATGATCTCGCTGATCTTTAACCAGTTCAACGCTGAACGTTTTATCATCTGGATTTCTCAATACAGGATTGTGGCTGCTCTGATAGCTCTGGGATACCTGCTCCATTGGCTGCCAAAGCAATACAAGGTACTATGTGAAAAAGTGCTGTGCAAGTCTCCCATACTTGTTCAATCTATCATTTTAGCAATCATCATCTGGGTCTTGTTCCAGTTCAAATCCTCTGAGGTTCAGCCTTTTATCTATTTCCAGTTTTAAACAGCTATCTCATTTTTGTACGATGCTTCAGGCGTAATTAGCCCTTTCATACAGCTATACCCATTTAGGCAGATTCAGATGGCCCTCATACCCTCATGACTCACTGATCACTAATTGATCGCTGACCAATCGCCCAAACGGTTATCGTTCGGACATCAATGGGTGTTCAATACATCGTCAGGGAATGAGGAGAACATGAGGCAATCCCCCTTGATATACTTACGCCAAAGATAGTAATACGCTTACTATTCCGTTTTTACTTCATAGCTCCGTCCCTTGCTGCTACAGGCTTTGGAGCCATCATCCTTAGGTCATCCCTCATCGAGTTAAGGAAGACCCACGGAAAATATAGACTTAGCCTCCTCGCGCGCGCGAGGGCGTGCTGAAATTTAGAGCAGACCGATTTCGCTTGACAGATAAGCCCCGCGCAAATGTTATTCAGGACAAGTTAACTTCCTTAGAAAATCATACCCTGCGCTGCGGGGAGCTGGAGATACAAATGAAATATTACAAAAAGCTGATTGGCGAAAAATGCTACCTTTCTCCGATATCTTTGGATGACGTGGAACGCTACACCGAATGGGTGAACGACATGGAGATGGGACTCTTCATGCAGTTTTCCATTGGAATCATTGATTTGGACAAGGAACGTGAGCTTTTGCAGCAACTGATGAAGGAAAGCTTCACCTTCGCGATAGTGGAAAAGGACACCAACAAAGCCGTGGGCAACTGCAGTTTGATGGGGATCAGCAGCGTGCATCGGCATTCGTGGTTTGGCATTTTCATTGGCGACAAGACATACTGGAACCGTGGCATCGGCACCGAGGCCACGAACCTGATCCTGGACTACGGATTCAACGTGTTGAACCTTAAGAACATCAGCCTTGAAGTATTCGACTTTAACAAGCGCGCCATCCGCTGCTATGAAAAAGTGGGATTCACCAAGGTTGGTGTCAGGCGCAAATATGTTTATATCGCTGGCAAATATCATGATGTGGTGATCTACGACATCCTTGCCGAGGAATTTGAAAGTCCCTATGTGAACCAGATATTTGAACGCAGCACCAGAGATGATGCAGGACGGGGAAAGATCACATTCGGTTAAAAAGCCCTTCCTAATCCATTAAAGTTGACAATGTTTAGAGAAATCAAGGGGCAGGATCGCGCCCTTCAATTCCTGCAACAGGCAATTACCTGTGATAGGGTGAGCCAGGCTTATTTGTTTCATGGCATCGATGGCGTGGGAAAATTCACCACTGCCCTTTATTTTGGCATGGCGTTGAACTGTCTGTCCGAAAGCGAATTCAAGCCCTGCGGCGTTTGCACTTCCTGCCGTAAGTTTCTGGCTTTTGATCATCCTGATTTTATCTACCTCTTCCCCACTCCCAACATGAATATTACCGTGGATGGTGAGATCAATAAGAGTGAAGATCAAAAGCAATATATGGCATACATCCGCAATAAAATAGAGTCTCCCTGGAAAGACTTTTTTTTCAAACGTTCGATAGAGATCAGACGCGATGCCATCACGATGCTGAGCAAAAAGCTTGATTTCTCTATCTTTGAAGCCAAATATAGAATCTGCATCATTGAAGACGCAGATGAGATGAATCACCCAACCGCCAACTCGTTTCTAAAAACTCTTGAAGAGCCACCGCCTTCCACAGTGATTATCCTGATCACCAATCGGCTTTCGATGTTGCTGCCCACTATCATTTCACGTTGCCAGCCAATTTACTTTGCGCCGGTCTCTCCACGTGTGATGGAAAGTATTTTGGTGGACAAATTCCAGGCCAGTCCGGAGAACGCCCGTATCGCCTCCCGCATAGCAGAAGGCAGCGTAAAACGTGCGGTAAAGCTGATAGAGGACGAAGCGTCTGATTTGCGTGAACTGGCCTTTGAAATCCTCCAGATGGCTGCCACTGGAAAGGATTACAGTTTCTATCAATCGATATACAATACGAAAAACCGCTTTAGCGCCGAAATGATGATAGAGCTTATCAAGTATATCTGCCTGTATATTGGTGACCTGAATCTGATCGGTGAAGCTCCGGAACAAATCTCAAATGTCGATAAACTGGATTCACTGCATAACATGGTTGAATCAATCGCGGAGAAAGATGCAGCTCTGCTTTCCGACCGGATTTGGAGGTTCCTGTTGCGTATGGAGGATCTGCAACGCAAGGTCAATGGAAACGTTAACACCAGCCTGGTATTGATCAACCTATACCTGCAACTCTGTAAAGTCTTTCGCTGATTCTTAGGATGTCGCAAAAGAAACTGGCCCGCAACATAAGCGTGATGTCGTTTGCCATCATGATAAGCAGGGTCTTGGGCTTGCTACGTGATCAGTTGATGGCTTTCTGCTTTGGCGCCTCATATCTTAATGACGCATTCGTAGTAGGATACAGGATTCCCAACTTGCTTCGCAGTCTGTTTGGCGAAGGCGCCCTTTCAGCTTCATTCATCCCCATTTATAATGAAATTGGCATCAAGGAAGACCAACGTTCCCAATTCACCTTTGCCTTGCAGGTGCTGTCCATTCTCTCTGCTTTTCTATTGATTCTAACTGTTTTGGGGATTGTGTTCGCGCCCTGGATAGTAAAAGTGATCTTTGCCGGACTGCCTCCCCACACCTACAAACTGGCAGTAATCCTGACCAGAATCATGATGCCCTACCTTCTCTGGATTGGCCTCTCCTCGACCATGATCGCCATTTTGAACTCCCATGACTACTTCTTCATGACAGGTTTGTCCTCTGCCCTGCTCAACATTGGCATGATCCTAAGCATGATACTTCCCAGAATGCTGGGCGTGGAAGGTGTGGCTCTGGTTAAATGGGCGGCCGTAGGTGTCTTTGGCGGGGGAATGTTGCAGACAGTGGTCAATTTCCCATATCTGAAAAAGATCGGATACACGTTCAGGATATTGCTAAACTTTCACGGCGAAGCTATCAAATCTCTCTGGACACGCTTTATTCCTTCATTGATTGGGGTTGGCATCAGGGAGATCAATCTGATTGCCGACAGCCTTATGGCGTCTTTCCTGGTAGTGGGTAGTATCTCGGCACTGGAGTATGCCAACAGGCTTTTTCATCTCCCACTGGGTGTGTTTGCCATATCTACAGGAATGGCTTTGCTGCCCACCTACTCAAGACTGGTTACCTTGGGCGACTATGAAGAATTAAAAAAAACACTGCGCTTTGCCTCAGTATCACTTGCTTACGCCATCCTGCCTGTAACAACACTGATACTTGCCCTGGGTGGGGACATGGTGCGGATTCTGTTCCAAAGAGGCGCTTTCGATGAAAGAGCCAGCATCATGACGGAGCAGGCTCTTTTCTATTATTCTTTGGGCTTGATCTTTTTCAGCCTGAACCAGACCCTGACGCCTTTGTTCTATGCCAACAAAGACACCAAAACACCCGTTAAGATCGCGGCCTGGATGGTGGGCTTGAACATTGTGTTGAACTTCATCCTCATGCAGTTCATGCAACACAGAGGACTGGCTTTTGCCACCACGATCACAGCCATGGTGAACTTCTTTGCGCTCCTGATCCTGATCCGGAAAAGTATGCCCAAGCTGAGTTTCGAAGGAATTCTGCCAAATATTCTCAAGAGTGTCCTGATATGCGGTATCCTATATTTGATTTGCATAGGAATAAAGCTCGCCTTTCCTGACGCTGGCTTGATCCAGATCATAATCAGGGATTCGATAATTGTTATACTGTCCCTCTTAACATTCTATGGATTGGGTATGGTCGTTAAGCTGGACTATCTTCATGAGGCAACGCTAAGTTTATGGAAGAAATTCCGCCGAAAGTAGAAGGTAAACTCAGACTGCTGCCTGATCAGCCAGGTATCTATATATGGAAAGACGCTGAGGATGCCGTGCTGTATGTGGGCAAGGCGAAGTCGCTCAAGCACAGGGTGAGGTCATATTGGAGCAGTACAGCCAAAGATATCAAAACCAATCACCTGTTAAGGTATATAAATGATCTCGATTACATTATAACACCATCCGAAAGTGACGCTTTCATACTCGAATCAACCCTGATCAAACGGCACAAACCCAAATACAACATCCTGTTAAAAGATGATAAGCGTTATCCCTTTGTCAAGATAACTGTTCAAGACCCCTATCCACGAATTCTTATTACCCGGGAAGTTATCAAAGATGGTGCAAAGTATTTTGGCCCCTACACAGATACCAAGTCCTTACGATTTACCTTGCGCAACTTTGAATGGATTTTCCCTATCCGCAATTGCACCCGCAAAATCCCCTTTGGCCCTCCCAAATTCAAGAAGTCCTGTATAAACCATCAATTGGGAAAATGCCTGGCCCCTTGCGTAGGAGCGGTTGACCACCAAGAGTATATGAGGGTGGTAAAAAGGCAGATAGATTTTTTCTCTGGCAAACATGAAGAAGTGATAGACGAACTTCGCGCTGAAATGAACAAGCTCTCGGAAAGCCTGCAATTTGAAAAAGCCGCTGCCATCAGGGACAGGATTAACGCGATTGAGAGGATTCATAGAAGACAGATTGTGTATTCCACAGAAAAGCACAACGCGGATGTTATCGGTATTTACCAGGAAGAAAATGTAACCATCTGTGTGGTTTTACGTATTCTGAGTGGAGCGGTGGTAAACCAGGAAAGCTATCCTCTGATTAACACTCAGGGTCAATCTCTGGATGAGATCCTTGAAGCATTTCTCAAGCTTTACTATTCCGATAGAGATGAGTTGCCCGACGGGATCATTTTGCCCTTTGAGCCTGCCGCCATGGAGGAACTTAATGCCTGGCTTGGTCACAAGCTTAGCATCCCTCAAAGAGGTGATAAGACAAAACTCCTGGCGATGGCCAAACGCAACGCTTTCAACCTGGTCGAAGAGAAAAAGCTGGCACATCTGAGAAAAGCAAACCGCACGGTGTTTCCGATCCAGGAATTGAAAGAGAAACTGGATCTCCCCAAGCTGCCGCGAAAGATCGTTTGTATGGATATCTCCACTATTCAAGGCACCGACACAGTCTCTTCGGCAGTTTTCTTTGAAAACGCTAAACCCAAAAAGAAATATTACAGGCACTTCATTATCAGGCAGATCGACACCCAAAATGACTACGCCGCACTTCAGGAAACGATGAGCAGATATCTGCAGGAAGTAGAGAAAGACAAGGATCTGCTCCCCGATCTCTTTGTGATTGATGGAGGAAAAGGTCAGTTGGCTGCCTCTGCTTCGATTCTGGAGAACTCGAGTTATAAAGCCATTCCGGTCATTTCCCTCGCAAAAAGGGCGGAAGAGATCTTTACCCTCCAGGCAAGCGAATCGATAATCCTCTCCAGATCTTCCTCCTCCTTGAGATTGCTGACAAACATGCGAGACGAGGCACATCGGTTCGCGATAAATTTCCACCGCTCCCGACGCTCCAAAAGAACTCTTGTAAGCGAGCTTGAGGATATACCCGGCATTGGAGAACAGACCAAATTTATCCTACTAAAAGCCCTTGGTTCTGTGGAAAACATCCGCAAAGCTTCAGTTGAAGAGCTTTGCTCTATCAAGGGCATAGGTAAAACCACGGCTGGGAAAATCCATAAACACTTTCAGCGTATTGAGATGAGCAAACAAGATGAATGACGGTGGATACAACTTATATTGGCCAAAAGGGATTTATCTTAATACAAGTGTTATAATGGCTGGTCACGTATTGTATTTAGGTGTTGGGGGAATTAAAGGCTTGACAAGATACACAGAACGTCAATCCAATGTTATAAGTAATAAATTTGTTTTGGAAAGGAGTCAATAAATGGAGCTTTATCCACGACCGCGAAAAAAATCCGTGATGCCAAAGGACTACCGCAACAAGATTCTGACTGCCGCTGTCAAAGTGTTCGCCCAAAAAGGCTATGTGAATACGACCATGTCCGATGTCTCCATACATGCAAAAGTTGGTATCGGAACCTTATACAACTATTTTAAAAACAAGGACGACCTCCTGCTCCAATGTATGAAAAAAATGATAGAAGATGAAATCCAACAGATCGAGGCCGCAAGCGCTGACATCACAGATCCCATAGATAAATTGGAGACTTTCTTTTTGAGGCACAGCGAACTGATACTGAGCAAACCACACGTGGCACGCTTTATGGTGGTGGAACTCAGGCAGAGCGAGAGTTTTTACAAACGCAACCCATCATACAATCCCATGAACTACTATTTGAGTTATCTCAAAAGTATTTTCTCTGAAGCCATGAAAAGCGGCAGGATTAAAAATGTTAATATTGACACACTCTGTTTCATGATCCTGGGTACTATGGATTTCACTTTCACCCAATGGTTGATCAGCGGAAAAACTTTAGATATCAAACCTATAATCATGGATGTGCGATCAATACTACGAACAGGTATTGGCAAATAAGTGATTCATTGCAGTCAGTGTGTTTAACTAACTTGAAACTGATAGTGCCTGCCAGAATAATCCGCAAGAGCGATGTCGAAGACATTGGAAGGCTGTCTGCTTCCAAATCTTTCCCACAGATGGGAATAATTAATAATTTGCCCGTCAAATTGTTGGTCCTGGTCTTTGTTCTTCTGTCATGTAACGCTACCATGGCCTTGAATATTCCTTTCATTGCAGGCTTTTCATCCGATGGGCACCTCAATTGGTATCCAGACAGAGACAGCAGAAAATATAACTGGAATGATAAATACATCGTCACACTCGGAGTTGATAACCTAAGATATAAAGACCTTGAACTCAGTTTCATGCTGAGTAACCGGGCTGAATTCACAGATCAACCGATACTGCTGGAAAGCATCGAGCTTCAGTACCATTTGAACAACTGGTCAATCACTGGCAAGTCGGCATTGCAAGGCATTGGAAAGGATAGTTTTTTTTCTCAGCTCTATGTTTCCGATGCAAACTACAACCGATATAAATACATGCAAACCCGTTTCAACGGCATTGAGGGCAGGTATGAAAAGGGTGCGATTTCAACCTGTCTTGCCTTGGGTGGCAATCCTCATAACCTGACTATGTATTATCTGGGAATTCAATATACGGTTTCTGGCTTTATGTTTGGATTTAGAACCGATGCCAGTGTTCAGGATATTCATTGGGATGGGCCCCATATAATGCCTTCCGTATCCGCTCAATATAAGAACAGGCGCATCAGGATGCAAACAAGTATAGCTGGTAACCATGTGTTCGAATATAATGAGCATCCATCCAGGAATGAATATTTTGCCAACGCTGAGCTACAGATTGAGTTAGGTAGATACGTGGGATTTGTCTGTGCAGCGGAAAAGCAACAACAAGAACACGCACCATTGTCCAGCACTACCCTGGAAACAGGAGTTATCGCCAGGATTGCTCCCCTGGAGTTTATCCCTAACACCCGTTGGCAACTCATTGATGACAGCGAGATACTTAGGATAGGGTTTCTGGCAAAGTACCTTTTATCTGATCACAACAGTATTGGTTTGTATTTCAACAATCTTATCCCCGATGCAGGACATAATTGCCTTGAGACAGGTTTACAGAGTTCTCTTTATTTTTCTTTTTAACCTCTTGGCAGGTTCTTGCGGTTTACTTTTGCCGGAGGGGAATGCAGGCCCAATAATATGCTTTACTTTTGATGACCAGCACAGCAGTGTTTACGAGTATGCATTCCCTGCCCTGGCAGATTATGGATGGAAAGCCACCAATTTTGTCAACAGCGGCTATTTAGGTCAGGACAGAGCACTCAGCTGGGATCAGGTCAGAGAGATGGAACTTGTTTATGGATGGGAAACTGGAGGACATGGCTTGCGGCATCAAGACTTGGTTAATTTGACATATGATGAAGCCAGCCGGGAGATTGGGGATGATTATAATAATCTGGTGAATCATGGGCTGAATCCCAGAGGCTTTGCTCTGCCCAAAGGAGCTTGTCCCCACGCATACTACAGTATCATATTGAAATACTATCACTACATCCGTTGTAGCTCCGACTTTGCCATGCAAGCGCCAATAGACAGATATTCAATTGGATACTCATCATACCAGGCTGATTGGTCAGTCGATACAATTAAATCCCGGATCGAACAAGGCATAGCAAACAAAGAGGCACTCATTGTCATTGGTTTTCACCAGATTGAAACACCCTCCAGTTACATGAATTGCCCCTTATCTGTGTTTAAGGCCATTTTGGGTTTTGTGCATCAAAAAGGTCTGAGAGTCATGACTCTTTCCGATGCCTTGGCTGCAATCTAAAGATTTTACTTGCCAAACGCGGGTCTGTTTATAAACTGGAGAAAACAACAATATAAGAGGATAAAATGAAGCTCTCATCCCGTGCCTTGGAGATACAGGCCTCCCCCATAAGAAAACTAATGCCCCATGCCATAGCGGCCAAGAAGAAAGGCATAAAAGTGTACCATCTGAACATCGGACAACCGGATATTCCCACTCCTCAACCCATGCTTGAAGCTTATCACAGTTTCTCGGACAAGGTTTTAGCCTATGGTCCCTCCCAAGGCCTCGACATATACAGGCAAGGCCTCGTGCAATACTATCTCAAGAACGGCATAGCCCTGAAAGAAAGCGATATCATCGTCACCACGGCAGGTTCCGAAGCAGTTACTTTTGCCATGATGGTGGTCTGCGGAGCTGGGGATGAGATCATCGTTCCCGAACCATTTTATACCAACTACAATGGTTTTGCCACAATGGCGGGAATCAATATTGTGCCAATCACAACCCACGCTGAGAACGGATTTCAGCTTCCTTCCACCTCTGTAATAGAAGAAAAAATTGGCGCTAAAACCAAGGCTATCATGATCTGCAATCCTGGAAATCCCACAGGAACGGTCTATGGCAAAGACGAGATTCATAGATTAGCAGAGATTGCCAAAAAGCATGGTCTCTACATAATATCGGATGAGGTTTATAGGGAGTTCATCTATGACGGACAAACACACACCAGCATCCTGAGCGTGGAAGGAATTGAAGAGCACGCGATCATGGTGGATAGTGTTTCCAAGCGCTACAGCGCTTGTGGTGCACGCATAGGCTGCATCGTTTCCCGAAACAAAGAGCTCATGGACGCGACGCTCAAGTTCGCCCAAGCGCGTTTGTGCCCTCCCACCGTTGACCAATTGGCTGCCCATGCCTGCACCAAACTTGGGGATGAATATTTCAAGGAAATAATAGACGAATACCAAGCCCGCAGAGACGTGGTATATTCCGCCCTGATGCAGATACCTGGAGTGGTCTGCAAGCGTCCGGAAGGGGCTTTTTATGTTTTGGCAAAGTTGCCGATTGATGACGCGGAAGACTTTGTAATCTGGTTGCTGGATGAATTCCAGGTCAACGGAGAAACTGTCATGGGAGCTCCTGCCGAGGGTTTTTATGCGACTCCCGGCCTGGGCAAAAATGAGATCCGGCTGGCATACATCATCAATAAAGAAGAGCTTGTCAAAGCCATGGAAATATTCAAAGCTGGTATTGCTGAATATATAAGAATAAAATCCTGACCATAAGCAACCCCAATAGAAGGTGGTGTTATGAAGACCAAATGGAAGATTTCACCCTACCTGTATTTATTACCGGCGTTGGTGCTGTTGGTAATGTTCAGGTTGCTGCCCATACTGATGTCCTTCGGGCTCAGTTTTTTCGATCTGGACATCAAGGGGAACGGCGTGTTTATCGGCCTGGCCAATTACGCTGAGATACTCAAGGATCAGGTATTCTGGCAATCGATGCTCAACACGATGTGGCTGATTCTTTTTGTGGTACCCATGAGCATTGTCTTCCCCTTGTTCTTTGCGGTCATGCTCAATCAGATCAAGTGGCTCAAAAGCTTCTTCCGTATCATTTATTTCATGCCTTTCGTCACTTCACTGGTTGCGGTCTCCATTGTCTGGAAGATAATCTTTTCCGAACAAGCAGGCCTGGCCAATAACTTTTTGGAGTGGATTGGTCTCGAACCTCAGCTCTGGCTGGCTGAACCCAAGGGTATCTTCACCATCCTCTTTTCAAGTTTCGGAATAGAAATTCCCGCTTGGATGGGAGGCCCTTCCCTGGCGCTGTTCAGCATTATCATCATGACCGTCTGGAAAGGATTGGGATACAACACTATCATCTACCTCGCTGGATTGCAAAACATTTCCAAGGCTTACTACGAAGCGGCGGAGATAGATGGCGCCACAAAATCCAAGCAGTTCTGGAAGATAACCATACCCCTGATTTCCCCAACCACCTTCTATGTGCTGTTGATGACAACCATCGTCAGTTTTCAGGCCTTCGCGCAAGTCTATCTTATGACCGACAAGGGCGGCCCGCTCAACACTACCAAGTTGATAGTCTATTACATCTATGAAAAGGGCTTTGACCTGCTGGATATGGATTACGCCAGCGCGGTAGCTTTGGTGCTCTTTGTGATCATTCTGGGATTGACCCTGCTTCAGCGTCGCCTGGAAAAACACGTGAACTATTAGGAGGCACAGAATGAACGAAAAGCTGAGAATGACCTTGATCTACTTTCTGCTCGCAGTCTTCGGTTTGACCATGATTGTGCCGTTCATCTGGATGTTGTCCACTGCACTGATGACACAGTCTGAATTCAATAAAAACGACTCCGTGTTCATCCCAAAGGAAGAATACTATGTCTGGAATCAAGGAAAAGAACAGCAAAGAATAATCCTGGTTACCACAAAAGCGGACAGTAGCATCATTCACGTATTGGACAAGGATGCCAACATTGTTCGCGAATACCTTGCTGTGCCTTCAAATCAGATTGAATTGGTTAAAAAGAAACCCAGCCTGCACTTCGACAATTTCGTCACAGCATTCCGCAAGGTTCCCTTTGCCACATACTTTGCCAACACCATATATGTTTCGTTCATGACCCTAATTGGAGCGATGATCACCTCTGTGTTGGCGGCCTACGCCTTTGCCAGAATGGAATTCAAGGGCAGGGACTTCTTTTTCTACCTGTTTTTGAGCATGATGATGGTGCCTGAGCCCATCTATCTTATTTCCTCTTATATACTGCTGGATAAGATTAACTGGCTGGACACCTACAATGCATTGATCGTGCCCTGGTGCGTAAACATCTTCACCATCTTCCTGTTTCGTCAGCATTTCAAATCCCTGCCGCAAGAGCTGTTTGATGCCGCATCTATCGACGGCTGCAGTACTTTCGGCATGTTGTGGCGGATCATCCTGCCGCTTTCAAAACCGATTATTGCCACTGCTTCCATTTTTTCACTGATCGGCAGCTGGAACAGCTTTATGTGGCCCCTGGTTATGACAGATCGTCCTGAACTGCGTGTCCTGCAGGTCGGTTTGAGCTATTTCAACCAGGAGGCTTCCACGCAGACAACCCTGCTAATGGCAGCTTCGACATTCAGTATTGTTCCGATCCTGATTCTGTTTTTCCTTGCTCAAAAACAGATCATTGCCAGCTACGCGAGAACAGGGCTTAAAGATTAACCTATATATGGAGTTACAACATGGCTAAAACCAAAAGAGATTTGAAAAGAATAAAACAACAGCTGCAGAAAAGCGGATCAAGTCAAAGCGAGAAAACTCCTTACAAGGTTCCAGAAACCACTGCACGAGGCAGCATCCACGAGTTCAACGACGCGGATATTCGGCCCCAGCAGCTTGTTCCCAAACGTATCAACATCTGGGTCGCGATAGCCGTGTTTGCCGTAACTCTGATTGTCTATATGCTCACACAAGCACGCACTCTGTCTTTCTGGGATTCCGGCGAGTATGCCACCTGCACCAGCATCCTGGGCGTGCCCCACCCTCCGGGAAACCCCTTCTATATAATTCTTGGCAGGGCTCTCATTGCCATGTTCGGAGGTATTTTCTCACATGCCATAATAGCCGCTTTCATGTCGGGCCTGATGTCCGCACTGGCTGTCATGTTCACCTATCTCATTACTGTCCAGCTTACCAGCATGCTCAAGATCAGATATTGGGAAGCTATTTTCGCGGGTGTGGTCGCGGCTCTCTATACCGCTTTTTCTTTCACTTTCTGGATGAATGCCATTGAGGCTGAAGTCTATTCCGGACTGGTGTTCTTCATCAATATCATTATCTGGCTGACCCTGTATTGGGTGCAAAGAGCCAGAGACTTTCACTATCAAAACATCCTGCTGCTGATAGTTTACCTTTTCTTTCTGGGCTTCTGCGTGCATCAAACCTCATTGCAGATTGCTCCGGCGGTTCTATTTATAGTGGTGTATCCATTGTTCTTGTCCGGCATTCGCAAGGATAATTTCTGGCTCAAATTCGTCGGCTACGGCGTGGCGCTGATACTTGCCTATTATATTGCTGGCTTGATCGGTAAGGGCATGCGTATCGATGACTTCGACAAATGGGGATTCGCCCTGATGACCTTTATCCTGCTCTTTATCGAGCTGCGCGATGTTTTTGACAAGCGGGTCTGGATTATCGGGATACTCCTTGTAATAGCTGGCCTCTCCTCGCATCTCTACCTCATGGTACGCGCTGCGGACAGGCCTTTTATCAACGAAGGGCACCCCAGCACCATCCAGATGTTCCAAGATTATGTGCTAAGAAAGCAATACGGCGTCACCTCCATGTTTGAGCGCAGGGGAAACCTGATCACCCATCAGCTTGGTTATCATTTTTTACGCTATTTCGGCTGGCAATGGTTCAACGCGGAAACGCTGGCGGGATGGTTTAAGATACCTGCTGCAGTGGTTGCGGCCATCGCCAACATCTTTATCGCCGTCACCGGTTTCTTTGGCGCGATTTTCCACGCCCGGAAGAACAAACACAGCTTCTTCTATTTTCTCTCGATATTTTTCTGCACCACATTGCTGATGGTCTTTGTGATGAACTTGTCTTCTGGAGAGGTCAGGGACCGCGATTACTTCTTTGTGGTCGGCTACAACATGTGGGCAATATGGCTGGGCATTGGTTCCCTCGCTTTGCTGCATCTGTTCAAAAAAGATACTCTGCGCTACGCGCTGGTCGTCATCCTGTTGCTGCTACCTGTTTTCAACATGGTTTCCCAATATCGGGTACATGACCGTTCCAGGGAGTTCATCGCCCTGGATTATGGTCTGAACTTCCTCAATTCGCTGGAAAAAGATGCCATCATCTTCACCAATGGCGATAACGACACCTTCCCAATCTGGTACGCCCAGGCTGTGGAGGACCCATATTCCAAGGAACACATCACGCCCGCGGTTGGCACCTTCCCCACTTCAAACTCCCAGGCTGCCATAGCCAAGGCAATGGAGTTTAAAAACAAAGAACTGAAAGGGATTCGCAAAGATGTGACCGTGGCCAATCTTTCGCTATTGAACACACCCTGGTACATCAAACAGCTTAGGGATCGCGAGGGAGTGCTGTTCAGCTGGTCGGATGAGCAAATTGACCATCTGCAGCCTGCCTTGTTGAACACCACGGTCAATTTCAGCGCCGGCGACCCCGCGGGTGAACAGAATTTCTCTATCTTCTTTGCCGAAACCCCCAGATTCCGCCGCACGGAACCCTACTATCGCGTCTCAGACCTTGCGGTGATCCAGCTTATCAAGGACAATTACGGCAAGCGCCCCATCTATTTTGCCGTCACCTGCGAAAGCTACATCGGGTTCGACGACTATCTTCGCAATGAAGGAATGGTCAACAGGCTCGTCCACACCAAGGATTTGGATGGCGAGCAGATAGATATTGACCGTTTGCTGACAAATATAGAACAGGTTTACCAGTACCGCTCGATCCATGACCCCCGGGTTTATAAAGACGATAACATGAAGCGTTTGATCATGAACTACGGCTCTGGCTTTGTCCGCGCTGCTGTTTATTTCACCAAACAAGGTGATTATGCCAAAGCCGAAAAGTACGCCGCAGAAGCAAGAAGATATGTTGATACCGAACTAAGGATGGCTGACTACTACATACGCTACTATGCGGATACCGGCCAATTAGGAAAACTCGATGCGTTCATCGAAAAGAACATCTTTCCGCACGAACGCGCCATAGATATCTATCAAGGCTATGTCCTGCGCTATATCTTGGGAAACAAAAGAGAGCTTGCTCCCAGATACCTGGCCATGATCATGCAGCGCTATCCCAACGACACAGGCTTGGGCAGCCTGGCAATTGCCTACGCCCAGGAGTATGGCGAGATAGCTCAGGTTGAGGCCCTTTTCAGGTCTTTGGAAGGTAAGATCAACTATAGCATGGTTGACCTTCTGCAAGATATGTACCAGGAAAACCTGTCACAGTGATCAAAGCTCAGCCGGTATAATGTCCCCATTTCCCGGGCATTGACATCAGGCTGGCTGGCATTAATATATAGATGTACACTTTTATGATGGAGACGAAAATGAAAAAGACAGCTATGCTACTTGCCATTGGGATCATGGCAGTGCTTCCCCTGGCTGCCCAGATAGATATGCCCAGGCCGAGTCTCAATCCCTGGCAGACCGGCACGAAAAGCCCCCTCCTGGATGCCAGCCGGATTTCCATGAGACATTCTATGGGTTTCATGGCTGGCAGTTCCAGTGCTGGCTATGGCTATTATCTTTCGAACTATACCAACCACCTCAAGTATGAGCTGAGCCCCAAGCTCGATCTGGCTCTGGATTTGAACTTTGTCAACTACGGCTCCACCTCGGGTGGGTTCAAGTTCAACTCCGACAATCAAAGCAAGGTTATTCCGGAATTCAAGCTCAATTACCAGCCTTCGGAAAGCTTCCGCGTTTCTGTGGAGTTCAAACGCGGATACCCTTGGCTGGGAAGCGACAACGCGTGGCTCGACAGGTAGCTTGCCTGTGTTGGTTATCGATGTTGTCCTGATTATTGTCCTGGGCGCTTCCCTTGGCAGTTTTCTGAATGTTGTAATCGACCGCCTTCCTCGCAAAGCGTCATTAGTGAGGCCTGGGTCGCATTGTAACTCCTGCGGGAAAAAGATTCCTTTCTGGTTAAATATCCCGATAATCAGCTACCTGGCCCTGAAGGGCAAATGCAAGTATTGCGGAGCGCGGTTTCACTGGCACCACCTTTTGGTTGAGATCATCACCCCCCTGATGTTTCTCGCCCTGTATGCTGTGTATGGGTTGAGCCCGATGTTCTTCAAGTTCGCCACAATGGTGAGCTTCTTGATTCCCATCTTTTTTATCGATGCATACCACAAGATCATTCCCCTTGCGCTTACGCTGCCCCTCATCGCCTCTGGATGGCTCTGGGCTTTGGTGCCGGAAACTTTTGTAAGTTTCCCGGATTCCCTTCTGGCATCTGTACTGACCTTCGCGTTTTTATATCTGCTTGCCCTTGCCTGGGAAAAGATATTCCGCAAAGAAGGGTTGGGCGGGGGCGATGTTGTCCTGTTCCCCGGGGTGGCTGCCTATTTTGGCTTGCTCAACATTCCTTTCATCGTGATTCTGGCCTGTCTTATGGGAATCATATATTTCCTGGCCTTTGTCCGCAAGAACACCCCTTTCGCTTTTGGAAATTTTATTGCCGCCGCCGCTGTCATCTGGGCTTTGGCAGGTGAGTGGATTCTAAGTTTGGCAGGTTTACCAGCCTTCGTTTCCCTGTTTTCCAACTGAACCTGACATAGCCCCCACGCTTCCATACAAGCCAATTACCCCATCCCGGACTCAAGATTCCCTACCGGAAGCTTGGAAATGAAAAGTAGAAAAGGGCTATTCGGCGACCGCGCTATAGTTTCTACAGGGATAACCCCATCAGTCGCGTTGATCGCTATTGGCTATTACCACAAAAACCCCTATTCTGGCAGCAGTTCCAATCAATCCTCCCATCCAGGCTGCGCTTCGGTTTTTAGATTTCGCTTTCTTGAAATATCCATCCATATAACCTTTGGTATCTACATCGTCAGGAATGTAATCAGGAGTATCTCCTCCAGCGGCAAATCCAATCACGGCAGTTCCTATAAGCCCAAACAACAATCCGGATGCGACACCACCAAGGAAGTATCCAGATGACGGGTGAAGCAACTCGGCATCGGCTTTCCCTTTGGTAAAAGACGGATTGTAAGCAAGCCGCAGCACTTCAGGTTCCACTTCTTCACCAGATGTGGTTTCAAGAGCCAGCATATACTCTGAAATACTTGCTTCTTGCCCAAAACTTAACGCAACAGCGCTAACAAGCAGAACAATAATGAAAAGATGCTTTTTCATAACACCGGCCTTTTTACTTTCATGGGACGCTCCTTAGAGCGTCTATATTTTTAACTGTTTATCATCTGCGCTTTTTGTCAAGTATTTTGTGTTTATCGCCTAAGATAGAGAGTTGTTTGAGTTCCACGCCAATTATGGGGGTTAGCGATAGATGTGAATTACCTGTTAATGTACAATGTCCTTTAGATTTTATGCAAATAAGATAAGCTCCAGAATCAAGCATTTGCTTGGTCCCGGAGCCTGATTTGTGGCAGAGTTGCCAAATTAATTACAGATAGTTGAGAATCTTATTCGCCTTGGCGATGAATTCCTTTAGTTCCTGGCCATTGAAGGGTTTCTGTTCCAGCAGGGAAAGGTCGTGGATGTATGAACAGAGGGTATTTACCTCTTCCGTTTTGCCTTGCTCGTCGAGTTCGAGTATCTTTTTGATGGTGGGGTTTTCCTGATTCACCACCAAGGTGTGGTGTTTGAGAAGGTCTCCGCCTGCGTTGCGGGAAAGCATATCCATGTCGTGCCAGCGCCTCATGTATTCGCTGAAAACGATCATGGAAGGAATCTCGGACGATTTGAGGCTTTTGACCTCCACCTTGAGTTCCGTATAGACGTGTTCAAACAGGTCTTTCACCGCCTCCTCGCCAAGTTCATCGCGCAGTTTCAGGGGAATGTCATAGGGTTTTATGATGCTGCGCTCTCCTTGTTGTATAATGTAGGGAGCAAGCAGATTGACTGCCTGGGGGTGCTTTTTGAGGTATTCAGCGTAGCTATCCTTGCTGAAGGAAGCCTCCACTTCCTGTCCCAGAGCCCGATAGAATATCTCCGCAAGCTTATCCGACTGGCTCTCGGCTGGCAGGGCAGAATCCACCAGAAGGTCATTAACCTCGCTGTCTATCCTGACGAATTCTACATTTTCCAACTTTGCTTCCAACCTCTGGTAGAGGTGGGTATCCAGGGGTGAATTCTGGAAAATCACCTCGATGCCCTGCTCCTTCATCAGGTTCAGGTAGCTGACCTGGGCGTCTTCGCTGGCAGCGTACCAGATACGGGTCTTACCTTCTGCGGACTGGTTGCGTGTCTTGTATTCCTCCACCGTGAGATAGTCTCCGCTGGCGCTCTTGAAAATCACCAGGTCTTTCATGGCTTCAAAGAAATCTTCATCCTTGAGCAATCCAAACTTGATGAATGTATTGATGTCCTCCCAGTACTCCTCATACTTTTTACGGTCGCTTTTGAATGTTTCGGCAAAGCGGTCGGCCACCTTTTTTACAATATATTTACTGATGTTGCGCACTTGGGCGTCATTTTGCAAGAAGCTGCGGGAAACGTTGAGCGGGATGTCCGGGATGTCGATCCCTCCCTTGAGTAAAAGCAGGAATTCCGGGATCAAGTCCTCCAGATTGTCCGCCACGAATACGTTATTGCAATAGAGTTTCACCTCTCCGCGGAAGAAATCCGGCTCGTTACGCAACTTGGGAAAATAGAGTATCCCGCGCAGGTTTACGGGAAAATCGGCGTTGAGGTGAATCCAGAAGACGGGATCCTGATAGTCGTGGAATACGTTTTTGTAAAACTCGATGTATTCCTCAGGCTTGACGTCTTTGGGTTTTCGGTTCCATAGTGCCTCTTTCTGGTTGACCTGCTTGTCTTCAAACAAGATTGGCCAGGCCATAAAATTGCAGTAGCGCTCCAGAATCTCCCGAACCTTTGCAGGCTCGGTATAGTCTTTAGCTTCTTCGCTGAAATGGACGGTAACGGTGGTCCCCACTTCCTTGCGCTTACCTGCCTTCATAGAATATTCGATGCTTCCATCACACTCCCAGAAAGCAGGCTCACTGCCTTCCGTCACAGAGAGGGAATCGATGGTGACCTTGTCCGCCACCATGAAGGAGGAATAAAAGCCCAACCCAAAATGGCCGATGATGTTGGCCTGGACGTCTTTGAACTTGTTGACGAATTCCTCCGCGCCGGAGAAGGCGATCTGGTTGATATACTTCCTAATCTCGTCTGCCGTCATACCGATACCGGTGTCAATCACTTCCAGGGTCTTTTTCTTAGCGTCGAGTTTAACCTCGATCTTCATCTCCTCTTCCTTGAAGTCGGGATCGGCATATTTTCTTTTATTGATGGCATCCACTGCGTTTGAGATCAGTTCCCGCAAAAAAATGTCATGCTGGGAATAAAGCCATTTCTTAATAATGGGAAAGATGTTCTCTGTATGGATGCTTAAACTGCCTGTTTCGGTCTTTTTAGCTGGCATTTTGGATCTCTCCTTTGATGTTCGATATTATACTGAAAGATAATCTAAATGCTTGGGGCAAACTGTCAAGCCCTTTTTTGGCAGTCTGCAGACAAGACTGCTAATTCAGGTAAGCTGTTTGGGACATTTCTGTAAAGGCACTTGCCAAGAATCGCCGCTTGGATTAGAATATCTATAAACATTTGGAGTCGAACCATGACTATAGAACTTAACAAAACAAACTTCAATGAAACCGTTTCCAGCGGAATCGTGGTGGTGGATTTTTGGGCGGACTGGTGCGGTCCCTGCAGGATGCTTGGTCCCGTCATCGAGGAAATCGCCAGGGAAAATCCAGACATCAAGGTCTGCAAGCTAAATGTCGACGCGCATCCAGAACTGGCGGGAAAGTATGGCGTGATGAGCATCCCCAACCTGCTTTTCTTTAAAGACGGCGAACTTAAGGACAATTCGATTGGTGTGGTGGCCAAAGCAGTCATCCAAAACAAGATCGATCTGCTCAAATCATAAGCATAGCGATAAAGACGGATCAGATTGAAAAGAAGCCGGTTACAAAACATCACTGAATACACATTACTGAGGATTTTGCTGAGTTTCTTGCGCTTCCTGCCATACGCATTGGGTAAAAGGGTGGTAACTTCACTTTTTTACCTCATTGGTTACCTGGGGGGTGTACGCAGAGAAGTGGCACACAGGCAAATCTCCAAAGTATATCCCCAGCTCAGTCCAAGGGAAATCAAGAAGCTTATACGCAAACTCTACCACAACATGGGCCTGACGGTGGCGGAAATCTATCTCTTGCCCAACAAAGAGCTTCTGGCACGCTGCAGGATAAGCGGAAAAGAGTATGCTGATCAGGCTTTCGCCCTCGGTAAGGGAGCGATTCTGGCCACCGCCCACTTTGGTAACTGGGAGGCGGCAAGGGTGTTGCCTGAGTTTGGCATTCCGCTCTCCGTTGTGGCGAAAAAGCAACATAATGAGCTGTTTGACAGATTTAACAACGCCATCCGCAGCCAGCATGGAGTTAGCTTAATCGACTTTCGCAGCGGGTTAAGGGACATCATCTCCACCCTCCGGAAAAACGAGATGGTGGCGATACTGGCAGACCAGAACGCCGGCCACAGGGGACATATCCTGGATTTTTTGGGTTTTCCAGCCTCCCATCATATTGGTGTGGCCAAACTGTCTTTGCATTACAAGGTCCCCATTGTGCCCGGTTTCGCGGTGAGGGAACCGGACGGAACGATAAACTTCTGTTTCGAGCCACCAATATACCATCCGGATTGGGAAGATAACGAACAAAACTACCTGAGACTCCTGAGCGAGGTCAACTCAGTGATTGAGCGCTATATCCACAAACACCCGGAGCAGTGGTTTTGGGTACACAAGCGTTGGAAAGCCACCAAGGCAATGGACTAATGTTTTCGCACCCTTGCACTATGAAGATTTTTACCCTCATTTGCATGCGGCAGCCATGACTATATCTTCCTTAGGTCAACCTTATAATTTATAAGGATGACCTAAGGAAGATGGCTCCAAAGCCAGTAGCAGCATAGGAGAGAGCTATAAAGGGAAAACGTGATAATTGGCATGTTATATTCATTGTCACAAACAAAGTAAGCTGCCCTGACTCCCTCTTTATCTCATATCCCATTGAACGCCAGGTGATTTCCGGTGCAGCGATTGCCCGGCGATCAATCAGTGATCAATCAGCGATCAATATATAAGGGCAGAAATGAACAAGTATCTCATCTTTACCTCAGTGTTTGAAATAAACCAAATCTCCACCAACAACTCCATTTTACCCGCATGGTTTGCAAGAGAGCCGTTTTTTAAGTTGACATCCGCTTATCCTTGAGAAATAAGGTAAACTACCATTAAATTGGAGATATAGGATGTTCATAGACCATAGATATGAAGTGATCGATACCTTGGGCTCCGGCTCCTGGGCCAACGTCTATAAAGTGAGGGATATCCGTAGCGGCAATCTCTACACTCTCAAACTGTTCCAGTATCTGCCTTCAGAGGACATCTATTCCCTCTTCAGCGCCGAAGATATGCACCATATCACCAAGATTGAACACCCCAATCTGAGCCATGTGGTTGACTTTGGGCATGTTAACGATCACATCTACGTTATAAGCGACTACTTTGAAGGGAGCACGCTGAACAACTTCCGTTTCAGCAAAAACAAGGTGGACGCCCTATATCAGATCGTGGTTCAGGTTTGTTACGCTTTGAATGCTTTACATACTCAGAATATAATTCATAAGGACATAAAACTTGAAAATATACTTTATAGCATGAGTGGTAATACACTGGAAGTAAAAGTGATTGACTATGGATTCTCCAAGTTTTACCTTGATAAAGACAGCCAATACGTTTCTGGGACACTACCCTATGTCGCCCCGGAAGTGTATCTGGGCAAGCCGGTTGGCTTCGCCTCCGATTTTTACTCTCTGGGCGTGGTGATCTATCGTCTGATGACTGGCAGCTTTCCCTTTTCCCTGGATCAGATAAACGCCTTACGCAGCGGCAGCCAGCAGTATTTCATCCCCATCTTCCCTTCGGAGCTGAATCCCGACATTCCCCTGCCTTTGGAAAAGCTCTGCTTGCGCCTGCTTGAGCGCAATCCTGAAAACCGTTTCCGCAGCAGCGAGGAGGTGATAGACTATATAAACCGTACCGCCTCCAAGAATTTCGAGTTCTCGATCTCATGGTCACTGGTCAATTCCCTGCAGTTCAACAGCTACATGGTGAGGGAAGATTACGCTCACCAACTGTTGGATCATCTCCCCCTTGTTGAAGGGGGCAACGGCAAGGTGATCTCGCTGGTGGGAGGCGAAGGACTGGGCAAAGACAACATCCTCTCGCTGTTCCGCTACCACATCCTGAGCGGATCATACTTTATCTTCGATTACACCTGCACGCGCACCGACCATGACGCGTTCTTCGCTCTGATCAAAGAATACCTGCAATCGCAAACAGAGCAGGAGATACAGCAGAACAAGAAACTGGGAAAGATCTCGGATAAGTTCCGCAAATATCTGTTCAACTCAGAGCAGGAGGCCAAGGGGATATCCCAGAGCAAAGAGGAACTGCAAGCGGATTTTGGCTTTGCCCGCGATCTGCTGATCGAGTTTTCCAAACGGAAGCCGGTGATCTTCATCATACGCAATTTTCAGCATGTGCACCGCTTTACTGTGGATTTTCTCAATTATCTGGCAGAGAAAATCGTGGACAACCGCATCATGGTCTTGCTAAGCTGTAACGACTTTAACAGGGTTAAACAGATAAACCACACCGTGGTGATAAACCTGCCGCTTTTCAATCCCAGAGAATCGCGTGATTACATCCGCCGCCTGATGAACACAGAGGTACCGGAAACATTTTGCGATGCCGTCTATAAACGTTCTGTGGGCAATCCGTATTTTATCCGCGAGATACTCATCGATCTTACATTGCGCAAGTTGATCCACTATGAACGGGAATTGGTTTTTCCCGCTGACCTGGAGGAATATACCCTGCCCAGCCGTCTGCTCCATTCTGTATATTCGCGTATGAGCCACCTCACTGCCAGCAACTATGCTCATTTGCAAAAACTATCAGTAGTGCAAACACCTCTCTCGCGGGAACTGATAAGCAAACTGCTCAAGATAGGCAGCGCTGAGCTGTATGGACTGCTTAACGACGGTGTGTATAATGAGATTCTGGAAAAGAGGGATAAAAACTACTATTTCACTTTTCCCGAAGCCAAAGAACGGTTCTTTAAGGAGTGTGCAACCAAGCTACAGGTCTTTGTCTCCAAGGGAGTACTCAAATATTTTCAGGATAAGCAGATAACAGACCCCACTATTTGCGAGGGAGTCATTAAAAATGCCAATATCGCGGGTGACCTGGCAGCAGAACGATCCTACTATCTGCAATACTACAAACTGATGGATGAGGACAACAACCAGGAAAGCGCTTATTGGGCCATTTTTAACGTTCTTAGAATAGATCTCGATACAAACGTGAAGGTTAGCACGGTTGACCTAATCCATGACCTGAACAAATTCCTGAATAAAACCGAAACCACCGGTTTCTTCAGGGAAGCGAACTTGCTGATGGAGAACCAGCGCAGGATACCTGAGCTGTTCGAAAAGCACATTGTCCTGGGTACCGTTAAATTGTTGGCGGAAGATGTGAAAGCTGCACTCCGGCATTTCGAGAAGGCTCATGGTATGGCTATTACCGGCAGGCAACAGGTACTTGCCGCCCTGTATCTGGCACAGGCTTATTCCCGAACTGAACCCAGGCGGGTCATTGAGGTGTTGCAACCCATCGATCCAAATACCTTATCCCTCGACCTTAAAATTATTTATACAGACAGACTCGCAGTTTATTATTCTACTATTGGCGATATCAATAAGTCCATCAAGATAATAGAAGATTTCTTATCTACTTTGCCACCCTTTCAAGATAACCGGATAATGATCCTGATGGCATCCATGCACAACAATCTGGGGGTGTTTTACAGCACACAGAAAAATATCGTGGAAGCAGACGAGCATCTTGGCATAGCCCTCAATATCTGGAAAAGCCACAATATCAAGAGATTCCTTGGGTTGATCTACAACAATATCTCCGACCTGTATCTCAAACAGGGAATCACTGTGGTGGCCGGCAAGTACTCTGAAACCGCGCTTGAATACTCCAAATCTCTTGGCCAGGTGCTCAATCATGCGCTGGCTTTGCTAAACCAGGGTGAAGCCAAAATCAAGATGGGAGAGTTTGAGGAAGCAGAAGTCAAGCTGTTGGAAGCTCAAAAACTGGTCAAATCAGTAAAAACAAACAAGTATCTGGATGTCATCAACCGCAATCTTGCTCTGGCTAAAAGCAAGATCATTGGTTTTGGTCACTACTATAGATTTATAAAAAAGCACGAACCCAAGCTGATAGAGGGCTACATCCGCGAGATTAATCCTCTGGTGAAGACCTATTTTTATTATCTGAGCGAAATGGGTAACGCCAAAAAGCTCAGAAGGCTGATGAGCAATAATGTCCATATCAACTATCAGCACATTCACGAACAGGAGTTTTATCACAACGTACTCAGCCTTCTGGCAATCTCCGAAAAGGATTACGAAACTGCCCTGAAAGAGTTGAAATATGCAACGCAATACGCGGGAGAGATCAACAACAACTATGCGATAGCTGTGTTTAATGTGTTGCAAGTGATCTGCCACTATGGTCTGCAGGAATATTCAAAAGCAAGTGAATTGATTGATCTGGCCCGTCCCTCGATCAAGGAAAACCAATATCGTTACTGGGATCAGCAGTTGGATATTCTTGCCCTCAAGCTTGAACTGGTGAATCCGGATATACCCTTGCGGAACATTCTGCGCAGGATTGAGATACAGCTAAAGCTTTGCCGGGATTACAGCTATTATCAGTTGGTGGTGGAACTTTTGCAGATGAAGATCCAGACCTTGCTGGCAATGGGGGCCGAAAGCCATGCTCAGAAAATCTTTACGGAGTACTGTGAGTATCTGAGGCAAATCTCAGCCGATATCGCTGAGGACGACCAGCAGAACTATCTGAACCTTAATATGTATAACCTCAAGATAGTTGGCAAGTTCGCCCTCGTGCCTGTGAAATCCCGGAGAAAAGATCTGCGGGGCAAGTGGGACGATCTGCTGCTCAATATCGCCAACATAAACAGCGTACAGCGCATCAAGTTTCTCATCGAGAAGGGCATAAATCAGGTTCTTTCGCCCTGGCAGTTCCGCTTGATGGTCTATTCTGATAAAATCGCGAATTATTATGCCTTCCAGTGTTATAATTGCGATGAGGAACAGATGTTGCCCCCTGAGTTCTCTGCCCATATCGAACGTGCTTTTGAGACAAACAACCTGGCGGTGTTCGACTATCTGGAGCAACACTATCTGATAGTCCCCCTGATCTCCGGCAGCAAAAAGATCGGTTATCTGGTGCTGAATGACGCGGGCGAAATGGAGTTCAATTCCAGGGAAATCACCATTGCCAGAAACATTAAAACACAGTTGACAGCACTGATCATCCGCACCTGGGATTACATGGAAATCACCCAGCGCATGGAGAAGATGAATCAGTTGATGCAAATATCTCACGATCTGATAAAGTATGTGGACAGCAACCAACTTGAAAGCGAGATAGTATCCAAGGCCATAGATTTTACCAACGCCACCCGTGGGTTCCTGATCAGAAAAGACAGCGAGGGCAACAACCTGTTCCAGGTGCAGATGGATCAGAACAAACAACTGCTCTCCACCTTCTCTGGGGTAAGCAGCACAGCCCTCAGCCTCTGTCAGACCCACCTGGAACCAGTGGTAACCTTCAACGCCGCCCTTGACAACCGGTTCAAGAACTCAGTCAGCGTGCAGGACTATGCAATTCATACGATTTTCTGCTGCCCAATCCTGGTGGATGAAACGTCGATGGGCTTTCTTTATCTGGACAATCTGGGAGACAGCACCCGTGAGATGTATCTTAATGACGAAATCCTCGCTCTGTTGATAAAACAGATCACGATAGCGATCAAGAACGCCAAACAATATGAGTATTTATTGCAGCAAAGCTCTGAACTAAACGCTTTTGAACAGCTCAAGGACGAGTTTATGGCTATCGTTTCGCATGAACTCAACACCCCTCTCACATCCCTGCAAGGCTACGTGTCTCGCCTGAAGCGCAGCCTCTATGCCGACGAAGAAGAACGCACCGAGATTGTAAACAAGGTGGATAGCTCGGTCAAGCGCTTGATCATGAGCGTCAACGACATCACTACTATGAACCAATATAACCTTGTTAAATCGCTCAGCAAAGCGCCTGTCAACATTGGCGAGATTCTGGATCTTATCCATCAGGAAGTGCAGATTCTTTCCCGAAACCGCAGAATGCAGATCAGGGTTGAACTGGAAAAGGATCTTCCCGCGGTGAAAGCCAATTGGGAAGCCCTGCATCGCATGATATACAATGTCGTGCTCAATGCTATCCGCTTTACCAACGATTTTGGCAATGTGGTGATCGGAGCGAGGCGTTCGGCTTTTCCCCAGGAGAAGATTGACAACAAGGAAAGCCTGGTGATCTACGTGCAAGACAACGGTATCGGGATACCCCAGTTCCAGATGAAGAACATTTTCCGCAAGTTCTACGAACTCAACGAAATCTATGCCCACAAAAGCGGAACTGTCGAGTATCGGAGCAGCGGTCTGGGTTTAGGTCTGGCCACCTCTAAACGCATTGCTGAACTACATAATGGGGAAATACTGGTCAAAAGCAAGGAAGGCGAGGGAACCACGGTGTTCATCATCATACCATTCAAATGATTAACTCACACAGATTGAAACAACCGAGAAAGGAAACAATGCATAAATCTCTAACCCTTATCAGCACCTTGATCGTGTTTATGGCATGCGTGTCCAGCCAGATATCTGCCCAAAGTATTCGCGAGCAGGAAAACTTTGACTACATCCTGGCGCTATACAACCGCGAGGGAAGCTATCTGCAAGAAGCCAAAGTAGAAATCGACAGCTTCCGCAGCCAGTATCCGAATTCAGTTTACAGTGTGTATCTGGATTATCTGCGCGGAAACATTGCGCTCAAGCAGGGAGACTACCAGCTCTGCCTCGAGCTCTACCCCACTCTGTTAGAACAAGCGCTGCATCCGGACATCCTGGCCGACATCCATCTGAATTACTCCATAGCTCTTTATTACAGCGGTGATCTGGGCACCTCGTTGCAGCTGTTGGAACGCATGGAGAAAAGCACAGATCAAGACTATTACCGACAGCGTGCTCATCTTTGGCGTGGCAGGATTTTAGCTCTGCAGGGGCATTACCGCTCTGCAGAGCAGGAACTTGCCTCTTCCCTTGAGCTGGATCCGGTGGAAGGCAGATACGACTACTTTGTTGTGCTGTTGAAGCAGGATAAGGAAAAGGAAGCCGCTGCGCTGCTTACTGCCTTGCCAGAAAAAGCCAGGGACAGTGAGGCATACAACCTTGCCTGGATGCAATACCTGCTCAACAAGGGAGATTATGTCGAGTTTGATGAATTCTGGGACTCCCATTATACCTTGGCAAATACTCCCAGCCCAGACGCGGTGCTGTTGAAAGTGCGAGAATCCCTGGAACAGGGAAACTTCCCGCTTGCAGACTCGCTGTTGGGAAGCATAGTGTCAGCCTCAGACTATTGCAGTTTTTATCGGGCCACAGTGCTACGCTGGCGGGGAGAGACACTGGCGGCAGATTCTTTGTTTAAAAACCTGCTCCATTCACCGGAGCCTGATCTGGGCTATTATGCGTATCTGGAGCGTCTGAAGATACTCTATGAGCGTGACCCGCAATCAGCCATCATGCAGTTGCAGAGTTATGTCTCATCGGGCAGCGTCCAGGACGGGGTGCAGCATAATATTCTGGGATTCTTTCATTTCCAAAGCAAGAACTATCTGGAAGCTGTGCGCTCCTTCCTGCAAGCTGATGATTTTGACCTGCCAGCCGATATAGCTGCTGCCAACACATACTTGCTTAGTGAGGCATATTTCTACCTTGATGAGTTTTCCCTGTCCCAAGAGACAGCAAACCAATATTTGAATCGCTTTGTCTCAGGAAAAGCAAGAGACAAAGCACTCTACCGCATGGGTCTGATCCACTTTGTCAGAAATGAATACAAGCTCGCTGACCAGTATTTCTCCAGCCTGTTACAGGAACACCCGGATTCGCCGTTGCGGGATGAGGCAAGATTCTATCTGGCGGAGACACGCTTTTTCGCATCCCAATACGAAGAGGCTGCTGAATACTATGAGACGATCGCGCTTTCTGACAAAAACTACCCCGTTGTATTGCAGCGTCTTGCTCAAACCTACTTTTTTCAGGATCGCTATGCTGAAGCCGAGCATTTATTGCAAGCCATCCCTGATTCCCTGACAAGTTTCGATTCTACCGTTTTACAGGCAGGAATCCGCTTCAGCGAAAAGAAGTACCCGGAAGCCCTGGAAATCTACCGGAAGGCTGAAACGATGGCAATATCGAACTATCAGAAGACAGAGGCCATCTCCTACCAAGCCTACACGCTGTTTTACCTGAAACGCTTTCAGGAGGCTTCCGAGATTTTTTACCAGCTTTCGCGGGACAGTCTTAATGCCGACATCTACCTATACCAGGCAGCCAAATCCGCCGCTCAGGGAAAAGAGTGGAAACGAGCATTGGATCTCTATGAAAGCTTCCTGGACGCCTTCCCCGCTTCCGGGCTGTTTTTGCAGGTAATGACTGAGATCGCTAACACTCAGTATAATCTGGGAAACTACGAGTCGGCTTTAACGGATTATTTGAACATCCTGCGGCGCTTTTCCAGAGCCAGCTCTTTCAATGAGGAAGAACTTGCCCTGCTGCGCGAGGTGTTTACCGGCTTGGAACTGGCTGCCAGAAGATCCGGCAATCCTGATGAAGTTGATCAGATATCCGCCATGCTCGAAGTGGTACATAGCGACTATCTGAAGTTTGAGCTTGAATACCTGTTGGTAAAACTCTATGCCAACTCCCAGCTTTGGGATGACCTGTTGCAGGAAGCTGCCAGGTTGAGAGACAGCCTTGGACTCCAGGACCCACGCCGGCAAGACCTTGAGTTGATGATGGCTCAATCGCTTATCGAACTTGATCGTTATGCCCAGGCAGATTCGTTATTGGGCATGATTCAAACCTCCTCAACCAATAGGGAAAGCCTCTTGAAATGGGCTGATCTGGCTTCCCTGACCGGTAATGGCGAACTTGCTATGCAAAGATATTTACAAGCTTGGGAACTGCAGAGCGAAGCTGCTCTGTGGCTGAAGATGCTCGATTTGAGCGCGAAAATGGATTATCTCCGTTTTGAGGAGCTATGGGATCTGGGCAACGCCTATCTTGAATCACATCCCCAGGCCAGGCTGCATCGCATTAATCACCTTTTGTTCCAAAAGAATCATCCTGCCGCTCAAGCGGAAGCGAACCTGATTTTGGATACCCAGATCGATCCCTGGTTGAGGGCACAAGCGGAGTTTATTCTGGGTCGCATCGCCTATGAAAATGGGGATTTTGCTTCTGCCCTAAGCTCTTTTCGTAAGGTCAGACTGATCCATGCCGATTATCCCGATCTCGTACAAAACTCAAATTTCTATTACATCTTGTGTCTGATCAAGACCGGTGCAAGGCAGGAAGCTGTTTTGAGCCTGGCCGAGTTGCGTGAAACACTTAAACAGGAGCAACTGCAATCCATCGACATCATGCTGGCTGAGGAACAATGACTGGAAAGATAAGACTCAAATCATTTCCTTGCTTGCTTCTGCTTGTCACAGGCATCATTTATTTCGTACCAGCAATGTTATTTAGCCAACCACAGGTTTTACCCACCGTGGAAATAGAATCCGACTCCATCATGCGGGCACCCCTGCACAAAAAGCAACTGATCTTCCCCCGGGAAATCCCGGCAGATTCTTTGCATGTGTTGGTACCCCGGGAGTTTGATCTCAGGCACAAAGCACCTGTTGTTGAGAATGCCGCCACTAAGCCGGGGTTTGTTACCTTTGGGATGGACAGTTCATTCTCCTCCTTCACCAGGATTTCCCTGTGGGAACCCCATCGGCGCGTTCCCCTCATCAGCCTGCTGGGGGAGGCATCGATACCAGGAAAGAATCGCAGCCATCAAACCTACAGGGCTACCAGCCAGTTAATCGCAGGGAAGGATCTGCTGCTGGCATCCGATCTTGGCTGGCAGAAATCCAAGCAGGACAGCCTGCGGGTAAACGACTTTATTTTGCAAGTCAGTAATCACGATTATAAAGTGAATTTTGGCTCCGTTACAATCACCCAGGCAAGTACATCTCTGGCTCTGGATGTTTGGAACCAGCATCTGGGCAGCAATAAACATAGCGATACAGATATCCGGCTAAGCAATTATCATATAATGGAACTCTCTGCGCTCCAACTGAGTAACTCCTTACTGCTAAAAGGGAATTCTCTTGGCCTGGCAACGGCACTGCGCCTGCCTTTTACAGGAGTTCACGCTCCGGAGCTTGATCTGGGCTTAATGACCGATTTTGTTCATCTATTGCCCGTATTCGATTATCATCAACGTTTTGTTTTTAAACCCGATATGTGGCTTGAAATCTCGAACAGCAGTTCCCTAAGCTCCCGAGCCGGGCTTTCTTTGGGATATGAATATCCTTATACAACAAGGAACGGACAAGACTATCTCAGCCTGACCCCTTTGAACCTGAACATTCAAGCATGGCGGGTCTGGCCGGCAAACCAGTTTCTGAAACGGATGGGCCTGTCCCATAAACTTTGCTACATCTACAATGAACCGCAACCAGCCCTTTCCAGGGATTCTGTCTATACGCTGGTCAAAGCTGCGGATCTGCTGCGAAATATCAGCACCCTGGAGCTAAAAGCTGTGACAGGCGCCTGGGTTGTCGAACAGAATCTGCAGCTCAACATAGAAAACCTGCCCGGTTCTGATTACGCAAGAAAAGCACATTCTCCGCTGCTTATGGCAAAAACACAGGTATCCAAAAACTTCGGCACCAGCTCGCTTGAAGTGTCTTTAGAACAGCTTTACTTACAAAAGGATGCGAATCAGAAAAAGCTTCCCGCAGTTATTGACCTGGGTTTACGCTTTCAAACGCCAATTACCAAAGATCTCAGCCTTGTTGCCAGAATTGACAACCTGTTTAATACCATCCACCGTGGTTTTGGCAATCTACCAGACAAAGGCAGGGCTTTTGGCTTCACCCTAAGGTACCTGATGGATACCCAACACCAAGCTTTGTTGATTAACCAGCAATAGATTCTGAAACGGATTATCGGATAGTCATTCTGAACCTGTGTTCCTTCTCCAGTTGATGGTTCCATTTTCCAGTTCCACCTCTCAACATTTTCATCTCCAAACATAATGATCGTAAGCAATATAGTATTACATTCACCAATAACAACAGCAATATTCTGCATAATCCTTCATAGCTCCGTCCTTTGCTACTACAAGCTTTGCTGCCATCATCCTTAGGTCATCCCTAACCAAGTTAAGGATGACCTAAGGAAAATATAGACTTAGCTCACTCGTGCAAATGGGGGCAAAGAGATCTATTCCTATCATGGAAAATGGATATAAATATTCATCATTACCGGTAACTGCTTGCTATAAGATTAGCTTATCAACCCAGTTTGAAAGAAATTCAAAATTAATCGCTTGACCTGAATTGGCAATGGGATTTACTGTCACTATACTAAATTGGGAGAGAAAATGCGTAAAATCGATTGGCCTGCCGAAATCGATAGAATCACTGATTTTATTCGCGGCTATCTGGCAAACAGCGGTTGGCACAAACTTATCCTGGGTCTGAGCGGTGGAGTTGATTCCGCTGTTGCGGCCGCCCTGGCAGCTAAAGCCATAGGCAAAGAAAATGTGATTGCGGTAATGATGCCCTATAAAAACAGCCATCCTGATTCCCTGGATGACGCGGTTACCCTGGCAAAGCAATTAGGGATCGAATATCAGGTGCGGAATATTACCGCCATGACAGACGCATATTTTGACACTTTTGAACCATCTGCCACGGCTCTGCGCAGAGGCAATTGGATGGCGCGCACCAGGATGTGCGTGCTCTTCGACCTTTCCTCCAAATTGCAGGCTTTAGTTTTAGGAACCAGCAACAAGACGGAACTGATGGTGGGCTATTTTACTCAGTTTGGGGACTCCGCGTGTGCCTTGGAGCCCATCGGGCATCTTTATAAAACCGAGGTTTGGCAGCTTGCCAGACTCCTGGACATTCCCGAAGCAATCGTTAACAAGGTTCCCAGCGCGGACCTGTGGGAAGGACAGTCTGATGAAGCTGACCTGGGTATGCGCTATCAGGAACTTGACGAGATATTGTATGAACTGCTTGAATCGGACATAGACGTGAAAGCATCTGCCAGGCTGAGCCATCCCCGGGAGCTTTACGACAAGGTAGAACGGATGATAAGCCGCTCCGCTTTTAAAAGAAACATGCCTCCTATCCTGATGAGTTAATATGCTGCTCAAGAAAGAACCATGTAAAAAGTGCCGCTCCGAGAGAGCCGTGCGCCCCTGTCCCCGTCTGAGAGGCAAAAACATCGGCTGGATCTGCTGTAACAGCCTGAGAGTGGACCAGAATTGCCCGGATTGCCCCTATGCCGTGAAAAACGATCCTGGCAGCGACAGCCCCTTCCCCGCATTCCGGGCAGACTCCAACACTGAATATGTGCAAGCCGTGAAACGCTTTATCGACCTATGGTGTTATTTGCCCAATCCGCAGCTTGACGGTGATACTCCAGCCTCACAAGCTGCCCTGTCCAGCTCCAAAGTGCTAAGCTGGCTGGGCAAATTCCAGTATCCTGCCAACTTTCCCATCGACTACCTGATGGACAAACTCAAGCTGAAACACGATGGCCAGGAAGAGCCGCAGACACCTGAGAGCGTAGTTTCAAGCTGGATGGAGGCGGTAATCGCCCACGACTGGAACCAGCTCAGGCAATATACAGCCAACGCTTTGGACAGGTCTGAATTAGCCGCCGGATATGAGGCCATAATTTCACAAATTCCCGGCCTGCGAAAGGCCAAAAAATGGCAGATCCTGCATGCAGGCGCGGGAGATGATGGAGTGAGCGCCATGGTCGCGTTGGAAATCAATCAAAAATACGACTGGACCGTAATTCTGGCCGCCAACAGAGGTATATGGCAGATTCGCCAAAACCTGAACGGCAGTCCCCAGCTTTACTACGCCCAAAACAAGCTCTTTCACTCCATAGCCACAGCCCTTGGCCAGGGCAATAAAGACACTGCCTGGCAACTGATTTCCCAAAATCTGCCCCTGTATCCTGATTGCGCTGACCTTTACTACTATCGCGGCCTGTATTGGCAATTGAGCAACGACCCGCAAAAATCACGTGCAGACCTGCTTGTCGCTTTGGCTTTGGACAACCATTTCCATTCTGCAGCCCACGCTTTGGCAGCCCTGTATCTGGGGTCTGGCGAACTGGCTGAAGCCCTGGACTGGCTCAGACTGTTAAACGACGAGAAGCCAGACGATCTTGACGTGCGAAATAATCTGGCCGCCTGCGAAGCAGGTTTGGGCAATACGGAACGCGCTGTGGAGATCTGGAACGCCATCCTGAGGATTGCCCCCAATTATGAACTGGCAAGGAAAAACCTTGAACGTTACCAGAGATAGAGATGAAGTTCTTTACTTCATGAAGCAAGCCTATAAAGCCGCGGAAAAAGCCCGCGGCAAATGCTCACCCAATCCCTTTGTGGGAGCGGTGATCGTGAAAAAGGGAAAGATGGTGGCCACGGGTTGGACTCAATCCTACGGCGGCGACCACGCTGAGGTGCATGCCCTGAAAAAAGCTGGAGACCAAGCCAAAGGCGCAGACCTCTATGTGACTCTGGAACCCTGCAGTCATTATGGCAAGACAGCTCCCTGCGCCCAGGCGATCATAGACGCAGGTATTTCCAGAGTTTTCGCGGGTATCAAGGATCCCAATCCACTGGTGAGCGGACGGGGTTTTGCCATGTTAAGAAAAGCAGGAATTGAGGTGCACAGCGGCCTTATGGAGCACGAGATCAGCCGCCAATTGGAATACCATCTCTGCCGAGTCCAAAAGCAAAGACCATTTGTGATCTGGAAAGCGGCGCTATCCTTGGATGGCAGATACGCCGCGGAAGATGGAACATCGCGCTGGATAAGCGGCGAACGCTCCCGCAAACTTGTCCATAAACTGCGTCAGGAAGCTGATGTGGTGCTTACCGGCAGCGCCACTGTGATCAAGGACGATCCCTGTTTGAACGTGAGGCTGCCCCATCCTGACAAACAACCTCTTAGAGCGGTGTTGGATGCTTTTCTGGAGATTCCGCTCCATGCCAGGTTGTTTAGATGTGAAAATGAATCCCAGGTGCTGCTCTTCTGCGCTCCGGGAATGGAGCTTTCAGCCAAAGGGAAAAAGCTCGCGGCTCTGGGTGTCCGCCTCTACCCCATCCCAGCCCAGGAGGACAAGCTGGAACTGCGGGCGGCACTGCAAGTTCTGCACCAGCTTGGATGCTATTGTGTGCTTTTGGAATGTGGCAGCAGCCTTGCCTCCGCCTTCTTTACGGAGAAATTGGTGGACAAGTGCCAGATCTTTTACGCACCCAAGTTTATTGGAGGTTCCCGGTCTGTTCTGCGGGAATTGCCCCTTCCCACGCTTGAGGCAGCCATAAACCTGCGTGATGTAAAGTTCCGCAGGGTTGGAGACGACCTGCTCTGCACCGGATATCCGGAATTTAGATAGCGTGAGCGGAATTCCCGTTTATTATATGTGAAGAAAGACTACTATATAATTTCAGATGAGCTTTAGGAGGTTTGAATGAAATTAGTCCATTACAGCAAAGTCGATCTCGAACCAGTTTACACTGAAGGAGCGGAAGGCGCTCAGATCAGGTGGCTCATAGGCCAGAAAGATGGCGCGCCAAATTTTGCCATGCGCCTCTTTGAAGTGGCCCCGGGAGGGCACACTCCTTATCATTCGCACGAATGGGAACATGAAAACTTCATCGTGGAAGGCGAGGGAGTGCTGCAAACGGAAGAGGGAGACCTGCCCTTCGGTCCCGGAGATACCATCTACGTTGATCCGGGAATGGTTCATGCTTACAAAAACACAGGCACAACAACCCTGAAGTTTCTCTGCCTCATACCTCATGAGCAGCCAATCAAAAAGAAAACCATCAATCCCTTTGCCGACGAAATGGCCAATAACTGTTAGGTGACAGAGATGCCAAACGCAAAGAACCTGCAATTTCTCAAAGACCTGATGGCTGCCCCCAGCCCCTCCGGCTTCGAAGAACCAGCCCAAAAAGTGGTGCGCGACTACCTGGAACCCTTTGCAGATGAGATCAAAAGCGACCGCAACGGAAACCTGATCGCCCTCAAAAAGGGAAGCGGGAAACTGAAGGTGATGGTGGTCGGCCACGCTGACGAGATCGGGCTGATCGTCAACCACATCGATGCGCAGGGCTACCTGTATGTAAAAGGCCTGGGCGGATTCGATGTCAACCTGTTGCCCGGTCTGCGCCTTGATATCTATCACAAAGGCGAAATCGTCAGAGGTATCGTCGGCAGGAAACCTATCCATATGATGCGGGGAGATGGGGAAAGTCCCAAAATCAAGATGGAGGACCTTTGGATCGATATCGGCGCGAACAGTAAAGAAGAAGCGCTGGCCAAAGTGTCGATTGGAGACGTCATCACCTATCACAGCAAGTTTGAAATGCTTTCAGACGACCTTGTGGTATCCAAAGCCACCGACAATAAGGTGGGGGTTTATGTGGCTGCGGCCGTCCTGCGTGAATTGCACAAAAAGAAACCCGTGGTAAACTACTATGCCGTCTCCTCCGTGGGTGAAGAAACCACGATGCGTGGAGCCCGTACCAGCGCGCATCAGATCCAGCCAGACATAGCCATTGTTGTGGACGTCACCTTTGCCACGGATATGCCGGGAGTGGACAACCGCGCCTACGGTGAAGTATCTCTGGGCAAAGGACCCACCATCAGCCTTGGCGCGGCATTGCATCCCGCTATCAATGAAAAGCTGAGGCAGATTGCGGACAAGCATAAGATCCCTTATCAATTGGAGATTGCGCCAGGACGCACGGGCACTGACGCGGATGCAATCCATGCCCTGAACTCTGGTTCTGCCACTGCTGTGATTGGCATTCCCAACCGTTATATGCATTCTCCCAATGAGGTGATCTCGCTTAAGGATCTGGATTCCACGGTAAAGTTGCTCACCGCTTTTATCCTTGCCCTGGAGGACGATTTCCCGCTGATCCGCTGAATGTCGGCCAAATATCAGTTGACGTAAAGTGCCCTTCCATAATTTTGGATTGAATATGGATTTTCTTAGAGAGAATCCTTGTCGATAAAGTTCATCAAGGAGAATAGAATGGCTAAGAATCATCGAGGCAAAGGTATTAAAAACCTGCCCAGCCGTGGACGTGGAGAATGTCCTGTGTGCCACAGGACTGGCGTGAAAGTACTCCATGAAGTGAAAGCTGGGGAAGTCACCCATAAAGTTTGCAAATACTGCAAAAAAGTAGCCGCTGAGCGACTTAGCGCCTAAGGCTGAGTACCGCGGGGCTGGCGGAGTTCAGATTGCCCCTGTTGACCAATTCAGGACATCGGGTGATCCGAACTCCTTTTTCATTTTAAGATGGTAATTACTAATGCAAGCGCTGAAATCTCTGGGGCAAAACTTTCTCACCGACCGTGCTATTGCAGCCAGAATTGTCAGCTCCGCAGGGATTAACCCCGGAGAACATGTATGGGAAATAGGTCCAGGGCAAGGTATCCTCACACGTGAATTGCTGGCTGCTGGTTGTTCTCTCACGGCTTTCGAGCTTGATCGCAGACTGGAAGAACCACTCCGCAAAGAATTCGGTTCCTCCCTGGAACTAATCAGGGGTGATATCCTTAGGCAGAACTGGCCTCAACTGCTTGCCCAATACAATGCTCCAATCAAACTGGTGGCCAATATCCCCTACCAGATCACCTCTCCCCTGCTGGGCTTGCTGGAACTCCATCACCAGCATTTTTCCCGTATCGTATTGATGGTCCAGAAAGAGGTGGCAGAACGCATCTGTGCCTCTCCGGGCAGCAAGCAGTACAGCGCGATGACTCTCAGGCTGAAGCGTTTGTTTGACACCCAGATCCTGTTTGAGGTCGGCAGATCAAGCTTTACTCCAGTCCCCGGGGTGGATTCGGCGGTCATTTCCCTAAGTCCCAGAGCAGTCCCTCCCATCATCAAAGACACCAACAAGTATCTGCTATTGGTAAAGTTGGGATTTGCCAACAGGCGCAAAACCCTGCGCAACAATCTCTCCTCCCTGGCAGACAGAGACAGTCTGGAAGCATTGCAGCTTAAAACAGGCATCGACCTGAATCGCAGAGGCGAAACTCTCAGTGAAGAAGAATTTATCGTGCTTAGTGATAATCTTTAGCCTCGCCGGTGGTTTACTGCTGGCTCAGGCAAACGCTGTGGATTTCTATCTGATGGACAGCAACACCTCCAGTGTGGTCGAGAACAACGTCCAATACAGCCTCACCCCCATCCGGGCTTCACTGCTACAGATAAAGGGTTATACCCAAAGCGAAAAACGCGTCAACTTCAACCAGAAGATTCGCAGCTCCAACCTCGAACTTAGTTTTTCCCTGGAGCGCTCTCTCTTTGAGCATACTTTTTTATCTGGGTTCAATTACCACTACGATGCCAACGACCTGGTTCCCGAGTACCATCCTTACGAAAACCGGACCGGGTTTATGGGCTATATCCTAGGCGCTGATCCTGTGGACAGCCTGCATCTGGAAGCGGGCATCAAAGGCTACTCCAGGCGTGAGGACGACCGCTATGCCTTGCACAACAAGCTCGACAGCCAGGGCTATGAAGCTCTGGGTTTGATGATGTATAACGGAGCTGTTTGGGGAACCCAGAGTGGCATGAGCTTGTCCCTGAACCAGAAGCATCTGGATTGGGAGTATATGCGGGAAGCCACTCTGAGCGCGCATCTTGACTATCAGGGCAACGACCTCTCCATCAGCAACCGCTTTGCACTCAGTTCCCGGCTGGACAGCCTTTACGTGTTGCAGAATGATGGCATCCGTGGCTTTTACTCCCTCTACGACAGTCAGAATCGCCACAATCTCAACTATCTGGGAGTGGTGCAATACAGCCCTTCAGACAACTTCCAGCTTAGGGTACAGGAAACACATCAGCGCCGGACAACAGGTTTTTCCGCGAACAAAGTGCGGGACAATGCCGACTACAGCAACCAAGCCCTGCTGGCTCTCGATCTCAATCCCTGGCCTGCCTTCAAATGGCAGAATACAATCAGACATGGCTATGATATCAAAGACTTTGTATATAGCGAAAACAGCCGCCATACCGAAGCCCGCGGCCTCAGCACCACCCTGTATTGGGAATACAGCCCCGGTGATTCCCTCTCCGCTGGAGCCACCCTCGACCTTCAACGCTCCAGCTATCCAGACGATTCCCACCGCTGGGATAACGACCTTCGCAATATCAGACTGAGGCTTGCCAACACCCATTACTGGCACGACCGCATCAAACTGAGCAACAGCCTCAGTTGGAATGTCACCGATGATGTCTATATGAAAGCTCTGCTCTCCGCGAATAACAAGCAGACCAACAGCCTGGGCTACAGCCCCCGCTGCTCTATCCTTTTTGGCGACCGGTTAGTATTCAGCCAGGACTATCTGATCAGGGCTGACTATATCAAATATATCTATCTCCCCAAGAAAAGCTTTTATAGACAGCTACTACTTAAATATGACCTACTTTTTGACAGCTTTCCTTACATTGCCCGCTCCTCCGATCTGCGCTGGATGAAGCTTCCCTACCGGAATCAGGGGCAAAATGCCTGGCTGGCTGATCTGACTTACTCATTCGAGATAAATGAATACGCTGACTTCAACAGCGATATCCAGGTTTACGAGATCGATTTTCGCAATCAGCGCCACCAAGCCTCCCTGCTTTTCAAGCACGACATAGAAAGCCTTTATTACATTATCCAGCCCCAATTCTCCTGGGGAACCTGGGTGGAATATGGGCTGCTGCTGGGTGCGGCCTGGCGCTTCAATAACAACTCTTTGGTGGAATTTTCCCTCAATCCGGTGGGTGAAGACCTACAGTCGCTGGATTGGAAAACCTCTGTGAGCCTCAACCTGCAATTTTAGGTGCGCATGACGAACTTTATTTCTGAACACGAACACTGGATGGAGCTTGCCCTTCTCCAAGCCAGGAAAGCCGCTTCCGAAGACGAGATACCGGTGGGAGCGGTGCTGGTGAAAGACCGCCAGGTGATATTGGCAGATCACAATCGCACCCGCCAGCTATCCAATCCTCTGGCCCACGCGGAGAAATTGATCATTGACAAAATTCTGGCCTCCAAAATCAAGTATCTAATAGATTATACTCTTTATGTAACTTTGGAGCCTTGCCTGATGTGTGCTGGCTCCATGATCTGGAGCAGACTGGGAACCTTGGTTTTCGGCGCCAGCGACCCCAAGGCGGGAGCAGTGGGGTCGATATATAATGTGCTGGCGGACAAGAGCTTCAACCATCATCCTGCGGTGGTGAGAGGAGTGTTGCAAGACCAATGTTCCGCTTTACTTAAAGAGTTTTTCGCCCTTAAAAGATTATGATTGGGAGAGTTGCCGGAGCGGTTGAACGGGACGGTCTCGAAAACCGTTGTATCCTCACGGGTACCCAGGGTTCGAATCCCTGACTCTCCGCCATCTATATATGCTGCAATTACTACTTGGCAAACACAGCAGGCAATGGCTGATCTGCCCTGCCAGATACCCCTTGGTCACCACAGGCAGTCTGCGTGGTGAAGCACTGCTTTATAATCTCGATAAAAACGCTCTGGAAGAGGTTTGTGCCGAATTTAAGGCCTATACCGGCAAGGCATTTTCTCCGGAAAGCGAACTGTGCTCTCTTTCTGGCGGACAGAAGGTCTTGCTCATGTGTTTGCTTGCGCTTCATTCACCAGCACCCTGCATCCATTTTTTGGATCTCTGGCATTCACTGGATGCAAACAACAGGGAGAGGATACAGTCTCTGCTGCATCAATATGGCCAGACAAGGGAGATCTTGCTGGAGGACAGCCCCGATGCGCATTGAAGCAGCCACTTTGCAGCTTTGGCCGGGGTTTCGCCTTGAACTGCCAGCGCCGCTTGAATTCCATACTGGTTTTCGCTATCATCTGCGCGGTTTCAACGGCAGCGGAAAAAGTTCTTTCCTCAGCCGGGTCCTGCTGCCCCGCTTGAATGGAAACTTTTCCTGTTACAAGCTCTACTTTGAACAGCAGATGTCCCTGCAACTTGAAACTGTGCGCGCCTACGCCGCCCTCTGCAAGCCCCGCCAGCTTTTGACAAGCGAAAAAGACGTGATTGATTTCCTGCTGCACGATCTGTTTAACCGCCTGCGGGAGGCTCCCAGACCCGTCTATGTTCTAATGGATGAATCCCCACACACCGGCTTTATCGCAGACAGTTTACAAGAGCAAGCTGCCAATAGCTGCCTGATCTACACTTCCCATCAGGAAGAGTTGCCGGATTCCATCTGTATGGATTTTGAACTGCTCGAACCCGGGCTGGGGAGGGTGCTTGAGTCCCCTGCCTAAGCTGATTCTTACTGGCCTGGCACTGGTTCTGTTCCTGATTCTGGTTGGAGTGGTCTGGATGGAACATTTCCAAGCCCAGTTGCTCTGTTTTGGCTTGCTCTCTCTGTTGCTGTGCCTGCGCCGGGGTTTGCGTGGCTGGCTCAGCGAGATCAAAGTCATCGCTCCCTTTTTCTTCATGTTGCTTATAGTCTATCTGCTTTTTGGCCTCACAGGATTACCTGGAGCAAGTGGGAAAAGGGGCGATCTGGCTTACTGGCTGGGCTTTGGGCTGCCCCGGGTGCTGATGTTGGTCAATTCAATCCTGGGCATTCAATATATCCTTTCCTTGCTCAGTTTTCAGGATGTTTTACGACTGCCGCTACCCATCTCGATCAGCAAGTATCTATTACTCGGACGGGTGCTTTACCAGGCCGCGTTCCACTCACACGCCCAGATAGAGACACATCTTAGCCTGATCCCCTCGCTACAGAAAAGCAAGCTGGGCTTCAAGGCCAGATTCAACAGGATGCTGGCTTCCACGCTGGCCTTACTGTATCACATTATCAGCGAAGCTCGCCTGAAAGGAGAGCTGATCGACAACCGGATAGCTCACTGCCATCCCAGGGAGAAATAATGAAGTGGTATCTTTTAGTTGGACTAACAGTTCTGGTCACGGTGTGTACCCTGTTGGTGCGCATCCCATTTGCCTCCAGCGGATACTTTAACATCGGCGACGTCATGATCGTTTTCAGTGCGCTCTATGCGGGCCGCAAAGCCGGCGCTGTGGCTGGCGGGATCGGTTCTGCCATTGCCGATCTGATCGGTTTTCCCATCTATACTCCCATCACCCTGATTGTCAAAGGCCTGGAAGGCTTCATCTGCGGTCTGGGCCATGGCAAAAAGCCCATCTACACGCTGATCTTCCCCCTGCTGGGAACCCTGCTCATGGTTGGCGGCTATTTTCTGGTGGAGTGGATGATACCCCAGTTCGGCAAAGCTGTGGCATTTGCCAATCTGCCTGGCAATCTGATTCAGGCCACTGTGGGTTTGCTGGGGGGAAAAGCTTTATTTGAATCCTCAAAACTGCTGGGAATCTGATTCCACACAATAAACAAGGACAGGCATCCAGCATAGAAGCAAGCACACATATCAGCCCGGACACAAAACAATCAACTACATCTGCCACAGTATGTTACCTGGCGTAGCACCTCTATAATATGGGGGGCCTCATTTGCATAGTCTGGTTTATCTGGGATCTTCCTTGGGTCAACCTTATAATTTATAAGGATGACCTAAGGATGATACGGAATTAGCTGCCTCGCGCGCGCGAGGGCGGGCCGGATCTCTGCCCGGGCCATCATAAATAGCGCAACTCCTTGCTGGTAGATATATTGC